>DATEGP010000069.1:0-54527 GCA_035280045.1 Candidatus Acidiferrum sp.
GGGGACCTAAGGGGGGCGGGAGTGAAAGTATCACTTGAACTCAATCCTCGCCCTGCTGCGGCACTCTTCTCTGCGCGCTCTGCGCTCTCCGTGTTGAGAGAACCGCGTCGCCCACGCCCAAGCTGTCCCACTCAGGTATCAATGCTGCACACAGCTTCGTTTCGACGCGCCGAGTTTCGTATTTCGCGTTTCGAGTTTCGACTGGCAAAAGCCGACCTACAATCTTCCGTATATTCTTCCAAGTTACGTATACTCCAAGTTCTTTCCTTTCACACTCTTACAAAAACCACCGGGGTATACCCCTTTTCTTCCCATTCTGGAACCTTCTGCTTTCTGCTTTCTGCTTTCTGCTTTCTGCTTTCAGATCGTCTCTTCGACCTCCATCCTCTGGTCCGCTGCAACTTCGCCCAGCTTCTGGACAACGCCCGACGGCCAGCGAATCTCCACGGCGGCTTTGCGATCTTCGCCCAGCCCAAAGTGCACCGTCAGGTCGCTGCTCGACGCGTACCCAACGCAATTCGTTACGCACCTCGACTGTGTCCGGCTTGCCGACTTGCACGTTACCTGCGCCCCAATCGCCGAGCGGTTACTTTTCGTCCCTTTCAGCCGCACCTGCAACCAATGTTTCCGAGGACTCCGGTTCCACCACAACTCAATGCGCTCCCCCATCGCCGTTACCGCCGCATCGAGCCGCCCGTCGCGGTCAAAATCCGCAAACACCGCGCCGCGATGCATCCGCGCCAGCGCAAACTCCTTCCCAGCCGCGTCCGAAACGTCCGCAAACTTGCCTTTCACGTTCCGGAAAACCCGGTTCGCCTGCGCATCTCTCGCTTCAAACCCTCCGTTTGCCACAAACAGGTCCAGCCAGCCGTCATTGTCCAGGTCCACCAGGCCGCATCCCCATCCGCTCCAGGGACGGCTCAGCGCCAGCAGCCCCGTGGACGCGCTTCCATCCTCAAATGCGCCGGCCCCGTTCCGAAAACGGTTCAGAAACACGTCATACGTTTCATTTCGCAGCCCGGTCATCACCAAATCCGGCTGGCCGTCGCCGTCAATGTCGCCAAAGTCCGCGCCCATCCCCGAAATGTTGCGCCCGTCGCCGTTGTACGCCACTTCCGCGTCCGTTCCGATCTCCTGGAAGCCGTTTCCCGCCGGCCGAAACAGCAAATTGCGCGCATTGTCGTTGGCCACGAACAGCCCGGGCCGCCCATCGCCGGCAAAATCCGCCATCGCAATGCCCATTCCCTTGCCCAGCACCTCGGGGAAACCCTCTTTCGCCGTCATCTGCGTGAAAGTGCCGTCGCCATTGTTATGAAAAAGCTGCATCGGCTCCGCGCGATACACATCCGGATGGCAATAGCCGCCGCAAACGGGATCGCTCGCCGCGTCCCAGTCGCAATAATTGGAGATAAACAGGTCCAGCCGCCCGTCGCTGTCATAATCAATCCATGCCGCGGCCACCGACCACAGTTTTTTCAGGCCCGGCGCGCCAAGTCCTGCTTTCTCAGTGACATCGGTGAAAGTTCCATCGCCATTGTTCCGGTACAACTGATTGCCATGCACTCCCACGACGAACAAATCCTCATGCCCGTCATTGTTGTAATCGCCCACGGCTACCCCCATGCCGTAACCTTGCCCCGCGAGGCCCGCTTTCTCGGTGACGTCGCTGAACGTTCCGTCGCGATTGTTGCGATAAAGCCGGTTCCAGTATTCCTTCCCCGTTTTGATAAGCGAAGGCAGCGCCGCCCCATTCACGCAAAAAAGATCCGGCCAGCCATCGCCGTCAAAATCAATCACGCCCAGCCCGCCGGGAAGCGTCTCGACCTGGTATTTGCGCCCCTGCGCCCCGTTTCGCAGGACAAAATCCAATCCGCACGAAGCCCGGGCCAGCTCAAACCGAATCGGCCCGCCTGGCTGATTCGCCGCCGGATGCTTCGCTTGTCGGCGTGGAGATTGCTCCAATGCAAGCCGTAAGAAAAGGTCCGCAAGTGAGAAAGGAGGCACAAGAGAGAAAGGAGCCAACGGCGCCGCTTTGAAAAGAAAATCGCGTCTGTTGAAGCCGCGCCTGGTCTTGATCATCGACGCTCTTCTGGCGGTGACACTGGGGGCGTTGCCGGAGTTGATCCGTGTTGCTGGAAGAGGTTGGAGAGCCGCGTGGATTCTGCTGCGGCGCTTTGCGCTTCCTGCTCGCGGCCGAGCTTGCGCAGCACCCTCGCCAGTATTGCGTGCAGCGCCCCACGCTCGTCGGGATAACCCGCCGCCAGCGCCGGCTGCAGATTGGCGAGCGCTTCTTGCGGCTGCCCCGTATGCGCGTACGCAATTCCAAGCTGCACGCGCGTCCAAGCGACGTTGGGTTGCATGGCAACCAGTTTGTTCAAGGATTCGACCGCGTTCGCGTAGTCTCTCTCGTTCATCGCGATCGAGGCGAGCAGCCGCAACGACACCACGCGTCGCGGATCAAGCGCCAGCGCTTCGTGCGCCGCCTGTTTCGCGCGCGGCATGTCGCCGATATTTTCGTAGGCCTGCGCGAGTCTTTCCGCTGGTACCGGATCGCGCGGATCGAGTTGCATGGCCTTTTTGTATTCCTCGGTCGCCCCTTGCATATCGCCCTTGGCGCGCACCAGAAAATCGCCGCGCACCCGATGAAACGCCGCCGAATTCCCCGACGCGCCAAGCCGGGCAATCGAGCGTTCCGCTTCCGCAGCGTAACAACGCTCCAGCCAATACGCCGCCGCTTCAGCGCCCACATCGAGGCCGCGCTCGAGCGCAGGAGTCGCCCGTCCGCAATCTTTCAATTCCGCCAGCGCGACGCCGCGCCGAAACCAAGCAGCCGGTGCTTCCGAACGTGGCTCGGGCAGCTCTGCAAGTTGCTCCCATCGCTCTTCGGCGAAGAGCTGTTCTTCGGAATCTTGAATTTCCCTGAAATCGTGAATTTCGCTCGCGGGAAATTTTATTTTGTCCACGCACGCCGCCGCGCTGTTTTCTCTCACGCACCTCCAAATTTCACCCACAACATTTTCGCGCGGCGCAAGATTCCCCGGCCAACTCTGTATTTCCTCTCGAGACATTGCTGGCGACCGGCTTCCCAACTCCAGCAGCTTGGCTTCTGCTGCTTTCCAATCGCCACGCGAAGCAGCCATCATCGCTTCCAGCCGCAGAGTCCACAACTCCTTGGCTTGTCGTTCCTGAGCGGTCTTCAGCGTTGCGGCGGCTTCCTCCAGCATGCTTCGCCGCACTTGCTCGACGCCCAGCTCGCCCCAAATGCCTTGCTGCTCTGGATCCGCCGCCGCCGATTGCCGCAGCAACTCCTCCCGCTTCTCCGGCCCGCTGTACAACCCAGCTGCCTGGAGTCGCAACACCACGGCCATACCACCCTGCGAACCTCTCAACTTCAATTCAAGAACTCGAAATCTTTCCAAGAACAAATCCCCCCACTTTACCCACGTTTGCCACTCCGGGGCCTTTGCTGTCTCCTTCGGAGGTGCTTCGGTCGCTCCGGCCTGGCCGGTCTTCGAGCCTACAGCCTCTTCTTCGGCACCGGCGATTGCCACGTCCCCGTGAGCCAACGCACCTCGAACAAATCCAATCGAAACAATGGCTTCCAAGGAGAGAATCGCAGCCAGACGGATACACCGAGCGCCCGCCATCATGCGCAAATCATAGCATCCTCAAGCAAGAATCCCAGCGTGGCGGGTTTAGACGCCGCCTTACGCGCGCAAATCTCAGTCTGAGCCACCAAATGAAAATTCTCATTCTTCTAACGAAACGAAATGCGGAGAGAGCCGTCTTACCTATAGATGTCTACCCTAGCTGTCTAGGAGAGGTTTTTGACGAAGCCCAAAGCTGATGTTCTTCAGGGAACTCTGGCCCTTTTGGTTCTTAAGACGCTTGTGCGTGGACCGATGCACGGTTACGGGATCACCCTACACATTCAACGCGTGTCGAAAGACATGCTGCGTGTGGAGGAAGGCTCGCTGTATCCCGCGCTGCACCGCATGGAGCAGGAGGGTTGGATTCGCGCGGAATGGGGAACGTCGGAAAACAATCGCCGCGCGCGCTACTACCGCCTGAGCGAGGCGGGCCGCAAACAATTGGCCGCCGAAGAAAAAAATTGGGCGCGGCTTACTGAAGCTGTGGCGGCCGTTTTGGAGTTCGCCTCGTGAGACTCATTTTGGGGGCGGACATCGCGAAGATTGGCGCGCGACTCCGCATCATGCCCACGAGCAATGAAGTCAACGAGCAAAAATTAGGCAAGGAGCGATAAACAAGGAGCAAAGACAATGTCCCTGCTTTCCCGCCTCAAGGGCTTGTTGCAGATTCGTCGACTAGAGCACGACCTCGACGAGGAGCTTCGCTCACACGTTGAAATGCGCTCGGCCGATAACGTGGCTGCCGGAATGTCGCCGGAGGAAGCGCGCTACGACGCGCAACGCCGCTTCGGCAACTCAACTCTGCTCAAGGAAGATACTCGCTCCATGGACATTGTCGGCTGGATGGAAATCGCGGGGCAAAATCTTCGTTATGCGGGACGAATGTTGCGGCGCAGTCCGGGCTTCACGGTGGTCGCGATTCTTACTCTCGCGCTTGGCATTGGAGCGAACGTAGCGATTTTCACCGTGGTTCACGCCGTGGTTCTTCAACCACTTCCCTTTCCGCATCCGGAACAGCTCGTTCGTGTTTACGACGACCTTCGCAATTCCAACACGCATGACGTGGGCTTGTCCGTTCCCGAGCTTTGGGACCTCCGTGACCGCTCCGGCGTTTTTCGGGACCTCTCCGTCATCTACCCCGTTGACGCCAACATCACCGGCGGAGAGCGACCCGAACGCGTGGAATTGCTCGGCACAGGCGCCGACTACTTCACGATGCTCGGGGCTCATGCGCAGATCGGGCGCACCTACGTGCCCGCCGACGCTCTTCCGGGTTTTTCCGAGCCCGTGGTGATTAGCGACGCTTACTGGCGTCGGGGCTTCGGCGCCGATCCGAATATTCTAGGCAAAAAGGTTCGCATGGACGGCGACATCTACACTATCGCCGGCGTGATGCCTCCGGGCTTCCGCCATCCTGGCCGCACGCTCACCACCGACGTCGACATGTGGGCCACTTGCGGGCTTGCCGCAGCGCCGTTTCCGGATCCACCGATTCGCGCGATTCGGCTTCTTCCCGGCGTCATGGGGCGGCTCAAGCCGGGGCTTACGATCGCGCAAGCACAAGCACAGCTCGACAGTTTCGTTGCGCAGATCGCGCGGCAGTTTCCCGAGGAATATCCCGCTGCCGCCGGATGGGCCGTGAGAATCGTGCCCGTTCAGCAAGACCTCGTCGGCAACGTTCGGGCTGAACTGCTCGTGCTTTTCGCTGCTGTTGCGTTCGTCCTGCTCATTGCCTGCGTCAATCTTGCCAACTTGCTCCTCGCGCGCTCCGCGGTTCGCCAACGCGAAATCGCGATTCGCCTTGCCATTGGGGCGGGAAGCTCCCGGCTCATCACGCAACTGCTAACCGAAAGTATCCTTCTCGCCACAATTTCCGGCGCCACAGCTTTAGTCACTGTGTTTTGGGTGAAAGACTCGCTGCTTCGGTTTGCTCCCGCGGATCTCCCGCGACTCAGCGAAATCACCTTGAGCCCGGGCGTGCTTTTGTTCGCTTTCTTCCTCTCGATTCTTACTGGCGTGATTTTTGGCTTAGTTCCGTCTCTGCAAGCAACGCGCGGCAGTCACGTCATAGCGCTTCGCGAAGGCACCCGCGGCTCCGGTTCGAGCAAGCACCAGCTCAAGGCTTCACGCTTTCTCGTGGCGTCGGAGATTGCTCTCTCGCTGATTCTATTGATTGGCGCGGGGCTCCTGTTTCGCAGTTTTTGGCATCTGCTCGAAGTGCGACCGGGCTTTGAGCCCAGCCACGTCGTCACCGCAAAGCTCTGGCTTTCGGTTCCCAACGACCCCAAACAGGATCTTTACTTCGCTCCGGAAAAGCGCGCGGCGTTTCACCAGGAAGCCTTACGGCGCGTTGCAGCGATTCCCGGCGTCGAGCAAGCCGCTATCGGCTCACCGGCCAGCCTTCCCATGGACCGCCAGCGGAATCCATTCTCTTTTGTGATTGAGAATCGCTCGCTTGAGTCCGAACGCGCGCCTGTGGCGGAGATCAGTGCCGTAACTCCCGCTTATTTCTCCGTGTTGAAGACCCCTCTCATCAGCGGTCGTTTTTTCACCGATTCGGATGACACGCAGGCTCAACAAGTCATTCTTGTTGACGAGACTTTTGCCCGGCGCTATTGGCCGGATTCCAGCCCTGTGGGTCAGCGCATTCGCCCTGTCACACGAGGCGCCCGCAGTCAAAATGCTCCGATTCCGTGGTTCACCATTGTTGGCGTCGTCGGCAACATCAAGTCGGATGGCTTTGACGCCGCCGGGGCGCCGCATATCTATCGTCCCGTTTTCCAGGCCCCTCCTTATGCCAGCGTCGTGTTCGTTCTCACTGCCGCAGATCCCGGCACCGTCGGCGAGACCGTGCGAACCGAAGTTCAGCATGTCGATCCGAACATTCCCGTCTTCAACGTGCGAACGATGTCCACGGTACTCTCGGCTTCGCTTGCGGAACGGCGCTTTGCCCTGGAACTTCTTGGCCTTTTCGCCGGCGTGGCGCTTCTCCTTGCCTCGATTGGAATTTATGGCGTGATGGCTTACACGTTCAGCCAGCGCACCAATGAAATCGGCATTCGCATCGCGATGGGGGCGCAGCGCGGGGACATTCTTAAAATGGCTTTGACGGAAGGCGCGGTGACGATTGCATTTGGCGTGGGTGCTGGATTGTTCGGCGCGCTCGTGCTGACGCGCTTCCTGCAATCCATGCTCTTTTCGGTGAAGGCCACGGACCCCATCACGTTCGGCACAATCGCCGCGCTTCTTGCTGCAGTCACTTTACTGGCATGCTTCGTCCCCGCGCATCGCGCGACGCGCGTGGATCCACTGGTTGCGTTACGGCATGAATGACTCCAAGTATTTGAAGTAAAACAACTCCTGGTGAATGAGAGCCATATCCCGGTATCAACGCTGCCAAGAAAATGAGGCGCACGTGAAGCTCGAACATCCCGTCATCCCGCTCCTCGGGCGTTTGATGATCACGTACATTTTTGCAACCAGTGGAATCGCCAAGGTGTTCTCCTGGTCCGAAAACGTGAAATACATGAGCACCAGGCACTTGCCGATGATCCCCGTGCTTCTGGCCATTGCGATGGTTATCGAATTGGCAGGCTCGATCTGCCTCATCACTGGATACCAGGCGCGCATTGCCGCATTCATTATGTTTCTCTACACGACGGCGCTGACGGTGATTTTTCATAACTATTGGGCCGCCACCGGAATGATGGCGGGCATGCAGGAAACGCATTTTCGAAAAAATCTGGCGATCATGGGCGGGCTGCTAGTGCTCGCATACAGCGGCCCCGGAAAATGGGCGTTAGGCAAATCCACACATAAGACGGAAATTGCTCAATGAATTTGGCTTGGCCTTCCAAGCCGCGCTATTCGGGTTCGCCGTTGTCGTCGGGTTGGACTTCGAGGCGGCCTTTGGTCTTTTTGGCCATCAAGTACGAGCGAATGAAGGGGTCCAAATCACCGTCGAGGACGCGGTTTACGTCGCCTACCTCGAACCGCGTCCGCAGATCTTTGATCATCTGGTAGGGCTGCATTACGTAAGAACGAATCTGGCTCCCGAACGAGATGTCCTTCTTGGTTTCGTCGAGCTTGTCGGTTTCGGCCTGGCGCTTCTGCAGTTCCAGGTCGTAGAGGCGCGAGCGGAGCATCTTCATGGCGAGTTCGCGGTTTTTGTGCTGGCTACGTTCGGCCTGGCACGCAACCACCACGCCGCTCGGCAAATGCGTGATGCGCACGGCGGTTTCGACTTTGTTGACGTTTTGCCCGCCTTTGCCGCCGGAGCGGAAGGTGTCCACTTTCAAATCCTCGGGCCGGATGTTGACTTCAATTTTGTCGTCAACCTCGGGGATCACGAACACCGACGCAAACGAAGTGTGCCGGCGCGCTGCTTGATCGAAAGGAGAAATTCGCACCAGGCGGTGCACTCCGGTTTCGCCGGTGAGCAACCCGTACGCATTTTCGCCGCTGAACTGTACTGTCGCGTTCTTGATGCCCGCTTCTTCTCCCGGCGTTTCATCCAGCACCGACGCGCTAATAGCTTTTCGCTCTGCCCAGCGCAAATACATCCGCAGCAGGATGGACGCCCAGTCCTGCGACTCCGTCCCGCCGGCGCCGGGCTTGATGGTCATGATGGCGTTGAGGCGATCGCTTTCGCCGGAAAGCAGCGTCTTTGTTTCAAGATCGGAAACGTAAATGTCCGCTGCGCCGAGTTCACGCTCCAGCTCTTTCAGGAGGTCTTCTCTTTGCTGGGGATTCGTTTCTTCCTGGGCAAGGTTGATGTACGTCTCGAGGTCGCCGCTGGCCGCAGCGAGTTTTTCGTCAGCGGCGATTTGCTCTTCAGCGCGCTTGCGTTCGCGCAAAACTCCTTGAGCGGCTTCTTGATCGTTCCAGAAATTGGGGTCGGCGACGCGAGCTTCGAGGGATTTCAGGCGTTCGCGGTTGCTGGGCGCGTCAAAGATAACTCCGAACGAGTGTGATGCGCGGTTTCAGAGCTTCGTAGCGATGCTGTAGGTCTTCGAGGATCATTGGTATCTTTCCGAGGAATTTCCGTTGCTTTCACAAGCTGGCGGGATAAACCCGCCGCTACACTTTCTTTAAGGAGGTCCCCAACAGAATAGCGGAAACCATGACGCAAAGCCACGCGAACCAGTTTCCGAAGCGCGTGTAAATGGTTTCGTCGGTGCGAAAGTCGTAGGGCAGGTCCGCCGCGGCCCGCACATCGGGCGGGAGCGGTTGCACCATCCGGCCGTAGGGATCGATGGAAGCAGTAAATCCGTTGTTTGTGGCGCGGACAATCCAGCGGCGGTTTTCCACGGCGCGGACGCGCACCATGTGCAGATGCTGCGCGGCTGCCGCGGAGCGGCCGAACCAGCCGTCGTTGGAAATATTCAGGAGCAATTGCGCGCCATTCGCTGTGAATCGACGTACTTCGCCCGGATAAATCGCTTCGTAGCAGATGAACACGCCAAACGTGTGGCCATCCTGCACCCGGCCAACGGCGTACTTGCTGCCTTTGCGGAAGCCACCGACTTCGGTGGAAATGTTGGCGACCACGCGGTGAATCAGGGGAAACGGCTCGTATTCGCCAAACGGCACGAGATGAATCTTGTCGTAAGTGAAGACGCGCTGGCCTTGCGGATCGACGAGGATGGCGCTGTTGTATGCCGCTTGCTCTCCCCGCGAAATCCGATCGGAAGGATCGGGCGGTTTCCATTCGATCACTCCGGCGAGAAATGGATGGCCGAAGCGAGTCGCCAAGTTCGAGGCCACTTTTGCAAATCGTGGATCCTCGAACGAAAACGGCGCGGGCGCCTCCGGCCAAACGAGCAAGTCCGGCTTTTCGGAGCCCGGCGCGAGACTTAATTTTGCGATTTCGTCGAGCTGCGGCGCATTTTTTGAGAACCAATCGGGTGGATACTCCTGGACCTCGGGAAAATTGAGCTGCACGGCGCGCGCAAAATGCTGGGCCTTCGCTTCCGGCACCAGGTGGGGCGTGGTCAACATCACTATCACGAGCACCGCAGCTGCCCCTCCTCCGATTACGATTCGCTGCTTTAGCGCCATCTTTTTCGACACGACGACCCACGCGAGCAGCCCATTGAATGCAGCCGCAAGAAAGGAGAGTCCATAAATGCCGGTGAGGGTTGTGATTTGGAGCAGACCGAGGTTGGCTGATGCGGGATAGCCCAGCAAGTTCCACGGAAAACTGATTTCCGGCAGGTGTGCGCGGACAAATTCGAACGTGACCCACACGAACGGAGTCGCGATGCAGGCCAACTCGATGCTCCGGCGTGATATTCGATGCACGATCCACGTGAAGCTGCCTACAAGCACACCCCAGGCGGCAGCAATCAGCAGCAGCACGCCCCAGCCACCCGCCTTCGACAACCCTCCATGGACGCTCAGCACGGTGGCGATCCAGGGCACGGAAGTCAGAACAAAAAAGATTGCATGTAAGAACCCGCACGCAAATGCCACGCGGCCGCTCGCGCCGAGCACCGCCAAGAGCAGCACGCCGACGCAAATCCAGGAATAGATGCTGAGATAGAGTCCGGTAAAGGAAAGGGAAAGTGCTCCGCCGGAAATAGCGCCAATCAATAACCGAAAGCGATCTGGGATTCTTGCCTCGGAATCGGAAGCCGCCAGCGTGAGCCCGTTGTCCGAGGGCATCAATGCTTCACGAAGGCTTTGAAGCCGGCGTCTTCAAGGCCCTTGCGCGCACCGTCGGCAGCCTTCAGGTCCGCATAGGGGCCCACCTGCACGCGATAATATTTGTCGCCGTGCGGAGAGAGCACGTACGCGGGAAATTTTTTCTTTTGCAAAATTTTTGCCAAGTCCAGGGCGTCCACTTCCTTGTTCATTGCAGCCACTTGCAGGGAGTATCCGTTGACCGGCGCGGTTGCGCGATTGGAAACTTTTGAAGCATTGTTGCTCGCGCTTCGCGAGCCGGTGGGAGACTTCACCAAAACCGGCGCGGTCTGCTGCAATTGCGGCGAAGACGCGGAAGTGTCGGGCTTCAAACGATCGTCAGCCTTCCCTGTTTCGCCCGCGTGATAAAACTCCCAATCCGAACTTGCCGGCGCACTTGTTTCGGCAGGAGTTTCCGCCGGAGGCTTCTTGTTTGCGCGTTTTGAAGCGGCTTCCGGCTTGGAAGGATTGCGCAGCTCCGGCTTGCCGGGCAAAGCATCGGCGCTGGCTTCCGACTGGTGCAGTCCCATGACGTAGCCCAGCGTGAAAAACAGTCCCGAAAGCAGAATCACCGCCAGGAACAAGCCAATGACGTGACGGCCTTCGAGTACGCGCTCACCGGCGCCCCGATGTCCTCCATAACTCATTTCTTAACTTTGCTTTCCTCCCAACGCCTGGGTCCACTTGTTAATAATATCGATGGGGAGCGGAAATACAATCGTGGTGTTCTTCTCGACACCTATCTCGGTGAGAGTTTGCAAATAGCGCAACTGAATCGCCGAGGACTGCGTTTCCAGAACTTTCGCGGCATCGGCCAGCTTCGCGGAAGCTTCATACTCGCCTTCCGCATGAATGATCTTGGCGCGGCGCTCGCGCTCCGCCTCCGCCTGTTTCGCGATGGCGCGCTGCATGCTTTCGGGGATGTCCACCTGCTTTACTTCCACCTTGGAAACTTTGATGCCCCAGGGCTCGGTGTCCTGGTCCAAAATCACCTGGAGCTTCGCGTTGACTTTTTCGCGTTGCGACAAAATCTCGTCCAATTCAAATTGTCCGACGACGCTGCGGAGCGTGGTTTGCGCGAGCTGCGACGTGGCGTATTGATAGTTTTGGACTTGGGAGAGCGCGAGATTCGCATCCACCACGCGGAAATAAGTGACGGCGTTCACTTTTACCGAGACGTTGTCGCGGGTAATGATGTCCTGCGGCGGAACGTCGAGTGTTTCGAGGCGCAAACTGATGCGATAGAGCGTTTCAATCGGCCACAAAACCAGGTTCAGGCCCGCGCCCTTGGCTTCCGGCTGCAACCGTCCGAGCCGCAGCACTACGCCGCGCTCCCACTCCTTGATGATGTACAGCGAGTTCCAAAACCAGATTAGCCCGAACAGAAGGCCGAACCCGACGATTACGCTCATGAATCCGCCAATTTCCATCTTGTTCCTCCTGAGAACGCACTTCGTCTATTTTTACTTGCCCGCCGGGCTGGCCACTTCCGCCGGCTCGACGTATAGCTTTAGCCCCTCGACCTTGGTCACTTGCACACTCTTGCCCTCCGGAACCGGTTGCGAGGAAACGGCGCGCCAAAGCTCGCCGTGGATGCGAACCATTCCCTCGGCTTCCGCTTTCAGCTCCGTCGTGACGACGCCGGTCGAACCAACTAGCTCTTCCCTTCCCGTAGCGGTTTTCCATTTTCGTGAACGAATTACCAGCCGCATCAGCACCACGCTAAGGACAGCAAACGGAAGAGTGGCTGCCAGCGCGACGCCGAGACTCACACCGCCGGCCGTTAGCGGTGAACGAACGAGGAACAAAGCCCCCAAAAACATGGAAATAATGCCGCCGAGCGCGAGCACGCCGTGGCTTGGCGTCTTCGCTTCCAAAATGAAAAACGCGATAGCAAGCGCAATCAGGAACAGCCCCGCGAGATTCACAGGAAGAAAATTCATGTCGTACAGCGCCAGGACCAGGCAGATTCCACCGATCACGCCCGGCGCAACAACGCCCGGATGGGTGAATTCCGTGTACAAGCCGAGGGCGCCGAGAATCAGCAGGAGAAAGAAGATATCCGGCTGGACGATGCGCGAGAGGAATTTCTGGCGCGCGGAGAGCTCGAACGGAGTGAGCACGGCATTCTTCAGCGATAGGGTCAACTTTGTGCCGGCGAATCTCGTGATGGTGCGCCCGTCCAACTGCTGCACCAAGTCTTCCGGTGAACTTGCCACCAAGTCAATCATCTTTGCGTCTAAACACTCTTTCTCAGTGAATGCCTTGCCTTCGGTGATGGCCTTTTCCGCAAGCTCGGGATTTCGTCCCCTTCGCCCCGTAAAACTTCTAAGAAAAGCCATAGCGTCATTGTTGAGCTTCTTTCGATAGGCCTCATCGATCTGCATCGGAAAAGCGCCACCAATGGCGATGACCGGAGTCGCGGAGCCGGTATGGGTCCCCGGCGCCATTGCGGCAATGTCCGCGGAAAGGAGAATGTAGAAGCCGGCAGAAGCCCCTCGCGCGCCGGTCGGCGAAACGTACACGGCGACGGGCACAGGCGACGCCAGTATTTGCTGAACGATCTTCTCCATTGAAATGCTAAGGCCACCGGGAGTGTCCATGGTGATCAGGACGAGCGAGGCGTGGCGTTGCGCGGCGTCTTGAAGGCCTTCGTCAATGTAGGTGGCGAGGATGGGCTCGACTTCGCCGTCGAGTTTCAACTCCAGCACGGAAGGACCGTTTGTCTTTTCGGTAGCGTTCAAGGATGGGAGGAACAATATGGCTGCCGCGGCGGCCAGCGCGCAGAAAACCGAGGAAAAGATAGCCAGCCACGTTCGCCCGAGAGAATCAATTGTCCTTAATCGCGGCGCAACTCTCACAGCCCACCCCCACCCGGCTTCTTCGCAGACGACTTGGAATTCTGCAAATGATCCAGCAACTGTTTTGCTTCAGCGTAGTTTGGCGCGAGCTTCAATGCTTTCTCGGCTTCCGCGCGGGCCAGATCTGTTTTCTTCTGCTCCAAATAGATTTTTGCCAGCATCGTGCGAACTTCCGGGGAGTCTCGCGTGGCCAGCGAATCTTGTAATTCCTTCACGGCGTCATCCATTTTGCCTTGATGGCGCGCGATTTCACCCAAGCCGCGATGTGCCGCGGCATTCGACGGCTCGGCGGAAAGCGCGGCACGAAATTCTTCTTCGGCCGCGGCCATGTTTCCGGCGGAGAGTTCCTGCCTTCCCCGGCGGATGCGGGAGGCGGGAGTATCGCTCGCCCCCGACACAGAAGCGGTGCTCGCAGGAGCATCCGCTGGTTCCGCACGAAGCCCGCTCAAGTCCAGCTCCGTTTTGATACGCGTCAGGCGGGCTAACGTTTCGTTCCTTTTATCCGACGGGTCATCCAATCGAATCGGCGGAAGTCCGGTCGGCCCAAAGGCTTCTTTTGCGGCCTCGCGCTCCTGATCGGCTTCCCCGGTTTTGTCGGCTTTCTCCAAAGACAAAATCAGCAGCGCGCGGTCTTCGGAGCTATCGGGTTCGCGTTCAGCGGCCTGGCGGAAGTAGTCTGCGGCGACCGCGGCATCGCCACCCTGTAGCGCGAGCAGGCCGAGATTGAACGAGTAGTCGTCTTCGCCGGGCGCCAAGTCCGCCGCGCGGCGAAGGCTTGCCTGGGCGGGAGCCACTTTGCCCTGGCGGGCTTGCGCGATGGCCAGGTTGTTCAGGATTTCGGGCGCGTCGGCACCGTTTGAGGCGGTGGTCTTCAGGGTTTCTTGCAAGTTGCGGAAATCCTCCTCGGCGTGGTCGGCCTGATTCAATTGCAGGCGGCAAACTCCGCTGAAGAACAGGGCTTCGGCATAGCGATCGTAAGTCTTGGGGACTTTGAAGAACCAGGCGAGCGCGGCGTTGTAGTCCTTCTTAGCAAAATAGGCCTCACCCAGCGCAAAGTTCGCATCCGGCCAGTCAGGCTCTAGGCGCGCCGCTTCGTGGAGTTGCCGCACCTTGGCGTCAGGGTCCGTAGCTTGCAGCCCGCGCGAGTATTGCTCGAAGGCGTCCAGGCGCAGCTTACGCTGCCGCTTGGCGAAATCCGCCAGGCTCAGGGCGTAGCGGCCATCGCGCGAAGAGAGCGTCCTCCATAGGACGTGCATGTGCAGGTCCGTCAGCGAATCCACCGAACCGCTTTCCTGCACAGGCGGCCGCAATGCCAAAGGATCCATGCTGAGGATGCGCATTTGGAGGGTGAGGATCGTGCCTCTGACCGCGTATTTACCATAGATAACGTAATCGGCGTCGAGGTCTTCGGCGATGCGAAGCATGGTGGCGCGGCTGAAAGTGGAACCGCTGGGCAGGCCGTAACGCTCGAGTTCGGCGGCGCGCCCGGAGTGAGAGTAAACCTGCTCTCCGGCGGCGGTGAGGCGCTCGATGGTTAGTTCTTCCAGGCCTTCGCTGAGCCAGTCGAGTTTGGCAGGAGCACCTACGCCCTCGAAGGGCAGGACAACGTAGATTTTTTGGGGAGCCCCGGAAGCCGCAGAAGAGTTCGCAGGTAGCCCGAGCTTTGCAGCAGGTACGGTTTGCGCCGAGCAAAGCGCCGCTGCCATCAGCGAAACGAAGACTGTTTTGACGAGGAGTTCGTCAATACGCGGCCTGCCAAAGGTGCACGGCATCTTGCTTGCATTGTAGCAGAGCGGCTAGGGGTTTGGTGGTGATGTGGTGGCATGGCGAGTAGCCTGGACAACTCTATCCGATAGGCCCGTTTACTGAGGTTCAAGCCATAAAATATCCGGCGGCTTCGAACTCTTTCCTGAAATAAAGCCTCTTAACTATTCGAAGGAGAGCGTGACGACTTCAAGACAAGAAGCCTTGTGGGTGTTAAGAGCGCAATGTGGTGACCCAGAGGGGCTTGAATGCCTACTCAGGAGCATTCAGCCATCACTGCGCCGCTTCGTTGCCGGAGTTGTGGGCTTGTCTCATGCCGATGACGTTTTGCAGGAGGTTCTGGTGATCGTGTGCCAAAAACTCAAGACCCTGCATACACCGGAACTCCTGCGGCCATGGGTCTTCCGGATTGCAAGCCGTCAAGCGTTCCGTCACATAAGGAGAGGAAGGCGCTCGCCCGAACAAACAGTCGACGAATCCGTGCTCGATGGATTGCCGGCGCGAGAAATCCATCCATCAGCCGAACTCCTGCAAGAACTCTTGTCTCTCGGGGATCTGTCTCCTGCGAGTCGGGCTGTCTTGGTGCTTCATTTTCAGGAAGACCTCCCTCTTTCAGATGTGGCCGCAATTCTTGAAATACCAATAGGAACAGCTAAGTCACGCTTAGCGTACGGTTTGAACGCACTCCGAAAACATCTCAGCGAGAAAGGAAACAATTAATGACCGAAGAAATGGAAAACATATTACGCAAATCATTGGATGAGGTCGATCGCACCAGAAAAAGACAGTGGATGTACTTGGCCTTGTGCTCTGCTTGTCTTTCGGTTTTTCTTTTCAACATTTGGGGAACCGCTCAGCGCGCTGGCGAAACGAGATTGGGCGCGGAAGTGTTAGTGGGCGCAATCATATCGATTTTGACGAATGTTCTTGTTGTGTTGGGGCTTAGCCTGTTCATCAATCGCATGACCAACAAGATCCTGAAGGCAATAGAACTATTGTCAAAAGAATGATCGGAATCCCGGAGGCCCTGCTTGCGTCAAGCGCTTCCCCTATTCGTAGCGAAGGGCCACCAGTGGGTCGACGCGGGTGGCGCGGCGGGCGGGGATGTAGCAGGCCAGGAGCGCCACGACGACGAGAATGACTGTTACGCCGCCGTAGGTCCAAGGATCGTAGGCGCTGACGCCAAAGAGGAGGCTGGAGAGTTGGCGCGTTAAGCCTAGCGAGACGAGGATCCCCAGCGCCAATCCGGCTCCGGTCAGCTTCAGTCCTTGGCCGACTACTAATCCGAGCACATCGCTCCGCTCAGCGCCCATGGCCATGCGGATGCCAATTTCGCGCGTTTGCTGCGTGACCGAGTAGGCGAGCACACCATAGACTCCAACCGCGGCCAGAACCATCGCCAAGCCGCCGAACACGGTGAGCAGGGCCGCGCCCATTTCCGGCGCCCAAAGTCCCTGGTCAATAATTTCGCCGATCGTCTGCACGTTGGTGATAGCGAGATTCGGCTCGAGCGACTGAATCTGCGCGCGCACGCCGGCAATCACCGTCTCGGGCTTGCCAGTCGTTTGAACTTGAAGCGTGGCGGCGGGCGCATAATCTTGAGCCACTGGCAAATACACGAGTGGCACCGGTTCTTCGCCTATGGCGTTCACGGTGCTGTTCCGGGTGATTCCCACGACTTCGCGCAACATGGTGTCCCCGAAAAAGTGAAACCGCTTGCCGATAGCGTCCTTATCGGGCCAAAACTTCTTGGCCATGGCTTCATTGATGATGGCCACGGGTGTGGTTTCCTTGCGGTCCGCATCGGTGAAGATGCGGCCGCGAATCAGCGGAATGCGCAACGCATCGAAATATCCAGTGGTGATGTCGTCCAACTGCGTCAGCGTTCCGCGGTAGCCGGTGGATTCGTCTTCGCCTTCGGGAAAAACGGTGCGCGCAAATCCGCCGCCGAGCGGGAAGTTGGAGGCTACAGCTGAGGCTTTCACTCCGGGAGTAGCGTTGGCACGTTCCACGGCTGCTCGGAGGAACTGCTGGCCGTGGCCTTCGTCGTAGTGCAGCGCGCCCAGGTCGAATGCCAGCATGAAGAGATTCTTGGACTCGAAGCCGGGGTCCATTTTTTGCGCGTCGCGCATGCTGCGAACAAACAGCCCGGCGCCAACGAGGGCGACGAGAGAAAGGGCGATTTCGGAAACGACGAGCAAGCTGCGCAGCTTGTTGCGTCCCCAGCCGATGGAGCCGCCGCGGCCGCCGAGTTTAAGAGTGTCGGCCAAGTCAGGAACAGAAGCTTTGAAGGCCGGCGCCACGCCAAACAGCAGCCCAGTCAGAAGCGAAATCCCCAGAGTGAAGATAAGGACGTTTGAATCGAGGGATAAGTCAATGCTGTCCGCCTGAATAAACGGCGGGCGGAAAGACCACAGCAGAGTACGTCCACCATAAGCAATCGCCAAACCCACGCCGCCACCAATGAGCGAAAGCAAGATGCACTCGGTCAGCATCTGGCAAATCAAGCGCGGCCGGCTGGCACCGAGAGCGGCGCGCAAGCCCATTTCCCGTTCACGGCGAGCGGCGCGAGCAAGAAGCAAATTCGCCAGATTCGCGCAGGCAATCAGGAGCACCAAACCCACAACGGTCATCAGCATCGTGCCCGCAAGCGCAATCTGATCGTGCTGGTTTACACCCACGGCAGCTTCGGCCAAGGGCGTCAACGCGATGCTGCGGCCGCCATTGTCTTTGGGAAAATCTCTTTCGAGTTGCGAGGCGATGGTCTTCAGCGACGCTTCGGCCTGGCTGATGCCGATCCCGGGTTTGAGCCGCCCAAAGGCGAGCGCGTTCAGGAATCGGCGGTCATTGAAAAACTCCAATCCAAAGCCGGTCAAGATCTGCGGGTACATGCTCTTGGGAACCCAGATTTGCTCCGCGCTGCCGAAAGTGAATGTTCCTTTGAACCCTTTCGGGGCGACGCCAATGACCGTGTAGGGCATGGCGTTTAGCGTCAGCGTCTTGCCGAGTTCATTGGGATCGGCCCCCAGCTTGTTGGTCCAAAAGCTGTAGCTGATGACCGCGACGTTGTTGCCGCTCAGCTTGGTATCCTCGTCAGGGAGAAAAAAGCGTCCTGCGGCAGGCTGCAATCCCAGCACATCAAAATAATTCGCGCTGACCATTTGGCCGTTGACCTGGCGAGCTTCCGCGCCGCCGCTCCACGTCAACGGAAGCCCTGTAAAGCAGGTGACACCGGAAAGCACTTCATTCTGCTGTTGATAATCCTGACAATTTCGGAACGACAGACCCAGCTTTGTGGCGTTGGCGAACCCCACATGAGTCTTCGTATCGATTGTGTCCAGTTCGACGACCCTGGAGATGTCTTTTACGGGAAGAGGATGCAGCAAGATGGCATTGACCACTGTGAAGATAGTGGTGTTCGCGCCGATTCCCAGCGCCAGCGACAAAATCGCTACAGCGCTGAAGCCAGGGCTCTTGCGCAGAACGCGCGCGCCATGCCGAACGTCTTGCCAGAAGTATTCCATTTTGCACCCCCACTGAAGGACCGACGCTTCGACGCTTCAAAGACCGTTCTTTGCCTTTTACTCAGACCGATGGCAACCAGAAAAACCATGAACCGCCAAAACGATCAAGGACCTCAGGCGATTAGACGTTTGCCTTTGCAGTTCGATTGCTCGTCGGGGCGCGCTGCCGCTCACGAGTTCCAGGCGACTTTGGTGAGTTGCTTCTTGCGGGCTTCCCATTCCGTGCCGACCAGGACCCGCGGCGCGACGTCAATCAGGCGAGGGATCAGCTTGAAGACGCTGGCGGCGTTCCAAGGCTGGCCGTCGCGAGTGCGATACTCGCGGGCGTTGAGAGCTTCAGCCATGCTTCGGAAAGAGATGTCCTGGACAATCATTTCCCCCAGGAATTTGAGGGTCTGCATTTCCAGGGGATCGTCTTCGAGGTGGCGGCAGTCAGAGGCGATGCGTAGGCCGAACGGGATTTCTTCGGATCCAGGCTCGACTTCGGGAATCTCGGGCTCGCCGGAAAACTCGATCTCGCGCTCCCACTCGAGCGCCACCAGGTGCCAGCCGGCATCGTGCATTTTGGAAAGGTAGACAGAAGTGGGGGGGATGGTGACTTTCTCCCGAATGCGGTCAATCTTTTTCATGGGGCGCCTCCGGACTTTGCAATCTAAGGCTACACCTGGCCACGGTAAAGGGAGCAACTGCTGGGCCTACCAAGACACTCCATAAACATAAGAAACAAAATGACTTAGATACGCGTCGGAGCTAGTGCGGTCTCAAAATTCGTCCGTATAAGGGAAAGACCTGTAGCGTTCCCGGACAGTCGCTTATGAAAAACACAAAAGGCGTCAGATTTGAGGCGTGTCTTCCGGTTTAGGAGTCAGCACTTCCTGGATGGCAGAATTCTTAATTACCGCCGCGAAGGAAGGATCTTCCTTAATCGCGGCTAACTGCTTATAGCCTTCGTCCTTAGCCTTGCGCAAATAGATCAGGCAGCGCTCGAGATTGCCCGCTTCGGCATAGGATTTCGCCAGCAGAAAATAGAACTTGCCGCGATCGCCAACGGAACGATCCTGCAAGATCGACCCGTTCCTGGAACTAGTGCGCTCAAAGAGTTGTGGATCAATGGCCAGCGCCTGACGGAAGGCTCCAATGGCCTGCTCGTATTTCTTGTCTTCAAAATAAGCATAGGCCAGATTGCTGTACAAAACGGGCATGTCACTCCGGATGGAAATCGCCTTCTGATAAGCCTTGATGGCTTTTCCGAACTTCTTGCGTTGGTAGAAGATGGTGCCGATATTGTTTTGCGCGTCGGCATAGGTGGGGTCGAGTTTCACGGCGCGCTCGTAACATTTCAGCGCTTGTCCCAGGACCGTTTGCTGGTGCATGGAAATGCCAAGCTTATTGAAGTAAACCGCGTTCTGCGGATCCTGATCCGTGAGGCGCTTGTAGAGCTGCGCGGCTTCCCGGTATTCCTTGCGCGCCATATAGAGGTCCGCCATCTGCTCGTCGGTGAGGTCCGGACGGACCACGATGACCGGCGATTGCGCGGGCGAAGGAGGTTGCGCTTGCGGCACACGCGGAGCGACAGGCGGGCCGCCGGGACCATCTACAAGGGATTGTGCTGCCGTGGAAATTGAAAGACTGAGGAGGAGAACAGTTGCTGGAAACGCCACTCGAAAACGGGTCATGGCGAATCTCCCTTCTCCGGCTTGGGCTTGGCCTTGTCGGGTTCTTCCTTCTTCTTGCCTCCAAAGATACCAAAAATTTTCGATAAAGGGTTCTTTTTCTTATCACCGTTTTGGGCGTTGGGATCATTAGGATTTGTAGCGGCACCCGGCTGACCGGTCGCGTTGGGGGGGCGGTTGGGGTCGGATTTCATCACCACTTGCCCGTTAGCGTCCGTTGTCGTTGGCGTTTTCTGTTGTCCGCCGAAAATTTGGGACAGAACGTTGCCGGTTGAAGTTGACAGGCCGTGGCCGCCGTGTAACTCACAGAATTCGGTGGGCGCGGAACCGGCGACGTACACTTCTTCGCGGGTTGTCGGGCAACTCGGTGTAGCAAGTTCTAAGGATTCCGGATCGATGACCACGGATTGAATGCCATCGGGCATCGTAAAATCCTTGACCTGGGTGTAGGGGGACATGGACGTGGCCTTAATCATGAAGTCCGCCCAAATGGGACCGGCAGTGGCCCCACCGGTTTGCTCCAGGTCGCGATTGTCGTCAAATCCAACCCAGACGACACAGAGCAGGTTCGAAGTGAAGCCAGCAAACCAGCCGTCTCGCGAAGTTCCCGTTTTTCCGGCCGCCGGCAAGGTAAACCCGCGCGCACGCACCCCAGCGGCCGTGCCGCGGTTCATAACATCCTTCAACACGCTATCCACTAGAAACGCCACTCGCGCGTCTAGAACGGCATGTGTTTGCGGCGTGAGTTTTTCGAGGACTTCACCGTCGGATTTCACCACGCTGCGGATGAATTGCGGCTCGGCGCGCGTCCCCATCGTCGCAAACGCTGTATATCCAGCGGCCACGTCGACGGGAGTCATCTCATAGGTGCCGAGTGCCATGGACGGAGTCGGCTGAATGTTCGTACTCAAGCCCATCTGACGCGCTACCTGCACCACACGCCCGTAGCCGATGAGTTCAGCCACTTTTATCGTGGCCACGTTCAGCGAATTCGTTAAGGCATCGCGTACCGTCACGCGGCCCATGAACTTTCCTTGGAAATTATCGGGCGTGTATTGTGTCCCGTCGAATTCGAAGGTGGTCGGCTCGTCATCAACAACTGTAGCCGGCGTGACGATGGGCTGCACATTATCCACAGCGTTGTCGAATGCCGCCGCATACACGAACGGCTTGAAGACGGAACCCGGCTGTCGATGGGCAAGAGCGTGGTTGAGCTGACTCTGCCCGTAATCCCGTCCGCCCACTACCGCTTTGATTTCACCATTCCTTGGATCCAGCGCCACGAGTGCAACCTGCGCTTCCGGGACCGGCTCGTTGCTTTTCTTCTTCGCTAACTCCTTCTTCCATTTGTCGTATCTCTTGGCCAGCAGGGTGTCCACATTCTTCATGCCGGCTTCGACGGCGGCGACGGCGTCGCGTTCCAGTGCGGGATCCAAAGTTGTGTACACGCGGAAGTTTTCGCTCAATAGCTCGTTCTCAGAGTACTTGTCGAGAAGGTGGTCTTTCACCATGTCCACGAAATAAGGCGCTTCCCTGCCAGAGCCCGCAGCGTGAACAATTTTCAGCGGGGCCTTCTTCGCCTCTTCCAAATCGTCGGCGGAAATATATTTGTTATCGAGCATTTGCGTCAGCACGCGATCGCGCGCCTGCGCGCCACGCTCCGGATGGCGATCCGCGGAAGAATAGTAATTCGGGGCGCGGATGATTCCCGCCAGGTAGGTGTATTCGGCCAAACTCAGCTCGCGCATGTCTTTCCCGAAATAGGCGAAGCTGGCTTCGGCGAATCCGCGAATCCCGAAGCTGCCGCGATTGCCGAGGTAAACTTCGTTTGCGTACATCTCGAAGATTTGCTGCTTGGTGAAACGCTGCTCGAGTTCGAGGGAAATCAGCGCTTCGGCCAGTTTTCGCCGCCAGTTGCGGTCTGTGGACAGGAAGAACGTGCGCGCCACCTGCATGGTGATGGTGCTGGCGCCTTGGTAGTTTTTGCTGGTGTGTCGGATGTCAGCCCACGCGGCGCCCGCAATGCGAATGAAATCAAATCCGCCATGCTCGA
Organism: Candidatus Acidiferrum sp.; assembly: GCA_035280045.1. Lineage (GTDB taxonomy): Bacteria > Acidobacteriota > Terriglobia > Acidiferrales > UBA7541 > Acidiferrum. The sequence continues at coordinate 22,210 of DATEGP010000069.1, forward strand.
AAAAGCGCTTGTCTTCCGCGGAAAGGATGGCGTCCACCAGCATTACCGGCAGATCTTCGTAGCGCACCTGGCGCCGTTTTTCGCGAGCGCTGTCAAAAAGATTGGTAATCAGCTCGGGCTCGATTTCCGCGGAGTCCATTTCCGGCCCGCCCTCGAGCGGCCGAATGCTCTTGATGCTCTTGCCGCGGAACTGTACGGCCAGCGCGTTCTTTCCCCCAAAATAGGATAGCTTCGAAGGGCGGATGTCCACGGTACTGCCCTGCACCGTGTATTGGCCCAGAGCGTTTGGGTCCTCTTGCGGGCGATAGCCCACTCGCGTCAAATAATCAGTCAGGTCGTCCGGTCCCCAGGCTTGCGCCGCGGAAATGTGTTCGGGGGCCGAGAAAATCTGGGTGGTGTTCTCGAAGATGCCTCCGGAAAGGCGCGCATCAATCATGCGCGAATACTTCATGTAGTAGTAAGTGAAAATTCCGCCTGCGATGACAAAAATCCCGAAGATAATCCCAAGGATCGTCAGGCCGATAGTGGAAGTAAAAAACCCTCGCTGGACCCGGATTTGCAAAAGGTGTCTCCCCCAGGCTGGAGTCTCTATTGTCTCGCAACCTCGTCCGCTAGGAAAGACGGAGTTACGCGCCGCAGGGTTGCCAGCCGCTCATGGTCAAATACTGAGCTGGGCATTCAAACTTTAGAACAGCGACTTCGTTTCGCTGTTCGGATTAAAGTGCAAGTCCGTGTGGTACACCAGAACATCCACGGGAACGGTATAATCCAAAGAAATCTTCACCACGTTGTTGTTGGCCACAATCTTGATGTCTTCCCGCTTCGCTGGAATATCCAGGTCTACGATCTCTTTGTAAACTTTGTCGCGAATCTGGTCCTCGGTATAGCGATTGACCATCGCATAGCGCGACTGCTCCTGCATCATGTCAGAAAGCTGGTAATCGTTCACGAAAGGCGGAATGATTTTCCATGCCGTGTAAACCGCGAGCACAATGATGACGACAATCACGATGCCCTTTAGGCGGCCTTCGCCCCGCTCGAAGCGTCGCTGCTTCGGTTCCCGGCGCGCGCGCATGGCGTTCATAGACACTCCCATTCTCTCCTTAGGCCGTCTCGCTTCGTAAGCTGCTTCGAGAAACGGCGGTCTGGGATATCCCCTGTAAAACCAAGCTAGCACCGCGCGGGAAGCGTGTCGAGAAAATGGCAAGGGGGCTGTTTCGGGAAAGGAACGGGTACCGATAGGACAGGTTTGCCAGGGCTTGGCTGCTCGGTGAATTGAAGGGATAATCGCGCCATGCAACAGGAGCGCTGGCGCCGAATCGAGGAGCTCTTTCACTCCGCCCTGAAGATCGAAGAAGGCCACCGAGACGCCTTCCTCGAAGATAGCTGCGCGGGAGACAAGGACCTTCGGGTCAAGGTTGAGTCTTTACTCGCGCACCACAAAGAAGCAGGAGGTTTTCTTGAATCGCCCGCTCTGGATCTCGCGGCTCAGGAACTCGCCAATCGAGAGCCCGGCCAGGATGAATCGCGCGATCATACGACGGGTATGACAGGCAAGGCGGTCTCGCACTACCGGATTCTCGAAAAGCTCGGTGGTGGGGGAATGGGGGTTGTGTATAAAGCCCAGGATACAAAGCTGCCCCGGCTAGTCGCCCTCAAATTCCTTCCAGAAGATCTTCTCCGAAGCCCGCGGGCCATGGAACGCCTCCGACGCGAGGCCAATGCTGCTTCTTCTTTGAATCACCCCAATCTCTGCGTGATTTATGACATCGACCAGTTCGAGAGCGAGCCGTTTATCGTAATGGAGCTTCTCGAAGGGCAAACCCTGAAGCACTGCATTCAGGGAAAGCCGGTGCAGCTGGAAAAGCTGGTGGACCTGGCAATCCAGATTGCTGACGGGCTGGACGCGGCGCATGCCAAAGGCATCGTTCATCGCGATATCAAGCCGGCGAACATCTTCGTCACCCAGCGCGGCCATGCCAAGATTCTTGACTTTGGTTTGGCCAAGACTGCTCCACTGCTCGCTAACTTCGAGGGTGACTCCGTGGCGGGACCCACGCTAAGTGAAGAACGCGACCTCACGCGCACTGGCAGCACCGTCGGCACCGTCGCCTACATGTCTCCGGAGCAGGTTCGCGCGGAAGAACTGGACGCGCGCACGGACTTATTCTCCCTGGGCGTGGTGCTCTACGAAATGGCGACGGGTAAGCTGCCCTTTCCCGGAGCGACCCCCGGGATCGTATTTCACGCGCTTTTAGAAAGCGCGCCTCTTCCGCCGACGCAACTGAATCCACAGCTTCCGCGCAAGCTGGAAGAACTCATCGACAAATGTCTGGAGAAAGATCGGAGCCTGCGGTACCAACACGCCTCCGAAATTCGCGCAGACTTACAGCGCTTGAAACGGGATTCGGACACCGGAAGGTTCACGGGAGTGGTAGCAAACCGTAAAAAGAACACGGCGCGCGTGTGGGCCGCAGGTGCTGCGATCACCGTCATGGCTCTAGCTGCTCTCGCGTTCCTATACTGGGGCGCGAAAAAGCCAAGACCGAACGACGGAGGAAAGTGGGAGCAGCTGACATTTTTCACTGACTCCGCTGTATACCCGGAGCTATCGCCGGACGGGAGGATGCTGGCCTTCATCCGTGGCGACGAAACCTTTCTGGGACCAGGACAGCTCTACGTGAAGCTGCTTCCTTCGGGGGAACCGACGCAATTGACGCGTGATCAGACTTTGAAACTCAGCCCCAGCTTTTCGCCGGATGGCTCGAGCATCGCCTACGGAGTTGTGGATCCGTGGGACGTCTGGGAAGTCAGCGTATTGGGTGGAGAGCCGCGGCTGATGTTGAGGAACGCCTCGTCGTTAACGTGGATTGATGGTGGACGACGGCTGCTTTTTTCTGAGATCAAGGGCGGCGGCCTTCACATGGGCATCGTGACCACAGACGAGGGCCGGGGACAGAGCCGCGACGTGTATCTGCCGGCCGCCGAGCGCAGCATGGCGCACCATTCTTACCTCTCGCCGGATGGAAAGTGGGTCCTGGTCGTCCTCATGGACACGTTCGGAGTGATAAGGCAATGTCGCTTGGTCCCATTCGACGGCAAAGGACAAGAGCAACTCGTCGGTCCGGACGGCGCGTCGTGCCGTTCGGCGGCGTGGTCGCCTGATGGCAAGTGGATGTACATGAGCACAAACAAGGGGGGACGCTTCCACATCTGGAGGCAGCGGTTTCCGAGCGGCGAACCGGAGCAAGTAACGGGAGGGCCGACCGAAGAGGAAGGAATCGCGATGGCGCCGGACGGCAGGTCATTTTTGACGTCCGTGGGCACACAGGATTCGACCGTGTGGATACACGATAAAAGCGGAGAGCACCAGCTGTCCTCCGAAGGGACTGCCTTCGAAGGGACATTCTCCAGTGACGAGAAGACATTCTTCTACCTGAACTTCAGCGGCCAGAGCGAGGCGGCGGAGTTATGGAGCACCGATTTGGCGACCGGACGCAGCGAGAGAGTTCTCCCCGGCTACCAAGTGGATATCGCATTTGAGGTCGGTAATTTTTCGATTTCGCGGGACGGTCGCACTGCGGCCTTCGCCCACCGGGATGACAAAGGAGTGTCGCACCTGTGGCTCGCTTCAACAGATCATCGTGGGTCGCCGAGAAAGCTCGAGTCCTCGGTGAGCGAAGACTCGCCATATTTCCTGCCAAATGGCGATTTGATCTATTGCGTGGCGGAAGGCGGAAAGAACTACCTATATACAAGAAAGCAGGACGGTTCAGCGCGCCGGAAACTGCGCGAGGAGCCGATTCTCGGGGTCGTGGCCGTGTCGCCGGATGGTCGCTGGACGTTACTAGACGAACGCAGCCATGAGGACCGAGAGGACCAGGAGGTGGCGGCCTACCCAAATGCCGGCGGGAAAACCGTTTTGCTTAGCCATACCTTTTGCCTGATGGATTGGAGCCTAGACGGGAAATATATGCGAGTTAAATTCGGGTCGGCTCGCCAGGCAGACACGTATTTTCTGCGGGCGCGGCAAGCAACCGGGTTGCCGGATGTGCCGCCCGAAGGATTCGGCGGATCGGAAGACTTGAAGGGTGTCGTTCAGCGCGTCGCAGCAAACCACCCGGTGGATTCTATGGTCACGCCAGCAAAATATTCGTACACCGTGATAAATATCAGGCGAAACATCTTCCGCATACCCATTCCTTGAGGGAACCCGGTAGTACGGCCACCCCGGCTGTAACTCACGAAAGAGTGCTTGATTGGCGCCAGGCGACCTTCACTCCACCAATTTGAATTGACGCGCTAAGGGTCTCAGTAGGCGCGGGCGAAAATGGCTCGCGTGGTCGAGGACTGGTTGCAATAGACGCACTTCCCGGTGGTGCTGTCTTGCTCCAAAGGAATGCAGCGCATAGTAGCGCGTGTTTCTTCCTTGATTTTGGCTTCGCATTCGCCGCTTCCGCACCAGAAAGAATATGCAAAGCCGCTTTCTACGGCCTTCTTTAGGTCATCATACGTCTTGGCGTCGTGCGTATTGCTCTTGCGAAACGCCAGCGCCTTGTCGTGAAGCGATTGCTGAATTTCCACGAGCAATTTCTGGATGGTTCCAGGCAGATCGGCTAGCGATGCGCTGATTTTCCCTTCTTTCCCGGGACGGTCGCGTCGTGCCAGAATTGCCGATTGCTTTGCAACGTCCTTGGGACCAAGCTCGACGCGCAAAGGCACGCCGCGCATTTCCCAATCATTGAACTTCCAGCCGGGGCTTTGCCCTTCGCGTTCGTCCAGCGTCACGCGAACGTCTGCCGTCACTAATTCCGCCTTCAGTTTGCGTGCAGTATCTAAGACCGTTTTCTTCTCTTCGTCGTTTTTGAAAATAGGCACAATCACCACTTGGTAGGGCGCAAGCTTGGGCGGCAGAACCAATCCCTGATCGTCGCCGTGCACCATAATGATGGCGCCGACCACGCGCGTCGAAAGCCCCCACGAAGTGGTCCAGCAGTGCTGCAGTTGGCCGCTCTGGTCCAGGTACCTTACTTCAAATGCCTGCGAGAAATTCTGCCCGAGAAAATGCGATGTCCCCGACTGCAGCGCTTTGCCGTCGCCCATCATCGCTTCAATCGAATACGTCACGTCGGCGCCGGCAAATTTCTCCGCATCGGATTTCTTTCCTGGAATCACCGGAATCGCCGCGTCATTGATTGCGAAATCCGCATAGACATTCAGCATCTGGATCGTTTCGGCTTCTGCCTCTTCGCGCGTGGCGTGGGCGGTGTGGCCTTCCTGCCAGTAAAACTCCATCGTGCGCAAAAACAGTTTCGTGCGCAATTCCCAGCGCACCACGCTGTTCCACTGGTTCATCAGAACCGGCAAGTCGCGGTAAGACTGAATCCATTTCGACCACATGTGCCCAATGATCGTTTCTGATGTGGGGCGAATCACCAAAGGCTCAGCCAACTCTTCGCCACCACCAATCGTCACCACCGCCAGTTCGGGCGAAAATCCTTCGACGTGATGTTTTTCCTTGTCAATAAAGCTGCGGGGAATCAGCAGTGGAAACGCCACGTTTTGATGGCCTGTAGCCTTGAAGCGCCGGTCCAGCGCCTGCTGCATGTTTTCCCAGAGCGCCCAGCCGTAAGGGCGGACGATCATGCATCCGCGCACTGGCGCGTAGTCCGCGAGCTGCGCTTTCAGCACGAGCTGGTTGTACCACTCGGAAAAATCCTGCGCGCGTGTGGGCAGCTTGTCTTCAGCCATGGGGAGCTTCGTCCGATCCTGTCAGTCGCAATCTGTCGTGCAGCGTAAACTTTAGAGCGTATCGGACGCCCGGAGGGGTGTCAACGCAGGTTTGAAACTGTCGCAGCTCGCGTCCTCCAGCTTGATTACATCCGGACGCAGACACGCGGGGCAACGCAAAACCAACCGCGCGCCTCCGCAGGCGTCGTTTTCCATTTCTAACCAATCAGCCAAAAGCAGGGAGTCCGTTCCCGAGTCGGTAATCACAAAACAAAAGGCGTACTGCCATTTTTAGTGGCAGTACGCCAAGTAAACCACTCCGCGGCTACTTCAGCTTTGCACTTAGCGGCCGAAGCGATACACGATGCCGCTTTGCAGCCTAAGACTGTTCTGCGAAGCGCCACCGAACCGCGTGTAAAGATACTCGACCTGAACCGCTCTGAACGTTAGATGGCGGGTTAACGTGGCATCCAATCCGCCCCCGGCCGTCCATGCGAACGCACTGGTTGAGCCTGACCCTACGCCCGACACTCCGGCCGAAAAGCGTTCCCCGCCCAAAAGCGTTTGGACGAACGGGAACAGGCGTCCGTGCGAATGAAAGTACATTCTTGGCCCGAACAGGTAGTTCATCTCATGCGCAGTCGCCCCCGTGGGCAGGCCCGTGACTTTGCAAGCGCCGAACTCGCCGATAACGCCCAACCGCGCCGTCAAGTACGCACCGAACGAGCCAGCTCCACCTTGGCAGTTGATGCCTGAGGCCCCTTGGCCCGGATTGAAGCGCACATACTGATAGTCGCCAGAAACCTCGACTCCTCGGTTCTCCTGAGCCCTTGTGGAAAATGTTGCCAATAGAAGTAACCCACATCCAATCATGAACTTACGCATTTCTTCCCTCCATGAGTTCCTAAACTAGGATCGGGTGGTACTGTTACTATGCTGACGCTCAAAACCGCCCCCGGCAAGCCTCTAGGCTAAACTGTTTCGTATGTGGAAACTGGCCCTTTGACCGGGCAGTTCTGACCCACTGGCTAGCGCGTTTCCACCAATGTCAAGGCCACCTGCGTGTCCCCACTTGCGGCCCTCCGGTTCACGGATTACTATTCCATTCGCTCCAAAACGCACTCGGAGCATTGTTCCAGCCAACAGCCTTCTCTGGAGATCAACGCCATGAAACGTGCCGTTCTCGTTCGCACGCTTACCCTGATTAGTCTGCTCGCTTTGGCTTTCGTAGCCGCTCCGTCCGCGCAGGGACAAGACTGGGCCAAGGCTGCTCTCGCAAAATCATCGCGCCACGGCGAATGGGTCACCGTAAAGCACGGTGACCGCGCCGTCGAAACTTTTGTGGTCTACCCCGAATCGAAAAGTAAGACGCCCGTCGTTCTCATCATTCACGAGATTTTTGGCATGACCGACTGGGTGCAGGATCTCTCCGACCAGGTTGCAGCAGCGGGCTACATCGCAGTCGCCCCGGACTTGCTTTCCGGTATGGGGCCGAATGGCGGGCGCAGCAACTCCTTCGAGGAATCGGCGGTGCGAGAGGCCGTCGGCAAACTCAACGCCGACCAAATCACTGCGGATTTGAACGCCGTTGCAGACTATACGCTTAAGCTGCCCGCTTCGAGCGGCAAGCTGTTTGTCGCCGGCTTCTGCTGGGGAGGCAGCCAATCTTTTCGCTTCGCCACCAATCGCGCGGATCTCGCCTCTGCGTTCGTTTTCTATGGCGGCCCACCGGAGAAAGACGCCATGGCGCGCATCAAAGCTCCCGTCTATGGCTTCTACGCCGGCAACGACGCGCGCATTGACGCCACGATTCCGGACACTATCACGGCAATGAAAGCCGCCGGCAAGAGCTATGACCCCGTGACCTACGAAGGCGCAGGGCATGGCTTCATGCGCGCGGGCGAAGCGCCCGACGCCACCGATGCCAACAAAAAAGCCCGCACCGACGCCTGGGCGCGCTGGAAATCCTTCTTGAGTAAGTAGATTGCAACTCGAAGTCCGGAAAACTGGCTCCGGAGAGGACAATATGATGAAAATCCGGCACCAGATCGTAATTGAAGCTCCGGCCGCAAAAATCTTTCCTCTGGTGGCCACCGGAACGGGATTCAAAGAGTGGTGGACGGCCGACGTCACGAAAATAGTTACGACCGTCGAACTGGGATTCTTCAAGCGCAATACCGTCTACCGCTTGCAACTCGCGCGCGTTTCCGAACCACTCGAAGCGGAATGGCGCTGCACGAGCGGCGAAGAATGGGACAAGACGCGGCTCATCTTTGACCTGAAGGAAAACGGCGCGAATACCAGGGTACGTTTCACACACGCAGACTGGAAACGCGAAACAGATTATTTCGTGAACTGCAACACGACCTGGGGTGAATTGATGTTCCGCCTGAAGGCAGCGGCCGAAGGCAGGAAACCCGGGCCGCTCTTCGGCGTGGACGGAATGGCCTATTAATTCTCAAAGCCCCGTTGGCCCTCAGGGCAACCCAAACGCGAAAAGCGTGGAGCCTGCAGCGATAGCAACGTACTGCTTGCCGTCAATCGCGTAGGTCATCGGCGAAGCGTAAACCGATGCGCCGCACTGAAAGTGCCACAGAATCTTGGCCGTGGCCGCGTCAAGAGCCATGAAATTTCCTTCCGCGTCGCCCGTGAACACGAGTCCGCCCAATGTTGAAAGTACTCCAGACCACGACGGCGAAAGATGCTTAAGTTCCCACTTGATCTGACTCGTTGCAGGATCGATAGCTCGCACCGCGCCCCAGAACGGTTGTGCATCATCGTTGGGAAAATACGCGCTGCCGTAGAAGGCGTGGCCTGCCTCGTACGGCTGCGGCGCCGTGCTGAAAATATCGCACTGCTCGCGCGCGGAAACATAAAAGAGTTTCGTTTGCGGATCGTACGTCGGCGACATCCAGTTCGTAGCACCAATTGCGCCCGGACATACCGGCACGCCCGTCAGAGTAGGCGAAGCCTCTTTCCGCTCAATGGGAACGCCACTCGCATCCTTGGAATTGCTCCAAGTCACACGCCCATAAGGAGTGGCGGAGAGCAGCTTTCCAGACGCGCGGTCAATCACGTAGAAAAAACCGTTGCGATTCGCCTGCACGATGAGGTGGCGGTCGCCGTCGTCAACCAGCACGGGAACTTGCGTCGCATCGTAGTCGTGCTCGTCATGCTTGGTAAATTGAAAATGCCATTTCAGCTTGCCGGTGTCTGGATCGAGCGCGAGCAAGCAATTGCTGTAGAGATTGTCTCCAGCGCGCCCTTCGCCGCGATTCGAAGGAGCAGGATTCCCCGTGGTCCAGAACGTCGTGTTCGTCGCAGGATCGTACGTGCCCGTAATCCACGCCGGCGCGCCTCCGATTTTCCACGAGTCGCCCTCCCACGTTTCATGGCCCGGCTCGCCAGGACCGGGGATCGTGTTGAAGCGCCACTTGCGCGCTCCGGTCGCCGCATCGTAAGCATCAATGAAGCCGCGAATGCCGTATTCGCCGCCCGAAACGCCGATAAGCACAAGGTTTTTGATCACTAGTGGCGCAAGCGTGATGCTGTAGCCGGCGCTATGCTCAGCTGCCGCAACGTCCCAAACGACGTTTCCCGTTTTTGTGTCCAGCGCAATCACATGCGCGTCAAGCGTCCCAAGAAAAACTTTGTCGCCCAGAATCGCCAACCCGCGATTCACGCGCCCGCAGCAAGGACGAATATCCGGCGGCAGCGCGCGCTGATACTGCCAGATTGGGCGGCCCGAACGCGCATCGAGCGCAAACGCGCGATCATCAGCCCCCGTCGCGTAAAGCACTCCATCAACGACGAGCGGCGTGGTCTCAAATTTTCCTCCGGCCATCGTTTGATAAGCCCATTTCGGCACGAGCGAACCCGCGTTGGACGTTTTGATTTGATCGAGCGTGCTGTACCGGTGCCCGGCATAGTCGCCCGAATACATCAGCCAGTTCTCCGGCTCTTTCGCCGAATCCAGCAGCCGCTGCGCCGTGACCTGCGCAGATACATTGGAGACAAAGAAGCAGGAAGCAAGGACGCAAAGAAAAGAATGCCGCGCGCACCGAGGCATAACGAATTTCATTGGCCACCTACACTTTGCAGATACGCGATCAAGTCCTGCATATCCTTGCCGCTCAACGTTTTCTCGTTGTACACCAGCATCGCCGATTCGCGCCGTTCCTCCAACGACCGCAATTTATCTTTCTCAAAGAGATGTAACTGCTCCCGCGAATCCAGCATTTGCAGCGTGAACTGATCTTCGTTCAAAACGACGCCGCTCAATTTCGTGCCGTCCACTGTCACAACCGATACCGACACATACTCCTGAGGAAACTCCTTCATCGCCTCAAAAATCCCTTGCGCCAGCCGCCGGCTGGGATTGCGTAGCGACTCAACAAGGTATTCTGTCGAGCGCGAAGCCCCCACGCTCGTAAGGTCGGGGCCGATCCTTCCTCCCTTACCGTCGATCATGTGGCACGTCGAGCAACCCGCCGCGCCGTTGAACAATGCCTTTCCGTGCGCCGCATTTCCAGTAGGCTGCGCCGGAGCTTTCACTTCCAAACTGCGAATGTAGGTGACCACTTGCCAGATTTCTTCGTCGCTCATGCCCACGCCAATTCCACCGTTGGTCGCCGCGGGCATGGCCGTTCCTGCAATTCCATCGTGGATGTTATGAAAAATCTCCGCGTCGGTATTTCCCTGCCGCTTTGCCCGCGTCAGGTCCGGGCCGCGGCCTCCGCCCCGCGCGCCAAGCCCGTGGCAAAACGCGCAGTTCAATCGAAATTGGTATTCGCCCAACTTGGCGATCTTCGCGTCGCCCGCGTACGGATTCTTCTCCTGGGCAAAGAGTGACTGGCTCATGCTCAAGCACGCCAGGAAGACGCAAGCCAGAAAGCAAAGGCGAAGATCAATCACGCTTTTTCGCAACGTCAGCGTATACGGATTCGCTTCGAGCATGAATTCTCAGCTCCTTCCACGAAAGAGGTCGGATGCCGGAAACTATACCACTCGCATTCCGCAAGAAAAGGACAGAACTGCGCGCGTCGATGTGGCTATTGCAGAGGCGAAGAAAAATTCCCGCCCACCGCGCGAAATCCGGGATCTCTCTTCAGATCAAACTTCAGGCCGGAGCGGTCCAGCACTCTCCCGTTCAGGATCACGGTTTCGATTTTACGAGTGTCAGTAATCCGTTCCGCCGGGTTCCCCGCAACAATCACAACGTTTGCGGTGCGCCCGGCTTGCAGGCTTCCCCACTCTTCCTCGGCATGCATGATGCGCGCCGCATTGAACGTCGCCAAACGAATCGCCTGCAACGGCGTCAATCCCGCCGCGACCAATAATTCCAGCTCCCGATGAAGCGCCTCTCCCTGAAACACTCCAGGATAAGGAGCGTCCGTTCCTGCCGCAACTAGCACGTCCGCGTCTAGCAATTTTTTGACGTTGTGCTTCATTTCATCAAATCCGGCAGCGGCTTGCTGCACTTCGCTCTTCTCGGCTTCGCTCAGATTCCGCGTCGCTTCCGCGCGCAGGTCCGCCAGGAACCACGGCGGAGTCGTATCCGCAATTAGAGGCTCTTCCAGAAATTTCAACTCCGCGAATCTCCGGCGGCCGGAGTACTCTTCGACTGTCAGCGTAGTGATAACAAAGAGCCCGTGTTCCTTGATGGCCTGAATATCATCGGCTGACATTTTGCGCGTCGGAGCATGCGCAAAACCGTCAATCCCGGTTTGCACCAAATCCGGAGAACCATTGCGCTCCCACTGGTCAATGACGACACGTAATTTCTGCTTGTGCGCTTCCTGCACCAACCGCCGAAGCATGCGGTCCGAAAGATTCGCATAACCTTTGATCAAATCGACTCCGTTGCGCTTGTCGCGTTCCACGAATTCCGGAATTTGCGTCCGCGACGTCAACGAATACGCCAGATCAGGCCAGGCCGGATCCGCCGCGTCAATCATGGCTCCCGCACAATAAATCCGCGGGCTCAGCAAATGCCCGCTCGCAGCTTCCTGCCGTAACTGCAGAACCCACGGCTGATAATTTCCCGTGTCCAGCACGGTCATAATCCCGGAATAAAGCATCGCGTTCAAATAACGCTGATAGCCAAGTAGGTCCGTGCCGATGCCGTCCCATCCGCCCGTAAGGTGGACATGCATGTCCGCGAGCCCTGGCATGACGCTCTGCCCTCTTGCATCGATCGTCTGTGCGCCTTGCGGAACCTTTGCCCCGCTCGCCGCACCTGCGTACGTAATTTTGCTCCCCTGGAGAATCACCGCCGCATCTTCCACCGGCGGTCCGCCCAGGCCGTCAATCAAACGGCCGTGCAAAATAGCAATCGGTTTCTCCTGCGCCGCCAAGTTTTGCCACCAGCACAAAACAACAAGACCTATTGCAAACCAGATGCACTTCTGTTGGCGCATAACATCTCCTTATTTGAGTTCGATAAAGTAACGCGAGGCCATTTGGAGTGTGGCGGCTTGCCGCCGCTTTTCTTACCTACTCGGTTTCACTTTTGGCGAAGTTCATAAGCATATCGACGATCTAAAAGGCCCAGGCCTGTCCAACCGCGGGCCTCATCATATACAATCGGCCCGAATTTCCTTCAAGGAAACACATGACCGAAGCGCCCGCCAAGCCGCGCATCGCCATCGGTTCCGATCACGCCGGATTCTCCGTCAAAGAAACCATTCGCAAGCATCTCGAAGACGCGGGTTACCTCGTGAGCGACCTGGGAACTTCGTCCGAAGAATCCGTGGACTATCCCGACTACGGCAAAGCCGTCGGTGAAAGAGTGGTCTCAAGGCAAGCAGATTTAGGCATCGCCGTCTGCGGCACCGGAATTGGCATTTCCATCGCGGCTAACAAAGTGCCGGGAATTCGCGCGGCGCTCGCGCACGATGTAAACACCGCGCGCCTGGCACGCGAGCACAATGACGCCAACGTGCTTGCCCTCGGCGGCCGCATCGTCACCGCCGAGGCCGCCATCGAAATGGTCCAAGTCTTCCTGAACGCGGCCTACCTAGGTGGCCGCCACCAACGGCGCCTCGACAAAATCACCGAAATCGAAAGAGAAGAATAGCCCGCTGCCGCAGGGAATCAAAGCTAGCTAAGAATAGGCTCGTTGACGGGAGCCTGCACTAGCGGATTCTCTCGGACACGTATGCAATGCGGGAAAGGCGGCCCTCGGCAGCGAGACGAGCAGCCATGGCTAAAAAGGTCTGCTGCGCTTCATAGGCGCGGTCGCCCTCGACCTGCCGGACGGCGGCGCTTCTTTTTTTGCGCGCGGCGCAGCGTTTTGTGGCGACTTCGGCAACGTTCGCGGTGCCATCTCGACACTCCACCAACCGCAGACCAGACAGTGCAATCATCTCTTTGTCGTAATCCTGCGGGACAAACAGCATGGACCCCGCAGAACCGCGCACGGCAATTTCATCAGTCGTCAGCGGCCCCGTTACGGTGATAGGGTCGGTGAAGAGCAGGCGTCCTCCGGGCTTTAGAAGACGCGCCCACTGCGCCATCACCGACGGCCGGTTGAGAATGTGGTTGATGGCATCCACACAGATAATCGCGTCAAAGTGCGCGTTCGGGAACGGCAACGCTTCGCTGGCGTCCACAACGCGAAATTCCACACGGTCTTTGAGATTGCTCTGGGCGGCCAGCGAATTTGCCGTAGAGATGGCCTGATCGTGAAGGTCAATCCCGACGAGGGAGCACTTCGTTTTCGCAACGATTCGCAAGGCCGGGCCACCTGAGCCACAGGCTACGTCGAGGAGCAGATTCCCGGGAGAAAGATTGAGCCAGCCCAGAAACAAGTCCTGCTCTTTCGCGGTCAGCCAGCTGTTCTGTCCGATGTCTTCTCCGAAAGCCTCGCGGCGAATCTCCGCGTAGAGTTCGGTCTGAAAATTGCCGTAATTCGCATCGTAGTAGCTTGCGCCTGGCTGAGCATTCGGTTCATCGGCTTGCCTCATCGGGACGCTCCGCTAGGCCGATCCGGCAACGCTCCGCCGGGAGCTTCGGCAAACGCAAGTCCTGATTCCGGGCGATCGAGATCCTGCAGGCTCACGTCGCGGGTTTCCCGCATAAAGTAGAGCGCGAGCATTGCTGCCGCACAATAGAACGCATACAAGAGAGGAACGAAGTACCATCGGCGATAGACATCTTGCCCGATGAAACCAGCCAACAAGGAAGGAGCGATCATTCCGCCCAAAATGCCGGCAACGCTGAGCGAAATGCCCGCACCCGAGTACCGGAATTTCGTCGGGAAGTTCTCCGAAGCCAAAATGGGAGCAAGCCCGTGCGTCACTCCGATCCCAAAGAAACTAATGGGGATCTGCAAGGCGATGGCCAGCCCGATGCGCTTATGCAGAACGGCCAGGACGAAGGGATAGGAGAGCAACGTCGCCAGTCCGACCGCAATGTAGGCGGCCATTCTCCGCTTGCAGAAGTCCGCGAGAGGCCCGGTGAGAAGCACACCCAGAGCATCCGCGATGCGGCCTAGCAGCAGAATGAAGGCCGTTGTGGTCAGGGGAATACCAACGAACTTCATAAAGGAGATGAAATACGTTCCCATCACATAGCCGTCCATGGTCATGAACGAAACCACGAGCCCTACGAGGACGATTGAGGTTCGGTGCTCCTTAAGGACAGTCAGGCTGGGTAGCGCTGCAAGTTGTTCCTGCTGCTTGAGCCGCTCGAAGAAAGGGCTGTCCGCGAGCTTGTAACGCGCAAGCAACGCCGGAACCACAATGAGGACTGAGAGCAGCATACCAATGCGCCAGCCCGTGGTCGCAAAGGTCTTGCTCAGAATCAGCATGACGCCGCTCGCCGCCATTGCGCCCAAGGGGACGCCCAGGCTCGCAAGCGACATCCAGAACGCCCTGGACTTGCGCTCCGCTCCAAATTCTGCGAGTAACGACGATGCGCCACCGAACTCACCGCCCAGCCCAATCCCTTGAACGATGCGCAAAACCACAAGCAAGACGGGGGCGGCAATCCCCAATGTTGCATAGCCTGGCAGAAGACCCGTTAAGCAGGTAGTGACACCTACGATTGCGATGTTTAGCAGGAAGGAGAACTTTCGGCCGGTCCGATCGCCGAAGTGGCCAAAGATGAATGCTCCGATGAGACGGGCCGGAAATCCAGCACCGAACGCCAGGTAAGAGAACAACAAGGCCTGAGTAGGCGGCAGCTTGGGGAAGAAGATCGCGGGGAATGCGCTGGCCGCCGCGTAGCCATAGATAAAGAAATCGTAAAACTCGACCAGCACGCCCGCTGTCGCTGAGAAGGCGAGAATCACTAAAGAACGAGTGTCTGCTCGTTGGTTTTGCCCCTCCGACATTCAACGACTCCTTATTCCCAAGGGCATGCAATGTGCAGGTTCGGTCCGTCTTTGAGCGGCT
The DNA here is from genome assembly GCA_035280045.1 of Candidatus Acidiferrum sp. GTDB lineage: Bacteria > Acidobacteriota > Terriglobia > Acidiferrales > UBA7541 > Acidiferrum. Next base: position 37,338 of record DATEGP010000069.1, read on the forward strand.
CGTTCTTGGGTTCGAAGGCTACTGAAGTCTGCGCTTGCAGTCAATGCAGGGAGGCTCTTAGAAGATTGTCTTGCAACTGGATATCGCCCCACTATCCGGCAAAGCCGAAATTGGCTTTCCGCAACTCCATCCGATAAAATCGCTGTTCAGTCCGCAGCGCAACGGCCGCACTGAAAAAACGACGACTTGCTGAAACGAGGCTTTGCAATGACACTGATACCATCCGAGCAGGAGCGCATGAACCGCCCGCTCGATTCCGTCGATCCGCAAATCGCCGACCTCCTGCGCGAAGAAGCGCGCCGCCAAGCCACCGGGCTAGAGTTGATTCCCTCAGAAAATCTCGTCTCCGAAGCCGTGCTCGAAGCCATGGGCTCGATTTTCACCAACAAATACGCCGAGGGCTATCCCGGCAAGCGTTATTACGGCGGCTGCGAATTCGCTGACAGAGTGGAGCAACTCGCCATTGACCGCGCCAAGGAACTTTTTGGCGCGGACCACGCCAACGTCCAAGCCCACTCCGGCACTTCCGCCAACGTCGCCGTCTACATGTCCTTGCTGCAACCCGGCGACACTGTGCTGGGCATGAATCTCTCCCACGGCGGCCACCTCACCCACGGCCATCCCCTGAATTTCTCCGGCCGCATGTACAAATTCGTCGCCTACGGCGTGCGCAAAGAAGACGAGCGCATCGACTACGACGAAATCGAACGCCTGACGCATGAACACAAACCGAAAATGATTGTTGCGGGAGCCAGCGCCTATCCGCGCATCATTGATTTCGAGCGTATCGGCAAAGCCGCCAAAGCCGTCGGCGCGCTTTTCTTCGTGGACATGGCCCACATCGCGGGACTCGTTGCCGCAGGCGTCCATCCGAGCCCGATTCCCCACGCCGACGTCGTTTCCACCACTACACACAAAACTCTTCGAGGCCCGCGCGGCGGCCTAGTCCTTTGCAAAGCCGCCTACGCCAAGGAACTCGACAAGCTCACCTTCCCCGGCACGCAAGGCGGCCCGCTAGTCCACACCATCGCCGCCAAAGCCGTCTGTCTGAAAGAAGCCATGGAGCCTGGGTTCAAGGATTACCAAAAGCAAGTCGTCGCCAACACCAAAGCCATGGCCGCAGCCGTGGCCAAGCGCGGATTCCGCATCGTCAGCGGCGGCACGGACAATCACCTCTTCCTGATCGAAGTCCACTCGCGCAACATTACCGGTTCCGACGCGGAAAAAGCTCTCGACCGCGCCGGCATCACCGTGAACAAAAACTCCATCCCCTTCGACCCTCTTCCGCCCATGAAAGCCGGCGGCATCCGCCTGGGTAGTCCTTCCATCACAACGCGCGGCATGAAAGAACCCGAAATGGAGCAAATTGCCGGCTGGATCGCCGACGTCCTCTCAAACGTTGGCAACACCGAAGCCGAGCAGCGCGTCCGCAAACAAGTCGCCGACCTCGCCGCTAAGTTTCCCGTGTACACAGCGCGCATGCAGGCTGGCAAACCGCATTCCGAACACGCGCGCGCCTGAAACGCCGACACGCGATTTGCGACTATCTTCGTGGGTTAGGGTTCGGAGCTTTAGCTCCGACAACAAAGGCCAGCAAAACGGCTCTGTAGAACTTGGGCTTAGCCCAGGGCGCGAAGCGCTCTTGAGGAAATGGTTTCTATTCTGACAACGCCGGGCTTAAGGGATAAGCTCTTTAATCCACATGAACGTCTTTAATGCGACCGCGGACTTCGAGCGCTGGCTGGCAAAGCGCCTCCCCATCGTGCGCCAGGACATCGCTCTGAAGCACCAGCACATGGCCGAAACGGCCTTTCCCTTCTTTCGCGCCACGTTTTACCGCTGGCTCCAACTCTGGCCCGAAGTCTGCCCTGATTTAGCCAAAGCGCCCTCGGTTCTTGCCGTGGGCGACTTGCACATCGAAAATTTCGGCACCTGGCGCGACGAAGAAGGCCGCCTCATCTGGGGTGTGAACGATCTCGACGAAGCCTGGCCCTGTGCTTACGCGCTGGATCTCGTCCGGCTCACGACCAGCGCCTATCTCGCCATTTCCGCCGAGCATCTCTGCCTCACCCGCCGCCAAGCCGCCGAAGCCGTCGAGGAAGGCTACCGCGACGCCATCGCCGCAGGGGGAAAGGCTTTTGTCCTCGCCGAGCACCATCAATGGCTGCGCATGCTGGCTCTCAGTAAATTGCGCGACCCCGTACGCTTCTGGGAAAAAATGCAGCAGTGCCCACCCTACACCGCCAAGCCGCCGTCCGAGGCGCGCAAGCTCATCGAGGAGATGCTCCCCGAACCCTGCCGCGCTTACCAACTCAAGCGCCGCATCGCCGGCCTCGGCAGCCTCGGCCATCCCCGCATCCTTGCGCTTTCCTCCTGGCAAGGCGCCTTCATAGCCCGCGAAGCCAAAGGCATCCGCACCTCCGCTTGGGCCTGGTTCAAGAACAACTCCGCGGACGAACTCTACGGCGCAAAACTCGTGAATTCCGCCATCCGCGTCAAAGATCCCTGCGTCCATTTTCGTGGCCACTGGCTCGTTCGCCGCCTCGCCCCCGACTGTTCCCGTATCGAACTCTCTTCCCTGCCCAAAGAGAGAGATGAGTCGCGCCTCCTCTACGACATGGGCTGGGAAACCGCCAACATGCACTTCGGCAGCCCCAAAGCCATTCCCAACGTAAAGCGCGACCTAGCGGCACGCAAAGGCCGTTGGCTCCACAAAGCCGCCAAAGCCATGTACAAAGCTACTTTAAAGGATTGGGAGCACTGGCGCAGCGACTGGAAAAAGCCCCCGAGCAAGTATGGAAAAAGCTAAATTCGCGCCACCGCCATCTGAAAAGTAAACTCCTTTGCAATCTCGCTGGTAGTTACAAACAGCTGGAACCAAAGACCTACAAAGTACTCCCTGTCCTTGTCGCGACCCTTACAACCTCAGTCCCGCTGCACCAAGACTGTCCTCTTGTTCAGTAGATTCTCCGCGAAACGTCATGTACGTTAAAAAATGACTGGGATGGGAAACATTCTCGCAACCGTCGTGCTGGCCGTTCCGCTGCTCACCTGGCTTTGCGGAACACTCCTTCTAGGCACTTCCCCGTTGCGGTTGGCGCGTACACCCTCCGCGCCGCGCGGGAACGCACCCACTCCCTGGGATTCCAATTCTTCCGCAGGCCGGATTCGCCCGGCGCGACTGAGGTGAGACTATGATGGATACCGAAGCTTTTCGGGAGTTCAAGACCGGCTTGACCCTCCTTCGAGACAGACACGCGGATAAAGCCCTTCCCCACATGCGCAAGGCAGTAGAACTCGACAAGAACAATCCCTATTACATGTCCTACCTCGGCGTGGTCATTGCACGCTCAGAAGGAAAATGGGGTGAAGCCGAGCGCCTCTGCGACTCCGCGGTTCGCATGAAGAGGAATCAGGCGCAGCTCTATTTGAATTTGGCCGAAGTTTACGCCGCCGCCGGCCGCCGCGAAGACGCTCGCGAAGCCCTCGAATCCGGACTGAAATTTGCCCGCCGCGATGTGCGGCTGACCGTCGCCATCAACAAGCTGACGCAGCGCCGCGCACCGGTTTTGAGCTTCCTGTCGCGCACGCATCCGTTGAACCGCCAGCTTGGCATGATTCGCCATCGCACCATGCGGCTCATGGGACACGCTTAGTAGCGAGAACAGGCTTCGCATTCGCATCTAGCACAGAGAGTCGTCAAGTGGGACGGCCTAGTAACAAGTAAAGGCAGCATAACTAAGACAGGAGTCGTACGAAGGACAAGGAATCGTAACGAGTTCTCTCCACCCCCAAACACAGGAACGGGCGGCCCTTAACTGGGACGCCCGTTCTTGTTTCTGGTCTGTCCCAGTGGCCTGAGTTTCTCAGGAGAAACAGCCCCATCCATCGTTGTGGCCTCCCCAAGCATCCGCAACGGATTGCAACAGTTTCTCGAAGTTAGTGATTTCCGCGTGTGATGGAAGCATGTTTTGGACGACGACCACATCCCAAGGAAAGTCTCCACCGCTTTCGTTCGCTTCTACAGAAGCCTCATTTCCCAACGAACGAAAGTACCTCGCGAACTCTTCGGCCGAGTCCTTATCCGAAAAGACAACCGTGAAATCTATATTTCGGGGTCGACTTAAGTCGTCTCCCTGTGCTTCCATGCGCCGCAGCGCATCTCCATTGGCATCGCCAGGGTGTGGATCTTGCTTTTTAATAGTCAAAACGGGGTGCTGCCGCCGAAATTGTAGGAGTGCTGAATCCCCATCTCCATCAGGATTTTGATCCCGATGCCAAACATGCCAGTGGGCAGAACGTCGCGGCGCACCACTTCCGCCAGGTACTCGCGATTCAGCGAGGCCGGATCGTTGGAATAAGGCATGGTGACAAACAGCCGCAAGCCCACTTCATAGCCCGGCTCGCTCGACTGAAAATAAACGCCGGACCGCGACACGCTCACGGAACCGCGCAAATCCTCGAAATGCGGCTTCTTCGGATCCGAAGGCCGAATGCGCATCAGTTGCGTAATCTTGCAGCGGCGATTGCCGCGCCGCTCGGTCTGCGAGGCGGCCGGTTTGACTGGTGTTTCCGTGGGTTTATGAGCCATCAGTTTGTGTATTGCGTTGTGTAGTGCGTCATGCCGTGCCGCCATGGTGAGACCGACTTTCCGGACCAATCCTGTTGATCCAAGAAAAGTCTAGTGCCGTGGCCACACCAAAACCTATAGCGAGGACGTACCCGTAAGGGCGTAATGCGCCCGCGGGAAAATAGTAGTACGGAGGTACCACGAAAGGAAGCCGTGCCCGGAAGAAGTTGAGGAAAACGTGAGGACGAAATGGGACTCGCTGCAAAAAACGGGTGAAAGTCCCAAATTGGAGTACCCAAAGCTGTGAAATACCAAAAGGAGAAACTGTACTGAGACCAGCCGGTACTTTGGAGACGCATAAAGGCTTTTTCCGCAACAAGTTACAGCCCGCAAAGCAAAAATTCACAGCGCGCGTTCGCGGATGCGAAATTGCTGAACTGCACGGGCAGTTCCGGGGTGTTTTGCTACAGCAATTTTGTCGAGCATTCTTCATTGATTCACAAGGCGGCACCGGCCAAGAAACCGTCTTCGGAAAGGATTCCGTCATGAGCACGGCTACGCGGCGGAGTTTGCAAATCGAGGAGCGCCTCAGGGCCCCCATACGGTCCAGTGGCAATGGGCTCGCGCGTCTTAATGGCCCCGCCAGCTCGCATGGCAACGGCCACGCGAGCGCACCCGCCAATGGGCATGCAAACGGTGCTGGAGCCGCGAACGGCGCAAACGGCAACGCCGCTTCGCGCGAACTGCCCAAGCCGCGCGTCTTCGTAGCCGCGCAGAACCGCCTCCTCCGCGAAGCGCTCTCCCGCATGCTCACCAAGAATGGCGATATCGAGGTGGTTATCAACGACGCGGCGGAGCTGTTTGCGAAACCCGTCCAACACCCCGCCCATGAATGCGCCCAAAGAGATGATCGCCACGCAGCCTCCGCCCCGGCTATAGCCGTCTCGCCTTCATTTCACGATGCGGAGATTCTTCTGCTCTCCTCCAAAGGGAACCTTGACCAGGACCTTGCTGCCATTCGTAAGATTCGCTCGGCTAGCCCGGAACTCCACATTCTGCTGATCGACGTCAGTGGCGACGAAATCAACTTCCTGCAATGCATTCGCGCTGGAGTCCGCGGCTACCTTCCCCGAGATGCTTCCGCCGAAGACGTTGTGGACGCCGTCAAAGCCATCCACGCCGGCAAAGCGGTGTGCCCGGGCGCCCTCTGCACCGCGCTTTTTCGCTACGTGGAACGTGAAGCCAATTGCTTCCCCTCCGCCAGCGTTCATCAACGCCTCGGCCTCACTCGACGCGAGCAGCAACTCATTCCGCTGGTTGCCGAGGGCCTCACCAACAAAGAAATTGCCAACCGCTTTTGCCTTTCCGAACAAACCGTGAAGAATCACCTCTACCGCATGAAGCAAAAAATCGGCGCCGAAGACCGCCTCGACATCGTTCAGGTCTGCCGCATCCAAGGCTTCATGGTTTAACAACCTCTTCAACAGTTCGCGTCCGCCACGCCCAGCGTCTTGAATTCCACCTCGAATCTCGCGTAGCTACGTTTTTGGTGTTATACTTTCGTAGTATGGTCTGGTTCGAGTGGGACGAGGCCAAGGCCAAATCCAATGAGCGCAAACACGGCGTTCGTTTCGAGGACGCCATGCTAGTCTTCGCTGATCCCTTCGCCTTGGTGGACCAAGATCGTATCGAGGGTGGCGAACTTCGCTGGCAAACCCTCGGCCTCGTAGGAGGCGTGGCGCTGCTGCTGGTGGCTCACACGGTCCAGAGCGGCCCTGGCGAAGAAACCATTCGCATCATTTCTGCCCGCAAAGCCACGCGAAAGGAGCGTCAACGTTATGACGAAAATCGTGCGAAAGAAACTCTCGACTAGCTCCCTGACCGCGGCTCGCAAGCGCCGCCTCGCAAAACTGGCTGCCCGTCCCGACAGCGCCATCGACTTCTCCGATATCCCCGAACTCACCGAGAAATTCTGGCGCAACGCCATCCGCAATCCTTTTTATCGGCCCGTGAAGCAGCAACTCACTCTTCGTCTTGACGCAGATGTCATTGCGTGGCTACGCAAACAGGGCAAAGGCTACCAGACTCGCGCCAACGCCCTGCTCCGCGCCGCCATGCTCCGCGACCTTCAGCAAAAGGCCAGCTAAGCGAACGCCCGAACCACATTTTGTCTTTTCTCTTCTCTGCCTTCCGCTCTTCTCTGTGATCTCTGTGCTCCGAACTTTGTGTCCTCTGTGTTAAATCTTTATCTGCTGCGTCCCCGAAATGCGGTATAGTTCCTGCCAAACCCAGGCCGTAACCCATCTCAAATCGAAAGGAATAAAGTTATGTCCTCGAACTCCTTTCTCGTAAAGCCCACTTCACGCCGCGCGATGCTGCGCGATTCCGCCGCAGTTGCTGGCAGCGCGTTCCTGGCGCAACTCTTCCCCGCTCCGCTGCGCGCTGCGTTTCCGTGCAATGCGCCCTGGAGCGCCCAGCAGCAAGGCGCAGCTCCCGCCGACCCCGTCGCCGCCTTCCGCGCGCAGATGGCCGCGAACCCCATTCAATCGCAGAAGCTCGCCGACAATCTCACCATGCTCTCCGGCCCTGGCGGAAACGTCACCGTCCTCAACGGTCCCGACGGCAAACTCATCATTGACAACTTCGTCCAGCCCGCCTGGCCCAAGCTCAAAGAGTCGCTCGACGCCATCAGCAACGCGCCAGTGAAAACCGTCATCAACACGCACTGGCATTTCGACCACGTGGACAATAACGGCCCTCTCCACGCCGCCGGCGCCACCATTCTCGCGCACGAAAACACCAAGAAGCGCATGTCCGAAGCGCACGACCTGCTCGTTCTCAACCTGCACTTCCCCGCTTCGCCCGCGGAAACTCTCCCCGCGCAGACTTTTGCCGCCAAACACAAGCTGCAAGCCAACGGCGAAACGCTGGCGCTTGAGCACGTCGCCCCCGCGCACACCGATACGGACATCTTCATCCATTTTGAAAAAGCCAACGTCATCCAGACCGGCGACCTCTCGTTCAACGGAATCTATCCCTACATTGATGGCTCCACCGGCGGCAAAGTCAGCGGCATGATCGCCGCGAACGACAAAATCCTGAAGCTCGCCAACAACGACACCAAAATCGTCCCCGGCCACGGCCCGCTCGCCACCAAAGCCGACATCCAGAAATTCCGCGACATGCTCGTCACCACCCGCGACCGCGTTGGAAAACTCAAGGCCGCCGGTAAATCCGCCCAGGAAGCCGCCGCCGCCAAACCCCTCGCCGACCTCGAAGACGCCTGGGGCAAAGGCTTCTTCCCCGGCGACGTCTTCGTGCAAATCCTCTACACCACCCTGTGAAGCTAACAGCCGACAGCCCCGACAGGATCGGGGTCTGCGATTCACAGCTAACAGTTCCCTAAGAACCGGAGAGTTCTCGCGCCCCGACCGGGTCGCGGTAGACTCCGGCCGCGGTGACGCGGAGCGCCAGAGAAGCGAGTTAAAGTAAGACTTGAAGCTACCCACGGGCTTACCCCCTACCCACTCCCCCCACTGTTGCAACGTTATGGAAACAAAGGATTTGCAAATTGCCACTGTTGTAAACTGTTGAAAACAAAGAAAGTCGAAGTGGGGTGAAAGCGCGGGGCAGTTTGTAAGTGATTGAAAATTGGTAGAGGCCTCGGGATAAGGGCGTCGAGAATGCAAAAGAGAAAGTGGGAGGTACGTAGTGGCTACCCCTACCCTCCGTTGCATGGGAAAGAGTGCGGAAGCGATTGACGCCGAAGGAGCTGGGAGTGTGCAGTTGCCTGAAAGAGTGCGGAACTGACTCAAAATAGAGATGTTAGATGCACACACAATTCTGCTGGGATTTTGGAAGGCGTTGTGGTGGCCGTTTGTCATCGTCGTCCGGGTAGAAAGATATCCACCCCAACGGCCAGAACCAAGTGTATCAAAAAATTAAGATTTGTCAAGCGGTAAATAAGTCGTTCCGTTGCAGGAGGTTAGAGACGACGAATTAGGGCTCTGGCGGCGACTCGAGGAAGAAGATGGAAGTCTCCTGTTTCGTGTGGGTTAGCGATGCAAGATTTGACCGAGGGGCAACAAAGGGTATGGGGCAATTTCAATGTTGGAAAACGTCCCGTGTGTCCCGGTTTTTCCCAGCCGAGGACTTAGGGTCTGCGAGCCCGACTCTAGCGAACCCCGGAGTTGCTAGGTGCCATTGATAAGAAGGATTCCTTCCCCGGTCGTACTTTACAGCCGCGCTCATCGAACAGCCTAGCGATCCTTCTAAGGCGTTCGTTTGAATAGAGATATCGGGTCGCGGTTGCCATTGTTACGTTATTGATCTGGTCTACGTGGCCTTCAGCAATAAAACCTCCTCCCGGCTCAATTCCCTTTTTCATCTTCAGGCAGGCTCTCTTGTTCAAAGGGAAATATACCTCTACGCCCTGCCAGCCAAAACCCATTCCAATTGTGGCCTGCCCCTTGCCTTCTGGTTGAACTGTGTTTACAGGGGAGTCCGAGGTAACGAAGAACTTTCCGTTTGGCGCGTATAGGGCTTGATACCTGTAGTGTTGCAACTCTTCCAAGATAGCTAACGCAGAGGAAAACATAGCACCGAGATTAAATGCTGCTGATTTCTGCGCAAGCTCAAACTCTCCGTTAAGGATGAATTGTCGTAGTTGTTCGTGGTCCATTCCTAGGGTTTCACCCTTTTTAGTTTCGAAATCGCGGCAGAGTTTGTAAAACTTTTCCTTATCCTTGGCGACCCGCAATTGTTTCTCCTTCATTGCTTTTCCCGCCAACGAATCAAGATACTCTCGCCAACTTGGCACTCGCGCGAACATAAACGCAACGAAGATAATTAGATGAGCCGCCTTCTCTGGCGTCAGAACATATAGGGGGTTGGCCAGCTTGCAAATGATAGGTGCAACCCGCGACTCTGTTGATTTAAGCATGTCCTCAGCGGTTTCATCGCGCTCGCCCTTTCCGGTATGGGTGTAGTAGTCAGGTCGATGTGCTTGGTGTTTTGGTTTCGACTCTCTGAATGGCTTGAATTTCTCATAAACCCATAGTGCACGCCGTTCGTCGGTGAAGCCCTTCAGATAGAACTTCGGGATATAGTGTTGAGCCTTTGCCTCTGGGCCTGTGGGAACAGTTGCCATTTTGTCGCTCGAACGATGGATGGTTTAGGCATCTTCCGCGAAGAAGCGGCGGCGCATGGCTTCGGTGGGGTGGATGTCCGGGCCGGAGAAAAGTGTGTCGGGCTGGCGCGTGAGGTCCTGGTCGATCAAGGGGAAGGCGCGGGCGCGGCGTTCGTCGGCGCGAGGCCCGGTTTCCAGGAAGAACTCTGCATACCAGTTGTTGACCGTGCGCGTGACTTCCGAGTGGCGGTCGTGCTGTTCGGCGTAAGCGTGGCCGGCGGCACCCCAATCTTCGGTGGACAGGAGAAGGTCGCGCAACAGACGAACATCGCGCAAGGTCGAGCCCAGACCCTGGCCCCAGGACGGATCGCTGGCGGAGGCGGCATCTCCCATCAGCGCCACACCGTCTTTGAACGGATGCTCGACCCAGGTGTGCGCGCCAGCGAAAGTCGCAAGCGGCCCGGCAGGCTGGGCACCGTGGAAATAAGCGGCATTGATGCCGGCCTTCTTGCACCCTTCGACGAATCGGGGAATATCGGCTTGGCCCTGAAAGCGCGGCAGCGTATCCACGTGGTAGCCCAAATAAGTCCGCACGCGGCCTCCCTTCTGCGGAAAGACGGCGGAAACTTGCCCCAAAGCAAAATTGAAGATGAGCTGGCTGATGTCGTCCGAGCACGACATGCCATCCCAAAGCAAGCCGGCAAGCAACATGTTTTCCGGGTCGCGCCTTGTTTGGAATCCACCGGCTGCACGCACAACGGAAGAGCGCCCATCAACGCCAACCAGCAGCCGCGCATGAACCTCTTCGGTGTGACCGTTTTCCGCAAGGACTGCGATAAGCGGCGCACGCCCTTTGATTTCTTTGAAGGAGGTTCCACGGCGCACCGTGGCGCCAGCGCGTTCGGCTGCGGAAAGAAGCAACTCCTGCATTTCCGGATGGTAGAAAGAAACGCACGGACATTGATGCGGAGTGGTGGCGACCACGTCGCGATGCGCAGTCATTTGCTCCGCAGCGAAGAAGTCCACCCATGGGATCTTGTGCGCGACCTTCTCGCAGAGCAGATCGTAGATTCCCAGTTTCATGGCTTCGGCGACGCCCCAGGGGGTCAGAAACTCGCCGCGCACGCGATCCCTAAATTGTTTTTCATGCTCAAGAACCAAAACGCGGGCGCCGCGCTCGGCCATGCACTTTGCAAGAGTGGCTCCTCCCAGGCCGCCACCAACGATCACTAGGTCAAACGGTTGCGACATGATTCCTCCTCGGGTAAAAACCCACACGCAAGACCGGCGTGTGGGGCACCCCGTCGCTGCGGATGAAATGAAGTTGAGTCAGGGTTAGATTCGGATTGGGAGGATATACCGAAACCACCTTTTTGAGAAATTTGGGCAGCTGAGCAAGGTGCGTTATAGTCTCCGCGCCCCGGAATTGTCTACCGGGTCTGTTGTAGACCACTATGCCGGTATCCTCAGCCAGCTCGAGCTTGATCTACGGCGCTTTGAAAGAATGCGACGTGCACCTGCTTTCGGCTTTGCCGGAGACGTGGCTGGTGCACCTGATCCGGCTTGCGGAGCAAGACCCGGAAATGACACTGGTGCGGCTCGCCAAGGAAGAGGAAGGGGTTGGAATCTCCGCGGGAGCGCACTTTGCGGGAGTGAAGTCGGCCATGCTGATGCAGAATCACGGCTTTCTGGCGGCGATTAACGGAATCGTCTCTTTCGCGCACCTTTACAAGATCCCTTTGTTGATGCTGATCAGCTATCGCGGTTCCTTCGGCGAGCGCGATCCGTGGCAAACACAAGGCGGAAATGTGACCGAGCCGCTCTTGCGCGCGCTGGGCATCCCCTACTGCTTCCTGGACGCGGCGGAAACCGTGAAAAAACGCATTCGTCACGCGCAGACGCTGGCTGAAAGCAGTTTGCAGCCGGTCGCCGTTCTTCTGACGCGCGACCTGATGTGGGAGGAGTGATGCTCGGCCAATGTGGGAGTAATCATGCTGCGCATTGATTGCCTGCGCTCGATTTACCCGGAACTGGAGAAGGCTCTGGTCGTCACGATCATGGGAGCCGTGGCGGCCGAACTGCAATCGCTGGGGCATCGCGCAAACTTCTTTTACTTGCAACATGCGATGGGACTGGCCTCGTCCACCGGATTAGGTCTTGCGCTGTGCATGCCGGAGCAAAAAGTGATGGTGCTGGATGGCGACGGCTCGCTCTTGATGAATCTGGGCAGCTTGAGCACCATGGCGCGCTACCGGCCGCGGAATCTTGTGCACGTCGTTTTCGATAACGAAAGCCTGCTTTCTGTCGGCGGCTTCCCGACGGCGACAGGGACAGGTACGGACCTGGAAGGAATCGCTCGCGCGGCCGGGATTCCTCGAGTCGCTACGGTACGCGATCTGGAGAGCTTCAAGGCGGCGGTGATTGGCGGCGTACAGGCGAACGAGTTGACCAGCATCATTGCGAAGGTCGAAGCCGCGGGCCCCTCTGCGTACGTCACGGGCTTGACGCTGCTCGAGAATCGGTTTCAGTTCCGGCGGCATATTCAGTCACTGAAGAAAGGCTGAAGAGAAGTGCATGCCAGGCTTGAACTTACTGCGCAACCATCCAAATCTGTCATCCCGAATCCCCGCGCCCTTAGAAAGAATTGTCGCGGGGTGAGGGATCTGCTTTTCGGTTTTCGCGCGGGCACGATTGCGGATGTCACCTTCATTGGGAGGACACGAATGTCACTCGTTTTGACGCAGCTAGTGGAAGAGCTTCGCGCCGGGCGGCTGCGGGTTGTTGACCTGACGCAGACTTTAAGTCCGCAGACGCCTTTGCTGCCGCTGCCCAGCCAATGGAACAACACGCCGGCGTTCAAAATCTGGGAACTGTCGCGGTACGACGAGCGCGGTCCAGCGTGGTACTGGAATGGCTTCGAGACCGGCGAGCATACCGGCACGCATTTTGATGCGCCCGTGCATTGGGTCTCCGGGAAAGACCTGGCGGATAACACGGTGGACCGCATTCCTCCGCAGAAATTTGTGGGACCGGCTTGTGTCATCAATGTGCGCGAGGAAGTGGCTAAGAATCCGAACTATCTGGTCACCGCCGAGCCCGTGCGAAAGTGGGAAGAACAGTACGGACGCATCCCGGCGGGGGCATGGGTGCTGCTGCGTACGGATTGGTCGAAGCGCACGGACCCGAAGGAATACATCAATTTAAAGGAAAATGGGCCGCACACTCCGGGATTGGCGAAAGAAACGAGCATGCTGCTGGCCAAGGAGCGCGACGTGCTGGGCGTTGGCGTAGAGACGGTCGGCACCGATGCGGGCCAGGCGGCAACGTTTGACCCGCCGTTCCCCAACCACTACTTGATGCACGGCAGCGGCAAGTTTGGATTAGCAAGTCTGTGCAACCTGGATCAGCTTCCGCCGACGGGCGCGATTGTGATTGCTGCGCCGCTGAAGATTGTCGGCGGTTCCGGGAGCCCGCTGCGGGTGATCGCGATCGTGCCTTCGTAGGCGCGAGAGTAATGACCTGACGCTGCGCCTGATCAACACGCTCAGTGCTTTTCGTGGGTGAGGCGGACGCGCTCAGCGTTGGCCACACTGGACATGTCGGAGAGGATGACTTTGTCGCCCTCTTTGAGGCCGTCGAGGATTTCGATGGTGTTCACAGAGGCGCCGCCGAACTTCACCTGAGTGCGGACGGCTTCCGAGCCATCGTTGCTGATCTTGAAGACGTTTCCTTGGCCATTCGCGGCGATATTCATCGGGCGGCCGACGAAAAGCACGTTGTCCAGTTTTCCGATGTCGATAGTGGCGTCGATTTCGATTGCCCCTTCAGGCAAGGGGTCGTCGAGAGCGATATTCACGGTGCGAGTTTCTCCTGAAGACTTGGTGCTGACGCTAAGGACGTGGCCCTTCACAAAGCCCTTGTGCGTATCAATGATGGCGTTTTGATTGGGACGCACGTCGGCAGCCAGGGATGCCGGAAGAGTCAGTTGGGCTACCAAGTTCTGGGAACCTTCGACACGGCCGAGCCCTCCCCTGCCGCGAACCTGGAGCGGCATCGAGCCGCGCTTCACGGTGTCAGTCCAAATGGTGGAGACATCCACGCTGGGCTCCTCGCCGGACGCGCGGTTGCTGATTTCGCCGGAAATTCCGCCCGAGATCCCTCCGGCAATGCCACCATTCACAGCGCCCGAGATGCTGCCGCTCACCGCGCCGGCAATTTTTCTTGAAACGCCGTCGGCTACGCCACCTGGAATGCCTTGCGCGACGCCGCCCGAAACACCTGGAGCGATACCGCCAGGCACTCCGCCTACAACGCCGCCGACAATTCCACTGGAAACGCCTCCGGCTGGGCCTTGCGCTTTGAGCGGGAAAGACCACGCAGCGAGAACAACGACGAGCGCGAGGCAAGACGAGATGACGGCTAACGAAACGATCAGTCTTCTTTGCGACATGCGAACCTCCTTAAGCATGAGTGAAACTCGCTCGACGAGCTGCCGCTCGACTAGAAAGGGTGGGGCCGGAATGGCCGAGAGGCCGGTGCGGGCATTCGTGAACTCAAGCAGGGCCTCGAGGTAGGACTTGCGCGCGTTGGTGAGCCGAACAACTTCGAGGTCCACGACCTGCTCGCGCGCGAGACGGATGCGCGACACGAGCCAGGCGATGGCGGGATGGAACCAGAAGAGAGCGCGAAGGGCTTCTTCGACGAGATGATGCGCCCAATCGCGGCGTCGGACGTGAAGCAGTTCGTGGCAGGCGATCGCGGATTGGAAGCGGAGCTCTAGGGACGTGAAGCGCTCGGGAAGGAGCACAACCGGGGCGACAAAGCCGAAGGTGACGGGCGAATCCACCTGGGAGGAAAGGCGAAACTCCGCGGGAGCATCGAGAAGCGCACGGATGGATTGGAGAACCGCGGCGGATTCAGAAGCAGCCGCGATTGGGCGAGACGCTTGGCGGAGGCGGCGAAGTTTTAGAAGGCCGAGCGCGAGGATGGAGAAGCGCAGGGCGATGCCGGCAAGAATCACGATGCCAAGAATTGGCGCGAGGGTTTGAAGATTGGGAAGATGCCAGTGGGTGACGGCGGGAGTGGATGTTGGGAGAAGCGGGACGGCAAAGTCGGAGATTGCTGTCGCTGCGATGGTTGGAGAATGGTGCCATGGCTGGAGCAATGGAAGCAGCAAACTAACCGTGAGGAGCGAGCGCCAATACACGATAAGGACGCGAGGCTCGCGGAGTTGGAGCACGCGCGCGAGAAGTGCGGCAGCCAGGACGAGGAGAGCTACCTGGAGGCTCCAGAAAAGCAAATTGGAAAACCACAGCGGCATGTCCATGAGCGACTCCCTTAATACGTGCAACAGTTGGCCGGAACTTTCATTCGCTTTCCTCGACCATGCGAACAATTTTCTGCAAATCCTTTTCGCTCAGATGGCGCGACTTGACGAGGTGGACGAGGAGCGGCTCGGCGGAGCCGTTGAACACGCGGTCGATGAATTCGCGGATCATGCCGCTGATGATTTTGCTTTGGGGCTGCGCGGGGCGATAGAGGAAGGCGCGGTCCTGGCGGCGCTTTTTGAGATAGCCCTTGGTTTCGAGGATTTTCATCATGGTCATGACGCTGGTGTAGGCGATTTTGCGGCGCTCGAGGAGGGCTTCGTAGACGTCGCGAACAGTGGCGTGGCCACGCTGCCAGACGAGCTTCATGATTTCGAGTTCCTGGGGGGTGAGCGTGTTGTTCGGTGGTCGCATAGCACATTATTAGTACTAACGAATTCGTATGTCAAGGGAAAAGATGGAAAAGGAAAAGACCAGAAGACAGAGAGTGGAAACCTTCCGGAGAAGACCTCGGCGGGAGGTTCTTCAAGTTTTGAGGAAGTCGTTTACGTTGATTCCGGCTTCGCGGAGGATAGCGCGCAACGTCCCCTCGGCCATGTCGCCCGAGTGGTGGGGAAGCGTGACTTTCCTTCCTGTTTGGGGATGGCGCCACACTTCGTGGCTCCCGGCGCCGGAACGGTCGAACTGAAAGCCAAAAGTTCGGAGACGACGGGCGACTTCTCTGTAGGAGAACCCTGAGAGGCGCCCCATTTACGAGACAGGCACTGGCCCTCGGAACTCGCGCCTTGAGCGAGCTTTACTGCGGAAGACCGGCGGGAGCGGATCGCCGTGCTCACGACAGGATTCAACGATTTTTCTGGCAAGGCCCTGGGCGATTTCGACGGTTTCCGCGACGCTGCGGCCTTCCGCCACCAATCCAGGGACATCCGGACTGGTGCCCAGAAAACGGCCATTCTTCAAATTCTCGACGCGAACCCGAATGGCCACTTCTTCAACCTCGGCGAGATGCTCTTGCCTCTTCATGGGAGATTCCTTGCGGACATTATACCAAACCTCGGCAAGGTAGTGCCGAGATGACTTCACTGCTACCTTGTGCGATTCTTTTCCCTCGATTTCAGGAGAGAAGGACGGGGCTAAAGCATGCCTGCGGCAAGCAGGCCCGGCCCCTACAGGGAATCCTTTGTGGGCCGGGCAAACCCTCGCCCTACAACAAAGCTGAGGAAGAGGACGATGCTGAAGAAATTCAAAGATTTGTCGGAGAAGGAGATTCTGGCGATTGCCATCGCCGCGGAAGACGAGGACGGGCGCATCTACGGGGAATTTGCGGATGCGTTGCGCGAGGAGTATCCCTCAACCGCGGACATGTTCGAGGACATGCGCAAGGAAGAGGTGGTACACCGCGACCGGCTGATCGCCTCGTTCCGCAAGCGCTTTGGCGAGCACATTCCGCTGATCCGGCGCGAAAACGTGAAGGGATTTCTGCAAAGAAAGCCGGTGTGGCTGGTGCGGCCGCTGGGCGTGAAGGTGGCGCGCAAACAGGCCGAGGTGATGGAGCTGGAGGCACAGCGCTTCTATCACAAGGCGGCCACGAGGACGAGCGACGCGTCCACGCGCGAATTGCTGTATCAGCTTGCGGAAGAAGAGCGGAAGCACACACAGACGGCGGGCGAGCTGGAAGAAAAACATTTGACTGCCAGCGCCAAGGCACAAGAAGACGAGTCGCACCGCAAATTGTTTTTGCTGCAGGTGATTCAGCCAGGGCTCTTGGGGCTCATGGACGGGTCAATATCGACGCTAGCGCCGTTGTTCGCCGCAGCTTTTGCCTTCCATAACAGCTGGAAGGCATTCCTGGTGGGGCTGGCCGCGTCTGTCGGTGCTGGGATTTCGATGGGATTCTCGGAATCGCAATCGGACGATGGTTCGCTCACTGGGCGCGGGTCACCCTGGTTGCGAGGAGCGATCACCGGACTCATGACTACGGCTGGCGGAATAGGACACACGCTTCCTTTCCTGATCGGCAATTTTCACGTGGCAACCACCGTGGCCATTATTTTTGTGGCGATCGAGCTTGGAATTATCAGCTACGTCCGACACCGCTACATGGACACGCCATTCTTGCAAGCGGCGTTTCAGGTCATAGTCGGCGGCGTGCTGGTGTTCTTGAC
>DATEGP010000070.1:0-2199 GCA_035280045.1 Candidatus Acidiferrum sp.
GAGAAGATGTCTATCTACGACGCGGCCGTGAAATACCGCGAGGATGGCGTGCCGCTGACGGTGATTGCCGGAAAGGAATATGGCTCCGGGTCATCGCGAGACTGGGCGGCCAAAGGGACGCGTCTGCTGGGCGTGCGCGCGGTGATTGCGGAAAGCTACGAGCGCATTCACCGCAGCAATTTGATTGGCATGGGCGTGCTGCCGCTGGAGTTCAAAGCAGGCGAGAATCGCGAGTCGCTCGGATTGAGCGGTCACGAGGTTTTCGAGACTGAGGGAATCGCTTCGTTGGCGCCGAAGAGGGCGATTACCGTGCGCGCGAAATCGCCAGACGGAAATGTGAAGACCTTTTCCGCGACCGCGCGGGTGGATACGCCGGAAGAGGTGGCGTATTACAAGCACGGCGGAATCCTGCAGTACGTTTTACGGCAGATGCTCTGAGAAACCTCCACGTTTCACAATGTCCCTAGCACCTTGCGCCGCAGTTCAACTGCGGCCTTCCCTTTTTTGTGCCATGACCAAGCCGCGGGGCGTGGGCAGCAGCAACACAGAAAGCAAGCCCTCGGCTTCGAGCTTTAGTGCCGCTTCGCGGACTGTTTTCATCAGCGAACTCGCATCGTGCATGAGGATGAGGCCGTAAGGATTCATCTGCGGGAGGAATTTCCGGACTTCCTGCTCGCGCAGCGGCGCATCGCTGTCGCAGAAGAGCAGGTCTATCCGGCCCTCGACTTTCATGTCGAGGCTGGATTCGTTACGCGCGTCAATCCAATTTGCCAGGCCGGATGCGGCGAAGCGCTCCTTGGCGGCGAAGAAGACTCTGCCGTCGTATTCGCAGGTGATGACGCGGCCGAAGCCGTTGGCCTTGAGGCCTTCCGCGATGCGCAGCGTGCTGAGGCCCGAAAACGTGCCGGTTTCGACGACCAATTCCGGCTTGAGGGTGGTCACGATCGCTTTCAAGAAATCGAGAACTTCGACCTCAGCGGTCATGGAGTCGTACATGTGCCAGCGCTCCGGGTGCGGGCATTCGGGCGTCGGGCGATGATACTCCGGCTGAAGAACGTCACCTTGGGCGGCGATGTGCTCTACGATGCGGTGCTCTTTTCTCTTGCCGTGAAATTGGTTTTTGAGACGCCAAAGTAACACCGCGCCAAAAAGGATGGAAACGACGCTGGCGGTCTGTGCGTTGGACAGGCCGAAAAAGGAGCGCGGGTTGATGCGAATGAATTCGATGAGGAAGCGCGCAAGTCCGGTGATGATGAGGTAGTTGCAGAAGATTTCGCCGGTGGCTTTCGGACCGCGAAGAGACTTTGCGCCCATGCGCCAAAGAAACGCAGCGATGCCCAGCCAAATCAGGAATTCATAAATCGGAGTGGGATGTACGCGCTGGATGGTGGGTACAAGCCCATTGGGGAAGCTGACTCCCCACGGGAGCGAAGTGGGGATGCCGTAATCGCCGTCGCCGGAAAGTAGGCAGCCGATGCGGCCAATGGCGTAGCCAACGCAGGCTGCGGGCGAGCAGATGTCAAGAAAGAGAAGCAGCGGGAGTTTTGCGGAACGAGCCAAGAGAACAAGAGCGAACGTTCCGCCGATGAATCCTCCGAACCAGGCAAAACCGAAGCGGCTAAAGAGTTGGGGCCACGGGTTGGCAAAGAACTCGTGAGGAGTCTCAAGGACATGATAGAGCCTGGCGCCGATCAATCCGCAGATGCCGGCGATCCCGATGATCAAAAAGCCTTCGTCTTTGTAGCCGCGTTCAACCAGATCGGCACGGCCGATCTTCAGATGACGCCGGTCAAAATCCGCCTGCAAGACGTACGCGGAGACGAACAGGGCGATAGCAACCATCAGCCCGAAGGTGGGGATTTCAAAATGGCCGAGGTGAAGAAAAGGAATCACGCATTCCTGTCCGCAGAGAGCATCGAAGAGTATACATGACGCCAGCGACGCGTATGGAGGCGCAAATAATCAGCCGCCGCGCACCATTGAGAGTAATTCTGAAGGCGCAATCTATGCGATCATGAGCTTCGTCTGGCGGCATGCCTAGGCGGAAAGTTAAGTAGGCCCGAGGTAGCTCTGCGGGCCAAGGACGTTATGTTGTTGCAAGACCTGCGATATGCGGTGAGGCAGATGGTCAGAAGCCCGGGGCTGACGCTAACCGCGTTGCTGTCACTGGCACTCGGGATTGGCGCGACGACGGCAGTG
>DATEGP010000071.1:0-12405 GCA_035280045.1 Candidatus Acidiferrum sp.
AAACGCCAAACGCAACGACGATCGCGATGGAGATGATCTTTAGCTTCTGCGGCCCGGCGAGGATCGAAAAAAGATGCCCGCTATAATCGCTGATGACAATGGCCACGGCGGCAGCTGTGCCGCAGGTGGAGAGCCAGTCGCTCCAGCCAACGACGAAGCCGGCATAATCGCCAAGCGCGCGGCGCGAGAAATTGTACTGGCCGCCACTGCGCGGAATCGCTGCGCCAAGTTCGGCCATCGAGGAAGCGCCGGAAAGCGCGTAGAGTCCGCCGAGAATCCAGATGCCCAGGAACAACCACGCGTTGGGCAATTGCTTGGCGACATCGCCCGGCGTGTAGACGATGCCTGCGGCTATCGTATTTCCGATGGCCGCCGCCATTCCAAACCACATGCCGAGAACTTTAAGGAGCCGCCCGCGGCTGTAGGGTTGAGTGGAGGACGCCACCGGACTGGTCGTCAATTTTCCCCGCTAAAGAGAAGCATAAGTGGCAGCAGCAAGGCGGCCATCATAACTGGCAGAACGGAAATTGCAAGCTTGCACCAGGAATTTGAACGAGCAGTGGGAAGCGTTCGCGGATCAGAGACTTCAGCGCGGCGTGCCCACGAAATTCCATTTGCCCCAGGCGAAGGATTCGTGAACCGGGGCAAAATGCGCACGGGCGACTTGCTTGATGAGGTCCGGCTGGCCGAGCCATTGCGTGTAGGTGCGGATTTCGTGCTCGGTCATGGTGGCGAACGCATCCATTTTGTTCGAAAGGCGGCGAACGATGGGAATCTCCGAGACAAAGTGGACAAAAGTCAGAAACGGCGTGCGCCAGGGCTCGACGAACATCACGCGGCCGTCTTTTCGCAAGACGCGTTGCATTTCGGAAAAAGTTTGGTCCAGGTCGGCGGGCAAATTGGGCAAATGGTGCAGACCGCCTTGCACAATGAGCACGTCTTTGCTGCGGTCTTCGAATGGGAGCTTGCGGCAATCGGCGACGATGCAATTCGCGGAGCCTTTGTACTGGGCAATCAACCGAGGAGAAAGATCCACTCCCTCGAGGCGCGTGAATTCGAGGCGTTGCAGCGCCACCAAGCCGTTTCCGCGGCCGCAAAAAAGTTCGACAATCTCGGCGTCGCGAGGCCACTGGCGCGCGCCCAGGCGGTTCAAGCGGCCGATGAACTTGCGAATTTCTTCTTCCGGCGTTTCGAAGCGCAAGTACGCCGCTTCCCAAGGGTCGGGAGTCAGCGCCTCTCGCGCTTCAGTTTTGATTTGAATTTCAGCCACTTTCGTTGAGCGATCAACTTTCTTGAATGAATAAAAACAGCCACCGAAGATTCCCATACAAACAATCTCAATTCAAGGCGACGGAGTTTGCTCGAGGCGATGCGGGGTTTGCTCAGGACGGCGGAGCTTGCGCAACGCAATTTCACCAGCATTTGCGGAGAGCCGCCGCTGTGAAAAGCCCCGCGCGCCGCGATATGATGTTGCCCGTATGGGAGCTATCTTGACGTCGGAGAAGTCACAGACAGAGCGCGCGGACACGACGCTGCCCGTGGAAGTGTCCGTCGTCATCCCCTGCCTCAACGAAGCGAATTCGCTGGCGTTTTGCGTGGACAAGGCTGTGAATGCATTCCGTGCTTCGGGCCTGACAGGCGAAGTGATTGTGGCGGACAACGGCTCGACCGACGGCTCGGTGCAAATCGCGGAAGAACATGGCGCGCGCGTGGTGCACGTGCCGGAACGCGGCTATGGCTCGGCGCTGCGAGCCGGAATTGCCGCCGCACGCGGCGCGTTCATCATCATGGGCGACGCGGACGACAGCTACGATTTTACCGACGTTCCGCGTTTCGTCGAGAAGCTGCGGGAAGGCTACGACATCGTGATGGGCAATCGCTTCCGCGGCGGAATCAAGCCGGGAGCGATGCCGCCGTCTCACAAGTACCTGGGGAATCCCGGGCTCACCGCGCTGCTCAACACTTTGTTCCGCGCGCGCATCGGCGACAGTTATTGCGGGATGCGGGGATTTACGCGGTCTCTCTATGACCGGCTGGACGTTCGCAGCAACGGAATGGAATTTGCGCTGGAGATGATTATCAAGGCGGCGCAAATCGGCGCGCGCATCGCGGAGATTCCCATCATTTTGTGGCCCGACAAGCGAGGACGCGCGCCGCACCTTCGCAGCTTTCGGGATGGCTGGCGCAGCCTGCGGTTTATGCTGCTCTACGCGCCGAACTGGTTGTTTCTTTTTCCGGGCGCGGTGCTGGTTGTCACCGGACTTTCTCTCGTGTTTTGGTTGCTTCCGGGGCCGCGTAGAATTTCGCCTCGTGTGGTCCTCGACGTTCACACGATGATTTTCGGCGTGATCTTCACGCTGATGGGTGTGCAAACTCTCTCCATTGGCGCGTTTGCGAAACTGTTTAGTTATGCGGAGCGCTTTGACCGCGGCTCGGTTTCGCTGAAACGGTGGCTAAGGCGAATTAAGCTGGAGTCCGGGCTGCTGCTGGGCGGAGCGCTGTTCCTCACGGGCTTCATCGGCTGCGCGTGGATTACCTGGCAGTGGGTCGCGAGCGGTTTTGGCGAACTCCATCAGGTGCGGCAGGTGCTTTTCTGGGCCATGTGGCTCTTTATCGGCATTCAAGTGATATTCGCTTCGTTCTTCCTGAGCATGCTGGGCATCAGCCGCGGCACTTACATCGGCGACTACGATTTGACGTAGCCAGCCGCACAACTGATTTTCGCAGTTGACTTTTCAACGGGACCGCAACTTACTGTTGGTCTGCCTTTTGCGGAGGAGGCTCGTAGGGAATTAGTTCGGTATTGTCTTTGTCGGGCTCGACCAGCCAAACGTGACGGTCCTTGAAGTACGCTAGCAGCTTCGCATTCTGTTCCGGATCCAGTTCGCGGGCCCAGAGCACCTTGGCGGAATCGATTTCCGCGTCGTTGTAGACCCACTCGTCGTGAATATTGTGGTCTTCTTCATAGCGCACGAGGATGAGATGCTTGCCGGAAGTGTGCGAAAGCTTTTCCTGGATGGCAGCGCGGCTGGGATCGCCCTGGCAGGTCCATTCGAGCGGGTCGCAGGAATGGTTCGAAACGCGCAAACCGATTTCGCCTGCAAACAAAAAAACCGCAGCGCAGGAAAGCGCTAGGCCGATGGGCCGCCCCGCGAGGCGCATGATGCGCATATGACGGATGGCTTGGACGAGCAAAAGAAAAATCACGCAGGTCACGGGCGCGGCGTAGTGAGGGAAAGACCAAATGGATACAAAGAAGCCGGCGGAAACTAGGAGCAGCGCAAAGAGGGGCACGCGCAGCTTCCGCTCGCGAAAGACAAACGGAATGCCAGGCAATAACAGAAGAGCTCCCCACCAGAAGTAGGTGCTAGCGCTCCGCGTCAATTTTTCTTTCGTCACGCGCCAGACGTCGGCCCATGTGTTCTGATAATCCTCGCGTTCCCAGCCGTTGTAAAAGTCCTCGAACTGCTGATTGTGATATTGCAGTGGCGGCTTGGGATGGTCCCAGAGGAAAAGGCCCACGGAGCGGTATGTTCGCGAGTTCAAAACGTGAGGAAACAGCAGAGCGTTTCCGGTGAGGCGCCAGTTGTAGTAGCCCATGAACGCGACGGTCAGGAGCAACATGGCGGACACTGGCGCGGCCACGCGGAAGACTCTGATTTGCGGAGGCACGGTTGCGGGAACCGGCGGGTTCGTTGGGCTGCTAGACTTCGTTTTTCCTGTAAGCCACCAAAGCAGCCAGACCGCCATGGGAATCGAAAAAAGGAAACCTTCGTACGGCCGACTGTTGGCAAGAATCGCGAGTCCCAGACCGAGCAGCAGGGCATCGCGTGTTTTTGCATAACGAACGAGGTGTGGCATCGCGCCCAGCACAAGCGCGCCTCCTGCTGCTGCCGCTGCCCCGCCCCAGTAGCTGTTGATCCAATAGCTGGCGATTCCGAACTTCAGCGCTACGAGCACGCCGCCCAGCAGGGCCCATTTTGGAGGCAACCAGGCCTGGAGCATCCACAGAATTGCCGCGCACATCGCGCCAACACTCAGAACCACGCCGATCCACGGTTTTCCGAGCAATTCGCCGAGGGCGAGAACCGCTCCCTGACCGGGCGGATACTTCGAGCAATAGGTGGGGAACCAATTGATGTGAAACGATTCGAAACTCATCCACATCGGGTGAGTGGGATTTGTGAGGCGGCCGTGCGCCAGCGTGTCGCCAAGCAACAAGTAGCTGTATTCGTCATGGATGCCGGGGACGGGAACGGGAAGCAGCAGCAGCGCGGCAAGGCGAACGCCAATCACGGCAAAGAAGAGTAGCCAAATAGCGACTGTTTTTCGGCGGGCCAGTAATTCAAATGGACGTGAGATCGCCAGCAGCGCTTTTGCAAACTGTCGAGGTGCAAGAGTTGCCAGCAGGACAAACCCGGGCGCTACACCGGCAAGCGCCAAAAGTACGCCGGGAAACTCCAGCAGCGTGCTGTCGCCTGAAAAATTCATTTCAAGGAGAAATCGTTGATTTACAGATCCAGCGCGAGGCTGGCGCTACAGGATAACTGATTTTGAGTTGAGCGGGCCGTGCTTCGTGGCGTGCTTAACGTTCGATTTCGATTTCCGTTCCGCTTGAAGTTGTGGACCGAGTGGCGGCTCGCTGTTCGTCAAGGTAATCGGCCATTTCCAGACGTAAATTTCCCGCATTCGTCGCGTAAGACATGCCGGTCTCGAAGTCCACGACTCCGGAGCGAATCAGCCTTTCAATTTCTCCGTCGAAATGCTGCATACCCTCGGTGGCTCCGTCGCGCATCGCATCCAGGAGGGTTTTACCTTCGCCTTCCCCCTTTTCGACGTATTCGCGCGTGCGCATGGCGGATTTCAAGATTTCCACCGCGGCAATCCGGCCGCCCGTTTTCTTTGGGCAGCAGCCGTTGAGAAACGATGAAGCGAAATGACTTCGCGAGGCGCGTGCGGATTGCCTGCTGGTCGCTGAGCGGAAAGACGCCCACGATGCGCTCGATGGTTTTGGAGGCGTCAATGGTGTGCAGAGTGGACATGACGAGGTGGCCCGTCTCGGAAGCTTCGAGGGCAATTTCGATGGTTTCCTTGTCGCGCATCTCGCCGACAAGGATCACCTTCGGCGCTTGCCGCAAAGCCGCGCGCAAAGCGAGCGCAAAACTTGGCGTGTCGGAATGCAGCTCGCGCTGGTGAATGGTCGCTTTCCTGTGGCGGTGCAGGAATTCGATGGGGTCCTCGATGGTGAGGATGTGATAAGCCTTCTCCGCATTCATCTTGTCGAGAATGGCCGCAAGCGTGGAGGATTTTCCGGATCCCGTGGGGCCGGTGACGAGCACGATCCCGTTCCGCAGGTCCACAATTTCCTGCAAGGCTGCGGGCAGGTTTAGTAGTTCGAACCCCGGGACTTGGTCCGGGATAACGCGCATGACAATGGCGCAGCTCCCGCGCTGCTTGAAGATATTCACGCGAAAGCGCGCCACTCCAGTGAGTCCGTAAGAGAGGTCCGCCGCCCCGTCTTGATCCAGCTTCCGGATGGGCGTCTCGTTCTTTCCCATGATGTCATTGGCGATGCAGAGAGTGTCCTGTGAAGTAAGGCACTCAAGCCCTTTGTATTTCAATTCGACAAGCTGGCCGCTGACTTCGATTTGCGGAGCGCGCCCGGGAGAGAAAATCAGGTCGCTGACGTGCGGGCTGGCCTTCAGCATGGCCGTAACGAGCTGCGCCGTGTGGATTTTTCTTTGAGGCGCAGGCGCGGAGGATGGTGCCTGGTCAGCCGGGGACTGAATTGTTGGAGTAGGCGTTCCCATGGTGAACGTGATCCTTGTGAGGCCCGATGAGAGGAGGCGAGCCGTCTTTACGAAGGCCGAAGATATTTCCCCCGGCCTTTCCATTCTAGACGGTACAGGGAAGTCAACTTCTCAAGGTGTTTATGAAATTGCCTGAAAGTAACGGCTTATTGTTTAGACGCAGTGTCGATGAAATTGGCCACGTTCTTCTTGAGCTTGGCCAGGTCTTCGTCGTGGAGGTACATCATGTGGCCGGCTTCGTAATACTGATGCCAGATGTTTTTGCGGATGTTTTCTGGGAGGCCCATGTGGTCGACGGTGTATTCGGCTTCCATGAACGGCGTGGCGAGGTCGTAGATTCCGTCTTCGACTTCCACTTTCAGGCGCGGGTTCGAAATCATGGCTTGCACCAGGTCCAGCACGACGCTGGGTGATCCTGGGAAAAATCCAAAGTCGCTGCCTTCGTGCTTCCAGTCCCAGCGATTCGGACCGAAATCCGCCGCCGGTTTGTAGGCTTTATCCTGCCCGAATTTTAGTTCTTCGCGGACGTACCCGTTGAACGCGCCAACGAATGCGCCGCTGATGGCCGTGTCCTGTGGGTCGTAGTCCGCGGCTTCGCCGATCAGATTGTAAGTGGGTCCGGCAAAGCGGGCGTCAAGTCGGCCCGTGGTCAGCCCGCGGTTGCGCTGGAGTTCCTGCATGAACTGAAACAAGCGCACGCGGAGGTTGGCTTTTTCGAGATAGTCCTCGCTCAGTCCGGTGAATCGCGCCACTTTTTTGACGATTTCGGCTTTTTCCGCCTTGCTGATCGCGTCGCCTTTCATAAGGGCATCGGCGTATTCGCCTCGTGCGAATTTCCGGGCCTCATCGAGGAAGGCATTCAGATTCTCAGGCGGGTCCTTCAGCGTTTTGTGGAACCAAGCTGTGGCAGCATAGCTGGGCAAGTAAAGAACGTAGGCGAGGTCCTGCCCTGGATAGAAAGAGATGGTGCCGAGATCCAAAACCGAGGAGACCATGACGATTCCGTTCAGATACAAGTTGTCGTGGCTTTGCAGGTAGTTGGCGAGCGCCGCGTTTCGAAATGTGCCGTAACTTTCGCCAATCAGAAATTTGGGCGAATTCCAGCGGTTGTTTCGGCTGATGTAGGTGGACACAAACTGCGCCAGAGATTTCACATCGGGGTCAATGCCCCAGAAGTCTTTGTCTTGTGCCTTGCCGACTGCGCGGCTGAAGCCTGTGCCAACGGGGTCAATAAACACAAGATCGGATTTGTCCAACAAGCAATCGGGATTGTCCATCAGCTTGTACGGAGCGGGGGGCGTCACGCCGGCATTGATGGTCATGACGCGCCGCGGGCCCATCGAGCCCATGTGTAGCCAAATCGAAGAAGAACCCGGCCCGCCATTGTAGAGAAAAGACACGGGGCGCTGGCTCAGGTCCTTTACGTCGCTTCGCGTGTAGGCTGTGTAGTAGATCAGGGCGGTCGGCTCGTCCTTTTCGTTTTTGATGAGAGTGGTCGCGGCTGTTGCTTTGTAAGGAATCGTTTGGCCGGCGACTTTTATCGAGTGGTCGGTAACCGAGGATTCTTCCTTGGGTGGTGGCCCCGCAGGCGCTTCGGATTTCTCTCCGGTTTTGGCGTCTTTCTCCTGAGATCGGATGTTTGCCGGCACTACGGCAAGAAACAACGCAATCGTGAACCACACACCTATGTTCCTTAGGCGGATCATGGGCTCTCTCCTTGTAACAAACTGGGTTTATGATTCAGTAAGACTTGGGATTCTAACTGTTTGTGCGCAGTAAGAAACTATTTTGTTCGACGGCGCAGAAGCAAAATCGCTTCACCGCTGTTTGCAGAATCGACAGACAGTTCGGCGCAGTCATTCACGATCCAGTCGGCGCCTGCCTTCACCAGCTCTTCATCGCTAGCCGTGGTTCGCAAGGCGATTACGTGCGCTCCAGCGGCTTTGCCCGCGCGGATTCCCGCAGGAGCGTCTTCGATGACCACGCATTCTGCGCCAGTTGCTCCCAAGATCTGCGCACCCTTCAAATACGGCTCGGGATCGGGCTTGCCGTGTCTTATATCGTTCGAAGTGACCATATTTTTCGGCTTGGGGAGGCCGGCAGCCGCAATTCGTACTTCTGCGAGCCTGCGCGTGCAGGACGTCACAACCGCCCACTTTTCTGGCGGAGTAGCCCGGAGCAGTTCTACCGCGCCGGTCAAGGGAATTACGCCGTCGACGTCTTCGATTTCGCGGCGCTCGACTTCTTTGTTCTCGAATTCGTGGTTGCCGCTAGGCAGCAATTCCCGAATTGTGGCGATGCTGGGCTTCCCATGCGCTTCTCGCACCACTTTTTCCGCGTCGAATCCGTGCTGGCGCGCCCACCACGCCCACACGCGCGCCACGGCGGGAGTCGAGTCCACCAGCACGCCATCTAAGTCAAACAGCACACCGCGGCAGCGAAGAGAGTTCATCGCTTCAGTGTAACTTGAACACGCAAGTCTTTTGAGGAGCCGACCTTGACTCGTTTCGTTGACTCAGCCCCGTATCAATATCATGAAGTAGGTGAACGTCCATGAAGCGAAGACCCAGCTTTCTAGTTTGCTTCGCCGTGTGGCTGCTGGTGAGGAAATAACGATCGCCAAGCGGGTGTCCCAGTGGCTCGCCTGGTCCCAGTGAACTGTACATTTAAGAAATGGGGTGGGAGATGGGATTTGAAACCACCGCTTACGACCCGCAAGTGATTGAATCTACTCACCGCTCATCCTCAATTTGGGCGCATCTGGGCGCAAAGTTTTGCGTCTGGCCGAAGTAGCTCGCCCACCTTGTTCACTGCATCACGTTGCGCGTCACCGATCACGTGGCCGTAAATCCCGAGCGTGATCCGGGCATCGGAATGCCGCAGCTGTTCCTGTGCGACTTTCGGATTAGCGCCTACGTCTAGCAGCAAGCTCGCGTGGCAATGCCGGAAAGCGTGGAGCCCGCATCGCGGAATCGACAGCGCGTCCAGAAGAGGCCAGAGCTTCTTCTGTACGATGTAGTTCTGCGAGAAAGTGCTGCCCCTGCTATTCAGGAAGAGGAAACCTTCCGGGTTTGGCTTCCACGTCGCCAGGTATTCCCCGAGCAACGCGGCGAGCGCCCCGGACATCACTACGGGTGCTTTGCTAGCTTTACTTTTCACCGTCTGCACGCGGCCAAGCCAGGACGATCGCCGAACGTGAATCACGTGCTGGTCAAAGTCCAGGTCGCCTTTCTGCAACCCCATGACCTCACCAGGGCGTAATCCCGTCATGGCCGCGATTGCGAACATGGTCCGGTAAGGCTCTGTGGCAAGCTCGATGATCTTGCGAGCCTCTTCGCCGTTGAAGAACCGCGTCTGCTTGCGCACCTCCTCTGTAGGAAGCGCCAACTCGCCAGCCGACACCGCCTGTGTGCAGAAGCCAAACAATTTTGCCCTGCGCATCATCGACCCAAGGGTGCCGAGGACGTTGAGCACGGTTTTGCGAGAAACCTTCTGCGACAAAAGCGTGACGAAGTTCTGCTGGATTTGCGGCGTGAGTTCGTGCAGGAGCACCCTGCCGAGGTGCTTCCGGATGTAAGTCCGCAAGTGGGACTGCGCCGCCTTCACGCTGGAAGGCTTTTGATGAATGAGCACCTGAGTCTCCCAGAGATCGGCAAACTTCTCCACTGACGTGAACTTACTCGGGCGATAATCGAAAGAGTTGACTTTCGCCAGGATCGGGTCAAGGAGCCGCTGAGCGATGCGCTTGGTTTTCAGTTCGGCAACTGTCCCAAGCACCATCGAACGCTCAACCCGGATCGTTTGATCGCCCTGGATCACGTCTTCTCTCCATCGCCCCACGAATACCGGTGGGTTCTTTCCGCGTACAATGATCCTCCCTGTTTGATGTCTGCGCCTCGCCATCGAGCTACCTTCTTTGCTCGTTGGTTCGGCTTGCCTTGGCGACACACTACAGGTATTCGTCGCGACGCGCAATGCCCTCGATTCATTGCTATCTCCGACGATATGAAACGCATTCGCCATTCAACTCTCAATCCGCTTTCACGCTTCGCACACGGCGTTCATTGAGTCCAACTCATAAGCTGCCCTGTTCCGTCGCAAGTGACACTGTTCCCGGGACTTCCCTGCGAGCAGGTAATGCAGCGGCATGTTTTTGGCCCTGACAGTGCCAGCACGGCACCGCAACGCTGTGTTTCGGTTCACTCCGCTCCGGTTTGACTGTTGTGCATCGGGTCCAGGGCCGGTGAATCCAGATTCCTGGCTCAAGCGCGTAGCAGTCTGCGGAACACGTGGCCGGCCGGTTCCGCAGGGCTCTAGAATGGCTGGTTTCGCCTCGCGCACGCGGGCGAGCAAAGCATCGTCCATGGCATGCCTCGGTTTCAAACAGAGCCTGTCTCCGTCAACGACAACAAGCACGCCGCGCTGCTGGAGTTCCGTCAAGATTTCGGCCGCTGGGTGGGTCATAGGAGCACCTCGCTGTCATCCGCGAAGGCGTCAAAGGTGCTCACTTTCCTAGAGTGAGCATCTTTGGCCGCGCCGTTGCCGTTAAATTTCGTGTTTTCAGTAGCTTGCTCAAAGTCGCTCACCTGCGTATCTACAGCGTGAGCATCTTTGGACTGAGAATCATCGAGCCGCCACTCCCACTTGCCTTGGTAACCGCTCTTATACGCAACTACACCCAATGCGTCTTTTGCTCGACGTACGGTCATCCACGACAGTCCCGCAGCTGTCGCTTCCTGCCGAATTTTCTTCACTGCGACGGGGCCGTCCGCAAGTAGATCTTCGAGCCATTCTTTTGCTTCCCGTCTCTCGCTTTGGTCTTGCTGTACCTCGTCCCCGAGCACATCGTTCGCAGCCAACGCCACTGCACCGGACTCCCAGGCAAGACGCGGCGCGGCACCCTGTGTCTCAACGCGGAAGGCCAGCCCGCCGATGTTTGCACTTAGGTTTTGCTTGACCGCGAGCAGTAGTCTGCGGTCTGCTTCTTCCGGGTCAGGAGCGACCGCCCACACCGCACGCGCGGCGGCAGTGAAAGCGATTGACGCAATGGCGCGATAAACGACTGCTCCAGCAGATTTCCGAAGATGAGTTACGCAAAGCACTGCAAGGTTGTGCTGCGCGGCAAGTGTCGCGAGCGGCGTAAGCACTCCGCGCACCTCGGCATTGGAATGGGAATCCACGCCGCCGAGGTAAGCGCTGATCGGGTCAATCACGACGAGCCGCACCCCTGGGTATTCGCGAAGTGCCGCTTCCAGGGCCGCGACGTCCGTTTCGAGATTGAATGGTTTATCGGCGAGCGAGCCGTCGGTTAGCTCCACGCGCACAGCTTCAAGGGTGTGGACGCGAGATACATCCGCCCCTGCCGCATCCAGGCGCGGCCGGATCGTGTCCGCGGGATCATCTTCCGCGCTCAAGAGAATTACGCTTCCCGATTCACACGTCGCGCCGTCAGGGAAAGATGTGCCACGAGTGACGCGTGAAGCGATGTCCGCCGTAAGCAGAGACTTCCCAAGGCCCGGATCACCGATTAGCAGCGTCAGTTTGCCGAGCGGGATACGTCCCGGCCAGAGCCAACGGAGCGCTTTAGGCGCAATGTCACGAAAGCAGCGCAGTACGGCGCCCGAGCGGGCGCCCGCTTGCTTAACAGGAGCTTCTTCCGCAGGTTTCCATTCCACTGTGTTGCGGATCTGTTCAATAAGCGCATCTCGCGTTCCGCCGCGCTCCACCCATTCGGTTAAATCCTTGGCGTGGGCGAATTCCAGCACCTTGACGGATTCCGCTTTGCCGGCGAGAGAAGCAGCAACTTGTTGCGCGTGCTTGCGGCCCGGTTCGTCCGCGTCCGCGATGATGGTGATTTGTTTTCCGCGCAGATACTCGGAGTGTTCCTCGCGCCACTTCCTGGCGCCGCCTGGATTGCACGTTGCCACGATGCCCAAGGCCCGCGCCGCTTCGCAATCTTTTTCGCCTTCGCAGACCAGTACAGACTTTGCCATGAGCGCTTCGGGCAGCCGGTAGATGACGCGACGGACACCGTCAAGATTCCACTTCCATCCGCCGTTACCATCGGGCCGCCGCTGGCGAAAAGTTTTCGGTTCCAAACGGACCACTTGAAAAAGCTGATTCCCGTTTTCGTCCGGGTAGTTGTACTCTGCTATGATTCGCGGCCGAGCACCGTTATCGCTGAAAAGCTCGCTGAGCTCGATTCCCGCGGCCGCGCAGACGGCTTCCGTGGTGCACCCCGCAAAGCATTTGAGCAGGATTTTCCCCTCGCCCTCATTGATGGACAGCGAAGGATTCTTGTCCGCGTGCGCGGGGCAACGGGCCATCCAGCCGCTTCCGTTGCGCCTGAGGCCTTGGAACCGCCACAAAACCGCTTCCGCGTTCATCTGCGTCCTCGCTCCACTCCTCCCGCAAAACGCAATAGGAGCGTTTCTGGGGCGCGATCTGTGCCCAAATGTGCCATGACAGGCAAAACCCCTACCCGCGTCTCTAAGTCGCGTGTTTTCAATGGCACGTTACGCGAATTTTGGGCAGTCTGAGACTTTCTGTTTTCGCGTACACGGCAAACGTCAGAACAAAACTTCGTCCCTCGCCT
>DATEGP010000072.1:0-58401 GCA_035280045.1 Candidatus Acidiferrum sp.
TCACCCGCGCCAGCACTTCCACCCTTCCCAACTCCCTCTTGCTCATCTCCGTCCGCCCCAATCTGACCTCCTCTCGGAGGTCCTATTAAGGGGACATTTCTATCGAGGACAAAAGGGGACATTATCATCGAGGTTCAACAGTTCTGATTCCATCGTGACACCGGGTTCGATATGCGGTCAAGCCTCGGAGATGGGTGAAGCCTGGATGCGGCTCGTAGGCACTGGCGACTTGGCTTACGGGTAGGACACGCGAAGAACAAAAGAAATGGAAAGAGTCGCCGACCAAGGAAAAAACGCAGCGGGCCGGAGGGAGCAACGTCGTAAAGAAGTGAAGGACGGGGAGGGCGTTCGAAGGGCCGAGCTGACGTGCCGCGCCTCCGGCGCTCAGATTTGTTTTTGCCAGGTTACCCAGCCCTGACGGGCTGGGCTAAAGTGTGACACGCCTATCGGCGTTGAGAAGGAAAGAGCGGACGGTCTCCCTTCGAGGCTCCCCTCGCAGCTCGGCGCAAACAGGGTAAACAAGGCAGGCGGGATGACGACGGCAAGATGCCGGGCTTCCCGGCAAAAGGCGCCGGGACCCGCATACATCGCGGGAAAGCCCGGCGCTACATTGATTCTTGGAGAAAGACGGCGACGTAAAGTCGCCGCTACACCAGGCGGACGAGACCTCTTAAGAATTTCGAGTTTCCCTTTTCCAATTTACCTTTTTCGATTTCTGGGCTATACCGAGCGGGCGAGTTCTTCGGAGAGGACTTGGGCCTTTTTGGCGAGGTTGCGGGCGCGGGCCCAGTCGCCGGCTTGCGCGGCTTCGCGTGCGTCTTTCAAGAAGCCCTTGATCTTGGAGACCAGGTCATTTTGCGCCGCGTTCAGTTTCTTGTTCTGCGCGGACGCGAGATTTTTGTCCGCGATGTCCAGGCTCTGATTGGTTTCCTGCTGCGCCGCGGCAGACTCTTCTTTCGAAAGTTGCGCGGCGATGGTGGGAGCTTCGGGTTTCTCGGCGTCAGCCGCGGGAGCAGAAGCAGCGGGCGCGGGCGCAGGATTTATGTGTGGCCGGGGCGGCGCGGTTCGAATGGGAACCATCACGGCGGCGAGCGGCGCCAAATCTGGATTGATTACCGGAGCGTCGAACTCAGGGTCGTCGGTTGGGACCGTATGCGCCTGAGGCAGAGGCCGAACTTGCACCGCGGTAGCCCACTGGACGTGCGGGCGCCGATGGAAGAAACCAATGCATCCGCCCGACAAAAATGCCAGCGAAAAACAGGTCATGCATACAACAAGCGGTCCGCTACCGTGGAGCAGCAAGTGCCGGGAACGAGCACTGAACTGAGCTGGGTTCACCATGTTTTTTCTGCGATTTAGGCCGCGAGGGGCAATTCGATCCGAAACGTGGTTCCCCGGCCAACCTCCGATGTAAAGTCTATCGAACCGTTGTGCAGCTGCACAATTCGAAACGTGCTGGCCAGCCCGATTCCGCTTCCTCCCGGCCTCGTCGTGAAAAACAACTGAAAAATCTTTTGCTGATTTTCCGGCGGAATGCCTTTGCCGGTGTCGCCCACGGTAATCTCCGCCATTTCCGCGCGTCGGCTCAGCATCAGGCGCAATTGTCCTCCGTTGGGCATGGCTTCCGCTGCGTTTAGAACAAGATTCAAAACCGCTTGTTTCAGGAGGGCTCGATCAACATAGACTTCCGGGACATCGATGGGCAAGAGCGTCGTGAGTTGAATGTTCGACTGCAGCAACTGGGGCTTGGCAATTTCCAGGACTTCTTTCAGGAGGTCGGCGAGCTGCGTGGCTTCCAGGCGCACGTCCATGGGGCGGGTGAAATCCAGGAAGCGTTTAACGACTTGGTCAAGTCTATCAATTTCTTTATCGAGGACTTGCACGGCTTGCTTCGCGGCGTGCCGGTCCATCTCCTGGTCAAGGTTGAGCGTGCCGCGCCTTGCATAGCTGCTCTCGCCGTCGAAGGCCAAGGATTCTTTCAGGTTTTCGAGCCACAAGCGCATGGAGTTGAGCGGGTTTTTTACTTCGTGCGCGACGCCGGCGGTAATTCGGCCAAGCGCGGCCAGCCGTTCGCTGACTTTCAGCTGCGTGTCAATGCTTTCGAGCGAATCGAGATCGCGCAGCGTGACGAGCGCTCCCATGCGTTCGCCGTCTTCCTGGATGGCTTGCACGCTGACGTTGACGCGCTTGGGACCTTCGCTGGTTTCGACGTCGGCGTCCGCGGTGATTTCGCTGAGTTCGTCGCCCTCGATTCGCAGCGCGTCGCGCAGCGGATGGCCGGGGGGAAAAATGTCGGTGACGCGACGGCCGAGGAATTCGCTCGCGGGCGCGCCGAGAAATTTTTCCGCGGCGGGGCTGACCATCACGGCGCGCGCATCGCGCGTGAAGAGAAGCAAGCCATCCTCGAGACCCGCCATAACGGAATTCATGTTTTCGCGCATGGTGCTGAAAATTTCGTGCACGCCGCGGAGCTGCTGGCCAACCTGAGAGATTTTGCGGCTCATCAGGCCAAGTTCGTCACCAGAGGTTTCCGCGGTCTTTCCTACAAGGGAAGGCACGTCGAATTGGCCGGAGGAGAGGCGGTCGAGCTGCAAGGTAATGTCGCGCAAGGGCGCCAGGGTGATGCCGCTCACCAAAGCCGCGAGCAAAGCGGAGACCACCAGGGCGAAGGATACTATGATTACTGCGCGTCGCAAGCCTGACTGGATCTCTTCGATGAGCAGGCCCGTGGTTACGATGACGCGCACTTCTCCAAATGGTTTTTTGTCGTTGTCGAAGGGATAGTCCACTTCGAACAATTGAGGGCCCTGTTTGGCTCCTCTCAAAGTGCGCAGGAGAACCCCCACCTGGTGGAGAAAGCTTCGAGCCTCAAGCTGGGAGATAGGCGTTCTACGTGCAAGAATCGCTCCCGGTAGATTCTGGTCCGTTGAGGCCAAGACCAGGCCGTCGGTATCGGTTATCGAAACTTCGTAGATGAGCAGATTATCACTGGCGGCGCTCAATTGAGTGCGCAAGCCTCCACTCTTTTCAAACGCCAGGCGCACGTAATCGTGCATGTCTTTCGGAGAATCGGAGTCAGGCCGCAAGCCCTGCTGCGCAGCCTCCGTAAGCGCGTGTTTGGCCTGGACGAAGACCTGCTGGGCAAGGTCGTTAGCGCGTTTGTCGGTTTCGCGGATCAATTGTTCGAGAAGCTGCGCGGCAAACACGACGGACAACACCGCCACGACGAACAGCACGAGGCTGGTCATTACGAGGGTGAATTTTGTGCGCAGCCGCAGCTGCATCCCGTGACTCTACTCCATTTCGGCGCGAGAGCGCCGGATTCCGTCCTATTTTACAGTTAACAGTTGGCAGTTGACAGCCTGCAGTCAAGACGCAAGCAAGGACTTAACGGAGGCTCTTGTTTGGGCGGTTACGACGCTGGCGCACGTCAAAATTAAAACACTTGCACGCAAACTCAGTCTCATGGATGAAGACCTCCTACTGAGGAATTACTCGCTGGAGGCCGGGTGCGAGTGCAGGTGGGCGAGCGGATTCTACCTCATTTTTAACTCTTCGCAGAGCTTAATTGGTTAGGCGCGGACTTACGGGTGCGGCGCCCGAGGTGTCTTGACTTCGGTCCTATGCACCCGCCCCTTTTGAGAGCAAACCGCTGCTCAAATCGCCTCCGATGGCGTTGTCGGCGCAGGAATCCATATCCCGCTCCAGTAGGTGCAGTTTTTCGATTTTTGCCTCAAGAAAATCCCGGTACACGCGAGCGGCGTTCGGATTGGCGATATCGCTCTTCTCGCCCGTAACATACGCCTGGAACTGGGAAGCTGCGTAGATCGCTGTCCCTAGATAAAACTCGATGTCATCCGCTCGCGTGCCGTGAGCTTGCAGCTTCTCCTCGAAGGCGCAAAGACTGTCGACGACACCCGTGGCATGGATGGTGGCGTAAGCTGACTCAGCTCCAGTACCGGAACCGCGAATGAAATCGCTGAATTTCTCTAGCGCGTAGTGCATTCTCCGCATATCGAACACGGAAGCCATAGACTTCTCCTGGGGGGATGAAGCTAGGCGCAGGAAGGCTATCACGACCAAATCCGCGTGAACTGTACTAACGTACAGGTGGGCGTAAACAAGCTTTTCTAGCCTGATGGTCTGCGCCGAAGGATGATCTTGGCATTCGCAGCATTCTGAGTGTGGAAAAACCCTTGCAGCTTGAGGCAAACAAAGGACTTGCAGACGGGAGTGCCCTAAGTTTGGTTTGTAAACCTGGGTCTTGGTTTGTTGTTTCCCCTTTGTTGAAAGGATGGAAAACAGGCAGCCGAGTCTACCTGAGTAAATCAAATAGAATCAAAGCCAGCCATTGAGTAGAATTTGCCGCATGGCACGGCCCAAGAAAGCCGGCGCAGACGAAGCACGCAGAAAAGAAGTGCGCAGGCTATTTGTCGAGCGGATTCCTCCCGGAGGACGCATCGGGAGTAACCTTTTGAAGTTCTACGGTTGGCTGGAGCGGAATTACCCCGAATTGCTCCCTCAAGAAAGAGGCGATCCCTACGAACTCTTAAAAGAAGACCTAAAAGGCTTATACGTGGATTGATTGCCTGATAACGCAGCGTGCGGCAATCCTCACGATGAACAGGGCAAGTTTAACGACCAGCCAGGATTCATCGAGCAGAGAGTGCTCGATGAGGCGGGGTATGCAGCCCCGCAACGGCAGAGGAAGCCGAATGACAGTTTTGAGGTGGTTGCCAGTGAGAGCTAGGTAAGGCATGATAGAGAAGTAAGGAGAGGACCTAAAGTAAGGAGAAGTTCCATGGCACATTCTACGGTAACGCGGAAAGGACAAACCACCATTCCAGGGGAGATTCGGAAGGCGCTGCGAATAAAACCTGGCGACAGGCTCCAGTACGAGGTGCAAACAGACGCTGTCACGATCCGCGTGCATCCCGGCACGCGGTCCCTTAAGGGTGCGCTGGTCAGTAAGAAAGGCAAAAAGATGAGTTTCGGCGAAATACGTGAAGCCGCTGCGAAGGCGGCCCTCCGACGCGCGGGGTAGCCGATGAACGCCAAGCGAAGGCTCGTCGATACCAATTTGATTGTCCGCTACCTGGTACAAGACCACGAAAAGCACGCGAAGGCCGCAGGAAAGCTTTTCGAGGCGTGCGATCGCGGTGAGGTCGAGATTCTCGTGTTGTCTGCCGTCCTGGCGGAATGCGTATTTGTGCTGGAGTCGTTCTACCGGCATCCGCGCGCAAACATCGCGGCGGCGCTTGCCACTTTGATCTCGAGCCCCGGCGTCGAGATCAGGGAAAATTCGATGCATCTGGACGCCTTAGACCGCTATCGGAAAACGAAGGTTCATTTTGTGGACTGCTTGATCGCAGCGAGCGCAAATGCCGGAGACACGCCGGTTGCCACGTTCGACGAGGATTTCCGAAAATTTGGCGACGTGCGGGTCGAGAATGCATAGATAAACTGACGAAGCGCAACACCTTGCGTGTTCCGGGATCCTGTGTTACACTGTATTTGCGTTTGTTGCTCTTGTTTCGCCTTTTGTCTTAAAGCGCCGCAGGATTCAACCTGCGGCTTTTTTGTTTCCCACCCGCCTTACCGCGGTGTCGCCGGAATCAGCGAAAGACGCGCGGTTCACCTCGCAAGTGGCCTCGGAAAGAGTGCACCAGATAGCTTTTATTTGAAAAGGAACACATCTTGAAAGAACAAGGTACAGTCAAGTGGTTTAACGCCAGCAAAGGCTTTGGTTTCATCCAACGCCAGAGCGGCGAGGACGTTTTCGTCCATTTCTCCGCCATTCAGGCGGACGGCTACCGCGCCCTCAACGACGGGCAAGCCGTGGAATTCGAGGTAGTCAGCGGCCCCAAGGGCCTGCAGGCTTCCAACGTTCTGCCTCTGTAAACCACTGACTCACAATTCGAGGGCGGGAGGCTCCAGCTTCCCGCCCTTTTTCTTTTTCGTGTGGAGGCTCTTATTCCGACTCGGGGCGGTCGGTGCCGTATTCCTTGAGCTTGTTGTGAAGCGTTTTTAGGCTGATGCCGAGGAGTTCGGCGGCGCGGGTTTTGTTGTTTCCGGTGGCGCTGAGCGTTTGCAGAATGAGCTCGCGCTCCATGGCGTCCACAGTGGTGCCGATGGGAAACTTCATGGTCGAGAGATCGCTTGGCCCTTTCGCGGCGATTTTGCCAAATTCGGGCGGGAGGCAAGCGCGAGTGATGAGGTCCTTGTCGCACATGATGGCGGCGCGCTCGAGAGCATTGCGCAATTCGCGGATGTTGCCGGGCCAGGTGTGGCCCATGAAAATGTCCATCACTTCGGCGCCGATGCCGCGGACGTGCTTGCCGTGCTTCGCGTTAACGTCGCGCAAAATGTATTCGACGAGAAGAGGAATGTCGTCTTTGTGTTCGCGGAGCGGCGGCAAGTGAATGTGAAAGACGTTCAGGCGGAAGTAGAGGTCCTGGCGCAACTGGCCACTGCCGACGGCTTGCTCAGGATCTTTGTTGGTGGCGGCGACTACGCGCACGTCGATCGGCGTTTCGGTTTTGCTGCCGAGGCGGCGCACTTTGCGGTCTTCTAGGACACGCAAAAGCTTGGCTTGCGTGGGCGCGGGCATTTCGCCGATTTCGTCGAGGAGCAGAGTGCCCCCGTCGGCTAACTCGAAACAGCCGATGCGGCGCTCGGCGGCTCCGGTGAATGCGCCGCGCTCGTGGCCGAAAATTTCGCTCTCCATCAGCGATTCGGGGATTGCGGAGCAGTTTATGGCGACGAACGGGCCGCTGGCACGTGGCGAGAGGCGGTGAACGGTGCGCGCCACAATTTCTTTGCCGGCGCCGGTTTCCCCGGTGATTAAGACCGAAGCGGAACTTGGCGCGGCCATCTCGACGATGCGCATCACATCCTGCATCGGCTTGGTGGCGCCGACAAGGTCACCGAGGCGTCCGGTTTCTCGAAGTTGGCGCTGAAGAACCGCGAGGTTTCGGGAATCGCGGGCTTTGCTGAGGGCCCGATCAAGAAGCGCGCGCAGCACCGGACCCTTTAGAGGCTTCTCGATGTACCAGAAGGCGCCTGCTTCGATCGCGGCGACGGCGCGCTCTTCGCTGCCTTTGCCAGTGATGATGATTGCGGGCACGTCCTGGAGGTCCGGGCCCAATTGCTTGAGGAGGTCGAGGCCGTTCATTCCGGGGAGTTCGACGTCGGCAATCAGCGTGTCCGGCTGGTAGCCGGCGAATTTCGCGAGAACTTCTTCCGCGGAACCAACGCCTAAGACGTCGTAGCCCCAGCGCTGGAGCAGTTGCTCGTAGCCCTTGCGCGCGTTGTCTTCGTCCTCGACGATGAGTATGCGGTCTTTGCGTTCCAGGGTTTCAACGGCGGCCCTCACGGCCGCACGGGTTTCATCCGGCATGGGTCTTAGCCTCTCACGGGCTTTCTCAGGTGAATCGGTCTCGGACTATCTTGCTGGACTCTTTGAATCTAGCAAGGCTCCGCCGCGTTGCCAAGTCGGACAGTTCGAGGAGGCATGGGGGTTGCACACTCAGCACGAAACGGCCGGAGCAACACCGCTGGACGTCAACAAATATTCGCCTACTCTTTCATCAGCGGATAAAGAAGGCGTTCAAAGAACGTGAATGGTCGGGCGAGAAACAAAACTACTCCCGGCTCTCGCTTCGGTTTTGTATCCGGTGCTGCGGGGTTGTTGCTAGCAGGCTGGACAAGGCCTTTCTGAATCAGGTCTTGCGTGTCCCCGATGACCAGGCACATGCAGTGCCAGTATTCTGAGGTTAGACGGACCTTAACAGAGAAATGGACAGGAGCAGGTTCGGGAAGATGAAATTGAGTCTCACCACTGGCGTCAGTTTCTGAACGCAGATTGGCGTCGTACTTTGGCGGAGCCTTCTGGTCCTTTGTGTATAACAGAGTAAGCGAGACGTTTTGCCGCTGCATGGGACGCCCATTGCTGGCATTGATCACGCGGATTCTTATTACCTGAGCGTTCAGCGTCAGCGGCACCGCAATCATTGCTACAAGGAAGCCCAGTTTTTGAACGCTCAACATCGGAGACTCTTCGTTCTTGCTTATTCCTTCACGAGATACAAGGTGCGTTCGAGTTCGAGTTCGAGCTTTGCGCCTTTGGGGAGATTGAGTTCGTGGCCGCGACCGGATTCCATCAAGTAGGCGGTGATGGCTCCGAGAGCGGCGCCTTCAGCGGCTTCTTTTTTGTCTTTGTCTTTCACGCCTTTCACGGCACCGAGGGCTGCGCCTCCGGCTGCCGCGGCTGCTGCATCTTGCTGCGTGCTGCTGTGACCTTGAATCAAACCCTCCTTTTCCGGCACAGGCTTTACGCTGTGATCTCCGGGGATACTGGTGACTTCGGCGACGATGGGCAGGTCGCCAAATTTGGTGTGAATTTCGTCAAAAGTCAGCCAGAGTTTGGCGCGGCCTGCGACTCCAGCAGATTCGACGCGGCTGATGTGACCGACGATTTCCGCGCCGGAGGGCAAATAGATGCCGTTGCCTGCTTCAAGCGGCTCGAGCGTCTTCACTTTGAACACGGCGTTTTCTTGCGTGCCTTTGCTGCTCAGTTCTTCTTGCAGGCTGACCAGGAATTTGGTGCCGGGAGTGACCGCAAAAGTTTCGATTGGCAAACCGTGGCGCTCGCCGTCGGCGCGGTGGCGCTGTTGGTCGGGAGCTTGGGCGGCGGGCCCTCTGGGTGGTTCTTGAGGAGGCTCTTGTGCGTGCAAGGTAACGGCGCCGCTCAATGCCATGGCAAGGATGGAAGCGCTGACGAAGAAGGTTCGGACTTTCAGATGGTTCATGTTTTCCCTCCAATGGGATATTTCTCCGTCAGAGCGATTACTGCAGTTGCGGCGCCAGAAGCCAAGCGTTCTGAGGAGTTGTAAGTAGTTGAAAATACTTGCGCTTAGCGAGGACTTTCCCTGGTGCATAAACAGCGAATTCGGGGAGTGTCGGCAAATCCCATCGCCAAGCCGCAGGGCGTGGCCGACACTTGAGGATCTTGATTGCAAGCGGAAGGAGGCTATTTTTCGAGGAACTCGCGGATGTGCAGAAGGACTTTGGAGTACATGGCGGGGGTGACTCGGCCAGTTTGCGTGTTTTGCTGGCTTGGGTGATAGACACCAAACAAGCGCGGTGTTCCGGGCGCAACTTCGGCTTCGGCGCCGTGTGCGAATTTGTAGAGCGCGCGCGAAGCAATCACGCCGCGCTGTTTGAGGATGTCGAGGTAGCCGTCCCAGGCGATTTTGCCGAGCGCGAGGATTGCTTTGGGCTTCAAAATTTCGATCTCGCGCTCGAGATAATTGCGGCAATTCAGAATTTCTCGCAGGAGAGGTTTATTTTCCGGTGGAGCACAGCGGCACGTTGCGGCGATGTAGGCGTTGTTGAGTTGGAGACCGTCGTCGCGATGAAGGGAGGTGGGCTGATTTGCGAGCCCCGCTTTGTGCAGAGCAGCGTAGAGAAAATCGCCGGAGCGATCTCCGGTGAACATGCGGCCGGTGCGATTCGCTCCGTGAGCCGCGGGAGCGAGGCCGAGAATTAGGAGTTGCGCCGGAGCGTCGCCGAATCCGGGGACCGGCTTGCCCCAGTAGTCCCAGTTACGATACGCACGGCGTTTTTCGCGGGCGACCTTTTCGCGATACTTCACGAGCCGCGGGCATTTGCGGCAGGCGACAATTTCTTCGTTCAAGACGAGAAGCTGGGCAGAGGTTTCAGGCATGCCCTAGCAGTTTAATGAAATGCAACAAATACGTCTTTGCCCTTATTGGAACCGCTGGCAGGAAGAAAAGCGGCAGCAAGCCGCCGCACTCCACATGGCTGCTCAACGCGCAAACGGAAGAGCTTGCTTCAGGCATTGGCCTCGCTGGCGCGGCGCATCATCATACGATTCAATTCGGCGTGAGGAATGGTTCCCGCGAACATCATCTCGCAAGAGCGGGATTCCTGCATTTCTTTTGCAATTCTTCGGACCAGGCCCATGGCCGCGCGCATGACGCCGGAGCCGGCGCTCAGCCGAGCCACACCTATTTTCTCTAATTCGGGAATCGGAGGGCATGCCGGATTTGCCAAAATGTTGACCGGAGCTTCGACGGCTTTCACCAGCTTGGCGATGGTTTCGCGGTCGTAAAGGCAGGGGGCAAAAAGACAATCCGCACCGGCGTCACGGTAAGCGCGCAAACGCTCCACGGTGCGCTCGAAGCGCGTGGCTTCCGGGCCGATGGGCGTTAAATAGATGTCGGTGCGCGCATTGAGCACAAACGGAACGCCCAATGATTTTGCGGTCTCGCGGATGGCGCGAATCTTTTCCACTTGCAAAGGAAGGTCGACGAATGAGCTCTCATCATCACCCGTGATGTCCTCGAGATTCATTCCAATGACGCCTGCGGCAACCGCGGCTTTCAC
Source organism: Candidatus Acidiferrum sp. (assembly GCA_035280045.1). GTDB lineage: Bacteria > Acidobacteriota > Terriglobia > Acidiferrales > UBA7541 > Acidiferrum. Next base: position 10,411 of record DATEGP010000072.1, read on the forward strand.
GGTTTCCGCCATGTCGTTAGCGGTCGTGCCGTAGCCCGCTTCGAGATCGGCCGTCACCGGAAGGTTCACCGCCCGCGCGATGCGTCCGGCCATGTCCAGCATTTCGTCACGCGAAATGCGCTGGCCGTCGGGATAGCCCAGCGAAAAAGCCACGGCGGCGCTGCTGGTAGCGATGGCGGGATACCCGCATTCCTCGATGATTCGCGCGCTTACTGCGTCCCACGCGTTCGGCAGCACGAGCATTCGCGGGCCGTGGTGCAACTTTCGGAATTGCTCGGCTTTTTGCGTTTGGGCTCGAAGGTCCATAGGTCCTCCACGAGGCAAGGCTGTCGTTTTGCGAAAGAAAGCCTAAGTGTGGCACGTAACGGAGGAAACGGCCAATTTGGAGAACGATTCCCGCAAATCCAGGAAGGCCACGCCTGGCTTGGAACAATCCATCGGTCAATTCTTTTTGAGGACCTGAGCGATGATAATAGCTTGATTGTGCTCCGGGTCGCGGGCGCCGAATAGGAGGGTCAGCGTGCCGTGCTGCTTTTCCAGTTTTCTTAATTCCGCGAGCGAGTCTTTCTTGTCTTTTAGCTCGGCTTGATACTTTTTCTCGAAGATGGGCCACTTCATCGCGTCGTGATGAAACGACTTGCGCAGCGCGTCGCTTGGCGCAACGTCTTTCATCCACAAATCAATTTTCGCGGCCTCTTTTTTCATGCCGCGGGGCCACAAGCGGTCCACGAGCACGCGGTAACCATCTTCCTTTGCCGCCGGTTCGTAGACTCGCTTGGTCCTGACCACTTTAGTTCCTCACTGCAAGAGCTTGAGAACCTCATCGTGAATCTTGCCATTTGTACTGATGAGTTGGCCGGTGTAAATGGTGCGCTCGCCATTGGCGTTTGTGGAGCGGCCTCCCGCTTCTTCGACGATGATTCCCAAAGGCGCAAGGTCCCAGGGCTTTGACGTCCAATCCAGCGCGGCTTCGATTGAGCCTTCGGCCACCAGCATGTGTTGCCAGAATCCACCAAACGAACGGCTGTTGCGCGAGGCGTCGAGCAGCCTGCGGATTTTTGCCTGGTCAGCGGCGTTTTTGCTTGGCCCCGTGCCGGTAGTGAACACCATGGAGTCCTTCAGCTTGTCTACGTTGGAAACGTGAAGTCTCTTCCCGTCGCGGTAGGCGCCTTCGCCTCGATAAGCCCACCAGCGCGAGCGCAATCCGGGCGCGCTGACCATGGCGGCTACGATTTCGCCGTCTTCCTCGATGCCCATGAGGGTTCCAAAGGTTGGAATGCCGCGCGAAAATTCTTCCGTGCCATCGATGGGGTCAATGATCATTCGCGCGCGCCCGGCGCTGGCCGCGGATTTTGCGTTGCTTCCGCCCATTTCTTCGCCCAACACGTCCAGGACGAGACCGCTCTTCGCCACTTTGCTGCGGGCCATCTCTTCCACCGCGCGGTCGGCGGCGGTTACCGCGGTGCCGTCGCTTTTTCTCTCCACGCGCAGCTCGTTGGAGCGAAAGTAGTGCATGGCGATTGTTTCCGCTTCCTCCGCGATATCCGTCAGCAAAGCGCTGTAGATCTCAACATATCCTGCTGTCTTACTCATGAATCCCTCTAATTCTTCGGCTCCCATAATTTGACTCTCTTCGTCCTCCTCTCTAGGATACAAAAAATACCCCTATGTGTGCTCAGGCGAACAGCGGAACGGTGCTCGACCGCATCCTGGAATCGCGGCGCGCCGAAGTCGAACACCGGAAGAAAGTCCTGCCGGAAACGGCGCTGAGGTATGGCGTGCAGGCGGCTTCGCCGTTGCGCGATTTTGCCGGCGCGCTTTCGCGGGAGGGGATTAATGTAATGGCCGAGCTGAAGCCGGCTTCCCCGAGCCGTGGCGTTTTGCGCGAGCCGTTTGACGCCGTCGCGCTGGCGCAATCCCTGGAAGGCGCTGGCGCCGCGGCGCTCTCCGTGCTTACGGAGCCGGAATTTTTTCGCAGCTCGCTCAAGAACCTTCGCGACGCGCGAAAAAGCGTACAGCTTCCCGTATTGCGCAAGGACTTCATTTTCGATCCTTGGCAAGTGTGGGAAGCGCGCGCGAACGACGCCGACAGTCTTCTGCTAATAGTCGCGACGCTGCCGGATGACTTGTTGAAGGAGTTGCTGGCGCTGGGCAGGGAACTGGGAATGGAACCGATTGTGGAGGTCCACACGCGCGAGGAACTGGACCGGGCGCTGACGGCGGAAGCCCGGATCATCGGTGTGAACAATCGCAACTTGAAAACTCTGGAGATTCGTACAGACACGTCTTTCGAGTTGATTGAGGCGATTCCCGAGGAGTGCATTGCCATCAGCGAATCTGGCATCCGCACTCACGGGGAATTAGCGAAGCTGCGCGCCGCCGGGTTTGACGCTTTCCTGGTGGGGACGCGGCTTATGGTTTCGTCCGATCCGGCAGCCGTTCTCGGGGAGCTTCTCGGTCGCGCTGCGGCTCAGGGGAAATAGGGCAAGATGGTTCGCGTAAAGATCTGCGGGATTACCAGCGCCGCCGATGCGCAGGCCGCCATCGAGGCTGGCGCCAATCTGCTCGGATTCAATTTTTACGAGAAGAGCCCGCGGCAGATTTCAGAGGAGCGGGCTGCGGAGATCCGAGCGAAGCTGCCGAAGAGGGTGAAAACGGTAGGGATTTTCGTGAACCGGCTGCCGGCGGATGTAATTATCTTGCGAAGCTCGGTCAACTTGGACGCTGTGCAGCTTCACGGCGATGAGTCCCCCGAAATGGTCGCTGAAATTGCTCCCACAGTGCCGGTGATCAAAGCCTTCCGCGTGGAACCCGAGTTTCCGATTACCACCCTTGAGGAATATTCTCGTGCCTTTGCCTTTTTATTTGACGCGGCACATACCGACCAATATGGTGGTACGGGCCGAACTACGGATTGGGATGTGGCGCGCCGCGCATCGTTGAAGCACCGTATTATTCTGGCGGGTGGGCTAAAGGTGGAGAATGTGGCCGCGGCGGTGCGTATCGTGCGCCCGTATGGGATTGACGTGGCCAGCGGGGTGGAATCGAGTCCGGGCAAGAAAGATCACGATTTGCTGCGCGAATTTATAAAAGAAGTGAGGCGCGCGGAACGGAAGTAACTTTTTCAAGGGAAGTCTCCGCAGGGAATCATGGGAACCATCGTTCAGTCAACTGTTACAGCGCCGGGGCGTTTCGGTCCTTATGGGGGACGGTATGTGCCGGAAACGCTCATGGTGCCGCTGTTTGAACTGGAGCGGGCGTACGAAGCGGCGAAATCAGATGCGTCGTTTCAGGCGCAATTCCAGAGCTTGCTGAAGAATTTTGCGGGCCGTCCCACGCCGCTGCAATTTGCGTCGCGGCTTACGGAGAGACTCGGCGGACCGCGGATTTACTTGAAGCGCGAAGATTTGCTCCACACCGGCGCGCACAAAATCAACAATGCGATCGGGCAAGGGCTGCTCGCCGTAAAGATGGGCAAGCCGCGCATCATTGCGGAAACCGGAGCGGGGCAGCACGGCGTGGCTTCGGCAACGGTCGCTGCGCATCTGGGGCTGGAATGCGTTGTTTACATGGGCACGGAAGACATGGCGCGGCAGGCGCTGAACGTGGCGCGGATGCGGATGCTGGGTACGCAAGTGGTTGGAGTGGAATCCGGCAGCCGAACGCTGAAGGACGCCATCAACGAGGCGATGCGCGACTGGGTCACAAACGTGCGCTCGACGCATTATTTGCTTGGTTCCGTGCTGGGGGCGCATCCGTATCCGGTGATGGTGCGGGATTTTCACTCGGTGATTGGCCGCGAAGCGCGCGAGCAGATTCTGGCGGCAGAAAAGCGTTTGCCGACGCATTTGGTTGCCTGCGTCGGAGGCGGGTCGAACTCGATTGGGCTGTTTCATGAATTTTTGCGCGACGCGAGCGTGAAGATGATTGGCATCGAAGCCGGTGGCCGCGGCGGGCAGCTTGGGGAGCACGCCGCGCGGCTTGCGGCTCATCAAGGCTTCACTGGTGCGCGTCCCGGAGTTCTTCAGGGCACGTACACCTACGTTTTGCAAAACGAAGACGGGCAAATTGCCACGACACATTCGATTTCCGCGGGTCTGGATTATCCGGCGATTGGTCCAGAACATGCCTGGCTTGCGGACCAGCGACGTGCAGAGTATTCAGCTGTGTCAGACCAAGCGGCGCTCGAGGGGGCGCGATTGCTCGCGCGGACTGAAGGCATCATTCCTGCGTTGGAGTCGGCGCACGCGATTGCGGGACTTGTCGAACGGATACCAAAACTGACGAAAAACGATTTGGTCATCCTCAACATCTCGGGCCGGGGTGACAAAGACATGGATACGTACAGCCAATATTGGGCAGACTAGTTCCTACCCGAATCGAACTGAAGAGAGTTCAGCTATGGGTTATGTGAGTGCCGATAGATTCTTCATGGCGCGTCAAGCCGCAGTTTTCTCCGTCATTTTCTTTGTGCTGCGTTGTTCGTCGGCGCTCTGTGCCCCGCAAGCAAATCCTGCGGTGCCCAAAGAGCCTGTTTACGGCGATTCCGAAGGCTATGCGGTTCTGTCTTTTCTGCTCGAGAAGGCCACTACTAAGGCCAAGCTCTCTTCGATCGACATTTTGGCCGTTACAGCCTCGAAAGAGGAATGGCTAAACACGGAGAAGTGTCTGAAGGTTCCTGAAGAATTTCAGTCTGCCGCGAAAGATTTTGGAGAACGGAGCAAATCTAGAATGCGTTTGACTGACAAGTTCTCTATAAAGGTGGAGCATGCGCTGACTGAAGGACCGGATGTCCGACCCGCTCCTGCTGCACCAGGTGAACAACAGTTGGAAGAGAGCTTCGTCGGGAAAGTCTTTTTCACTGTTTCCGCCGTAGGATTTGACCAGACCAAAACGCATGCCATCGCGTATGTGAGCGCATACTGCGGGGTCATGTGTGCCAGCGGCGCCTACCATTTGTTGACGAAAGACAAACAAGGTTGGAAAGAAACTCAGGGATCGCCAAGATGCGAGTGGATGGCACAAGACCGAGGTTCGATCTTGAACCTCTTGGGACGCGGCGACAAGGACATGGATACGTATTCCCGCCTGCTCTAAGTCCCGCGTGAAGACGCCGGTTTGGCGATCGGCGATCCCGGGAAACACGCGAGAAAACGAAATGGTTGGTGGTGTACTATTTCCAGACACAGACGGCGATGAAGATCCACCTTCCAATTGCACTGATAGCGAGCGTCGTGCTTTGCGGTTGTGGTGCGCATGAGAGAGTGCAGAATCACATCCCGGCGAATGCGGGCGTTTACGACGATGCGGAAGGGTACGCGGTGCTCTCGATGCTGCTAGACAGCGCGAGCCAGCAAGCGCACGCCTCCGGTATTCGAATCAACATGGTGACGCATGTGGAATCCGTGAGCGGGGCGCATTCTTTGGAGGACTGCATGAAAGTCCCCGACGAATTCCGCGATGCCGCGAATGATTACGAGCGAAGGGCAGGAAGGGCGCTCGTGCTGAGGAGAAAATTTACGACGCGGGTGTCCTACGATCTTGCAGGGGAAACGCGAATCACCGGCACTGGCGTCAGGCAGCCGCTTGCAACGGGAACAGATAATTCGCAGAAGACTTCCAGCGGGACTTTCTATCTCTCGCCCGTGGGGTTTGACGCCAGTCACACTCACGCCATCGCCTACGAAAACTACCTCTGCGGCAACCTCTGCGGGTGGGGCGGCTATCATCTCTTGGTGAGGAATGCCGGAAGATGGGAAGAAGCGAAAGACGTCGACACATGTACATGGCATTATTGACGTTTCTAGCCGAGTTAACACTTCCTATGAAGGCGTGAATTGAAGAAGAGGATCCACGAACGGTTTCGAGGTCTGCGAGAAGCGGGCGAACTAGGGATCGTCGCGTACATCACCGCGGGCGACCCTACGCTCGACGCGACGCTGAAATTTGTTCTCGCGCTTGCTGAAGCGGGTGCGGATGTTATCGAACTGGGCGTGCCGTTTAGCGATCCGCTGGCCGATGGGCCGACGATTCAGCGAGCTTCGGAGCGCGCGCTGAAATCCGGCACTACGGTCGCGAGAGTGCTTGAGCTTGTGCGGCGGATTCGTCAGACTTCGCAAGTCCCTTTGGTGCTTTTCAGCTACTACAATCCCATGCTGCAGATGGGGCTGGAAAAATTCGCAAGCGCCGCTGAAGCTGCGGGCGCAGATGGGGTTCTGGCTACGGATCTCACTCCAGAAGAATCGGACGACTATCGCCGCATTCTGGCCGCACACCATCTCGACACCATTTTTCTTGGTGCGCCTACTTCCACGGATGAGCGTCTGGCAAAAATTGCTGGTTGTTCGTCCGGGTTTATGTACTTGATTTCAAGAACGGGAGTCACGGGCGCAAAGGACGCGTTGCCTGATGATCTGCCAGCACTCTTGCGTCGCGCGCGCGCGGTCACACGTCTCCCGATTGCGGTCGGATTTGGAATATCGCTTCCTGGACACGTTTCGGTTCTTGGCGGCCTTGCGGACGCGGCAGTGGTTGGCTCGGCGCTCGTCGCAGAAATTGAGAGGGCCACGAAATCTGGTGTTTCGGCAAGCACCATCGACGTTGCCGCTTCGGTCTTAAGTGAAAAAGTCCGGTCCTTGAAAGACGCTGCGCGCCACGGGCTCTCGAGGCGCGAGGTGGCGCCATGAACGCGGGACTTCTAATCTTGTACGACCTCCGATGGCGAGGCACGGTGCCATGAGTCTTGCTGACTGGCGCCGCCGCATCGACGAAATCGACAAGAAGCTGGTGAAGCTTCTCAACGAGCGGTCGCAGTGCGCGCTGGAAATCGGGAAGCTCAAGCAGGAGGCCAAGATTCCGCTGTATCAGCCGGATCGCGAAAACGAAGTGCTGGCGAACGCCGAGAGCAACAATACCGGGCCGCTGACCGACGCGGCGATTCGCCGGCTGTTCGAACGCATTATTGATGAGGCGCGTGCCGCCGAGCGAGACGCCATGCATCGCGACGGTTCGGGCGGCAAACCAGGGAATGAATGAGCGGTTTTCACGGTCTGGGTTAGCAAGGACTTTGGTAAAGCGGCAGGGCCGCTCGCTTGTCGGGTTCGCCACCGCACTTCGGATTCACATCGAAATGGGCGTAGATTGACCCTGTCAGGGAAGGAAACGGAACTCTTATGGTCATTGTGATGCAAGAAGGGGCCTCGGAAGCCCAAATCCAGCATGTGATTGACCGATTGGTCGCCAGCGGCTTCAATGTGCATCGCTCCACGGGCGAGTCGCACACCGTTCTTGGCGCGGTGGGGGTGCATCGCGATTTCGATCATCGCGACTTCGAGCTTCTCGATGGCGTGCGCGAAGTCATGCGCATCACGCAGCCGTTCAAGCTGGCGAGCCGGCAGTTCCGTCCTGAAGGCACCATTGTCGATCTGGGCGGTGGCGTCAAAATCGGAGGCCCGGAAGTGGTTGTTGCGGCAGGCCCCTGCTCCGTCGAGTCGCGCGAACAGATCTTTTGTGTTGCGGAGAGTGTTGCGAAAGCAGGGGCGAAAATTCTTCGTGCCGGCGCGTTCAAGCCCCGCACGTCGCCTTATGCGTTTCAAGGAATGGGCGAGCCGGGACTGAAGCTCACGCGCGAAGCCGCGGATCGGTTCCACCTTCGCACCGTCAGCGAAGTCATGGATCCTTCGCAGATACCGATGATGTTGCAGTACGTGGACATGTTCCAGGTGGGGGCGCGCAACATGCAGAATTACTACCTTTTGCGCGCGCTCGGCGAAGTTCGCAAGCCCGTTCTCTTGAAGCGCGGCCTTTCTGCGACCATGGAAGAGTTGCTGCTCAGCGCCGAATATATTTTGGCCGGCGGAAACTACAATGTGGTGCTCTGCGAGCGCGGCATCCGTACTTTCGAAACGTACACGCGCAACACGTTCGATCTTGCAGCGATCCCCGTCATCCAGAAGCTTTCCCACCTGCCCATCATTGGCGATCCGTCGCACGCCACGGGCCGCCGCGACAAGGTGCCGCCGATGGCGCGCGCGGCGGTTGCCGCCGGAGCCGATGGTCTAATCATCGAGGTTCACAATGACCCCGACCACGCGCTTTCCGATGGCGCGCAGTCGCTCGAACCTTCCACGTTTACGCAACTGATGGCCGAGCTGCGCATCATCGCTCCGGCCATCGGCCGCCGCGTCGCTTGACCCATGTCGTCAGGTCACCTCATCTCGCGGGTCACGATTCTCGGGACTGGCCTGATCGGCGGCTCGTTCGGCCTGGCGCTCCGCAAGCACACTACAGACATTTTCGTTTCGGGCTGGGATCGTAAGGAAATCGTTAGCGATGCGCATGCGCGCGGAGCCATTGACGCGCCTTTCTACAGGGACATCGCTCCGGCAGTACAAAATGCCAACCTGATTTATATTGCTTTGCCCATCGCTGCGACGATCGATCTCCTTCCTGAGATCGCGCGGCACGCTCCGGCGGATGCCCTTATCACGGACGCCTGCAGCACGAAGGTGCGCATTGCGGAGGCTGCGGAAGCGGTTTTTCCCGCGGGTAAAGGTCCGCTTTTCCTGGCCGGACATCCCATGGCGGGGAAGGAACTCTCCGGGATCGCCCACGCGGACGCCGACCTCTTCCGCGGCAACACCTACGCACTTATCGACGCGTCGCCCTCTCAAGAAGATCCTCGTGTCTCTGCTTTCGTGAAAATCCTCGAAAAAATCGGCGCTCGCCCGCTCTGGCTGGGTGCAACACAGCACGACTACGCCGTCGGACTGACTTCGCATCTGCCGCAACTCGCTGCGGTTGCGCTCGCGGGATTTCTGTACGATCGCCTCGACGAAAACGGCCTGCCCATCACGCTTGCTGGCCCCGGCCTGCGAGATTCCCTTCGTCTCGCCGGTAGTTCTTATGCCACTTGGCGCGACATCGTCTTAACTAATCAAGAAGTGCTCTCTGCGGCCCTCGATCTTCTCGCGCGGCGCTTGGACGACCTGCGCGAACGCCTGGCCTCGCGCGAGTTGGAATCCGACTTCGACGCCGCCAACGAACTCTATAGGCTCCTCCGCGGGCTGTGACCATCCCATGTGACGATAGGCACGAGAATTGCTATTACTAGAATCGGCCCGGAGGGCATAGCCATGAATGTCAGAATCGCGCCGAACTTTCAAATCACGATTCCGAGGGAAATCCGAGAAGAGTTCGCGTTAAGGCCGGGGGAAGAACTGTTAGCCGATATCTTGGACGACACTATTCGGTTACAACGGCCTCGCTCTGTCAAAAAAGTCCGCGGGATTGCCAAAGGCATGAAGCGGAAGGATGAGGATCGCGACCACACTGAACGTTTTTGAGCCACCCAATGATAATGGCAACTCCAAGCATTGACGGCGAGCATCGACCGTCGTAGCATCCGCGGCAGTCTTCTCGTGTCTCGAAAAGGATTGCCATGAATGACGGAACTTCGCGCAGGAAGTTTCTCGGCACACTAGCTGCGTTCTCGCTCTTTCCGCTCGAACAGGAAAAGCCGGACCTCATTCTCTATAACGGCAACATCCTCGCTGTGAATGACAAAGACCCGCGGGCGCAGGCTGTGGCGATTGCACGCGACAGGTTTCTTGCTGTGGGCAGCAATTCTGATGTGCTGAATCTTGCCAGCGCTACGACCAGAAAGCTCGATCTTGGCGGTAAGACCGTCACTCCCGGTTTCATTGACGCGCATTCGCATCCCGCCGAAGCCGGCCTGATGCACCTCCGCATGGTAGACTGCGACCTGCGCTCGATTTCCGCGATTCAAGCCGCGCTCCGCGAGCGCGCCGCAAAAACGCCTCACGGCGAATGGGTTCTGGGCTTCAAATACGACGACACCAAGACAGAAGAAGGTCGGCCGCTTACAGTTGCTGACTTGGATGCCGCCGTCGCCGACCATCCCGTACACATTCAGCATCGCGGAGGGCATACCACGTATTCCAATTCGCTCGCCTTTCGCAAAGCCGGCATTGATGAGAAGACTCCCGACCCGCCGGGAGGAAAAATCGATCATGACCCGGCGACTGGTAAGCTGAGCGGCCGCGTTGCTGAGAGCGCCAACGACCTCTTCGAGAAAGTCATCCCGCAAAATTTCACACGCGACGATCACCGCGACGGTGTGAAGCTCATCTCCAAAATGATGGCGCGCACGGGAATTACTTCCGCCACGGAGGCTCAGGGGACTCCCACGGACCTTCGCGCCTATCAGGACGCGCGCGAATCCGGAGATTTGCTGCATCGCGCCTATTGCTTCATCAATTTTCATTTTCTCGATGAGATGATTGCGGCGGGCGATCGCACCGGGCTTGGCGATGAGTGGGTGCGCGTCGGAGCGGTCAAGTTGGTTTGTGACGGCTCGATTTCCGAGCGTACCGCGCGCCTCTCTGCGCCTTACGAGGGCCGCCCGAATGACTACGGCATTTTGGTTATGACCGAAGACGAACTCTATACCCACGGCCGTAAAGCGCACTTGGCAGGTTGGCAGATTGGGACTCATGCGAACGGGGACGTCGCTATAGACACCACGCTGCGCGTTTACGAACGCCTGCAAAAGGAGGACCCGCGACGCGATCCGCGCTTCCGGCTCGAACATTGCACGGTGGTGAACGATTCTTTGATCGCGCGCATCAAGGCTCTCGGCGCCATTCCTACGCCGTTTTCCACTTACGTCTACTATCACGGCGAAAAGATGCGCTACTACGGCGCCGAACGCCTGAATCACATGTTCGCGTTGCGCAGTTTCATTGACGCGGGCATTCGCCCCACGCAAGCTTCGGATTACCCGCCGGGCGAATTCATTCCCATGATGGCGCTGCAATCGGAAGTGACGCGCACGGACATGAAAGGTAACGTATGGGGACCGAAGCAAAAAATCACTGTGGAAGAAGCCATTCGCGTAGGCACGCTGAACGGTGCATACGCTTCGTACGAGGAGAATCTTAAAGGCTCAATCGAAGTTGGCAAGCTGGCGGACCTCGTCGTTCTCGGCCGCGATCCTCTGAAAGAAAATCCATCTACGCTCGTCACCATTCCCGTGGAACGCACCATGGCCGGCGGCAAGTGGACGTTCGAATCCTGACACACGTAACCATACTGCACGTTAGAATGTAGACGCGGTGATGGCAAACGATCTCCAACGTCGACGTGCAGCAGCAGTTCTGTTTTCCCTAATAATGGCTTGTCTATTGGGATTCGGCGGGCTTCTCGCGGGCAGTTACCTGTGGGGCCACTTCGGACCAGTAGCAAGGGATCCCGATGATGCCGACGCTTACTTTTGTGGACTTTTGGTTGGCGGGGTTATGGCCGTTGGTGGATGTATGACGTTGTTGTGGATATTTTGGCCCCGCTCAACACCAAAAGCATCGCAACCCGGCAGAATCTGACCGTCAGTGCCTGATAAGCGCGATATTGGGAACTGGCTATTACGCTGCCTTGCCTTGACCCAGCTAAGCACCGCCGATAAGCTTAATGTTTCTTCTTTTGTGTGAAGGCCCTATGGAGCAGATTCACATCACATTGCCGGACGGCAGCGTCAAAGATGTCCCCAAGGGCACCACGCCCGCGGACATTGCGCGCGGCATTTCGCCCCGCCTCGCGGATGCGGCACTCGTAGCCCGCGTGGCCCAGCCGAACGATGGCGAAGGCGAGCTTATCGACCTGCGGCGCCCGCTTGAGCGCGACGTAAAACTCCAGATCCTCACCGAGAAGGATCCCGACGCGCTCTTCGTCTTCCGCCATTCGGCGGCGCATCTCCTCGCCGCCGCGGTCATGGACCTGTATCCCAACGTGAAGCTTGGTATCGGCCCGCCTGTAGACACTGGCTTCTTCTATGAATTCTTGCGCGACGAGCCTTTCACTCAGGAAGACCTCGCCAAAATTGAAAAAAAGATGCACGAATTGGCGGCTCAGGACTTGCCGAACGAGCGCAAGCTAATTCCAAAACCTGAAGCACTCGATCTTTACAAAAAATCCAATCAGGTTTTTAAGTGCGAACTGGTGGAAGAAAAAGCCGCCGAGCCGATGGTTTCGTTCTATACCACTGGCAAGTTCATCGATTTCTGCCGCGGGCCACACATTCCGTCCACCAAGCGCATTCAAGCGTTCAAATTGATGAATGTTGCCGGCGCCTACTGGAAAGGCCAGGAAGGCAATCCGCAGCTTCAGCGCATCTATGCGGTCGCGTTTTTTACGCAGAAAGAGCTGGAAGCACATCTCCATCGCCTGGAAGAAGCCAAGCGCCGCGATCATCGCAAGCTCGGTGTCGAGCTGGACCTTTTCAGCATCGAGGAAGAGGCCGGCCCGGGGCTGATTTTCTGGCACCCGAAGGGCGGTCTGATTCGCAAAATCGTCGAAGACTGGCTGCGCGACGAACTTCTCAGGCGCGGCTACGACCTTGTTTTTACGCCGCACATCATGCGCCTCGACCTCTGGAAAACCAGTGGCCACACCGGCTTTTACAAGGACAGCATGTTCGGCCCGGTCGAGGTGGAAAAGGCCGATTACCAGCTCAAACCGATGAATTGCCCCGGCCACATTCTAATTTACAAGTCCAAGCTGCACAGCTACCGCGATCTGCCCGTGCGCCTCGCGGAGCTTGGAACTGTCTATCGCTACGAGCGCAGCGGCGTGTTGCATGGTTTGCTACGGGTGCGCGGCTTCACGCAGGACGACGCCCACATCTTTTGCATGCCGTCACAAATCGAATCGGAGGTCGCGGCGTGCGTGGATTTTGCATTCGCGGTGATGAAGAATTTCGGCTTCGACAAATTTGAGGTCGAGCTTTCCGACTGGGATCCCGCGCACCCGGAGAATTACGCCGGCAAGCCCGAAGACTGGCGCCGCGCCAGTGCAGCGCTCGCCAACACCATGCAGAAGATGAACATCCCGTACAAGAAAATTCAAGGCGAAGCGGCGTTCTATGGCCCAAAGATTGACATCAAGCTCATTGACGCCATCGGCCGCCCGTGGCAGCTCACCACCGTGCAGTTCGATTTCAATTTGCCCGCACGCTTCGGCTTGCAATACGTTGCCGAAGACGGCGCCAAGCATCAGCCGCTGATGGTGCATCGCGCCCTGCTTGGCTCCGTCGAGCGCTTTTTCGGCATTTTGATCGAGCACTACGCAGGAGCGTTTCCCCTATGGCTCGCGCCGGTGCAGGTGGAAATCTGCCCCGTCAGCGAAAAAGTCGCGGACTACGCCAAGCACGTGGCCGAAACGCTCAAGAACCACAACTTGCGTGTTCACCTCGATGACCGCAACGAAAAACTGCCTGCGAAGATTCGCGACGCGCAGCTCCAAAAAACCCCCTACATGCTGGTGGTCGGCGCGAAAGAGGCCGAAGCCGGCACCGTCTCCGTCCGCCATCGCTCCAAAGGCGACCTCGGCCCCAAACCGCTCGCCGAAGTCGTCGAAGCCCTTCAGCGCGAAGTGACCTCTCGCGCGATAAACTAATCGACTGAAATGCTGGAGCTACAGAGCCCGCGCTGGAAAGAACTTTCGCACGCCTATGGTCCGGCACATGACATTCCCGACCTCTTAGAGCAGCTAAAAACAGCCCCACCCAAGAAGGATTATCGGTCGGAGCCGTGGTTCTCTCTCTGGAGTGCTCTCTGCCATCAGGGTGATGTTTATACAGCTTCATACGCTGCGGTCCCTCATGTGATTGGCATTGGGTTGGGAAAACCTATAAAGGAAAGAATCGATTTCCTTCTTTTGTGCTCGAGCATTGAAGCCCAAAGACACACGAATCAGGCGCCCGCAATACCCGCTGACTTGAAGAATGCTTACGAGCACGCTCTTCAAGCGGGCAGTTCTATGAGCTTAGAGTGTCTGAAGCAAGACTGGTCAGAGGAGGATTATCGAGGTCTCTTCGGTTCACTCGCTATATTCCGTGGGCAAATCGCGCTAGGGAACATGCTTTTGAATTTCGACGGTGACTGCCAATGCCCAAATTGCGACACTGTGTTTCCGCCCCATGGATACGACATCCTCAAAAAGGAGTGAATTTGACGCCCCTCACGGAAACTATTTTTGTCGACCGCGTGTGCGAATTGGCGCGGCGCGATGCCGATCTCGCAGGCGTGGTAAAGACTTACGGGCGTCCGTCGTTGTGGGTGCGCGAACCGGGATTTCCCACGCTTGTTTACATTATTCTCGAGCAACAGGTTTCTTTGGCTTCGGCAAAAGCGGCTTTCGACCGATTGCAATTGGCCGTGAAGCCGCTGACTCCCAAAGGATTCTTGCAATTAAGCGACGCCAAATTGTTGCGAATCGGTTTCAGTCGCCAGAAAACTCTCTACACGCGCCTGCTCGCTGAATCCCTCGCACGCCGCCACTTCGATTTGTGCTATCTTCACGACCTCCCGGACGACTCCGCGCACAAAATGCTCGTCGCCTTCAAGGGCATTGGCCGCTGGACCGCCGACATTTATCTTCTGAGTGCGCTGCGCCGCCCGGATATCTGGCCCATTGGCGATCTCGCTCTCGCCACTGCTGTCCAGGAAGTGAAGCGCCTCCGCAAACGCCCCTCTCCTGAGAAACTCGAAGCGCTTAGCGTGCCTTGGCACCCCTGGCGCGCCGTCGCCGCCCGCCTCTTCTGGCACGCCTACCTCTGCAAGCGCGGCCTGAAGTCTCCCACAGTGAGCCTGTAATTCGAGCTGTGAAATTACAAGATATGTGCCGTTTCGTACTCGCGTAACGCAGCGTCAAAGTTCCCCTTCCGAGCGACTCCGACCTGCTCTAAGTTCCGTCGAACATCAGGAGTGATCTTGCACGAAGGAGCGCTTTTCGCTGGCTGCAGCTCCGTTGAAGATATTTATCACCGCTGCGCTCAGAGAACTGACAAGCCGAACAACTAGCCGCGTTTAGTGAGCAGGAACGCTCGGACGGCGGGATCTTCGGAGAGGCCGATGGCGCGGTCGTAGGCGTCGGCGGCTTCGCGGGACTTGCCGAGGCGCTGTAGGAGGTGGGCGCGGACGGCCCAGTAGGGTTGGTAATGCGAGACGGCTTCTGGGGCAATCGAATCGAGAACAGCGAGTCCTGCTTCGGGCCCTTTTGCTTCTGCAATTGCGGCGGCGTATCCGGAGCGTATGCCGAGCGCGGGCGATATGTGGAGGAGTTGTTCATAGAAGAGCACAATCGCCGACCAATCAGTCTTGCCGGCGCGGGCGCGCTCGGCGTGTACCGATTGAATGGCTGCTTCCAGTTGAAAGCGGCCGGTGCGGCCGTGTTTGAAGGCCTCTGCCAGATGAAACTCCGCTTCCTCCATCAATAGAAGCGACCATTGTTTCGGGTCCTGTTCGGAAAGGGGAACGTAGCGTCCATTAGCGTCTCGTCGTGCGCCGCGTCGCCCTTCGCAATGAAGCATGAGCGCTAACAGGCCGTGGACTTCGGGTTCGCCGGGCATGACTTCTAGCAGGACGCGTGCGAGCCAGAGCGCTTCTTCGGCGAGATTGCGGCCGCGCTGGTCGGCGCCGGCCATGTCTTCCCAGCCGATGCCGAATGCGGCATAAACCGCTTCGAGCACGGCGTCGAGGCGATCCGGTAAATCGCGCTCTTGCGGGATTTCAAACGGGATACCGCCGCCGCGGATTTTGGTTTTCGCGCGGAACAGGCGCTGGCCCATGGTCTTCGGCGCGATAAGGAAGGCTTGGGCAATGCGTGCCGCGTCCAAGCCCAAGACCGTTTGCAACATGAGCGGCGTGTGCATCGCGGGGTCGATCGACGGATGAGCGCAGACGAAAAGAAGTTTGAGGCGTTCATCGGGAAATTGTGTCGCCGTCGGCAAGGTGGCCTCCGTGGAGCTCTCTGTGAGGAACTTGAGTGCGGGCTCGCTCTCCAAAACCACTTTCTGATGGCGAATTGCGTCAATCAACGAATGGCGCGCCGCTGTCAGCAGCCACGCCTCCGGGTTTTTCGGCACACCTTCGCGCGGCCAATGGTCGAGAGCCGAAAGTAGCGCGTTGCTGAGAGCATCCTCAGCGCTGGCCACGTCGTGCGTGTGCACGGACAGATAGGCCACCAGGCGGCCATAGGATTCACGTGCTACGCGTTCGATTTCGCGGTGAGCGGCATCCTGATGGCTTTCATTCACCCGTGAATCCTCGCCGCTTGGCTTCCGGCGCGAGCGGCCGGACTTCCACGGCGCCGATGGATGCTCCCGGGCAGCGCGCGGCCCATTCGAGGGCGGCATCAACCGAAGGAACTTCCAGGATGATGAATCCTGCCAGTTGTTCCTTCGTATCCGCATAAGGGCCATCCTGCACGCGGCGCTTTCCTTCCCTAAGACGCACCGTGGTTCCTGTTTCGGGCACCTCAAGAGCATCGCCGGCGACGTAAACGCCGGCTGCAACGAGCGCCTTGTGGTAAGCTCGCCAGGCCCCGAGATGAGGATGGTCGTAGTCGTTCTTCCGCATCTCGAACTCTTCGGGCTTGTGATAAATCATCAGGGCAAACTGCATCCGTTTTCTCCTCTGGCGCTCTGGTTGGCCTTATAGGCGCCTATTCCTATGACGGGCGAGAATGCGTCCATTCGACAGCGAGCGCAAGAGCATCACAAAAACTTCTCGACAATATTACAAATACGGGCCCTTTGCGCTGGTTTTCAGAAATTTCAATGAAAGGAAACGGAACTTTGCGTTTGCCCGCAGCGAACGGGAGTGCCAGCATGACTTCACCAGTTTTCATCTCTTTCAGGTGGTATTCATGGCAGGCTCTGAAACTTCACTGGCAGCAAATGCGGCATTCTCGGCAGCCGAATTGGCTAATCCCTCCAGCTTGGCTAGCCCGTCCAATACTGTCGAGGGATTCAAAGCGTCCGTAGACGGCGACGGGCTGCGCATCCTCGAACAGTTGCCGCAAATTATCGGGCGTGGCGCGGATTCGTTGAACCCTGCTGAAAAAGAATTGTTGAAATGGCTGGGCGTTTTCTGGCGGCGGCCGACGCCGGGCAAATTCATGATGCGCATTCGAATGCCGAACGGTTTTGCTCGGAGCGTGCAACTCCGAGCCATTGCCGGGCTTTCGCGGCGGCTGGGGAATCAGGTGGTAGACATCACCACGCGGCAGCAAATCGAGCTGCGCGGGTACACGCTTGAAAGCGTGCCGGAAATTTGGGAGAAACTGCGCGGCGTGGACCTGCGCTCGCTCCAAACTGGCCAAGACAACGTTCGCAACATCAATGGCTGTCCTTTGGCGGGATTAAATCAGAACGAATTGCTGGACGCTTCTCCCGTGGTGCAAGATTTGGACCGCATCATTGTTGGCGAAAGCGGGAACCCCGAATTCACCAACCTGCCGCGCAAGTTCAACATCACGGTGTCCGGCTGCCTCGACAATTGTACGCACGCGGAATCGCAGGACATCGCTCTGGTTCCTGCAAAAAAGGCCGGACGTGCAGGCTTCAACGTGCTGGTTGGCGGAAAGATGGGCTCGGGCGGATTCACGGTTGCATCACCGCTGAATGTTTTTGTGGAAGCTTTTCAGGCGGCGCCGGTGGTGGTGGAGCTGACGAAGATTTATCGCGATTACGGCCCACGCGAAGCGCGTTCGAAGTGCCGCTTTGCTTTTCTTATCGAAGAGTGGGGCCTGTCGCGTTTGCGCGCGAAACTCATTGAACGGCTGGGTCATGAATTTGCGTTTCAGGGAAGGGACATGCGCAGCAGCGCGCATGCCGACCATCTTGGCGTGACGCGGCAAAAGCAACAGGGGTTTCGCGCCGTGGGGCTCTGCATTCCCATGGGCCGCGTCAATCCCGATAATTTGGAAGAACTCGCTCGGCTCGCTGAAATCTATGGCAACGGAGAGATTCGCCTTACTACCGCGCAGAACGCGATTATTCCCAATGTTCCCGCGGACGCTGTCGGCGGGCTTCTTGCAGAGCCTATGCTCAAGGAGTTCTCGCCGCGTCCTTCTCCTTTCTTGCGCAACATGGTGGCCTGCGTTGGAACGGACTACTGCAACTTGGCGCTCATCGAAACGAAAACCCGTGCCGTCGCGCTTTCCGAGTCGCTTCACGAAAAACTTGGTGCGAGCGGTAACCCGCTGACGATTCATTGGTCGGGATGCCCCGCGGGCTGCGGCAATCACCAGGCGGCGGACATCGGCTTTCGCGGATTCAAGACCAGGCTTGACGGAAAGCTGGTGGACGCGGTGGCCATCTATGCAGGCGGGCAGACAGGTCCGCAGGCGGTTGCGGGTGAGGAAATTCTGGAGACCGTTCCTTGCGATGAAAATCTGCCGGAAGTGGTCGCCAACGTCATTGAGTCTTATCGCTTCGAAAAGGAAGCGAGAGAGCACGCGGCGTTGAGTGATCCTTTGTTCGCGGCAGCAGCTACCGCGGGCCTGGCTTCGTGGCATTCTCCTAGAAGGGTTTTGTCTTCCGCTCAAACAAATTGAACCTGTGTTGCTACGGAGAATCCATAATGACTGACCACATCAGCCCTACGGAGCTTTTGCAGGATGCTGTGCAGTTGGCGAAGAAAAAGTCCGAGCTGTCTGTGCCAGACATGCTGATTCGCGGAGCGCTCTCAGGCGCTTTTCTTGGGTACGCCACTTCGCTGGCATTTCTTGTAACTTCTCAAGGGCTTCCCCCCATCGTTGGCGCGATTCTGTTTCCTGCCGGTTTTGTGATTCTGGTGCTGCTCGGGCTCGAGTTGGTGACGGGCAATTTCGCTTTGTTTCCCGCAGGAGTGCTTGCGGGAACCGTGCGCTTCACCAAACTTCTTCGGAATTGGGGATGGGTGTACCTTGGAAATTTAGGTGGCAGCTTGCTGTACGCGGGACTCTTTTATCTGGCGATCACCAATTGGCGCACCGGCAGCGGCGGCGCCGTCGCGGATCTGCTGAAGCAGGCTGCGCAAAAGAAAACTCTGGGCTTCGCGGCGCTGGGCGCGAGCGGCTGGGCTTTGGCGCTGGTGAAAGGAATCCTCTGCAATTGGATGGTGACGATTGGCGCGCTGATGGCACTGGTCTCGCGTTCCACGGTTGGAAAGATCGTCGCGATGTGGCTGCCCATCCTGACTTTTTTCGCGTTGGGCTTCGAGCATTCCGTGGTCAACATGTACATCTTGCCGTCCGGGATGATGTTTGGCGCGGCGATTTCCGTGAAGCAAATTCTTTTCTGGAATCTCCTTCCCGTCACGCTCGGCAATATCATTGCCGGAGCACTTTTCACCGGCATGGCGCTCTACGTTACGTACGGCGTCAAAGCCGCCGTCACAGTTAGCTCCATTGAGCTGCCAGTCGCAGCACCTGCCGAGCCAGCGGTGGCGCTCGCCGCTGTGGCCGGCGCGCGCCGCATGTAGTCGGCGCACAGCAATCCCGGCCGCAGATTCTGAACGAGCACGCGCGTGGCGGTGTCTTTATCCATGAAGGCGCACAGTGCGCGCCTCAAGGAGAACAGCCGCCATGAGAAAATCAGCAATCGCATTTACTTTGTTTGCTACCTTGCTCGCAACCTGTGCTGACGCAAGCGCGCAAACAACCGGCTCCAAAGCGCCTGCGGCAGCTTCCGTGCCTGACTTGTCGACGCTGAACATCGAGAAGATTCTCGAGCCATTGCAGATTCCTAAGACTCAGACGAGCAGCGGCGAAACCTGTTTTCTGCAAGTCGTGGAGGAATTTCTTCAATTAACGCCAAGCCAGGCCAGCGAATTGAGTCAGTTGCTCCAGGCACGCCAGGTGAAGCTCGTGCCGATCGTGCAGACGGCACAGTCGCTCACCCAGCAGCTTGGCAACTTGCTGAATACTGGCGCAAATCCGGCGCAGGTCGGAGTGGTGGTCATCCAAATCCACGCCTTACAGCAGCAAGCGGCGCAGGCGCAACAAGCGTTTCTGACACAATTTACCGCCATCCTCACTGCGGACCAATTGCAAAGAATGCAGGCGGTACAGATCGCTGCACACTTGCAGCCGATCCTTCCGGCGTTTCAGCCCATCTTCCTCTTTTGATTTGCGGGTTCTTCGGGCTTGAACTGGCTGCTGGCAAACGGAGCGGGGCGGCGCAACCACCCTCGCTCCTTGCAACCTGCGGCGGTCTTCGATTTGCCGGCCGCGCGGCAACCGGGCGTGATATTTTCATGAACGGTTGTGTCGGCGGCGGTGTCTATCTATTCAGGGGCAGCGCAAACGTAAGGGGCAGTCCAGAAGTGACAGGAACCTGGGTGAGTGCCTTGATGGCCAAAGCCGAAGCGGTCCATTCTGCTGCGGGATTTGGCGAGCGCATCGCGGAAAATCAGCGGCGCGTTTTTCAGATTGCTTTGAGCGTTCTGGGCAATCCCGCCGACGCCGAGGATGTCGCCCAGGAAGCCTTTTTGCGGGCGTACCAAAAATTTGATTCGTTGCGCGAAGCGGAGAAATTCCGGGCCTGGGTGAATCGCATCGCCTTTCGGCTGGCGCTGAATCGCAAGAGAGGTGTTCGGCGCAGGCTTGCGCGAGACGCCGCGTGGCAAAACGTGGAAACGGCCACATCGGTGGACGGCGCAAAGGAGGCGGAGAAGCAGGTGATGCTCGAACGCCTCCGACGCGAAATTGATGGCTTGCCGGAGAAACTTCGAAGCGTGTTGCTGCTCTCGCTTGTGGAAGAAATGGACGCTACAGACGTAGGAGCCGTGCTTGGCATTCCTTCAGGTACGGTCAGATCGCGGTTGCACGCTGCGCGAAAGCTTTTGCTGGAAGGGATGCAATGAAGTCTGCATGCAAAGAATGGAAAGACCAGTTGCTGGAAGCAGCGCTCACGGAGGCACTCCCAGCGGAGCTTGAACTCCACCTGCGGAATTGCAAGGCCTGCGCGGAGGATCTGCAAAATTTGCAAGCGACTCGGGCGCGGCAAGATTCTCTGCTGCCGCTGCTGGCCTGCGGTTCGCAGCCATCGCCGGATTTTCGGGCGCGCGTGCTCGCTGCCGCTGCGGAGGTCGAAATTGCGCAGAAACGCACTCCGCGTTGGCGTGTTTGGGCCTTAGCAGGAGCCGTGGCTGCGGCTGCGATAGTTTTTACGGTGCAGCGCGGCATCGTTCGAAAAGACAATGCCGCGGAACTCGCGGTCGCCCAGAGATTGGCCGAGTGGCGCGCGCCCAGCGATTCGCTGCTGAAAACCCCAGGACAGGAGATTCTGAAGACCACTCCGAAATTGGGTGAATCCTATTTGCCTGTCCCCGCGACCAAAGTTGAGGAGGAATGATATGAAAGCGCGAATTTTTTCTATCTGCGCTATTTTTTTTGCGGTTGGAATCGTCCACGCGCAACAGCCCGGCGAAGACCCTCTGGGGCAAAGCTTCTTTCCTCCCGAGTTGGTGATTCAGCACCAGGAAGCGATCGGGCTTAGCCCGGAGCAAAAGGATTCTTTCAAGACGGAAATTCGCCAGGCTCAGCTTAAATTCACGGAATTGCAGTGGAAGCTTCAGGACGAAATGGAAAAGATGCTCGCCCTAGTCAAGCAGCCGCGTCCTGACGAGCTTCAGGTTCTTGCGCAGCTCGATAAAGTGCTCTCCGCGGAGCGCGAAGTGAAAAGACAGCAAATCACCTTGTTGGTGCGAATCAAGAACAAACTGACACCTGAACAGCAGAGCAAGCTCGCAGAGCTGCGAGGTAAGTCAACAAGGAAGTATGCCGGAGTCGGCGTGGCTCCTAATTGATCTTCGAGCGGCGGCCTCCAAAAGGTCGTCCCGCTGTGTCCGAAGGCCGGCCGCGGCCCATTGCCGGCTGCAAAAATAGAAGTTTGGCTCGATAAAGGCCATAATGTGAGCGTTGAAATAACGCAGTTGCTGGAGCATTGTGGCAATGAATGGCCAATGGAATGGACGGCTGACGACGCCGTTGATTCGCGAAAACGGCAAGCACCGGCCCGCAACTTGGGACGAGGCGCTGGACCGCGTGGCCGCGGGATTCCGCACGCAAGTGGAAAAGCACGGCCCGCGAACGTTCGGCATGTTCAGTTGCTCGAAAACCACCAACGAACTGAATTACGTCGCGCAGAAATTCGTGCGCTCGGTGATCGGCACGAACAATATTGATAGCTGTAACCGGACTTGACACGCGCCCAGCGTCGTCGGTCTGGCGACGGTTTTCGGAGCGGGCGGCGGAACGAGTTCCTACCGCGAAATCGAGGAGGCGGATGTCATCCTCCTCTGGGGCTCGAACGCGCGCGAGACGCATCCCATCTTTTTCCATCACGTTCTCAAAGGGATTCGGAATGGCGCAAAGCTCCATGTGATTGATCCGCGGCGCACAAGTTCCGCGCAATGGGCGGACACGTGGCTGGGCCTCGACGTGGGCAGCGACATTTCGCTGGCCAACGCGATGGCGCGCGAGATTATTCATGCGGGCCTGGCCAACGAGAAATTCATTCAACATGCCACCAGTGGATTCGAGGCTTACCGCGCTTGCGTCGAGAAGTACACCCTGGAACGCGCGGAGCGCGAAACCGGCGTGCCCGCAGAGGTGATTCGCCAGACCGCGCACGCTTACGCCAAAGCGAAGCGCGCGCAAATTTGCTGGACGCTCGGCATCACCGAGCATCACAACGCTGTGGACAACGTGCTCGCGCTGGTGAACCTCGCGTTGCTTACCGGACACGTAGGTCGCTACGGCAGCGGCGTCAACCCCCTGCGCGGGCAAAACAACGTGCAGGGCGGCGGCGACATGGGCGCGATTCCCGACCGTTTGCCGGGATTTCAGCATGTGGAAAACGCGGAGTTGCGTGCGAAATTTGAGCGCGCGTATGGAGCCAAGCTCGATCCGAAGAAGGGATTGCATCTTAGCGGGATGTTTGAAGCCATGGGGCACGGCGAGCTGACAACCCTGTATGTGCTTGGCGAAAATCCAGTTGATTCCGAAGCGGATCGCCGCCGCGCCGTAAGACTGATGAGCGGACTCGAATTTCTCGTTGTGCAGGATCTTTTTCTTACCAAGACTGCCGAGTTGGCTCACGTCATTCTCCCCGGTTCGGCCGGATGGTGCGAGACCGAAGGCACGGTGACGAGTAGCGAGCGCCGCGTGCAGCGTGTGCGCGCCGCTGTTCCTCTCCCTGAAGCCATCCGCGACGACATGGGAATTATCTACGAACTCGCGAAGCGCTTTGGTCGCGATTGGGGGCAGCCGGACGCGGAAACCATCTGGAACGAATTGCGCTCGCTGAGCCCCATGCACGCAGGCATGAGCTACAAGCGTTTGGAAGAACTCAACGGCATTCAGTGGCCTTGTTACGATGAATCGCATCCCGGCGAAATGTATTTGCATAGCCGCTTGTGGCAGGAGCCGTTGATCGGGCCGCGCGCGCCGTTTAGCGTGGTCGAATTTGAACCGCCGGTAGACGAACTGAACGAAGAATTTCCGATCCGGTTGACCACCGGACGACATCTGGATTCTTACAACACCGGTGAGCAGAGCCGCCGCTTTCCTTCTCCTTTGCGCCGCGCAGCAACGCTCGACCTTTCGCCGGAAGACGGCGCGCGTTATCGCGTGAACGAAGGCGAACAAGTGCGAGTCAGCTCGCGCCGGGGCTCCGTGCTTGCGCCGGTGCGCTTTGATCCCGGCTTACGGCCGGGCCTTGCGTTTCTCGCGATTCATTTTCACGAACAGATTTCGACGAACGACCTCACGGTTGACGCGGTCGATCCGAAGTCCGGAACGTCGGAATTCAAGGCGACCGCGATTCGCATCGAGAAGTGCCCAGTAGAGCAAATGGAGAATTGAGTGGACCTTCACCTGACTGCGGCCAAAGCAAGCGCTGAAGAGCAGGCGGCAGTCGACGCGTTGTTGAAGGAACTCGAATCGGAACCCTCCGGCGCGCCCGCGCTGCTTGCGACGAACGACCATGCCGCTTCCAACGGTTTGCCGTCGCATTCAAAGCGCCACCTGCTCCTTCCTGTCTTGCACGCAATTCGAGAACGGATTGGCTGGATTAGCCCCGGCGCGCTGAATTACGCATCGCTGCGTTTGGGCGTGCCGCCCGCGGAGGCGCACGGTGTCGCTTCGTTCTATGAAATGTTTTCGCTGACGCCGAAGCCTCCGGTTGTCGCGCATGTGTGCGACGACATTGCTTGCATGACGCACGGAGCGGAGGCGCTGTGCGCGGCCTTGGAACGCAAACTTGGTCCTGCCGGAAAACCGTGCTCCGGCGGGAAAGCTATCTGGCAGCGCAGTTCGTGCCTGGGCCTTTGCGAGCGCGCGCCCGCGGCGCTGGTTACCGTGGCGGGCAAGGCGCCGGACGAACGCGTGCTTGTTCCGGCAAAGCCTGAGGATATCTCCTCCGCGATCGCCGAGGCCGCCAACGGAAAACTCTCCGGCACGGTCGACACACTGAGTGCAAGAGTTTCCGTTCCACAGGCGGGGCAGCGGCAATTGAAGCTGCTGCGGCGCGTGGGCCAGATGGATTCGGCTAACCTCGATGACTATCGGCGCTTGGGAGGCTATGAAGCGCTTCGCAAGGCGTTCGAGCTTGGCCCTGAACGAGTGATTCAGGAAGTCATTGATGCGAAACTCCTTGGGCGCGGCGGCGCGGCCTTTCCGACCGGCAAAAAATGGGAAGCGGTGGCGCAACAGCGGCATGCGAGCCGCCCGCATTACGTGATTTGCAACGCGGATGAGTCCGAACCCGGAACCTTCAAGGATCGTGTGCTGATGGAAGGCGATCCATTTGTGATTCTCGAAGGCATGACGATTACCGCGTTCGCCACCGGCACGAAGAAAGGATTCATCTACATTCGCGGCGAGTACCCGTTTGCACTGGAGCGGTTGCAGCACGCCATGCGCGCAGCGCGCGAGCAAAACCTACTTGGCAAAAATATCTTGGGCCGCGAGTTTTCTTTCGATATTGAAATTCGGCGCGGTGCTGGTGCCTACATTTGTGGCGAAGAAACCGCGCTGTTCAATTCCATCGAAGGCTATCGCGGCGAACCGCGCAATAAGCCGCCGTTCCCCACGCAGAGCGGATTGTTCCGCCAGCCAACGGTTGTGAACAACGTCGAGACTCTGGTCAATGTGCCGGAAATTATTTTGGATGGCGGCACGGCGTATGCGCGGATTGGAACCGCGAATTCTTCGGGTTACCGATTGTTTTGCGTTTCGGGGCACGTGGTTCGTCCCGGCGTATACGAGACTCCTTTCGGTCCGACCATTCGCGAGGTCATCGAAATGGCCGGTGGTGTTGGCGGAACCGGTCGGCTGCAAGCGGTGCTTCTTGGCGGTGCGGCGGGCAGCTTTGTTTCGCCGAAGGAGCTCGATACGCCGCTGACGTTTGAAGGAACTCGGGCAATCGGCGCGACGCTGGGTTCCGGGGTGGTGATGCTGTTCGACGATTCTGTGGATATGAAAAAGATCTTGCTGCGCATTGCGGCATTTTTCCGCAGCGAAACATGCGGGCAGTGCGTTCCGTGCCGCGTTGGAACGATACGGCAAGAAGAAGCGCTGCAACGGCTGGTGGAGCGCAAACCGCTCGGTTCCAACGAGCAGGAGAGCGCGCTGCTGAAAGAGATGGCGCAAGCGATGCGCGACGCTTCCATTTGCGGGCTGGGGCAAACGGCTTCCGGCGCGATTCTTTCCGCGATGGAGCGGTGGAGCCTTTTCTCATGAGCGAGCAACTCCACCGCGAACAACTTCAGGCGCCGTCGCCATTGATTCCGGTTCCGCGCGCACCTGCACCGGAAATTCCGCCCGCCGCGACTCGGCGCGAAATCGAAATCACGATCGACGGAAAGCGCGTTGGAGTTCCCGAAGGCGCGACGATTCTCGATGCGGCGAAAAAACTGGGAATCGAGACGCCGACGCTGTGTTTTCTCGAAACGCTCACCCCCGTCAATGTGTGCCGCGTGTGCGTCGTGGAGCTGGAAGGCTCGCGGACGCTGGTGCCGGCGTGTTCGCGCAAAGCGGAACCCGGCATGGTGATCCGCACCGACTCGGAGCGCGTTCGCTTGAGCCGGCGCGTGGTGCTGGAATTCCTCGCATCCTCCGTGGACGTTTCGACGGCGCCGCAATTCCAGAAGTACATGAAGCAGTACGGCGCGCGGGCGGAGAAGTTCGGGCCGCGAGCGAGCACCGTTGCGCAGGCGCCGAAGATCGACAACGAACTGTACGTCCGCGACTATTCAAAATGCATCCTCTGCTACAAGTGCGTCGAAGCTTGCGGCGTGGACGCGCAGAACACGTTCGCGATTGGCGTGGCGGGGCGCGGGTTCCACGCGCATATCGCCACAGAATTTGAGATTCCGCTGACGGATTCGGCGTGTGTGTACTGCGGAAACTGTATCGGCGTCTGCCCGACTGGCGCATTAATGGCCAAAATCGAATACGACATGCGGGCGGCCGGAACCTGGAACGAATCGAAACAGACGCAAACGGAAACGATTTGCCCGTACTGCGGCGTGGGCTGCGAACTTACGGTGCACGCGCAAGAGGGGCAAATCGTAAAAGTGAGCTCGCAGCTCGACCATTCCGTGACGCAAGGGAACCTCTGCATCAAAGGCCGGTTCGGCTGGCAGTTCACGCAGCCCGCCAAGTAATCCGAGGCTAGTTCTGCTTTTTGTGGTCTTCCCATACCGATAAATTGGATTGAACGGAGGGGGGTACCACCCCCCACCCACTGTTGCAACGTTATCAAAACAAAGGGGTTGCAAATTGCTACTGTTGTAAGTGCATGAAAACAAAGAAAGTTGAAGTGGGGTGAAAACCGGAAGCAGTTTGTAAGTTGTTGAAGACTGTGGCGGGGCAATGGAGGTGCATGCCGCCCCCTCCCCCTCCGCTGAATGGGAAAGAGTGCGGAAGTGATTGATAAAAAAGGTGTTGCGATAGCTCCATGGCGCCAAAGAGTGGGGAAATGTTTGAAATAAAGGGGATAGATGAAGAGAGCAGAACTTCGCGGAGCTGGAAAGATCCTGGGGACTCTGTCGCGAATGACAACCCTTTGTCACCTTAGAACGTTACCACAGAATACAAAATTTTTCAAGCGAAAATGTAAGATTTTTAGATTTTTTTAAGTCGTTTGCGCGCAGGGGGTTGGCGGAGCCGACAGGTTTTTTGGTGGGGCCTTGCAGCGTTGCAGATCCCAATCGCGCGGGCGTGTGCGCGACGCCCGTACATCCGCCTTAAAGCAATGAGGCCGATGATCCAAAAGCTCAAAGCTATTGCAAGGTCACGGTCACGTTGGTTGAGTGAAAGAGTGTACTCGTTTGACCGTTCACTTGCATGACGGTGCTGCCCGTAACCGCTTCACTCACCCCCGGAGAGGTTGAGGGCAGGTTGTTTGTATCCCCAGCATACTGCGCCGTGATGGAATAAATCCCTGGGAACGCCAGTGAGGTGTTGAGGGTGGCCGTGCCAGCAGTCAAATTCGCCTGTCCGTAATAAGAGCCATTTGCGTAGAAGCTTACTGCTCCTGTGGGATTCCCCGCTCCAGTCACTTTAGCCGTAAATGTCAACGCCGAGCCCTGGGCAACCTTAGCTGCACTCGTTGTAACCGTTGCCATGGTTGCAGTTGGGCCGGGCGGAGGTGGAGGTGGTGGCGGAGGGCCGGCGGAACTGCCCCCGCCGCAACCGATAATCAAGCTGATGATGCAGACCAAGCCAAATCCGAGCGATGGCCGCAGATCTCTCCGTTTCCTAGCCCAGCGAAGAGACAACAACCCGGCGAGGCCACTAAGAAGACTAAGAGGCCATAGAGGATTCGGCCCGCGCGGCATGAGGAAAGCGCCAACGTGTTTCTTTGCGACAGCATTCCTCATCGGAGCCACGGCCGACGGAGATGGTGACAGTGTCAGGGTTGCGGTCGACGCCGTCCCGTTAGCGAGGTTTACGCTGGAAGGCTGCAAGGAACAAGAGTAGCCGACCGGCATGTTTCCATTACAAGAGAGCATCACGGGGCTGGAATTGTTAGTAGCGGGAACCACGCTGATTTGCAGAGTGCCTGGTTGACCGACGGTGAAGTTGAAAGGGGCGCTTGGGATGTTGAGGCTAAAATCGGGGATGTTGACGGTGACGAACACGTTGGTCTGGCCGTCCGTGTAATTCGGATCGCCTCCGTAGCCGACGTTTATGTATCCGGTGGACTGCGGGACGAAAGACATGGTTGCTGTCAAAATTTGGTTGCCGTTTCCGTCGGTCGTGAGGCTTGTAGTCACATTTCCGCCAGAGGGGTTAAATGTGATTGTTCCCGCTAGCGCAGGGGTTAGGTGCGGAGAGACCACTGTCGCCGTGAGAGTCGACGTAGCACCGTACGTCACTGTGCCGGGATTCGCACTAGCGCTGAAGGTTTCCAGATATTGGGCTGTAATTACTTGCGGGGTTGCGCTTGTTGATGTCGCGTAATTCGCGTCCCCGCTGTATGTCGCCGTGATGCTATGTTTTCCCACAGCGTTGAACGTTGCCGAAATTCCACCCAAAATGGATTCGCCACCTGGGGTTGAGGTGGTTACGGGTCCTTGCAGGGGAGTTCCATTGTCGTAAAACGTGAACGTTCCCGACGGATTGACGCCTTGCGGTACGCTGCCATTGGTAATAAAAGCGATCGAAAAAGGTTGGCCGACTATCGCATAGAATTCCGTCAAATAATATTGAGTCATGGTGGGAGCCGGCGTCACGGTCACTGTGCTTGTCCCCACGCTTGCATTAAAACTTCCATCGCCGCTGTATGCCGCCGCGAGCTTGTGAGTTCCACCCGTGAAGGTGGCGGCAGTCTCGGAGAGATCGCGGGTATACCCGGCGTTGTTCAACTGGAACGTGCCTTGGCCCAAAGCAGTACTGTTATCCGTTAGGGTTATATTCCCGGTCGGGCAGGTCATGAGGTTTTCCTGATAACAGGTCGGACTTGGCGGTCCCGCCGGGCTCGACATTGCGTTCCTGTCAGTTACATAGGTGCGAACAATGAAGGGCGTTCCATACACAAACGAAGTCGCGTTCCCATTGAGCGGATGCCCGCTGGAATCGAACGTGGGGATTACGATGAAGGCCTGGCTGCTCTCAGAGCCTACGGTTACTTGCACAGAGGTGGAGTCGCTGGAAGCGTTTGTTCCATCACCGGCGTAGTGCGCTGATACGGTATACGTCCCACCGGGCAAACTCTGGGTCTTTGCATTAGCAACCGACCCGTTGGTGAGAGTGAACTGGTCAAGCCCTCGCGTCGTTCCGTCCGAGAAAGTTGCTATTAGCGAGACATCTCCTGCTGGCACGCCAGTTCCGGTGTTTGCCTTCACGGCAATGCCAACCGTCACATTTTCGGCTGTGCCGTGAGTGATTCCAGTGGCTGGGGACAGGGTTAGTGTGGTGGTGGTACCAATCGTCGAGGCGGTGCCCCAGTTTGTGGCTAGATTGTCCACGTTGACGGAGCCCAAACCGGAGGCCATGTCGTAGCCAGCAGTAGCCGTCCACGCCTCCGTGGAGGCGTGGCCCGGATCGACGAGAACGCCATTGTTTCCGGCAATGTTGATGCTGCAATTTGGCGAGCCTCCCTGGCAAGGCACGCTGATGGTTCCGACGCCGGGAAGACCGGTAGGAAGAAAGCTGTTGCCCTTCGTCACGTCGTTGAAAATGCAAGTCGAGGCTTCGGTTGCGCTAGACGTGCAACTAGCACCTGACTTTTTCGCTAAAGCGTAGAGCACGTAATTCGCATTGCCCTGTCGAGGGGCAGGATTCGCTGGGGTCGCCTGCTTCTGATTCACCAGAGCCATAATCCCTGCAAAAGCGGGCGCCGAAGCAGACGTTCCGCCAACAACTCCGAAATCCAGGGTTCCTGTGCTCGTGTTTAGATTGCAAGTTTGAGGGCCTGAAATGGTTTGGTCACTTTGGCAGTAAACGTAGCCCGTGCCGTCGAACCCCGGACTGGCAAACAAAGAGACGTCAGGCTGATCGCGATGGTTGTCGTTGGGCATGCCCGTCACGCCCATCTGCCACTTAGGCTTGGTGTAGGTTGAGCTCTGCCCGCCGCTCCCGGCCACGATGTTTAAAGAGCCGTTGGGAGCGCTTGCGCCACAGCCCGTCAAGCTGATCTGAGCGCAGTTCTCGTTCCAGGGAATCTCGGGAATGTAGCTCAATGCCGAAGTCCCAGTCACCGGATCGTTGGAAGCGCTCCAAAAAGAGGTCCAGCGATTCACTTCGTCAAAGTCAGTGCCTCCGAGAGAGACGTTGAAGGGAGTAGAGGCCAATCCGCTCACTGCCAGGCCGTGTGTGGCCACTTGCTGGGTATTGAAGTCGTCGCAGCCAGCCGAGCCGCCGTCGCCTGAAGAAAGAATGACGGTGATGCCCTGCGCGGCTGCCTGTTCCCACACCGTGTTGTAGAAGGCGTTTCCTGCCGTACCCAATCCGGCTTCGCACTGACCATAGCTTTCGCTCATGACCGCAGCCAAGTTGTGCTCAATGATGTAGAGCGCGGAAAGATCGATACCTGCCGAGGCGGGTGTTGATGCGGACACCACAAATTTCACGGTCGCGCCGGGGGCTGTGGCTCCGGACCATTCGACGTCCAGATCAGCCTCCCCTTCTTCGCCGATGGAAGTGATGCCGGGGTCTTCGCCGTTCAAAATCACGTTTGCCGGTGAAAAATTCGCCGAGAGGCCGAACATCTGCCGGAATGCCTGGACGTCGGCAACGTTGATGTTGGTCTCGCCGACGATAGCGATTGTTTGGCCAGTTCCATCGTTACCCGCAGCGATCAAGGGCTTGGAGTTGTAGATAGTTGCAAAGTCTCCAGGCCCCATGCCGTAGAAGGTCTTGCCATTGAAAGGGTCGGGAAATGTAAAAAGCGGCTCAAGACCGAGTTTGCCGGTCGTATGCCGGAATTGACCCAAGACTCTTGAATGCGACAGCTTTGGAAAATTGTTCAGCGACACAACGCCCGCTACGACTGGAGTCAGAGCGGCTGGAATTTGGGGATCGCCTGCATTCGCGGAATAATCCATGCCTTGCACGACATAGTGGTGGATTTCGGTGTGGAAGGCGTTACGGACCTGTCCTACGGTGCCCGAAAACTCCATCACGGTCCTGCCTGGACCGGCTGTGATGTTCGTAAAGCCCTGGGAAGTAAGCCACTGCGTGATGGTTTGAATGTCGGCGTCGGCGGGGCCGAATTGTTTTCCGAATTGATCGGGGGTCAGCCAGGCGTGATAGTTCGCGGAGGATTTGTTTTGCTGGTCTTCGAGGAGCTGTTGAAGAGCTGTCTCCTGCTCAAGGCTGCGTTGTAAGAGGAGGAGCATACGCTTCAGAGGCTGGGCGTCAGCAACGGGTCCCTGGTCGAATTCGGGGCGGGCGAGGGGGTGGACGTTTCCGCGCAGTGTTACAAGATTCCTTTCATCGATGGCTCGGGTAATCCGGGCTTGGGCGTTGCCGGCCTGCGTGATGGGCGCGGCAGTGGACGCCATTTGCGCTGAGGTTTGCCTCGAACCCGCTGCCAGAACGAATACGAGAAATGCGGTGCGAAGGAGCAAGCTGGATTTGAGTTGTCGCATATTGGCCCACACTACGAGGATTTGTCGAACACCTGGCTAATTACTTGCCACGCGCCGCGGAACTCGCGCGCGACGACTTTCATGGAATGGTTCGGGGACGACCGCCACTCGGGCGCTACCATAGCACAAGGGCGTGTAACTTTACAGATACTTATGCGGGATATTGAACCGCGGACCCTGGCGTAATTTTTTGGCGTGGAACCACTGACGACGGACGGTAAACTGCTCGCAGCAATTCGGGGATACCCAACATTTCAGATCAATCAAAAGAGAGCCTAGGCGGCGTGCCTCAGAAGGCTGCCACTACAAACGGCGCGAGTGCGGGTGGCGGAACCGGCACGAGCGCGGGTCCTGGCTTGCGCAAGGCGAGTCTGCTGCCTTTTGTTTTTGTGATGTATGCGTATGCGACGGGCGGGCCGTTTGGGTTGGAAGACATGGTCACGAGGAGCGGCCCCGGATTGACGCTGCTCTATCTGCTGGTCCTTCCGTTGTTTTGGTGCATTCCTGTGTCGCTGGTGTCGGCGGAGTTGACGACGGCGATTCCGGTGGAGGGCGGATTTTACCGCTGGGTGCG
Organism: Candidatus Acidiferrum sp.; assembly: GCA_035280045.1. Lineage (GTDB taxonomy): Bacteria > Acidobacteriota > Terriglobia > Acidiferrales > UBA7541 > Acidiferrum. The sequence continues at coordinate 42,430 of DATEGP010000072.1, forward strand.
CGCGGGGTTCGGAGACTTCTGGGGATTTCTGGCGGGCTGGTGGAACTGGACGGCTTCGTTTCTGCTGGCGGCGGCGTACGCGGTGCTTTTTGCGGACTATTTGACGGACTACCTTTCTTTCTATTTCACGGTGAACGGGTGGACGCATTACGCGATCGCTTTCGGGCTGATTGCGGCAATTTGTTACGTGAACGTACGCGGGATTCATGCGGTGGGAGTGGTCTCGACGATATTGGAAGTTTCCGTGCTCGTGGTGGTGGGAGTGCTGTGCGTCGTCGCGGCGATGAAGTGGCAGCACAATCCGTTTTCGCCGTTGTTGCCGCCGCATGCGCCGAGGTTTCAAGTTTTTGGTGCGGGGCTGGCGCTTGGATTGTGGCTTTATTCGGGATACGAGCAACTTTCTAGCGTGGCCGAAGAAGTGGAGAATCCGCAACGGACGTATCCACGGGCGCTGGCGATTGTGGTGCCGCTGTCGATTGCAACGTATTTTTTGCCGACACTATTTTCGCTGGCCGCGCTCGGGGATTGGGAGAAATGGCACACCGGGTATTTTTCAAACGCGGCACTGCTTATTGGCGGACCTTGGCTGGGAATTGCCATAATCCTGGCGGCCATGATTGGAAACGTGGCCTTGCTAAACGCTACTGTGCTGACTAGCACGCGAATGCCTTCGACGATGGCCGAGGATGGGTACTTGCCAGCAGCGTTTTCGGCGCGGCATCGGCGGTATGGGACACCTTGGATCGCGATCATTGCGTCGTCGGTTGTGTATGCGTTGCTGGCGCGGAAGACGATGGTGCAACTGCTGACGGTTTATGTGTGGCTGCGCATTGGCGTGACGGTTTTGACGGTGCTGGCTTCGTGGCGGTTGCGAAAAACGAAGCCGGAGATGTCGCGGCCGTTTCGGATTCCGTGGGGCCGTGCAGGGCTCGTCTATGTGATAGTGGCTCCGCTGGTGATGAGCGTGGTGGCTTTAGTGGGAAGCGATCCGTTTGCGCGGAAGTGGGGGCCGCTGCCCGTGCTGCTGGCGCTGCCGATGTATTTTGTGATTCGAAGATTTCAGCCGGCAAGAAGTGCGGGCGACGCAGGCACTATGTGAAGAAATCGAGGATTCTGTACCACAAACCGGCGAGCGGGAGCGCCCAGGTGTGGCCACTGCGCAAACCGAAGGGCGCTGCGCGGAAGGGGATTGAGGAAAACGGATTGCGATCCGGTTCGCCGCAGATGACGGCGGCGAGTTTTGCGCCAAACCAAGTGGCGGCGGCAACTCCGTGGCCAGCAAAGCCGGCGGCAAAATGCATTTCGTCGATTTTTCCAGCGTGCGGCATCACGTCGAGAGTGAAGTCGAGAGTGCCGCCCCAGACGTATTCCACTTTGGTGTCGCGGAGTTGGGGATAGACATCAATCATGCCGCGGCGAAGGATTTCCGCACTTTGGCGAACGGTGTTTTCGGTTTCGGGGAAGAAGGCGGCGCGGCCACCGAAGAGCATGCGATTGTCGGGCGTCAGCCGGTAGTAATAGAGGAAGTGTTTCGAGTCGTAGATCATGCGGTTGCGGGGGCTGAGTTCTCGGGCGAGATCGGGCGGCAGGCCTTCCGTGGCGATGATGTAGGAGCCGATGGGGATGATTTTTTTTCGCAGGGCGGGAGTGGCGTTCGTGGTGTAAGCGCCGGTGGCGAGAATCACTTCGCGGGCGGTAATAGTGCCTTTGGGAGTTTTGACCAGGAAGTTCAAACTCGAACGGCCGCTACCCCTGAGCCAATGGGAGATTTTCTCGACGCGCGTGTGATCGTAGAGGCAAGCGCCGGCGCGTTGAGCGGCGTGGGCCAGGCCTGTAACGTAGCGCGCAGGGTTCAAGCCCGCGCTGGTTTCGTCAACCATGCCGCCGAAATAAATGTCGGAGCCGATTTCGGCGCGAAGCTCACTTTTTGGGACGATGCGCTGATGGTGCTGGAATTCGCGCTCGATGCGGGCGGCGGATTCGGCGTAAGCGTCGAAATGGGACTGCTTGCAGGCAACCTCGAGGTGGCCGCAGCGGGAGAAGTTGCAGTCGATGTTTTCATCGCGCACGATTTGTTCGACCAGATCGATGGACTTGGTCGTCGTTTCGTACATATTGCGCACGGCGAAGCTGCCGTAGCGTTTGATGAGAGTGGGAACCGGCAATTTCATGCCGGTGAGGACCATGCCGCCGTTGCGGCAACTGGCGCCCCAGCCGAAGGATTCGGCTTCGAAGACGGCGACACTGACGTGGCGTTTGGCGAGAGCGAGAGCCGCAGAGAGTCCGCAAAAGCCGCCGCCGACGATGGCGACGTCGACGTTTTCGGGCAAATCGCGGTTCGATTGCACCGGTGGTACGGTTACGGTTTCGAGCCAATAGTTTTTTTCGTGAATCGGCATGAGAGGTTTGGCGCGAAAGGATTCTAGCATTCGGCCGGGCAAGATGGCTGAACCTCGAAAGGATTGAGATGGGTGGACGAAGGAAAAGCGGGAGCTAGGCTGCTGCACTCCAAAAAAGAGGCGGCAGAACGCCCTCAAACCAAGCCCGGAGCGGGATGATGGGAATTAATCAGGCGCGTCGAAGAACGATCAAGCTGATTTCGGGGGGTACGCCCAGGCGAACCGGAGCGCCGACGGTCCCGAGGCCGCGGTTCACGTAGATGCTTGCCATGGCGGAAGATTCCGGCGTGAATTTCTTCGATGTCGAAACGACAGAGCCCGCACGCTCATTGTGGGCCGGTGCAAACATCGGGCGCTTATAGAGACCGGCAATGTAATCGCTGATGAATCGCGCGGGACTGAGCCGGTGATCCAGGATTTCCACTTGAATCTGTCCGCCGTGAGTGTGACCGGCCAGGGACAGCTCGATGCCGAGTTCAGCAGCGCGATTAAAAGAATTGGGGTTGTGGGAAAGAAGGATATTGGGCACGTCGCGGCGCACAAGCCGCTCGATTCCGGCAAGCATCGGTTGGCGCTGCCCGCGGCCATTGTATTCGCGCTGATAATCCACACCGATCAGATTGAACTTCGCGCCCTTGAAGGTGACTTGAGCGCTCGACTGGCGGAGGAGGTGCATCCCCGCTTGGGCATAGAGATAGGCGGCGGTGTCTTCCGCTTGGGCGTAGATTTCATGGTTGCCGTTACAGCCCCAGGTGCCGAGGGGCGTGTTCAGATGGCGAATCTCATCCACGCAATCGGCAATTGGATCGCCCCTGCCGGTCACCAAATCACCGGTGACGACGGCCAGATCCGCATCAAGATCGTTGGCCATGTTGACAGCGCGGCGAACTTGCGCGCGTGACATGTAGCTGCTCAAGTGGATGTCGCTTAACTGCACGATCTTCATGCCATCGAGACCCGATGGAAGGTTGGGAATGGGAATTTCGATGTGGCGGATCTGATAATTCAAGCGCTCGGCGGCGAAACCGTACATCGCCGTAAGGAATGGAGCTGCGCCGGCAGCAGCCGTGGCGGTGCGGAAGAAGTAGCGGCGGCCGGGGTCGGGGACACGTTCCAAAGACTGCCGAGAAGCGCTGGACTCCTGCTGATTCTGGGTGAGGGCGGGGACACGTTTTAGGGCGGCGGCGTGAGACCAGCGCCAAACACGCTCCAATCCGTGGACGGTCTTCACAGACAGGTAAGCAAAGAGCGCGCTAAAGAACCACAGCCCCGTAAGTACGCCGAGCCACGAAGTTTGGTGCGTGACCCCTGAGCGGCCCATTATCACCACTCGAATCAGGGTAACAAGCATCAGGACGAGAAGAACAACATAGATAGAGCGGAGGGCGCGACGAAGCCACAGGCGGCCCCAGTGCGAAGTCACGCGCCATAAAGAGCGGTACCAGAAACGCTGCGAGAGGTAGAGCAGCGCGGCGACTCCCAGCCCAATCCCAACGCGAAGCAACAGGAAATACCAGTTCACAAAGAATCCCCCAGCCGCAAAGCTCAATTTTAACACGCGGGCTCGATGGAATTCGAATGACGAAACACCGGCAGACTGCGTAAGATAAACCCGACTTAGGGACAGGGGTCCCCGCTGGCCTTACGGGAAACACTTCTCGGGGACGTGCGTCTGAAAGGAAGTGCCCTGTCCAAGTGGGGGCAAACGGAGGAAAAAGTCATGACGAAGTGGATGAGGTTGTGCGGTGTGGTGCTGGTCGTCGGGATGGCGGCGCTCCCGGTGATGGCTCAGGAGGCGGCAAAGAAAGCGCCGCCGAAGCCGGCGCCGAGCCCGTCGCAAGCAGTGCTGGAACAATGGAACGAAATTGGGCGGAAGCTTGTAGCTATTGCAGAGGATTTGCCGGAAGACAAGTACGATTATAAGCCGAATCCGGACTCGAGAACGTTTCGCGCGGTGCTGCTCCACGTATCAGGGTCTATGTACTACTTCACGGACTTTGCGCTAGGGCAAAAACCGCGTTATCCGGATGATCCCAAGCCTGCGGATCTCAAGATCAACAACAAGACGGATTTAGTGGCGTTCGTGAAGAAATGCGTGCAGGACGGCGCGGACGCGATCAAATCGAAAGGCGACAAGGGACTCAATGAAGCGGTAAACGACGGCGGACCGCATTTGGACCGGCTGTATGACCTGGCGTACGGATTGATCGAGCACTCGGGGGAGCACTACGGCAACCTGGTGGTGTACTACCGGGCAAATGGAATGGTGCCGCCGGAGTCGAGACCGAAGAAGTAGTCGTGATTCGTGACTGGTGAAAAACGCGCGAGTGACCATGGCTGAGATTTAACGGGCATGGTGCGAAAGCATCATGCCCTTTTGTTTGGTGGCGAGCTAAGAGGAGGCTGCGCCGACGGCGCCGTTTTCGAGGTAGGCGGTGAGTTGGGCGGGATCGCTGGTGGGAGGAAGGCAGGTTTGGCCGGAGCAGACGACCGCAAGAGGTTTGTCAGCGGGGAGATGAGGAAGAGTTTCTTTGAGGGCGCCGGTGAGAGCGGCGAGTTGCGTGCCGGGAGTGACGCGCAAGACGGACTTGCCGAAGCGGAAGACGCGGTGAGCGGCTTCTTCGAGAGCCTTCGCTACAGGGTCGTTTGCGCTGCCAGTGATCACTACTTGAATCGGATGATGGGCGAAGAGGGCGGCGGCGAGGCCGTAGGTGGAGGCGAAAAGGCCATACTGAGGAGCGACGCCGGCAAAGGCTTCGAGCGTTTTTTGAGCGTAGGCGCGGTAGTGATCGTCGCCTGTGAATGCGTGCATTCGAATGAGAGCAATCGCGGCGACGGAATTGGCGCCGGGCGTCGGGGAATCCTGAAATGGCTTGCGCCGCACTTCGAGGCCGCCCATGGGCGCGGCGTCGGAGGCGCGATCGAAAAAGCCGCCGCCTTCAGCGTCGCCGTAGCGGGCGATGGCGAGGTCCATGGTTTTTTGCGCGGCGGTGAAGTAGCGCGAATCAAGCGTCGATTCGTAGGCGTCGAGTAGCGCGAGAACACCGAAGACTTGATCGTCGAGCGAGCCTTCGAGCGCGGGTCCGCCAATGCGATGAGCAAAGCCGCGCTCTTCAGTCCAGGCTTCCTTCAACATGCGGTCGACAGTTTTTAGCGCAAATTCCTTGCAGTTCAGGCGGGGAGAGTCTTTGAGAATCCTGTCTGCTTCGAGGTAGGCCGAAACAAACATTGCATTCCACGCCACGTACATGGTCTTGTCAACAAAAGGAGTGGGACGTTTTCGACGTGCCTCCAACATCTTACGCTTCGCTGTGACCGCAAGTCCGCTTGCTTGATAGTCCCAATCGGTCTTTAAGGACTCAACAATCTCTTTGAGATCCCGCGCCTGCCAGAGAACGTTCTTTGCTGAATTGTGATGCATTTCACCATGTGCTTCGACGTCGTAGAGAAGCTCAATAACGCGCGCCTCCTCGGATGAGAGGACCGCCCGAACTTCTTCTAAAGTCCAGGTGAAATAGTCACCATCGTCGTCTAAGGAATAGTCTGCGTCCTGGCTGGCATAGAAGCCGCCGTTGGAACGGTCGGACAAGGTCTCATTCACCCACGCGACGATGCTCTCAGCGGTTTGCGAAAATCGGCAGTTATCTACTACTTGGGAAGCATGTAAATAGTTCTTTAGCAGTTCGGAGTTGTCATAGGACATTTTCTCGAAGTGGGGGACGAGCCAGCGTTCGTCAACGGAGTAACGGTGGAAACCGCCGGCGAGCTGGTCGTAAACACCGCCGCGGGCCATTTTTTCGAGAGTGGTTTCGACCATGGCGAGCAGATGTTTTTCTTTGGTTTGCTGGTAACTCTCTAGGAGCAGGTCAATGGCCGACGAGTGAGGGAATTTCGGTGCGCGGCCGAAGCCGCCGTTTTTGATGTCGAACAGTTGGGTGATGGATTTAACTTGAGCATCCACAACGTTGAGATCGAACTCCGCGCGAGCGCCCGTGAAGGCTTCGGCCTGGGCAACGGCTTCGGAGATCGAATTGGCGGCGCGTTCCAGTTCCGGGCGGCGGTTGCGATAGGAATCGGCCACCGCGAGAAGCACACGGCGGAACCCGGGGCGGCCCATCTGATCTTCGGGTGGGAAATAGGTTCCGCCGAAAAAGGGTTTGCCATCGGGAAGCAAAAATCCGGTGAGCGGCCAGCCGCCTTGGCCGGAAATGGCGCTGATAGCCGACTGGTAGCGGGAATCCACGTCGGGGCGCTCGTCGCGGTCCACTTTGACGGGCACGAAATGCTCATTGATGATGTTGGCGATTTCAACGTTTTCGTAGCTTTCGCGATCAATGACGTGGCACCAGTGGCACCACACAGCGCCGATATCGAGGAGGATGGGTTTGTCCTCGGATTTGGCGCGTTTGAAGGCGGCGTCGCTCCATTCGTGCCAGTCGATGGGTTGATGAGAGGCGGAGCGCAGATAGGGGCTGGCGGAATCTTTCAGGCGGTTGGTTGGATGATCAGTCAAAGTTGCTCACAGTTTTCGTCCGGGCACATGGGCAGTTGAGATCCTTCGCTCTGCTCAGGATGACACATTAAGAAAACCCCGGGCTAAAGCCCGGCCTCTACAAAAACTCGCTCGACCGCAAGAAACCATGCTGCTACTGCACTTTGTCGCCGGGCCCGAGGTCTGTCGGATCGAGGGGCTTGCGGCCGGCGAAGCCTTCGTCCTGGCGATGATAAAAGCGGATGCGGTCTTCGCCAAGTTTCCAGCAGAGGTAGACATCCTGATTGTCAATGATCGCGGGAAAATCGAGCAGACCCACATCCAGGTCCTTCACAATGCAGCCCGTTTCAAGAATGCGATTCAGCGCGGACTTCAGCGTTTGCGCGAGCTGTGTGTGCTCGGTGCGGAGCTTGGACAGTTTTTCGTAAGGGACGATGACGCCGCCCATCATCATGATGCGGGCCGAAACCGCGGAGAGATCGTTTTCCATCGTGGAAAGCTTCTTGCGGCAATCAATGGCTTCGATGAGGAATGGCTCCAGGTCTTTGCGCACACGTTCGGCTTCGGAAAGCGTGAAGAGCCGCTGGGGCGGCTCTGGAGTTTCGTCCTGCTCTGGGTCTTCGTCAGCCATACGGCTCAGCCACTTGTCTCTTTCGACTCAGGTTCCTTCATCAAACACTGCACCAACGCAGTCTCTTCTAGAGTTAGATGCTTTGCAAGAAGAAACCGGCTGCCACTTCCGCGCCAATGCGGCCTAACGCAACGCAAGCATACGGTCGAGGGCCAGCCGGGCGTAGTAACGCGTGCGTTCATCCACGGAGATGCGATTCACGACGTTGCCGGAACCGAGGTTTTCGAGGGCCCAGAGGAGGTGCTGCGGAGTGATACGGAACATGGTGGTGCAAACACAAACGTTCGGATCGAGCGAAATGATTTTTTTGTCGTGAAAAACTTTGCCGAGCCGGTTGACGAGATGGATTTCTGTGCCGACGGCCCATTCCGACCCGGCCGGGGCGGACTCGATGGCTTTGATGATGCCTTCGGTTGAGCCAATTTGATCCGCGGCTTGGGCGACCTCGAAGCGGCATTCGGGATGGACGATAACGCGAATACCAGGATGTTCGCGGCGTACGCTTGAGACTTGGGCTGGCGTGAACCGCTGGTGCACGGAGCAATAGCCCTTCCATAGAATGACACGTGCGTTGCGAACCGCTTCGGCGGTGTTGCCACCCATTTCCTGGTATGGATCCCAGACAATCATTTGCTCAAGAGGAATGCCCATGCGAAAGCCAGTGTTTCGGCCGAGATGCTCGTCGGGGAGGAAGAGAACTTTCTCACCATTCTCGAAGGCCCATTTCATGACTGCCGCGGCGTTGGAGCTAGTGCAGATCGAGCCGCGATGCTCGCCGGTGAACGCCTTGATGGCTGCGGTCGAGTTCATATAGCTGACGGGAACGATCTTGCGGGCATCCACAACGGAGTCGAGTTCATTCCAGCAGGCTTCCACCTGGCCGATGTCGGCCATATCCGCCATGGAGCAGCCGGCGTTCAAGTCCGGAAGAACTACAATTTGGTGCTGGCGGCGGAGAATGTCCGCGCTTTCCGCCATGAAGTGAACGCCGCAGAAAACGATGTAACGCGCAAAAGTCTCGGAGGCCTGGAAAGAGAGTTTGAGGGAATCGCCACGAAAATCAGCGAATTTGACGACCTCGTCTCGCTGGTAATGATGGCCGAGGATAACCACGTCTTCGCCCAGGCGGTCTTTGGCGGCGGCAATGCGCTCATCCAGAGTGTGATCGGGAACGAGCAGGTAGGAGTCAAAGTTGCAACCGACGCCCGGCTCGATTTCCGGCGCGCGAACGGTGGCGGGAGGCTCTGCGCCGATAAGGGTACTGCTCTCCGAGATGGAAACTAGGTGGCCCATGGCTGGTTAATTCTTACCTTAAGAGGTGATTTCGCCCGCGGTCCCTGAACCGTTGTGAAAGTTTATTTTCTCATATGGGGCGGGATTGTCCAACTAGCCCCCGATGAAGACCATGGTTCGGGAAGGGGGGACAAATCCGGGCTCGTTGATACGATGGCCCTCTTCCTTTTCATTGACCACTGAGCGGATATAGGTGGCCAGATCCTCGTCCGAGGCCCCATCGCGAAGGAGGAAGCGCAGGTCGTGATCCTCTTTGCTGAACAGACAGGTGCGGAGCTTGCCGTCGGGGGTGACGCGGATGCGCGAACAAAAGCCGCAGAAAGGTTGCGTGACCGACGCGATGAGGCCGATTTCGCCCGGAGCGCCGTCGGCGAAGCGGTATTTGCGGGCGGTTTCGCTGCGTTCGTGAGGAATCTGGACCAGCGGCCAGCGGGCGTGGATGCGCTCGTAAACCTCCGCCGCAGGTACGACGAGTTCGCGGGACCAGTGACGGTCGGCGTCCAGGGGCATGAATTCGATGAAGCGCATGATAACGCCGCGATCGCGGGCAAATTGGGCAAAGGCTTCGATTTCATCGTCATTGAGGCCGCGCACTAGCACGGCGTTCAGTTTGGCGGGAGCCAGGCGCGAATTTTGCACGGCGTCGATGCCATCCATGACTTTGGAGAACGAGTGAGTGCGGGTAATGCGCTCGAATTTGGCGGGGTCGAGCGAGTCGAGGCTGATGTTGATCCGGCGAAGGCCCGCAGCGAGCAGACGGTCGCAGCGTTCGGCAAGGAGATGACCGTTTGTGGTCATGGAAAGGTCGGGGAATCCCAGCGCGTGGAGGCGGGAAATATAGGCTTCCACGCCGTCGCGCACAAGCGGTTCGCCGCCGGTGACGCGGATTTTGCGGATGCCGAGATCCAGGAAGATCTTGGCAAGGCGGTCGAGTTCAGGCCAGGAAAGAATCTCGTCGTGGTCGCGATAGTTTTCCGGGTCGGCGGAGCGGCAATAGACGCAGCGGAAATTGCAGCGGTCGGTGACCGAGATGCGGAGGTCGGTGATCTGGCGGCCGAAACTGTCGTGAAGGGTCATCTTTCCTGTCGCCTGGGCTTAATTGGATGCCTCTGCTAAGAGAACCGACTCACGGGACCTAAAACAAAACCGCCCGAATCCAGCGTTGGAATCGGGCGCTAGCCGGGGATCTACACATTTCCGGCGAATCGCTCCTTTCCAAACGCGGGAGGCGCGGGCGTTTCCACCCGAACCCTGAGTCCCGGAATTGCACGGGACATCGCCCCTGCAGCCGTGGGTTGATTCTCCCTTAGGTCGTAGGGGTCGGAGTTACGGCTCCTAGTCTATTCCTGTGCGAGAATAAGCGCAATTCTGTAGAATCCTGCCGTGCCGACCGTCCTCAGAAGCGGCCCATACCGATTTTATTTCTATAGCCACGAACCCAATGAGCCTCGCCACATTCGCGTTGATCGAGATGATTTGTCGGCAAGATTTTGGCTGGAGCCAGTGGCACTTGCGCGAGACTTCGGGTTCACCGCCAAGGAATTTGGTGCAATACCGTCTCTGGTAGAAGAGAATCAGAGAATGTTTGTTGAGGGTTGGAATGGGCATTTTGGCGTTGAAGGCTGACGAACGGGTTGCAGGGGTAAGCTTTTCTGCTGACTCACTCAGCGTGTCCTTGAAGGATGGACGAACCATTACCGTGCCTCTAGCCTGGTATCCAAAGCTTGTTCACGCTTTGCCCGAGCAGCTACGGAATTGGAAAGTTGCTGGCAGGGGCTATGGTATCCATTGGCCTGACCTCGATGAAGACCTGAGCACGGAAGGGTTGCTACGCGGCGCGCCCGCGCCTCGCCATCCCGCTCAGGCGTAATCCACAGACAATACCTGCGCGCACTCTGTGGTAGAGTTTTGCGCACGCCATGCGGATCTTCGTCTTAGGGGCCGGGGCGACCGGCTCGCTTCTCGCACAATTGCTGGAGCGCCAAGGACATACGGTCTGGTGCGGGGACCGCGATCCGGAGCGCGCGCGGCGGTTCCTGGGGAAGAGAAGCACAATCCCGGTCACGGAAGTGAATGCGCGGAATCTCCGGGGCATCGTGAGGGTGGCAAAAGGCTGCCAGCTCATCGTTAATGCTTCGGCTTCGGTTTTCAATGAAATTGTTTTGCGGGCTGCGCTGCGATTACGGGCGCATTACCTGGATCTAAGCTCCCACCTTACGAGAAATCCATTCAAGGCTGAGCAGTTCCGCTATACCAAGCGATTTGAAGAAAAGAATCGTGCGGCGGTAATTAACGCCGGAGTGGCGCCGGGGCTGACGAATCTCCTGGTAAAGCGCGCGGCGGATATGCTCGATGAGGTGGAGTCCGTTCACGTCCGGCTATATGAAAGCAGCGAAAGCGAAGACCCGATTTCGCAGTGGTCGCCGGAAGTGTCGTTTGACGAAGCGGTTTCGCACCCGCGGATTTACCGCAGCGGGAAATTCGAGTTGGGCAAGCGGTTTTCGGAAATTGAAAAATTCCGGTTTCCCGATCCGATTGGAGCCGTGCGTGTGGTGTTGGCAGCGCAAGACGAAGTTGCTACGCTGCCGCATTTCATTCCCATGCGCGACTTGGATGTGAAAATCGGTGGGAACGAAATTGACCGACTACGGCGCTGGCACAAACTTGGGATCTTGACGAAATCTCGCGGCATGGCGCGGCACCGCTTCCCGCAAACATTTTCTCCAAAAAGAATCGCCAAGCTGATTCGGCAAGGGATTCTGCAAAACGCGCGGTTCGCGGCGGCGATATTAGTGAAGGGCGTGAAGCGCGGAAGGACCACAGACGAACACTTGCTGGTACGCAGCGACTGCATGTTTCCGACGCTGTACCAGATCCGGCAACAGGGGCGGTTCACTACGCCCGTGGCCTATGCCACGGCTCACGTTGGGGCGCTGTTTATTAAGTTCTTCCCGCTTGGGCTTGCGGGAGTCTATGCGCCAGAGACGCTGCCGGCCGAAACGAGGCGAGCCATCGTTTCAGGGATTCGGAAAAACAGCACTCGAATCACGCACAAAACCACTCTCTTAAAAAACAGCGCAGAAGACGACGAGGAATCCTAGGCAGGCGCCGGCGATTCTTTCAAAAGAGCGACACGCAGGCGCCTCCATGCATTTGGTGTGTTGCGATTTTTCAGCAGCAGCGGTTGGGCCGGGAATAGCGGCGATTGAGCTGCTCGACGTAAAACTCGGCCTGGGTCAGGGTGCGGCAAGAGCTGACGCGGCGCGCGCTTGAACGCAAATAGGTTTCGTAAGCGGCGTCCCCACACCATTCGCGCAGACCGCGCCAGAAGCGGCGAAACAATCGTTTGGTGCGTTTAGCGGCTTTGCGCATCAGTCGTCCCCCATGGCGTCGCCTACAGCTACCCCGTGACCGGCCCCGGAAAAGTCTGGCGCCCAGCGTGTCGCGATGTAGGGGGATTCATGCAGGACGGCTTCCCGCCTGCGACTGAGAATTCCATACCACTGCACCAGGGCTTCGATGATGAGAAGCAATATCATTCCGACGAGAATCGATGTGACTACAGCGTCGAGGCGCAGGTTGAACATGAGCCGGTGAGTTTCTGCGACTCTGGCCACCGGCACAATGCCGTTCGCGATTTGTGCGGCCAATTCGTTCGCACCGGAGAGAAACCCGATACGCGGGTTTGGGCTGAAAATCTTTTGATAGCTGGAAGTCATGGTGATGACGATGAGAACCACCATCGGAATCATGGTTACCCAGATCCACCGCAGGCGACCCATCTTCATCAGAATTGTCGTGGCCACGACCAGCGCCACTGCGGCAAGCAATTGATTGGCAATGCCGAAGAGCGGCCACAAGGAATTGATTCCCCCCAAGGGATCAATCACGCCTTGATAGAGAAAGTAACCCCAGGAGCCAACGATGACCGCGCTGCAAATCAAAACGGCGGGAAGCCAGTTCGTGCGCGCGAGCGGTTTCCAGAGGCGCCCGCCCATTTCATGAATCATGAAGCGCCCAACGCGCGTGCCTGCGTCGAGCACCGTAAGCACGAAAAGCGCTTCAAACATGATGGCAAAGTGGTACCAGATGCCGAGGAGGCGTCCGCCGCCGATGGTGCTGGAGAAAATCTGGGCCATGCCAACGGCGAGCGAAGGCGCTCCGCCGGTGCGATTCAGGAGCGTTTGCTCGCCAACCGAGGTTGCCAGTTGCGTCATTGTTTGCGCGTCAATGTGATAGCCCCAACTGCTGATGGTAGTTGCGGCGGCTTCGGCAGTGTGCCCGACGATTCCGGCGGGGCTGTTGATGGCGAAATACACGCCAGGGGTCATGGCGCAAGCGGCGACCATGGCCATCACGCCAACGAAGGACTCGAGCAACATTGCGCCGTAGCCGATAAACCGCGCTTGGCTTTCGCGCAAAATCATCTTTGGCGTGGTACCTGAGGAGATCAACGAATGAAATCCGCTGATGGCGCCGCAGGCAATGGTGATGAAGCAGAAGGGGAAAATCTTCCCGGCAAAAACGGGCCCGGTGCCGTCGATAAAGCGCGTGAGTGGCGGCATTAATACGTCAGGCCGGACGAACAAAATGCCCGCGGCAAGAGAGAAAATGGCCCCCGCCTTAATAAAGGCGATCAAATAATCGCGCGGCGCGAGCAAGAGCCAGACTGGCAGAACGGAAGCGATGTAACCGTAAATAATGATGGCAATTGCCAGCGAAACACCTCCAAGCGTGAACACGTGGGCCCACGACGGGGATTCCGCCACCCAGCGCCCCGCGACGACCACAAAGAGCACAAGAGCGAGGCCGATCACCGAGGCTTCCACGACCCTGCCAGGCCGCAGAAATCGCAAGTACACGCCGAGCAGCAGCGCAATGGGCAGCGTCATAGAGATGGTAAAAGTGGCCCAGGGCGAAGCCCTCAGCGCATTCACCACGACCAGAGCGATGACTCCGAGAAGAATAATGATGATGGCGAGCACGGCGAGTTGCGCGATGATGCCGCCGCGCTTGCTTACCTCTTCGCGCGCCATCTGGCCTAAGGACTTTCCGTCGCGGCGGATGGAGCAGAACAGAATCACAAAATCCTGTACGCATCCGCCAAACGCGGCGCCGACGATCAACCACAACGTGCCGGGAAGATAGCCGAATTGCGCCGCGAGCGTGGGACCGACGAGCGGACCTGGGCCCGCGATGGCCGCGAAATGGTGGCCGAAGAGCACCCATTTGTTGGTAGGCACGAAGTCGCGGCCGTCATCGTGACGTTCGGCGGGAGTGGCGCGCGTATCATCGAGCGCAAGAACTTTCGCCGCAACAAATGCGGAATAAAGCCGAAACGCAACCAGGTAACAACAAAGCGCCGCGATGACGAACCACATGGCATTGAGGGGTTCGCCGCGGTGAATGGCAATCGCGCCAAGCGCCCCCGCACCAAGTAGGGCGACGGCAAGCCACATCACGAATTTGAGCATGCGTTTCATTGTTTAGATCCTGACGTCCAGACGAGCTGCACCTGATGCACAACCGCAACGTGCGGCATGGTATGCGAGAGGCGAGGCAGCGTCAATCGGCGAAAAACCGAGCCATCTTGAATTGCGAATCCTTTGGCGCGGTGACGGTTCACGGATAGAATGCCGCTTGCAAGAGACTCAACTAAGGAGCGCTTCATGCGGCGGATTTTGTTGCCAGCTATCACTTTATCTTTTCTTCTCGCCGGGCAGGCCGCTCTTACTTCCCCTCAAGCGGAGCAAAAGAAGGAAGAGCTGCCACACCCGAAGACGCTCGAAGAGTTGCAAAAGGCCATGAAGGATGTTGTCGAGAAAGACCACGTCACCGGTGCGGGCGTGGCGCTGGTTTCGAATGGGCAATTGTTGTGGTGCGGCGGAATCGGCAAAGCCGACGTGGCCGCGAATCGCGATGTTACCTGCGACACAGAATTTCGAGTCGGCTCGATCAGCAAGACCTTTGTGGCGCTGGCGCTCTTAAAACTGGAAGAAGAAGGAAGGATCAATCTGTACGCGCGATTACGGGACGTCGCCCCGGAAATCCCAATGAAAAATCGCTGGGCAAGTACAAATCCGGTGCGTGTCGTGAATCTTCTGGAACATTCGGCTGGTTTTGACGATATGCAGCCGAGCGAAGTCTACAATCGCCACGACCCCTGGGATTATCCGTTGCTCAATATTTTCAAGCGTTTCCAGGAGCCGGAAGACGTGCGCTGGCCGCCGGGCACCAGGTTTTCCTATTCAAATCCCGGTTACGGCATTGCTGGTTACTTGATCGAAAAAATCAGCGGCCAACCCTTCGATGCATACATCCAGCGAAATCTTCTTGTGCCCTTGGACATCAGCGTTGGCGACTTTCGGCTCACGGACGCGAGTCGCGCGGTCCTTGCGCAAGGTTATGAGGGGAATCCGCCCCGCGCGATTCCGTACAAAAACATTTACCTGCGTCCTGCCGGTGATATGAAGGCTTCGCCGGGCGAATTGGCCAAGCTGGTGCAGTTTTTCCTGCGGCGCGGCAGGGCTGGCGATGCGCAATTGGTGAAACCTGAGACCATCGCGCGAATGGAATATCCCGAGACCATTTCATCCGCGAAGAACGGCTTGCGCCTCGGCTACGGCTTGGCGAACTACACCGAAAGCGAGGGCGGCGTCATCACGCATGGCCATGATGGAGGAATCGACGGCTTCATTTCCACCTACCGGTACATGCCAGAGCAAAACTGGGGATATGTGGTCCTGTTGAACAGCACGGTGTCGTACAAGGCTCTCGGGGACCTGAATCAGCTGGCTATCGATTTTCTTTCAAAGGATTTTCCGAAGCCGCAGCAGCCGGTGGTTTCGCTCACCGCGCACGAACTCAGGAAATTCACGGGTTATTACGCGCCACGCGCTCCTAGAAACCAACTACTCGCGTTCCTTGGAGAGTTGACCGGAGGCACTTGGATTGGAGCGAAAGACGGCAGGTTGGAAACTTCATCGCTTTTCGGAAAAGGCCGTGAACCGTTGTTGCCGGTGGGCAAGAATCTTTTTCGAGGAGAAAAGGAACCCGAGGCCACAGCGATTTTCTTTCCCGACGCAAACGGCCGAATGATTTATGTTGCCTCCGGCGAAGACGGGGAGGCCTATGGAGAAAGAGTCTTCCCCATCTGG
>DATEGP010000073.1:0-4904 GCA_035280045.1 Candidatus Acidiferrum sp.
AAAGCCAAAATCGAAGCCGCAAGGGCGGCCGCTTCGCCCCCATCGCCGTGACGGCCGTATCTCTCAAGATGCCTCAGCTGCAGCACAGAACATGTTTCCTGCTTGCAATCCTCTTCGAGGGTTGCTTGGTGTTTTCATTCAGTACCTGCGCACAAATACTCGCCCCCCAGCAGGACAACACAGTCGCTTCCAGCGCTCCGCGCGATCTTTCTGGTCTGCAACTTGGCAGCGCCAAACTCCTCGAACTAGAGACAGCCCTGAATCAGCGTGACTATGAGCGAGCGGAAACGATTCTTGTCCAACAAGCGGATAGCGATCCCAAATCCGTCCGCGCTTCCAAATTGTTCGTCACCGCCGCCGGCATTTTCTTTCTGGATGGCAAATATCTGAACGCCGTCATTGCCTGGAAGAAAGCCGAGGCCATTGCCCCACTCGACGAGCGGAGCCGGTTCACCCTGGCCATGGCTTACGTCAAACTGAACCGGCGCGATTGGGCCCGACCGGAACTCGAGAAGCTCGCCGCTGGTCAACCGCGGAATCCGCTCTACCTCTATTGGCTTGGCCGGCTCGACTACGATAGGCGAGATTACGGGTCGGCCATCGAACACTTGCAAAAGGTCATCGTGTTGGATCCGAAGATGTTGCGCGCTTACGATAGCCTGGGGCTTTGCTACGACTACCTCGGTAAGTTCGATGAAGCGGTCAAAGTTTACGACCGTGCACTCGAGTTGAACCGGATGCAACCGAAACCGTCTCCCTGGCCTCACCTGGACCTGGCGGTTTCCCTCATTTCTCTCAATCGGCTTTCGGAGGCTGAAAAAAATCTGAGGGAAGCCATTGGATACGATCCCGGCCTTCCCCAAGCGCACTATCAACTTGGCCGGGTGCTGGAGATGCAAGGTCAATACGAGGCGTCGGTTCAAGCGCTCGGCCAGGCCGCCGCCCTGGATCCCGCCTATCCCGAACCGCATTACCTGCTTGGCAAAATCTATCACCGATTGGGGGACGAGCCGCGTTCGAAAGCGGAAATTGACCGCTTCCAGCAGCTAAAGAAGGCCAGCGAAGCGCCAGCAGCAACGAACGTGCCGGCACCGCAGGCTCACATTCAATAGGAAGCCCAAAACCATCACCCCAAAAAGCTGGCGCCCCGATTCTTCATCGGGGCGCCGTTCATTTGGGGTGTTAGGGTTGACGTTCGCTAGAATTCAAATCGAGCGCCCAACTGAATTCTTCGCGGCGCGCTGACATTACCTGTCCATTGACCGAAGGTCGCCGAGCGTATGTCGGTATCGAAAGCATTGCCCCCAGAAATGGTGAAATTGCCGTCATTGATGAACATATGTAGGTTGAAGGCGTTGTAAAACTCAGCTCGGAAAATGAAGTTGACGCGCTCTGTGATCTTTGTGTTTTTTGTGATGGCAAAGTCCACATTCTTGTAGTTCGGTCCACGGAAGCCAAATATGCGCGGGCCAGTTCCGACGTAGCCAAATACTCCGGTGCAGGTTGGGCACGATCCAGCTGCCTCGAAGGAAGTCAGGGGCTCGAAAGCGGCCGGGTTGAGGAGCGCACCCTTGCCGGGATCGAAATTGTTGACATCCTGCAAGAAGGGGCTCGTTCCTGAAACACGCCCCGGCAAACATCCTTGTCCTGTGTAGGCCGTCTGACAAGACCCGGACCGGATCCAAAGCGGCGTGCCTTTCGAGTAGCGAATGATGGGGCTGATCTGCCAGCCACCTACGGCATGATCGAGAGCATTGCTGTCATGAAGATAGCTCTTACCCTTCCCGAAAGGCAGTTCATAAACGAAAGCGGCGGACAAAGTTTGCGGTACATCATCGGGCGCCAGAGAACGGTTCCGTTTCTCCTCATAGGGAGAAATAACTCCTTGCGAGGCGTTCCAGGTTGAGGCGTCGCGCTGTGTATTGTCCGCAGCGTTCGTGAGGAGTTTTGAGTTTGTATAGGCCACTAGCATGTAAAGGCCTTTGTTGTAGCGCTTCTCAAACTTCAACTGGAAAGAATGATAGATCGAGCTGCCGTGGACCTCGTTCAGGCCCTGCAGCTTGTCGCAGTACTGCGGGAACGGCAGAAGAGCCTGGCCGACGGTCGGCGAGCAATTGCCCGCGGCGTTGAGCTCTGCAATCCACCCGGGGTATGGCGTCTTGACTCCGAAGAGAGTCTGATTGTCTGATGTGAACGGAACGTCGAGTTCAGCTACGTAACTGCAATTCGCTCCGGTCGTTGGATTAGGCGTCGCGCACGACGGATCAATCGGCGTGGTATTCGCGTAAAGCGCCTGAATCTTCGGATCGAACGGGTTCAGCACGTTGACCGGATTCAGGCTCGATGGCAACCGCGAGCCCTTGTTCCCAACATACGCCGTGCTCACGAAGATGTTGTGGGGAAGTTGCCGCTCAATAGTCAGGTTCCATTGCTGGGAATATGAGCGCCGGTTGGCGTCGAGTGGGCGATAGAGGATCCCATGACCGTTGTCAAAGGATCCCGAAATAAATGGGGGAACCTGGGCCGGCGCTGGGATTCCGTTGTCGAGGTAGAAGGTGGGGTCGTTCTGGTTCGTCGTCGGATCTTTAAGCGTGCCAAAGGATTGATTCAGGTTATAACCGTCCAGCGAGATGCCCCCACCCCAGCCGGGATAAAAAGCTTGAGTGAAGAAGACGCCATACCCTGCTCGGACGACGGTCTTTTGGTCGTATGAATACGCCACACTCAATCGCGGCGCAAAGCCCTTGCGCCAAGCTTTCTCTGGATACTCCGCTCCGAAGCAAGCGGGCTGGCAGCCGGAGCCGCTTCCCGCAAAGGCCAAGCTGCCTGGTATTCCATCAGGATTCATTCCCGTGGGATCGAAGAAGGAAACGTGATTGTATTTCTCACGGGAAGGCGAAAAGTAATCCCAACGAACGCCGAAGTTCGCCGTGAATTTTGTAGTCATTTTCCAGGAGTCGTTGACATGGAATGCCCAGGAATTCTGGCGTGGGTACCAGGCGCTGACCGTTCTGCGGTCCACCGAACCACCAGTAACTGCTCCTAGCAGGAAATCCGCCACGGGAGCGCCGCTATTGAGGCTGGGTATTGCTGTAGCCTCCCCGCCGAACCCATACGTACCTGCTTCGTTTGTGTGCTGATGAATATTCCCTTGGATGTTGCGCCAATCAAAACCAAATGTGACCGTGTGATGCCCGAGCGTTTTGTTGACGGTGTCGTTCAAGTCCCAGGTAGGCCGCGACGTAACGTTTTCTGTTGAAATACCCGCATTGTCCGAAATCTGATTGAAAGTCGTGAACGTGAACTCAGGCAACGATTTTGCCCCCGGAACTGCCCCTGATACGAGCGGCAAGGTCTTCGCTGCCGCGGCAGCCAGGACCTGCGGCTCCGAACCATAACCTTCGTTCCGATTCAAATATCCTAGGGTCATGTGGTTGGTCATGGTTGTCGAGAAGATGTGTTCCCAGTTGAAACGCGCAATCGGGGAGTTCTGCGGCCTCGTAGGCTCTTCCGTAGAAATAATCGCAGGAAGCGCAGTTGCCGTATTGTAGCCCGTGAACTGACGCCACCAGAAGAAATAGAAATGGTCCTTGTCACCGTAATTGTGGTCAATCCGGGTCATAAAAACGTTGCTGTTGGAAACCAAAGAATCTGGTACAGGCTTGGCAAGTGTGTAGTTGTTTTTCGGCAGGGTATTTGTCGGCGTTGGCATTGCGGCCAGATACGGCGCAACAGTGGGACTGATGCAAGCCTGAGGGATTATGTTCCCAGGGAATGGCTGGCCGGGGATATAGGATGGGCTGCTTGGAGTGAATGAAGCAGGGAGTGCTGCGGCACAAGCGTTCGACTGAGGACCCTTTTGCTGACTTGGATTGGATCCCGGAGCGAAGTTGCCCGGGGCATAAATCGGAATCAGGTTCCCATTGCTGTCCTTCCAGTCCGTGAAGTCTCCGCCTCGCTCCAACATTGAAGGGATCGAAAGTGTGGGAACGTTCGAACCACCCGCCTGATGAAACGATTCCCAGTCGAAATAGAAGAACGAATGATGCTTGGAAGTCCCCTGGTAAAGGTGCGGAAACTTGATCGGGCCTCCAATGTTCGCGCCAAAGTCATGCTCCGTGTCGGGCGGACGGCGATCGCAACCGGGAGAACTGCAAGTCGCATTCCAGGGCGCCGCATTGAACGATTTGTTGCGCGCGTATTCGAAAAGCGCGCCGTGATAAGTATTGCCGCCGGACTTGCTCACCATGGTGATCTGTCCTGACGTGGACGATCCATATTCTGGCGCGTAGTCAGACGTAAGAACTTTTACCTCTTGCACCATGTCCGGGGACATCTGAAAATCGCCCTGAATCGAAACCATGCCGCTCTGGCTCATGAAACCTTCTTGCATCGTGGCCCCGTCCAGGAGCGCCTCGTCGCCGGACTGCAAACCGCCGTTGATTCGCGCGTTGAACGCTTCATTACTATTGCCCGTTGATACGCCAGGCAGCAGTACGGCGAAACTAGCCGAAGACCTTGGCTTGCCCGACACAATCAGCGGCAGGTCCTTCACGGTCTCAGGATCAATTCCCCCCTGCACCGTGCCATTGTCATAGTTAATGAGAGTGTTTTCACCCTCCACGGTTACGGTCTCGGTAGTGGCGCCAAGCCCCAACGAAACGTCCGCGTGTCCGGACTGGTTGATCGTCAGAACGATGTCTTTCTGGAGGTAATTCCGGAAGCCCGCTTTGACAACGCCCAAATCGTAAGTGGACGGGGTCACGTTGCGGAACGTGTATTCGCCTCTTTCGTTGGATGTCACTTTCATTTCAAATCCCGTCGCCTTGTTGGTGAGCGTCAATTCCGCATTGGCCACGGCAGCGCCAGATGGATCCATGACTGTTCCGCTCAAGCTTGCATTG
>DATEGP010000074.1:0-8079 GCA_035280045.1 Candidatus Acidiferrum sp.
CTATCTTATGATTTGAGTGAGGACATTGAGTTACCGCTTCCGCGATCTGCTCGCTCTCGAACCGCTCACGGCGGACGAACTTCGATTTCTTCTCGACCAGAGCAAACCTTTCCAGGAAATCCAGAAGCATCCTTTGAAAAAACTGGCCACGCTGCGCGGAAAGACCGTGGCGCTGGCTTTTTTCGAGAATTCCACGCGCACCCGCATCAGCTTTGGCACGGCGGCGTCGCGGCTGGGCGCGGACTCGATGAACCTGCAAGCCGAAGCGTCCAGCATCAAGAAGGGCGAGACGCTGCTCGACACCGCATTCAACTTGAACGCCATGAAGCCGGATTGCTTTGTAATGCGGCATTCGGCCTCGGGCGCGGCGGATTATGTGGCCAGGCACCTGGACATTCCAGTGGTAAACGCGGGCGACGGCACGCACGAGCACCCCTCGCAGGGCTTGCTGGACGCGCTGACGATTCGCGACCGACTGGGAACGATCGAGAATCTCAACGTGACGATTCTTGGGGACATTCTCCACAGCCGCGTGGCCCGCTCGAATATTCACCTGCTGGGGAAATTCGGCTGCAAGTTCACCTTGTGTGGACCGTCGATCTGGGTGCCGCGCGAACTCGAGAAAATTGCTCCCGGCGTGCCCGTCCGCTGCGTTTACAAGATGGAGGAGGCGCTGGAAGACGCGCACGTCATTATTATGCTGCGCGTGCAGACCGAACGGCTGAACGATCCGCCACTTTCGGCGAACGACTACATTTTGCTGTACCAATTGAATGCCGAGCGGCTGCGGCGGGCAAACCGCGAAGCGATCGTGCTCCATCCCGGACCGATTAACCGGGGAATTGAAATTACACCGGACGTAGCCGACGGCCCGCAATCTTGCGTGTTAGAGCAGGTAACGAACGGTGTGGCAGTGCGCATGGCGATTCTGTACGTGGTGATTGCGGGCGCAACGGAAAGCGGCACGCATCCGGCGCTGGAAGCGAAGCCAAAGGAATCCGCGAATGCTACTGATTAAGAACGGGCGCGTCATCGACCCGGCGAGCAAAACGGACGCGGCGCTGGACGTTTTGCTGGACGGCGAAAGGATCAAAGAGCTAGCGCCCGCTGGGAAAATCGGCGCCGGGGCAAGCGCGGAAGTATTCGATGCGAAGGGCCTGATTGTCGCGCCGGGGTTTATTGATTTGCATGCGCATTTGCGGGAACCAGGGCAGGAATCGTCCGAAACGATAGAGTCTGGAACGAAGGCAGCGGCGCGCGGAGGCTTCACCGCCGTTTGCTGCATGCCGAACACGAAACCCGTGAACGACAATGCTTCGGTGACGCGCTTCATTTTGGACCGCGCGAAGGCTACGGGTAGCGTGCGCGTATGGCCGATTGGCGCGGCATCGCTCGCGAGCAAAGGCGAAGCGATTTCCGAGATTGCGGGGATGAAAGAAGCGGGCATCGTCGCGGTGTCGGACGATGGGAAACCAATTGCCACGGCCAAGCTCGCGCGGCAGGTGTTGGATTATTGCCGGTCGCTGGATTTGACAGTCATCGAACATGCGGAGGACGTTTCACTGGCGGCCGGCGCGGTGATGCGCGAGGGAGTAAGTTCGACGAGGCTCGGACTGAAGGGGATGCCAGCGGCCGCGGAAGCGGTCTGTGTTGCGCGCGACGTGCAACTAGCCGAATTGACCGGCGCGCGTCTGCATATCGCGCATCTCTCGGCAAAAGCTTCGCTGGATCAAGTGCGATGGGCAAAGTCGCGAGGGCTGCGAGTGACCTGCGAGGTGACGCCGCATCACTTCACTTTGATTGATGAAGACGTGACCTACGATTCGCGGTTCAAGATGAATCCGCCGCTGGCGGCACGCGAAGACCGCACCGCGCTCCTCGAAGGATTGGCGGATAACACCGTTGACGCGATTGCGACGGACCATGCGCCGCATGAACCTGCGCTGAAAGACGTGGAGTTCGACCGCGCGCCGTTTGGCATTCTGGGATTCGAGACGGCGCTCGCATTGGCCCTGGAGCAACTTGTGCATTCGGGGAAAATCTCGTTGATGCGATTGGTGGAACTGCTTACGACAGGTCCCGCACGCGTATTGGGAATCGCGCGGAAGATCGCTGCGGGACAGCCCGGCGATCTGACGGTATTTTCAACGGATCGAGCTTGGACTTATAGCGTCGAGGAATCACCCAGCAAATCGCGAAACTCCCCGTTCGATGGAAAGAAGTTCAAGGGAGCGGTAGTGGCGACTATTATCGCGGGGCGAATCGTCTACAAGAACTAAGAAGCGAAACGCAGAGTAGAGCACGCAGAGAAAGCAATCCCCCGGAAACAGTGGGATAGTGAGACTAAATCTTCAGTCCAATATCAGTGGGTAGCGGGTTCGGCGGCGGGGTGCAAGCCGTGCTGCGGTACTTCGTGGACGCCGCGAAGAGGCGGCTCGATGCGCTGACGGTAGAAATGGTCGAGCGGGATGCGGCCCTTGCCAATAGCGTAGCCTTTCTCGATGGCTTTGGTGACGTAAGTCTTCGCCAGCGCGGCGGCTTCAAAGAGCGAACGGCCGGAGGCCAGTTGTGCAGCAAGTGCAGAAGAAAAAGCGCACCCGGTGCCGTGGGTGTTTTCCACCTTTACCTTGTCGGCCGCTAGGTTAGTCATTTCGCCGTCTGCAAAGAGAATGTCCACGGCGCGGTCCATGTGGCCTCCCTTGACGATCACGGCGTGTGCGCCCATTTCAACGAGCCTGCGCGCCGCAGCTTCCATATCCGCGGCCTCTTTGATGGTCATACCTGTCAAGAGTTCGGCTTCAGGGACGTTCGGGGTGATGACGCTGACCCGTTTTAATAGTTCCGTCGCTACGAATTTGACTCCGCCGGCGTCGAGAAGCTCCGCACCGCTGGAGGACCTGATAACAGGGTCAAGAACCACGTGGGCGAATTTGTTTGCATCGAGGAACTCCGCGGTGGCGGCTGCGTTGCCGCGGTTGCCTAGCATACCGATCTTCACGGCGGCGATGCTGCAATCCTTGGCAAGGGCTTCGAGCTGAGCACGAAGCTCGGCGCTTGGCGTGTTGTGGACTGTCTCGACTCCCTGAGTATTCTGTACAGTCAGCGACGTAATTGCGGCGATGCCGTAGCAGCCGTGAGCGGCGAAAGTCTTCAAATCGGCGGCGGTGCCCGCCCCGCAGGAGGGATCGAATCCCGCAATGGTCAGGAGAATCGGCGGGACGCCGTGGCCATTATGCCCATTGGTCATCTTGCTTTCTTCTTTCCTTCCTATTTCTTTTCAACTTCGGGCTGGCAACTTCATTTTAACGTGCTGCTCGCGCCGCACTCTCAATTAGATTCTCGCGAGCAGATCCATGGTTCCTTTGAATTCGCAAAAATTGCTTGCCCCAAGCGAAAATTGCCGGCTGCGCTTGACTCCGCTGGAGGATTTTCTCTCCGCAGACTCTGAGCACGCCGGCAATTGCGAATGTACGCGCAGATTTTTTGTAACGCAAGAAAAAATTTAAAAAAAGTAGAGCTTGAACATGCGCCTCCGGGACATTAACGCTGGGGAAACGAATCGCGTTTTCAAGTGTGAATAGTTAGCTTACGGGAACAGGCCGCGGACGAGGGTAGCTTCGGCGACACGGCCGACGGCGAGGATCATGGCGCCGGCGCGGGGCGGAACATGATGCTTGCGCATGGTCTCGAGCATTTCGTTGAAGGCGCGGACCATCACTTTTTGCAGGCGGGCGTTGACTTCGTCCGCGTCCCACATTAGCCCTTCCTGATTTTGCACCCATTCGAAGTAACTCACGGTGACGCCGCCGGCGTTGGCGAGAATGTCTGGAAGCACGGTAATGCCGCGGCGAGCCAGGATTTCGTCCGCGTGCGGCGTGGTGGGGCCGTTAGCAGCTTCGGCGATGATGCGGGCCTTAATGGCTTCGGCGTTGTGCAGCGTGATGACGTTTTCCAATGCCGCCGGAACCAAAATGTCGCACTTCATGGTCAGCAATTCATCATTGCTGATGCGGGAGGCGCCCGGCATCCCAACTACAGTCCCGGAGCGTTCTTTATACCGCATCGCTTTGATCGGATCGATGCCGCGAGGATTCGTGACGCCGCCGCGCGTGTCGCTGAGCGCCACAATTTTGGCTTTCTTCTCGGCAAAGAGGCGTGCGGCGGTGCATCCGGCATTGCCAAAGCCCTGAACGGCCACGCTTGCGCCACGCAACGGGATCTTCTTCACACGGCAAGCTTCTTCGACAACATAAAGCAGGCCACGCGCAGTCGCTTCGCCGCGTCCCTCCGAGCCGCCGATAGAGACCGGCTTCCCAGTAACCACCCCGTGCGCCGCGTGGCCGATGGTCATGGCATAGGTGTCCATGATCCAAGCCATGGTTTGCGCGTCGGTATAGACGTCAGGCGCGGGAATATCCTGTGCCGGACCGATCAGAGGGAGAATCTCGCTTGCGTAGCGGCGCGTCATGCGCTCGAGTTCGCTCTTGGACATGCGCTTGGGGTCGCAAATGACGCCGCCTTTCGCGCCCCCAAACGGGACATTGACCGTGGCCGTCTTCCAGGTCATCCAGGCGGCCAGCGCTTTTACTTCGTCAAGGGTGACGTTGGGATGGTAGCGAATCCCGCCTTTGCCGGGCCCGCGAGAAACGTTGTGCTGCACGCGATAGCCAGTGAACACTTTCACCTGGCCATTGTCCATTTTGGTGGGCAAGGAAACTTCCAGAACGCGCTTCGGGGTGCGCAGAATCTGGCGCAGGCCGGGATCCAGCTTCAGGAACTCCGCCGCCATGTCGAACTGAATCTGCGCGATGCGGAAGGGGTTCAAGTCTTCGCGCGGAGCAATGCGCGGCACCATTGGCGGTGTGCCTATCTTACTGGGAATTGTGGGCTTTGCGACCGTGGCCATCGGCGTCGGTCCTTTCGTCGGTTGATTCAACCTAGCATTCGTCTCTGTAACTGGCCCGGATTCGTTGTTCGATCACCGAGTTTCTAGCCGCTTGCTGCAAACTTTTTGGAACTAACAACATACGCATCGCGACAGGCAATGGAGCAGAAATGTAACAGCTGATCACCTTCGCGCATGGGAATGGAGAGTGTCTCGTCTACGTGCATGCCGCAAATCGGATCACGGACCAGCCGTCGCGTAAGATTCGGAGTCTGTGGCTCACCGGATGTGTTCGCCCGCTGTTGTGGGGCAGCAGCGTTCTGCAGCAGCGCGCCGAAAACGCGGCGAAGCAGCCAGGCCCCCCACGAAACTACGAGGAGCCAAAACAAGAACCGGAAGATGCGCGCAAGAATTGTCATGGGTATTGAGACCTTGTACCGCGCTGGTACCCCCAAAGTCCCAGTGAGGTGAGTGTATGTAAGGCGAAAAGGGGTAGTCAAACGAAAACGAGTAATTTCAAGAGCTTGCGAGACGGAGTGAACCGCCAGGTACGGGAGCAGGTGGCCCAAAATTTATGCTAAGTCTTTTATGCACAATATCTTGCAAGTTGAGAAGCCTTCTTGCTACCGATATTGACGGAAAAGCACAAAAACACACTGGAGGTAGTTGAAAAGACACTATTTAGCTGCAGGAATGCGGTCGATGCCCATGTATGGGCGGAGAACTTCTGGGATCACGATGGAGCCGTCGGCCTGTTGAAAATTCTCAACAACCGCAATCCAAGTACGGCCCGCCGGTAGCCCTGAGCCATTTAGCGTATGAACGAATTCGCTTTTTCCGCCACCCTTTGCCTTAAAGCGAATGCCCGCCCGTCGTGCTTGAAAAGATTCACAATTGGAACACGAAGAAATCTCCATGAACTCTCCCGTCGACGGAAGCCAGGCCTCGAGGTCGTAAGTCTTCGAAGAAGCAAAACCTGTGTCGCCCGAACATAGTTGCATCACGCGGTAATGGATTCCGAGCTTTTGCAGAAGGGCTTCCGCGTTGCTCACTAGAGCTTCGAGCTCTTGGTAACTCGTATCCGGATGCGTGAACTTGAAGAGTTCCACCTTCTGAAACTGGTGCTGGCGCTTAATGCCTCGCGTATCCTTGCCTGCAGCACCGGCTTCGGAACGGAAGCAAGCTGTCCATGCGCAGACCTTGATGGGCAGCAGACCGGCGTCCACGGTTTCATCGCGGTAAAGGTTGGTCAACTCCGTCTCCGCGGTGGTTGTAAGCCAGAGATCAGTGCCCTCCAGACGGAACATGTCTCCGGCGAATTTCGGCAGCTTACCATCGGCCACCAGCGACGCTGTATTAACGATGAAGGGCGGCAAAATCTCCGCATAGCCGTGCTCGCGGGTGTGCATGTCGAGGAAAAAGTTCGCAAGAGCGCGTTCAAGACGGGCGCCCCAACCTTTGTAAACCGCAAAACGAGCGCCGGTGATTTTAGCAGCGGCCTCCAGATCCAGGATTCCAGCCTGCTCACCGACTTCCCAGTGCGGCTTTGGTTGGAAATCAAACTTCGGAGGCGCGCCCCAGCGGCGCACCTCGACGTTTTCTTCAGAGTTTCTCCCGACGGGGACGGACGAATGTAGCAGGTTGGGGATGGTCAGCATGAACTCGCGCTGCGCGGCATCCAGCGTGGCGATCTTTTCGTCCGCTTCCTTTATGTCCGTGGACAGCCTTTTCAGCGGGGTTAGATCAGCTGCAACTTCCTCCCGGGCCTTTTTCCGCCGCGCGATCTCGTCGCTGGCCATGTTTCGCTGCGCTTTGCGCGCTTCGTTCGCGGTGATCAGTTCGCGCCGCTCTTTGTCGAGTGCGCGGAAACCGTCCAGATCAAGGGTCATGTTGCGCTTCTTCGCCATGTCAGCGAAGACGTCCAGGTGCTCACGGAAGTAGCTGAGATCATGCATGGGGTTAAAAGAATACCGTAAACCGCGCAACGCTTGTAGCAGGGTTGAACCGGATATGGAGGCGACGGAATCGCCTACGCACGCGGCACTTCGCTCATCAGCGCGAGCAGATTGTTCTCGGTGTCGCGGAAGAAGGTCATCCAGAGGTCGTATTTGGGCATCTGCACAATCACGTGCGGCTCGTCTTCAAACTTTGCCCCGGCATTCTTGATGCGTGTGTGAGCGGCCCCAATGTCGCCCACCTGAAAGTAAAGGATGGAGCTGGGATGATCGAATTCGGGCTTCTCAGCTTTGTCCAGCATGAGGCGAACGCCGCCGCAGTCGAAAAAGGACAGCTGCCCGGCGCGGAACAGGTGCTGCAGCCCCAGAACGTCGCGATAGAATGCAGTGGCGCGATCCACATCGTGCACATTGATGGCAATCTGTCCGATGCGAGAGAGCCTGGTTCCCTCCTGCGTATTCATAGTCGGCAGTCCTCCGAAAGCGCGAAAGATAACCCAGTCTTTTGAAGCATTGAAGTACGGCTCATGAGCTTGTGATGCAGCGCGGCAAAAGCATTATGCGCGCGGGACTTCGCTCATCAACTGCATGATATTCCCCTCGGAGTCCTGAAAGCCCACCATCCAGAGGTCGTAAGTATTCATCGGAGCGATCAGGCGCGGGGGCGCTTCGATCTTTGCGCCCATTTCGACTAAACGCCTGTGAGCGGCCTCGATATCGGGCACACGAAAATAAAGGATGGAGCTGGGGTGATCCAACTCCGGGGAACTGGCGGGGCCAAGCATTAGTCGCACACCGCCGCAATCGAAGAAGGCCATGTTGCCTGCCGTGAACAGAAGAGGCAGGCCCAGGACGTCGCGATAGAATGCGGTGGCACGTGGCAAGTCGTGCGCAATGATGGAGATCTGGCCGATGCCGGTGATTCCCATGCTTTTCATTCCCAGATTGGCTGCCGTGGCATTCATGATGATTGACCTCCGACGCTGATTTAGTTAGCATAACTAACTATATTCTATGACGGCTGTCAAGCCAAAAAGTGAGGTAAGTTCGGAGCTGCTGGAGGCCGCGGACAAGCTGCACTCTGCGGCGATTCATCTGCTTCGGCGGCTGCGGGTGCGCGACCGCGAGAGCGGGATTGGACCGGCGCAGCTCTCAGCGTTGTCGGTACTGGTTTTTGGCGGGCCGAGGTCGCTCGGCGAACTTGCGGAGGCCGAACAAGTGCGTCCACCGACGATGAGC
>DATEGP010000075.1:0-61707 GCA_035280045.1 Candidatus Acidiferrum sp.
TCGTTCGCTGGGGCGAACAGGGCGGATACTTCGCCGACACCGCTTCTCGTGATGCTTTCAGAGATGAACTGACCCACCTGCTGGTCGAGCAGAAAATGGCATTCAATTCCCCGGTGTGGTTCAACGTGGGCGTCCAGCCCAAGCCACAGTGTTCAGCTTGCTTCATCAATTCCGTGAAAGACGACATGGGCTCAATCATGGATTTGGCGAAGACCGAGGGCATGCTCTTCAAGTGGGGCTCCGGAACCGGCACGAATTTCTCTACCCTTCGCGGCAGCAAGGAAACGCTCTCGGGCGGTGGCATTGCCTCCGGCCCCGTCAGCTTCATGAAAGGCTTCGACGCATTTGCCGGCGTGATCAAGAGCGGCGGCAAAACGAGGCGCGCTGCGAAAATGGTCATCCTCAACATCGACCATCCGGATATCGTTGAATTCATCGAAAGCAAGATGAAGGAAGAGCGCAAGGCTCATGTGCTCATCGAGCAGGGTTACGACAGCTCGATTGACGGCGACGCTTACGCCTCCATTTTCTTCCAGAACGCCAACCACTCCGTGCGCGTCACCGACGATTTCATGCGCGCCGTAGTCGAAGACAAGGATTGGTGGACGAAGAATGTCCACGATGGCCAGCCGGTGGAAAAACTTCGCGCGCGCAACTTGATGAGCAAGATTTCCGATTCCACTTGGCGCTGCGGCGATCCGGGTATGCAGTACGATACGACGGTCAACCGCTGGCATACGTGCAAGTCCACTGCCCGCATTAACGCCAGCAATCCTTGTTCGGAATACATGTTCCTGGACGATACGGCGTGCAACCTCGCGTCGCTGAATTTGATGAAGTTCGTTACCACGAGCGGGCAGTTTGATGTGCCGGCCTTCAAGCACGCCGTGGACGTGACCATCACCGCGCAGGAAATTCTGGTGGACAACGCCAGCTATCCCACGCCGAAGATTGCGGAGAATTCGCACAATTTCCGTCCGCTGGGGCTTGGCTACGCGAACCTTGGCGCGCTGCTGATGTCCATGGCGCTGCCGTATGACTCGCAGGAAGGGCGCGACATGGCCGGCGCGGTCACGGCTTTCATGTGCGGCGAGGCTTATGCGCAATCGTCGCGGATTGCCGAGCGCATGGGGGCGTTTCCCGGTTACGAGGTGAACCGCGAGCCGATGCTGGACGTCATCCGCATGCATCGCGAATCCATGCGCGGCATCCAGCCGGACCATGTCCAGCCGGAATTGTTCCTGGCGGCGCAGGAATCGTGGGACACCGCGCTACAGCACGGCGAAAAGTTCGGCTTCAAGAATTCCCAAGTAACTGTCCTCGCACCTACGGGCACCATCGGCTTCATGATGGATTGCGATACCACGGGCATCGAGCCGGATCTCGCGCTGGTGAAATACAAGAAGCTCGTCGGTGGCGGACTCATCAAGATCGTCAACAACACCGTGCCACAGGCGCTGATGAAGCTTGGCTATACGCCGGAACAATCGAGCGAAATTGTTTCGTATATCGACAAGAACGGAAAAATCAAAGGCGCGCCGTACTTGAAAGAGGAGCACTTGCCGGTGTTTGATTGTTCGCTCGCACCGCAGGGTGGCGGACGGTCGATCAGTTGGACCGGCCACGTGAGGATGATGGCCGCAGCACAGCCGTTCCTCTCCGGCGCCATCTCGAAGACCATCAATATGCCAGAGGAATCCACCGTCGAAGACATCTCGAACGCTTACCTTGAATCGTGGCGGCTGGGGCTGAAGGCGGTGGCCATCTACCGCGACAATTCGAAGCGTTCGCAGCCCCTTAGCGCGGCCAAGGACTCCAAAAAGGAAGATAAGAAATCCGAAGCCACTCCTGCGCAAGGAGCGGTCGAGCCGATGCAGCGCGAACTCTTTGCGCGCGCGCAGCGCGAAAAAATGCCCTACGAGCGCGCTTCAGTCACCCACAAATTCAGCGTGAGCGGCCACGAAGGATACATCACCGTGGGCATGTACGACGACGGGCGCCCGGGCGAAGTGTTCATCAAGATGGCCAAGGAAGGTTCCACCCTCTCCGGCGTGATGGACGGTTTGGCGCTGACGATTTCTCTCGGCCTGCAATACGGCGTGCCGCTGAAGGTGTTCGTAGACAAGCTGCTCAATACGCGCTTCGAACCTTCCGGCATCACCGCGAATCCCAACATCCGCTTCGTTTCGTCGGTACTGGATTACATCGCACGCTGGCTCGGCGGACGCTTTATTTCTTCCGACTATCTGAAGCTCAATGGCGGCGCTGCACATACCGAGAATTCCGGGCCTGCGGTTCCCGCTCCGGCAATTCTCTCGGCGCTCGCTTCTCTTCCCGCGCCGTCAGCCACAACGAAACCAACCAACGCGCATGAAGGCGCGCCAACCTGTAGCGAGTGCGGCATGCTGATGGTACCTAACGGCGCCTGCTACAAATGCGAAAACTGCGGCAGCACCAGCGGCTGCAGCTGAGTGCCGAATGCCTTTAGCCAGATTCCGGGATGAGCCAAATCGAAGGAAAGGAAACCTCGGGGAAGCCGTGAGAACGCCAACACGATGAGCGCACACCCTTCCGGTTCAGGAGTGGCGGCGCGGCTCGCCCCGGCCCAGCCCCAAACCCGGGGTTTCCTTCACATTGACCGGCATGGAGCCGGTCCACAAGCCATATACGTGGTGACATTTCATCGAGTGAACCAGAACGGCATCCGTCCGAAGCCGGTGGAGGCCGTTGGTGCGCAGGAGCTGATCGAATTGCTCGAGCGCATCGGAGTGGATTTTCGCCTCCGCGAAGTGCGCGGAGCTCTCGAAGACATTCTCCGCCTCGGCTCCGCTAACATCCCCGACCTGTGGCTCAGCGACGAGGAAATCCTCGAAAAAGGCCTCGTCGAGAGCTAAATGAGGGGCACGGCGGTCCGTGCCCCAATTAGCGGTATCGAATGCCCGCGTTAGATCACCCCAAGCTTGCGCAGATAAGCAATTTCCGCTCTCACCGCGTCCAAGCCACTGTTGCCGTAGAGGATAAAGAGCCGCTCGGCAGTCATGAAGCTGAACACAGGATTGCGAAAGCCGTTGTTGTATGCGCCAGTCTGGCCGGGGTCGAAGCCAAACTCGGGAGCAAGCGTCATCAGGATAACCTGGTCGACGCTGACCGCAGGCTCTGTGGCGACAAAGTCGCTGTCAGAGACGGCATGCAATGGGTACTCAACGAGCAGGTTCGACTGAGATGGGGTGGCGGCATTCAGGTTTACATCACCCAGCCGACGCAAGGGAGGAAGACGAAGACGCCCTTGCGCGTCGAGCGAGAGGTAGCCTGCGACGACCGGATCAATCTGAGCGATGATCGCGGCAGCATGCAGCCAGTTCACGACGTTGTACTCATTAGTTGCGGTCGTGTGGGAGTGAGCTGTGGCTTGAGCAATCACCAAGTCGGGCGGTAGGCCGCGCTTCATGGCCTCGGCAATGCTAAGGATGTGATGTCCCCCGGTCTTGGAATTGCCAGGTGCCCCGAAATTGTCGGTGACGCCGTTGCCGCCGAAGCTGAGTTCCTTGAACTCTGTGCCGTCGCTGTTCCACTGGAACACCATTGGCTTGGCCCAGTCGTGCCAAATGGGAGCAGCGATCATCAAGTCCTCGCTCAGGAAGATGTCGGCTGGCATGCCGCTCACGAGCGGAAAAGCATTGGTCATGTCAATGACGGGCAATCCTCCCTTGCTGTGGCCATACACTTTCCGGTAGCCATTGGCGAGATTCAGGCTGCTCACGTCATTAAAGGATTCGTGAACTGCCAAACCTCCTGGCCAGGAATGGTGTCCGCCGAAGAAGCTACCCGGCGCAGAGAAAAAGGTCTGA
Source organism: Candidatus Acidiferrum sp. (assembly GCA_035280045.1). Classification (GTDB taxonomy): domain Bacteria; phylum Acidobacteriota; class Terriglobia; order Acidiferrales; family UBA7541; genus Acidiferrum. The sequence goes on from DATEGP010000075.1 coordinate 3,849, forward strand.
GGCATCTGTGGGCATGGGCTGCCATCATTGAGGAGCGGAGGAAAGAGTCCCGCCCTCAAACCGCCTGGAAAAGTGCTGTCGTCGCGCGTGTCCACCAAGCCCGCAGCGACCAAGGCTTGAAGAATGGCGCTTTTGTCCGCGTCTTGGAGTCCTGCGCGATGAGCCACGCAAGTTGCAGGATTAGCGACGGCATCGAGCGTGATCGCTCGAATGCCGGAATTGCCGATGGAGTTGATGCGCCCGACCAAGAACTCCTTGGCGGATTGCACCATGGGGGATTTGCTGCTCAAAGTTACGGCAGCCGCGTTCCCAGCGCCGGGCACGGTCTGATCTGCGCCCAAAGCCGGTTGACCTGGAATGTTGGCAATCAATGTGAGTAGCCCGAAGTACAGCACGTATTTCAACTTCTTCATAAACGACCTCCGTCATTACGATCAGGGCTGGAGAAAACAGAATTGCTTCTCCATGCCATTGGCAGAGACAGAGGCATTTCGCGAACCAAGAAATCAGCGAAGGGTCAGCCAGTCACAACACACTGAAAGGCTGACGCTTACAGCGAATTTGTTCCGCGGTCCCTCGAGGGCCTACTGAGGAAGGGTGGCGTGTCCAAGCTCCAAAGCGTCGGAATTACCTTGCAAGAAACTGCGAAGCTGAACAGATGGCAAGGGTCAGCGATGTTCGCGACACGGCGATGAAATGACAAACGATTCTGGCTAGCAGAATTTGCGACGCTGTCAGCGGGGGCGCGGACGGAGCGGTCGAGTCGTAAGCGACCGGGGGCGGATGCGTAGGCGGCCGAGCGGCGGGGGCACGTTGCGGAGAAAATCTCCACAGCAGGGGCAACGGCCGTCGTTGGCGATCGGGCCAGTGACATCTACACGCAGCCAGTGGCCGCGGGCCTCGCACAGTGGATTGATGCATTGCACGGTCAAGCCGGGCAAGTACTGCATAGTTTCACCTCAGAAGCCGTGTAGCCCGGCTCATCCCACGGCTAACTTAACTCTAACAGCCGCGCGGCGGGATCACCGGAGCCCCTGGCGGCCCTGCTGCTCGCGGCGGTCCCCCGAAGGAGAACGCTTGGCCCGAGATCCGCAGCTCAGGCCACGGAACAGGGGACCGCGCGGGAACAGCGAACTTGATGGCGCGCATTCTGCCCCGAGCGCTCTTTGGTGTCAAGAGAAAAACACCACAAGATATTGTGGTAAGGTTGCACCTGTGAAAAACCTGGTTTCGCCTGGAGTGCTGCGGGCTAAACCCACGTCGCCCCTCGACAAACAGTGCGAAAAGGTGGCCACGGAGGGCACAAGAAATCCGGTAGGGCTCTTTTACGTAATTAAGACATGAAGGTGGAGCGACTTCGTGGCAGTTTCCACAAGCCGCCAGACGGAGGAAAAAATGCCTGGTCCAAAATTTGAACTCGGAGGCGGCGGTTTGCCGCCTGTGAATCTCAGCGGCGCGGGAAAGAGAATTCTGCAGTTGGGAATTCTCGTCGTGTTGTTGATTCTGGTGATGGCCAGCACGACTTCTATTCCCACAGGAAACGTCGGCGTGCTCACACTCTTCGGCAGAGTGACCGGAGAAACGCTGGGAGAAGGAATTCACCTGGTGAGTCCGCTGAAGTCGGTGCAGAAACTTTCGATCCAGACGCAGGCAGTGAAAGAGAGCGCCAGTGTTCCATCGAATGAAGGCTTGATGTTGGCGCTGGACACGTCTCTTCTGTTTCATCTGGATAGTACCAAGGCAGCCGAGGTGTATCAGTTGGTGGGAGCAGATTACGCGGACAAAATTGTAGAACCCATGTTGCGCTCCGAGATCCGCGCTTCCACTTCAGCTCATACTGCAAATGCGCTCTACACCAATGCGCGCGAGCTGGTGCAGCAACAAATTCAAGATAGTCTGACCAAACAACTGGCTCCGCACGGCGTCGTCGTCGAAAACGTCCTGCTGCGTGACGTCCAGTTGCCGGCCATGCTGAAAGGCTCGATCGAAGCCAAGCAGCAAGCCGAGCAGGATGCGCTGCGCATGAACTTCATTCTGCAAAAAGAAAAACAGGAGGCGGAGCGCAAGCGCATCGAGGCTCAAGGCATCGCCGATTTCCAGAAAATCGTCGCCACCGGAATCAGCACGCAGTTGCTCGAGTGGAAAGGCATCGAAGCAACCGAGAAGCTGGCGACCAGCGCGAACGCCAAGGTTGTGGTCATCGGCAATCCGAAGAACGGCCTGCCACTGGTTCTCGAGCCTAAGTAACCGGATTTCGGCCGACGTTTCCTGCCGCCGCGGGGACACCCGAGGCAAGCGCATCCACCGGCTACTAGAACTACGAAGATTTTCGTTGACATTACGAAACTCTTCGTAGTAGACTCCCGCCATGTTCAAGGAACCCTTGCAAAAGCCAACCGCCTCGGAACTCGAAATCCTCCGAGTGCTGTGGGCGCGCGGGCCTTCGACGGTCCGCGAAGTCCACGAAGCGCTGAGTGAAAAGAAGGATCTCGGCTACACCACAGTCCTGAAACTTCTGCAGATTATGACCGCCAAGGGCACGGTGCGCCGAGACGAAGGCCAGCGCGCGCACGTCTATGAAGCTTGTCAGCCCGCAACGGAAACCAAACGCCAGCTTGTGGGTGATGTCCTGCAACGTGTCTTTGAAGGCTCGGCCAGCGAACTGATGATTCACGCCCTCGAGGGCCGGCGAACCTCCAAGAAAGAACTGGAAGAGCTGCGCCGCCTGCTGGATGAGTACGAGAGGAGAACCCGATGACAACCCTGGCGCACGGAATCTCTCCCGAATTGCTGCAAGCGCTCGGCTGGACGCTGCTTCACTTTGTTTGGCAGGGGGCCGCATTGGCCGCGCTCTTCGCGTTGGCGAACACCGTTTGCCAGCAGGCCACGACGCGCTATGCCCTCGCCGTGATTACTTTGGGCCTGATGATGGCGGCTCCTGTAATTACGTTCACGGGGCTGACGCAGCAAGAAGATCCGGCCGTTCGATACGGGGCGCAGGGGGCATCCGCCAGCGCGGTGAAACCGGTGCAAGGCGTATCCGTCGTGGCACGTCCCAGCGCCCCGGCGCCGGAAGTCCCCGCAAGCCAGGCTGCGGTCATTCTGTTTGTGGAGGCGTGGTTCCTGGGAGTGGTGCTGCTGAGCTTACGGACGGCCGGGGGCCTGTTCCTGATTGAACGGATGAGGCGCAAGGAGATCAAGCCGGTGGCGCGGGAACTTTTTGACAAATGCCAGGTATTACAAAAGAAGATGGGTTTGGGGCGTGTAATTCGTTATTGCGAATGCCTGCGGCTGGATGCCCCCGCAGTGTTGGGATGGGTTCGGCCAGTGGTGTTGCTGCCGGCGAAAGCCCTAACCGGACTGAGCGAAGAACAGATTGAAATGATCATCGCACATGAGCTGGCGCACATCCGCAGGCTGGACTGCTTCGTGAATCTTTTCCAGATCGGCATCGAGACGCTGCTTTTCTATCATCCGGCGGTTTGGTGGGTGAGCCAGCGGATTCGAGTCGAGCGCGAGCATTGTTGCGACGACGAGGCCGTTGCGGTTTGCGGGGACGCGGTGACCTACGCCCGCGCCCTGACACTGATGGAAGAATGGCGCACGGCTCCCTCTTTAATGATGGCTGCAAACGGCAGTCCGCTTTCGCAACGCGTGGTTCGGCTTTTGGGGCTAGGGGGATCGGCTGCAAAATTCCGCGTGACGGGCATGGCCGTCGGCATGGCCTGCCTGGCGGGAGCGATGCTGGCGGGCAACGCTTTCCTGGGTGTGGCGCACGCCGCCCTGGGAAGCAAAGCAACTTTGAATCAACCGCAAGGACAAACCAACCTGGCCGGTGTTCAAGAACAGGGAAGCAGCAGCACCATCGTGGTTCGACCAGGAAATGCTTTAACGACAGCAAAGCATTTTGCTTCCACGGAACAGGCAGGCAAAGACAAGGAAAGCAACCAGGCCGCGCAGAAAAAGCAAGAGCGGGACGACGAACAGGCCGTCAAGAAGGAATCCTACCTGGAAGGCATGGAAGCAGCTGGATTCAAGAACTTGACGGCGGACGAATTGATCGCGATGAAAGTTCAGGGCATCACGCCCGCGTATGTGAAAGAAATTCACGATCTGGGCATGAAACCCACGGTGGATGAATTAGTTGGAATGCGGGTGCAGGGGATCACGCCGGATTACATCCGCGATATGCGGAGCATCGCTCCCAATCTGGGTGCCGATGAATTAATCGGCATGAAAGTGCAGGGTATCACTCCCCAATATGCGGACGCGATGCGCGGGCTGGGGCTTAAGGCTGACCCAGATGACCTCATCGGAATGAAGGTGCAAGGAATTACGCCCGAATATGTTCGCGGAGTTCAGGCCCTCGGGTTCAAACCTGACACCGAAGAACTGATTGGGATGAAAGTGCAAGGAATCACTCCAGAGTACGTCAAAGCCATGCAGGCCACAGGGTTGAAGCCCGACGTGGACGGGCTGATTGGGATGAAGGTGCAGGGCATCACCCCGGAGTATGTAAAGTCCATGCAAGCGGCCGGATTCAAGGACCTGGACGTGGATGATCTTATCGGCGCCAAAGTTCAGGGAATCACTCCAGAGTTTATCGAGAAGGCGCGCAAGCACGGCTTCCAGAACTTGACACTGGACAAACTAATGGCTCTGAAGCAGGCAGACGTTATCTAGGTGTTAGCAGAAAACGGAAACAGGAGAAGCACCATGAAATTCAATCGGCTGATGGGACTGATCCTTATCGTGGGCGGCGCGGCATTTGCACTGGCCTCGGCGCTGCGCGGCCAGACGCAGGGCGGAGATTGGACGATTCACCGCTCCGATCAGCCAGGAAAAGTGGAAGTGTCGATCATGGACTCGCGGGGCGGACATCACTTCCACTCCAGTTCGGATTGGGAAGTGAAAGAACTGACAGGCCTCGATCTTTCGAAACCGGGACGGCAGGATGTGCACTTCACCATTGCACGCGATGCCGGCCGATTTGAATGCGAAGGCTATGTGAAGGACGGCGAGGGCGCTGGGATCTTTCATTTCATTGCCGACGCAAAATACGCGCAGGAAATGAACGCTCTCGGCTTTGGGGGAATCGACGGCGACAAGCAGTGGGCCATGGCGATTCATGACGTGAGCCTGAAGTTCGCGCGGGAAATCAAATCAAAGAACCTGCAAGGACTGGATACCGACAAACTGATCGCTTTCAAAATTCATGGCGTGACGCCCGAATTCATCGATCAGATTCGCTCTTCAGGCGTGAATCTTTCCGATAGCGACAAATTCATAGCTTTCCGGATTCATGGAGTCTCTCCGCAATTTGTCTCCGACCTTCGCGCGGCCGGTCTTACCGTGACTGATAGCGACAAACTGATTGCGTTTCGTATTCATGGCGTCACGCCGGAAATGGTGAAGAGCGTTCGTCAGGCAGGTTACAACCCCGACCCAGACAAACTCATCGCCATGCGCATCCACGGCGCTTCACCGGAATGGATGGCTGACTTGAAAAAGTGCGGCTACGACCATGTCGAGCTGGACCAGCTAATTGCCTTCCGGATTCACGGCGTTTCCCCCGACTTCATCAGCCAGGTCCAAAAGTTGGGTTACTCACATCCGGAGCCGGACCAACTGATTGCCATGCGCATTCATGGCGTCACGCCGGAATTTATCAGCAAGCTGCAGTCGCGCGGCATGAAAGACCTGACCATCGACAAGCTGGTCAGCCTGCGCATTCACGGAATTGACTAAGGGCTTGCGCGAGAAATCACGGTAAACAAGGGACCCGGGAATTCGAACGTTCGACTAAGGCTGCGAGGGAGAAGATTCGCCCATCTCTCTTTGCAAATCCGCGAGCTTTGTTTTTAAGCGCGCGACTTCATCCTGCTTGCTGCTAATTTGCTGTTTTTCATCGTCGAGTTTTTGCTTGCCCGCCGTGTCGCTTCCATAGTTCGGCTGTGAATAATACGCATCCTGATCCAAGCGGTTTTCGCGTTGAAGAAGGTCCAGGTCCATCAGCGCTTGCTTGATCTGCTCCTTCAAATCCGTCAGGTCCTTCTTTAGTCTTTCCTTTTTTTCGTCCTTGGCTACCGCATTCGCGGGAGCACCAGGAGTTGTTGGGCCCTTGGTATCCGGGGCGCCGGCTATCTTGGGTTCCTCCGCAACCGCGCTCTGCACGTCACCCTTTTTCACATCCAAGGTTTCGTCGGTAATCACCTTGGCCGGCTTATTCGCGGCGTCCTTTTTCTTTTCGCGGGCTTTCCGGGCGGCTTCCGCAACGGATTGAGAATCCTGCGACTGAGCGAAGCCAACTGGAACGAACACGCAGGCAGCAAGAGCAAAAATGACGACTCGAATCAGCGTGAAGCGCGGCATGGATACTCCTTGCAAATACTTGCTAGGCTAAATTTGAAGATAACTCCGCCGAAAAACAATAACAACACCTCGGGAAAAGACGTTGCGAATCCGGCAACAGAGCCATGCGAAGATTTTTTGCGATGGGGTTTGTGCCGCAACTGCGATAATACACAGTAATCGGGAAGGGAGTGCGGCGGCCGCGTGGAATGAAGACGTCACAAATAACCCGACTCTTCAGCTTGGCGCTTTTTGTTGTGCTTGCGGCTGCGACAACCGCCGGCGGGCAGGAGGCAGAGAAACCGGAGCCGTCGTTGTCGGGCGCGGCGAAAGACCCCGCGGCCATCACCAAGCCGCAGAAAGAAGACGCTTCCCACCCACATCGCTTCTGGGACAAGGAAAATAGCTGGCTCTTCGCCGGCGTTGGTGCTTCTCGCACGTTGGATTACTTTTCTACTTTGAATATGCGCCGCCGCGGCAGGCAAGAGATTTTCCTTACCAACGACGTGGTGGACGATCACGCCGCGTTTGCGACGATCGAAGCTGCCGCGACAGGCGTCTCCGTTGGAGCTTCCTATTTCTTTCACCGCTACGGGCACCACAAGCTGGAGCGATGGACGTCCTTGGTTCATATTGGGCTTGCCACCACAGGGGCCGTGCGCAACTATTGCCTCAAGACCGCCCATCCAGCAACTGTGCCGTAATTTATACTTCTCATTTCCTTTGGCCGCAGAAACGTTCTTGTGTGCCGCTCCGTCCAATGGCAGGGATGAATCCTTGCGCTAGAAGAGGCTGTGCTACATACTCGCGGCGGTCTCACTCATACGATTTATATGCGCGGAGATTTGTTTCAGCTAAGTTTCAGGATGTTTTTATGAAAGCGTTGGCGTCTCGATGTAGTTTCGCGACGGCAGTCTGCGTCCTGCTCTTCTTCTTTTCGTTTTTCACTCTACCCGCCATCGCGAATCCCCGACCTTCCTTGCCAGTGGTGAGTGCCTCAGCACAAAGCTCCTCGCAACTGCCGCCCCGCGAAGAGATTCCCCCGCTTGCCACCAACACGCCCGACCAGGCGAAGACAGAGCAATACACTCTTTCCCACGAGAAATATGAAAAAGCGGTGGCCTATTCCCGCGCGGGCTATACGCTTTATTTTCTCTCTTACATTCTCGGCTTCATTTTCCTCTTATTGATCCTGCGCCTGGGGATCGCCGCCCGCTTTCGAGACATCGCGGAAAGCGCCTCCCAAATCCGTTGGGTACAGGGATTGGTTTTTGTCCCATTACTGCTTCTTCTCGTCGACGCGCTCGACCTTCCCGTGAGCTTGTACTGGCACCAGCTTTCGCTCCACTACGACCAGTCGGTACAAGGCTGGGGCTCTTGGTTTTGGGACTGGACTAAGGGAGAACTCATTTTCATTGTCATTGGCATTGTCCTCGCGCTCATCCTGTTTGCCATCATGCGTTACAGTCCGCGGCGGTGGTGGCTGCTTTCCTGGTTTCCATTGGTGTTGCTTGAGCTCGTACTCACGGTAATCTGGCCCGTCGCGATCGATCCGCTCTTTAACAAATACGAACCGCTCAGTAATCAGCACGCCGATTTGGTCGCATCCATCGGGAAACTCTCAAAGCGTGCGGGCGTCCCCATTCCTCCGGAACGCATGTTCCTGGAGTTAGCCAGCCAGAAAACGAATGGTATCAACGCCTATGTGACCGGCCTCGGGGCGTCGAAGCGCGTCGTCATCTGGGACACCCTGATTCAAAAAACTTCAAACGATGAAACATTGTTTGTTGTCGGGCACGAACTCGGTCACTACGTCTTGGGGCATGTTTGGAAGGGCTTCTTGGCTGGGGCTGCCGCGCTTCTGATGGCTTTATACCTTCTCTTCCGTGGACTGCATTGGACGTTGGACCGTTGGGGCCACGAGTGGAAAATCTCAGGGCCCGAAGACTGGGCCTCCCTCGCCGTGCTCTTATTGCTTTTGCAGATTGTGCTGTTTTTTTCGTCGCCCGCAATTAACTGGTTTAGCCGGATGGACGAGCATGCGGCCGACGTGTACGGCCTGGAAATAACTCACGGCTTGATTCCAAATTCTTCCGAGGTTGCGGCGCATGCCTTCCAAGCTCTCGGAGAGCTGGATTTGTCGGATCCGAATCCCCCGCCGTTCATTACGTTCTGGCTGTACTCGCATCCTCCGGTCGCCGAGCGGCTGGTCTTTGCCCACACCTACGACCCGTGGTCTAAGGGGCAGAAACCCAAGTACGTTCCGTGACACTGGGGAAGGAATTGGGGACGCTCGTGTGCTTGTTAATGCCCTGCATGGCGGGCAGAACCGTGCCGGCGCGCAAACGCGGCTACTTTGTGCCTGTTTCCGCAGACCGTCATCGAGCACCAGCGTCGGCGGTGCGTGCGCGAAGTGTCGTAGAAAAACAAGCCACACCTTGGATTGGCGCAGAGGCGCAGACGTGCCCGCGGACCTTCGGCGATAATTTCGGCAGCTGAGCGCGCCACGGCCGCAAGCAGCCACTCCAGACCGCTTTCGCTGGCAACGAACTGAATCTCCCAGTCATTATCCGCAAAGACCAACTCATCGTGCCCCTCCGTGATGCGGAGTATTTCGTTAACCGGCTCGATCCACTCGCGCAAGACTTTTTGCTTGTGTAGAACAGCACCAAACGCCAAACGGAGCGTGGTGGCCAACCTCCGCGCCTTCCGCAACAGGGATTCGGCAGCTTGAGTGTTGGAGCGTTCCAACTGCCGGAGTTCCCCGCCGCGTTCGGGGGTTACGATCCGCGCTGATTCCAGGAATTCAATGAGCTTGTTCCAGGGTAATTCGTTGTTCGAGGGCATGCTGTTAACGAAGTCAAGGGCCAGACGGCCGCCAATGAAGCGGAGGGTAAGCTCGGGGTAAAGCATAACTGATATATTCTTCTATAACGGTTAGCCAGTTCAAGGGTAAATTTGGGCGCTATTTTCTGGGGGTAACCTTTTTGATTTGGGCGTATCTTATCGCTTGCGGGTCAGGATTCTCGGGAGGATGCCATGAACGCGTTGTTCTCCAAGTTGCCGGCCGTTGGAACAGCAGCACTGATAGCCGTTTTGTCTGGAGTTGCGGCATTCCATTCCCAAGAGAATGCCAAGCCCTTTGCATCACAGACGTCTCCCGTAGTCGTGGAACTGTTTACCTCAGAAGGCTGCTCCAGTTGCCCTCCTGCTGATGCCTTTCTGGCGAAGTTGGCTGAGCAAGGCCCTGGGCACAATCTGCAGATTGTCGCGCTCGAGGAGCATGTAGATTACTGGGACGACCAGGGCTGGCGCGATCCCTTTTCCTCGCACAATTGGACGACACGGCAGGACGCCTACGCGGGCGTGCTGGGGAACAAGAATCCGTACACTCCGCAAATCGTAGTGGACGGGAGTGTGGAATGCTCTGGCGGGCGCCCACAATTGGCGCTGCAAGATATCGTTCAGGCGTCGGCACAGGCGAAAACCTCCGTAACGCTATCACAAGCGCCTGCTGGCAAGCCCGGTACGGAGGACTTTTCCGTGCAGATTGGGAAGCTTAAGGCGTCGCCTAAGGGAGGCTCGGCGGAAGTGTGGCTTGCAATTACAGAAACCGGTCTGCACTCCTCGGTGACACGGGGCGAAAATGCAGGCCATGAACTGAGCCATGCCGCGGTCGTGCGTTCCATGCGAAAGGTCGGCGAGGCCAAGCCGGACCGCGATGTCGCGTTTTCCGGAGATGCGTCCATTCAAATTCGTAGGGAATGGAAGTTCGAGAACCTCAAAGCCGTGGCCCTTGTACAAGAAAAAAACAGCATGCGGATTCTTGGGGCAGCCGAGATCCCGCTTCACCCGTAGACGCACTGCGCTCAAGCAAACCGGTGGAAAACTCCCTAACTGAGATAGAATCGCAGGGCGTTTGAGATTGCGCTCGCCGAACAGGGCAGCCCGATGGCTGAATCTTTCCCCGAATCTTCTTCGACTCCCACATTCCCAGTCCCGCCCCCTGAAGGGCTGGCAAGCAGACTCTTCTTCAGCGAAGACCGCTTGCGCTCTGGATGGAGCCTGCTCCTCTACGCTGGATTCGGACTTTTGATTTGGTTTCCCCTCGCAATGGTCGTCTCTCTCATCGGCGGATTCCGGGAGGGTTCCTACTCTCCTCAATCGGTGGCGTTGGGAGAGTTGGTGCGCTTTGCCGCCGTTTACGGTGCCGCCCTTGTGATGGCGCGCCTGGAACGTCTCCCGGCTGGCGTCTACGGACTTCCTTTGCCCCAAGCCTTCGGGAAATACTTCTGGCTAGGCATTTTTTTAGGTCTCTGTGAAGTGAGCCTCCTTGTTGGGCTGATTGCTGTCTTTGGCGGATATTCTTTCGGAAGCTCGACCCTTCGGGGCACCAGTCTCATCGGTTGGGGATTGCTTTGGGCTGTGGCATTTCTTCTGGTTGGCTTTTCCGAAGAATTCATGTTTCGAGGGTATGTCCAATACACCTTGACGCGAGGGATTGGCTTCTGGCCCGGCGCCGTGTGTCTCTCTCTTTTGTTTGGAGCTATTCACCTAAGGAACCCGGGGGAAGGATTGGTCGGAGCAGCCGATGCAGCGGTCGCAGGCCTTGTCTGGGCCTTTGCGCTGCGCAGAACTGGGAGTCTTTGGTTGACCGTGGGATGGCATGCCTGCTTTGACTTTGGGGAAACGTTCCTCTTTTCTGTTCCCGATAGCGGTTATATGTTTGATCATCATCTTTCAAATGCAGTTTTGCACGGCCCAGCCTGGCTAACGGGAGGAACGGTCGGGCCCGAAGGAAGCGCCTTCGGCTTCTTGACCATGGGGCTCTCTGTGTTGTTGATTCACTTTCTTTTTCCAGTGAAGAAACAGGCCGCGGGCGCTCCCCAAGCGGCGACTACCACTTAGTGAACAAGTTCCGATGCAAAGGTGAGGCGTACACCCTGCGATTGCGCGTTGGGGAGCACTTCGCGCAGCGCCTGCAACGTAGCAGGATGCGGGTGGCCGATGGCCACAGCCTCTCCTTTTTCACGCGCGCCGCGCAACGCTAACTCCAGTTGCTTGCGCACTGCGCCAACCTCTGCGACGACATCCAAAAAAGGAACGTTGCGAAACGCTGACGGCACGTGCGAACTCTGCGCCGTCTCGTAAGCCACCGTTGCCGCTATGGTGCGGCTGTCAATGTAAAAAAGATGATGGTCGCGCAGCACCGGCATCAGCTCTCGCATCAAGGCGGGATCGGAAGTGGCTTCTGACCCCTGGTGATTGTTCACTCCCACAGCGCCCGGAATGTCTTGGATAAATTGGTTGACCAGCTTGGACACTTCTCCCGCGGGCATGCCCGGCCGCAATTCGCGAGCTTCCGGTTTCTCTGTGGAAACGGCTTGCATCGGAAGATGTACCATCACCTGGTAGCCGCGCTGTTCCGCTTCCTGGGCGATTTCCTGGGAGTGCTCATGGTTCGGCAGGACAGAAATCGTAAGCGGGTAGGGCAGACTGAAGACCTCATCTGCGGCGTGTCGGTCGTTACCCAGGTCATCCAGAATAATCGCCAGCTTCGCACCGGTTTGCGGGCCAGAACTGCTTTGACCCTGCCCCACGCCAGCCGTTCCCAAATGAATTTGAATCGCGTGCGTTCGCACCCCGCTCTTCAAATACGAAAAAGAAGCCCCTTCAGCCGTCTCTGAAGTCTCTTCCGTCAGTCCGCGGCGCGTTGCAACTGCGGCCAGGGCGCGCTGAATTCTTGCGGCACCCGATTTTGCCGCCGCATCTGTCGCGGTTCCAGCCAGCGTAATGTCGAGGCCATCTGGAGTTTCCGGATTCTTATCAGACGCCTGGAGTCCAACTTGAATCTGAGTCCCTGGAGGGGCGGCAGAGTGGGCGGCGTTAGCAAGTTCCCTGGTGATCGCGTGGATTTTTGCCGGAGTCAATCGCTCTGGCTGCGATTTCTTGCAGCCCGTTGCCAGGAAGGACGAAAAAAGAACCAGGAGAAAACCTGCGCAAGACAGGCGGCTGGACGTGAGTGTCCGCTCTATACAAGCTCTGGCTTGACGCACTTAATTATTAAGCAGCCTTCTTCGTGGTCACTGGTGCCTTTAGCAGATCGAGGGCGCGATGAAAGATGGGATCCTCCGGCGACAACGGGCGCGGTCCCAGTCCCGGCTCATTTGGACTTGCCGCAGGGGTGGTGTCGTCGCCAGTGTCGGAATCATCTTGCGCTTCGGCGCGTACAATCTCCGTGGGCGTTACGCCCTCTTCCAGAATCGATTTCCCGTCCGCATTGAAATAATTCGCCACGGTCAGGATCAGCGCCGCTCCGTCGTCCAGCGTGATCAGCTTTTGTTCGGAAGCCAAACCAAACGTGCGCTCCCCAACCACGTCGCCGCGATGATTCGCTACGATGGCGGAAGCGAGCACTTCCGCCGCACCCGAAGTGGTGCTATCCACCAGCACGGAGACAGGGTTTTTCCAAATCACTTGCTTGGGCTCGGCGGCGAGGACCTGCGTGGAAACGGTCTGCCCGCGCAAGGTAGCCAAAGTTCCGGACGGAATGAAAAAGCGCGCAATGGAAACCGCTTCCGAAACCGGCCCGCGCCCGCATTCACGCAAATCCAAAATCACTTTGTGAACGCCCTGCTTCTCTGCGTCCAACAGACGGTTGTGCACTTCTTCCGCTCGTCCCGCGTCCAACGAAGGAAAACGCATGACCAGGATGTCCGGCTCCGCTTTCTGAACGATTAATTTCGGAGTCGCCAGCTTTTCCCGCACAATGTCCACATCATCGGGAGTGGCTTTGCCGCGGCGAATCACGGAGACCTTCATTCCAGTTCCGGGTTGGCCGTTCAAGAGGTTCAGCGCTTGCCCCACCGACATGTCCCGCGTAGTAAATCCGCCAATGGATTCCAGCAAGTCGCCGCTGCGAATCCCTGCTTTGGTTCCGGGGCTATCCGGCAACACCGACAACACGATGATGTAGCCGTACCGCTTACTGAGCGTCAAGCCGGATTCCCCCGTTCCCGGGTTGCCTGTTTTCTTCTTGTACTCTTCGTATTCTCGGGGTGTCAGGTAGCTTGACTGTGGGTCCAGCGATTCGAGCAGCCCGTGGAGCGCTCCGGCGGTCACCGTGCGCATGTTCGGGTCGTCCACATAGTCCTGCTGAATCTTTTGCAGCACTTCGCCGTAAACCGTCAGCGATTTGTACGCCTTGTCATCAGGGGTTCGGCCGAGGACGTGCCCAATCCCCGCATAACAGAAGATCAACACCGACAATGAAAAAACCCCGATGCGCGCCGCTCGATTCATGCCCTGTCCTTGTGATTCAAGATGCGACCTTCAAGTATAGCACCGCCAAAGGTTGGGACGCGCCAACAAACAAAAAGGAAGCCTGCTGAAAAGTGCACAGGTTGAAAGGCAGCGGGAGGATAGACACGTCAAATGGCCGGGTTGTTGTGTAATTACCACAAGAGCTGGTTCCAGACTGGAATTTGAGGCGTAACCCGTTGATAATAAAGCACAATACTGATTCAACCTGGCCCGCAAAATGCTAGAATATGAAGTGGGGAATGTTCCAAACAACCATAGCTAAAGAATCCTTCGTTGAAGGTGTGGGTCTCCACACTGGCGTGCATGGGTTTGTGCGCTTGGTGCCGGCCCCCGCCGAAACCGGCATTGTTTTCCGCCGCGTAGACTTGGACAACTTTCCGATTGAAGCGCAAGGGCACAACGTCGCTCGCGTCAGCTACGCCACCAGCCTGATGAAACAGGGCGTGCTTTTGTCTACCACCGAACATCTCCTCGCGGCTATCTTCTCCTGCGGAATCGACAACGTCTACATCGACATCAATTCCATTGAAATTCCTATTCTGGACGGTTCCGCGGAGCCGTTCATGCAAATGCTCGAACAATCCGGGGTGCGCAAGCTGCGCCGCAAGCGCCGCTATTTGAAGGTTCTAAAGCCCCTGGAAGTTTGCGAAGGAGACCGCCGCATTGGCATCTATCCCGCCGATGAATTTCGCGTCCGCTGCTACGTGGATTTCCCCCATCCCCTTGTCGGGCAGCAAGAGGTCGAGATGTTAGTTGGACCGGATACCTTCCGCCAACTGCTGGCACGGGCAAGGACTTTCTGCTTCGAGCGCGACATTACGCCCCTGCGGGCTATGGGCCTGATCCGGGGGGGTTCCCTCGAAAACGCCATCGTCCTTACCCAGGACGGCATCATGAACGGCCCCCTGCGCTTCCCGGACGAATTTGGCCGCCACAAAGCTCTGGACCTGATTGGCGACCTGGCTTTGGCCGGTCTGCCCCTCCTGGCGCGGGTTGAGGCGCACAAAGCCGGCCATTCTTTGCATACCCAGCTTGTGAGCCGCCTCTTAGCCGATCCCTCGCTCTGGACCATCACCACCGGCCCCACGTCCGAGGCCGTCCGCACGCAGGAAGAGGCCTATCAGACGGCTCTCTCTCCGGTTCCCGCTGCCCCCGGCGATTAACGTTTCGCTGCTCTCCGGCCATCCCCCGATTGCCAAAACCTCGCGCCTCCCGCAGAATGAGTTGCTAACCATGTCTAACCATGACCTTGCCGTAATTGTCCTTGCCGCTGGAAAGGGCACTCGCCTCAAATCGAGCCTTGCGAAAGTGCTCCACAAGGCTGGCGGACGCACCCTGGTGGAACACATTGTACGTGCCTGCGGGCCGCTCAAAGCGCGGGAGACCGTGGTTGTGGTGGGCCATCAAGCCGAGCAAGTCGCAGCCGCTGTTGAGCCGCTGTGGGCCGTACCGGTTTTGCAGCAACCACAAAATGGCACAGGGCACGCCGTCCAAGTGGCGAAGCGCGCTCTTGGCCGTGCGAAATTGGCTCTGGTGCTTCCTGGCGACGCTCCGCTCGTTCGAACAGAAACCTTGAAAACGCTCATTGCCACGCATCGCAACGGCAACGCCGCGGCCACCATTCTTTCCGCCGTGGTTGCCGAGCCCTCCGGCTACGGTCGCATCGTTCGCAAATCCGAGACGGCGGTCTCCGCCATCGTCGAGGAATCGCAGCTCACCGACGAGCAGCGCGAGATCAACGAGATCAATTCCGCCATTTACTGCTTCACTCTGGAAAATCTTTGGCCCGCCCTCGCGCAAGTCAAGCCCAATAACAAACACCGAGAACTCTATTTGACCGACGCCATCGCGGTGATGAGCGGCAAGGGCGAAACCGTGCTGGCTCAGGTCGCCAGCGATTCGCGGGAAGTCCTCGGCTGCAATACGCGCGCGGACCTCGCCGAAGTCGACCGCATCTTCCGCGAATGGAAGCGCAACGAACTCATGGATGCAGGCGTAACCATTCAATTGCCCGAAACCGTGCTAATCGACCCTGACGTGACCGCGGGTGAAGACACCGTCATCGAAGCTGGCGTGCAGTTGCTCGGCAAAACAAAGCTAGGCGCGCGCTGCGGCGTAAAAACCGGAAGCGTCATCGTGGACTCTGTCATCGGCGACAACGTGAAAGTCGAAGCGCACTCGCTTATGGCCGAAAGCCACGTGGAAGATGGTGCAACCATTGGGCCGTTCGCGCGCCTGCGAGTCGGCACTCATGTGAAAGCCGGCGCCCGCGTCGGCAACTTCGTCGAGACGAAGAAAGCCATTATCGGCGAAGGCGCAAAAGTTCCCCACCTTACTTATCTCGGCGACGCCAAAGTCGGCCCCAAAACCAACATCGGTGCTGGCACAATCACCTGCAATTATGATGGTTTTGAGAAACATCCCACCAGCATTGGCAAAGGAGTTTTCATCGGCAGCGATTCCGTTCTGGTTGCTCCGGTGCGTATTGGCGACCACGCTTACGTCGCCGCCGGGTCCACCATCACGGAAAACGTGCCCGACGATGCCCTGGGAATTGGCCGCGGCCGCCAGGTCAACAAACCTGGCTGGGCCTCCAGAAAACGCCGCGAACTCGCCTCCACCCAAGACCCGAAGAAATCGTCTGGCCGCGGCACTAGGAAAAAATCCCGCCCACGCAGGAGCAAAGGAAAGCGCCGCCGTTAGATTTGCGCTGGCCGAGGCGCCGTCAGTGCCGCGCCCAAAAATGCGAGGAGCGGAACCACCGCGAACAACAGCGGCGGCAGGAAGAAGAATTTGTATGCGATGGCGGAAACCGCCGCCATGCACAGCACGTTCAGCCAGCAAAGCGACCTCAGAAAACGTGAATCACGCGCTTGGCGAATCGCAAACACATTGATCAAGCCGAGAAACAGCACGAAGACGCCGTAGACCAGGCCAAACCCGGTGAGAAAGTCGCTTATGGTTCGTACAAAACCCGCGCCCAAATCAAATCTGTAATTGTGCATAAGGTCGTAGAGCATCTTTTCCTGGCCGGCAGCAGGCTCGTGCTTTTGCGACATTCCGAAAAAATGCACCGCCACGCTGATCAGCTGAACGATCGTCCCGGTATAAAACATGGATCGAAATGCGCGCAAGAGTTCCTCCTTATCTGCCTTTTCAGGCTGTACGCAAGCGTTAGATAGCCTTCGCCACGGTCTAATACAACAGAATTTGGAAAATGAGTAGACCGGCCGTCTTGTCTGACGGCTTGCGTTCCTCTATTCGCAGGCCTCCGAGTGGCGTACGGCCATTGAACCCTGAGGCACGCTGGTGTTATCGTCCGCGGTACCTAAGGCAAGGAGCGGCCTCGTGGGCAATTGGGTGAGTTGGCTGCTGATTATTATTGGCATAGTTTGCGTGATAGTCGAACTGGCGCTCGGAGCACTCACGGGCTTTGATCTTGCGCTCGTCGGGGCATCCCTCACTGTTGGCGGAGCGATCGGGCTATTTGCGGATTCGTCAAAGATCGGCCTTCTCTCCGGTGGCATTCTTGCGTTTGTGTATCTCGCGATTTTCCGCCGCTGGCTGCGCGCCAGGCTCACGGTAAAAGATCAGCCCACCAACGTGGATGCGATCGTCGGAAAAACGGGCGTGGTCACGAAGAAAATCGCTCCCGCTGAAGCTGGCCTCGTCAAAGTCGGGCCGGAAATCTGGCGCGCCGAACTCGCCAAAGCCGATGACAGCGCGCGCGATGTCGGCGCAACCGTAAGTATCGAATCGGTGGAAGGGGTGACCATCAAAGTGAGGTGAACGGCCATGGATATCTTCAATGGATTAGTGATGGTGGCGATTTTTGCGTTTCTAATTCTCGCGCTGACGGCGCTGGCCAAGGGCGCGCGCACCGTCAAGCAGTATGAAAAAGGAATCGTCATCCGGCTTGGCAAGTTTCACGGCATGGCCACGTCGGGGCTGACGTTTATCGTGCCTTTCGTGGACGATATCCTGCGCGTGGACATGCGCGAGCAGGTCATCAGTGTCCCGCCGCAAAAACTCATCACCAAGGACAACGTCACCGTGGAAGTGGATGCGGTCGTTTATTACAAAGTCGTCGACCCGGCGAAGTCCCAGTTCGAAGTACAGGATTTTGGTTACGCTTGTACGACGCTGGCGCAAACCAATCTGCGCAACCTGATCGGCGACCGCACGCTCGACGAAACGCTAGTCGCGCGCGACATGATCAACAACAATCTACGGCACGTCCTCGACGACGCTACGAACAACTGGGGCGTCAAAGTCACGCGCGTCGAAGTGCAGAAGATTGATCCGCCGCGCGACATTACCGAAGCCATGTCCCGCCAGATGAAAGCCGAACGCGACAAACGCGCCGCCGTTCTCGAAGCCGAGGGCATCAAGCAAAGCCAAATCTTGCAGGCGGAAGGCAAGAAGCAATCCGAAATCTTGAAGGCCGAAGGCGATGCCCAGGCGCGCATCACGCGCGCGAACGCAGAAGCCGAAGCGATCAAGCTCGTGTCCAACGCGGCCGAAACGTATTTCAAGGAGCGTGCCGAAATGATGCGGCGCCTGGAAGTCCTGAACAACACGCTGGCACAAAACACCAAGTACATCGTTCCCTCAAATTCCGGCTTGGTGAATGTCCTTGGGCTCGATGGAACGATACAAGCGCATCCCAAGCCCGCGCCGGAAGCCACGCCCCCGCCTTCGGCCCCAAGCGGCCGCTCTATGTGAGAGCTGACTGTGCTAAAATAGGAGCTCCCGCAAAGCAACAGGGGGCTGCCGCCGCATGAAATTTGGAGTCGTTGTTTTTCCCGGGTCCAACTGCGACCACGACGCCTTTTACGCCATCGGAAACGTCCTCAAGAAGCCCGTCGAATTCATCTGGCACCAATCCGAAGACCTCGCGAATTGCGACGCCATCATCCTGCCCGGCGGATTTTCTTACGGCGACTATTTGCGCACCGGCGCCATCGCGAGCTTCTCTCCCGTGATGAAGTCCATCGAAAAATTCGCAAACAGCGGCGGCTTGGTTCTTGGCGTCTGCAACGGCTTCCAGATTCTCTGCGAAGCGGGCCTGCTTCCCGGAGCTATGATGCGCAACAGCGGCCTGCGCTTCATCTGCCGCCATGTTTATATTCGCGTCGAGCAAACCGACACGCCGTTCACCAACGGCGCATCGAAGGGCCAAATTCTCAAAATGCCCATCGCGCACTCCGACGGCAATTGGAATGTGGACGATTCCACGCTCGCGGCGCTCGAAAAAAATCGCCAGGTGATTTTCCGCTACACCACGCCCGACGGCTCCAACGACGACGCGGGCAATCCTAACGGCGCGATGCACAACATCGCTGGTATCTGCAACCGCGAGCGCAATGTCGCCGGCCTGATGCCGCATCCCGAGCGCGCCGCCGAATTGGCTCTCGGTTCCGCCGACGGCCTGGTGATTTTCCGTTCGATGGTCGAAGCGCTCGTCGGCGCAGCAAGGGCCACGGCGTAAACGAAATGGCCACGGCGCCCACGGAAATCCGCGTCACTCCCGAAATCGCCGCCGAACACGGCCTCACTGCCGAAGAATACGCGCGCGTCAAACAAATTCTCGGCCGCGATCCGAACATCACCGAGCTCGGCATCTTCAGCGTAATGTGGAGTGAGCACTGCTCCTACAAATCGAGCAAAGTGCATCTCAAGCGCCTGCCCACGCGCGGCAAGCTCGTCGTGCAAGGGCCCGGCGAAAACGCCGGAGTCGTGGACATCGGCGACGGCCTCGTCGCCGCGTTCAAAATCGAATCGCACAATCATCCGAGCTACGTCGAACCGTTTCAGGGCGCGACCACCGGCGTCGGCGGCATCCTCCGCGACATTTTCACCATGGGCGCCCGCCCCATCGCTATCCTGGACTCGCTCCGCTTCGGCCCGATCACCAAGGAAGGTTTTGTCTCGCCACTCGCCACTCGCCACTCGCCACTTTCTTCCGGTTCCGAGGTTGCCGCCAACAGGCGCATCCTCGATGGCGTCATTCGCGGCGTCGGCGGCTACGGCAACTGTTTCGGCGTGCCCACGGTCGGTGGAGAAGTCGCCTTCGAGCCGTGCTACTCGCAGAATCCTCTTGTCAACGCGCTTGCTCTCGGCATCGCCCGCAAAGAGGATTTGTTTTTCGCCAAAGCCAAAGGCGCCGGCAATCCCGTCATTTACGTTGGCGCCAAAACCGGCCGCGACGGCATTCACGGCGCATCGTTGCTCGCCTCCGCCGAGTTCACCGAAGAATCCCAGCAAAAGCGTCCCAACGTGCAGGTCGGCGACCCGTTCATGGAAAAGCTTCTTCTCGAAGCCTGCCTCGAAGCCATGCAAACCGGCGCGGTCGTAGCCATTCAGGACATGGGCGCCGCTGGGCTCACCTGCTCGACCGTGGAAATGGCCTCGCGCGGCGGCACCGGCATCGAAATCGATCTCGCAAAAGTTCCGCAGCGCGAAACCGGCATGACGCCCTACGAAATCATGCTCAGCGAATCGCAGGAGCGCATGTTGCTGGTCGCGGAAAAAGGCCGCGAGCAGGAAGTGCTCGGCGTTTTCAAAAAGTGGGGCCTCGACGCCGTCGTTGTCGGCAAAGTTACAGAAGGCGGCCTCGCGCGCATAAAAAATAATGGCAGCGTCGCCGCCGAAATTCCCGCGCATCCGCTCGCTGAAGAAGGCCCGGTCTATCACCGCCCTCTCGCCGCGCCCGCCCCGCGCGTCGCCCGCTCTGCGGGCGCAAATAACGAAGAATCCGAAAAAGACTGGTTCCCGTTCGCGCCCGAAGGCACGAACCTCACGCAACATTTCCTGAAGCTTCTCGCCTCACCCGCGATCGCTTCCAAGCGCTGGATCACCGAACAGTACGACACTTCCGTCCGCACGAACACGCTCGCCGGTCCCGGCGCCAGCGACGCCGCCGTCGTCCGCATCAAGGATCCCCAGACCAACGAGGTCAAGCGCGCCCTCGCGCTCTCCACCGACGGCAACGGCCGCTGGTGCCAGCTCAATCCGCGCGTTGGCGCGATGCACGCCGTCGCCGAAGCCGCGCGCAACGTCGCCGCCAGTGGCGCGCGTCCCATCGCCGCCACCAACTGCCTCAACTTCGGTAGCCCGGAAAAGCCCGAAGTCATGTGGCAATTCAGCGAAGCGATCGACGGCATCGCCGAAGCCTGCACCGCTCTCGGCACGCCCATCACCGGCGGCAACGTCAGCTTCTACAACGAAACCCTCGGCAAATCGATCTATCCCACGCCGGTCATCGGCGTCCTCGGCATCCTCGACAATCCGTCGTGCGTCCTAAAAATCGCCTTCCGCAACTCGGGCGACCTCATCGTCCTCCTCGATGGCGCAGTCTCAGCAAAGGGAGACGTAGCGGGCTTTAGCCCGGCCGAACTCACATCTGCTTTCGCCCGCGAATTTTCTTCCTCCGAATACTCGAAAACCATCGCCCCCATCGTCGCCGGCGAGCCGCCACGCATCGACCTCGCCGCCGAAAAGCGCCTCATCGATTGCCTCGTCGCGCTCGCCTCCGAAGGTGTTATCGAATCCGCCCACGATCTTTCCGACGGCGGCCTCGCGGTCGCCCTCGCCGAATCCTGCTTCGCCTCCTTTGGCAACCAACCTTCTGGGTGTCATTCCGAACCTGCCCCAGCGGGTGAGGAATCCGGGCTTGGTGCGTCCGTCAGCATCAGCGACTCCGCCCCCGCCGAATTCCCTCTTTTCAACGAACGCGGCGCCCGCGTCATCGTTTCCCTCGCCCCCGAAAATCTTGCCGCCCTTCTCGCAATTGCGAGACAATACAATGTGGCGGCGCGCGAAATCGGCAAGGTCACCCGCGGTGATGCCTTGCGCATCGAACACAAAGAGCGCGCGGTGATCGAATCACCAGGCGAGTTGCTTCGCGACGCCTGGGCCAACTCGCTTGAGCGGACAATAACATCGCGATGACAGCTCTTGAGAGTTCCGGGCGTTGGCTGCTTGTTCTTCTAGCGGGACTTGCTGGTTTTCTTGCGCTCAAGGTGGTCGTGTTACATTTTCACGATCCGTCGGTTTCGCACAATGTTGTGCCTCGCATCGTATGGATTGTGGTTTACGTTGGTGCTGCCGTGGGAGTTGCCCTATGGAAGCCGTGGGCTTATTTGTTAGGGATAGTAGTTTGCGTTGCGTCTCTCCTCTACGGTATGAAGAATTTTGGGGCAAGCTCACATCCTGGAGTGGATGTATTTCAAATGGCTCTATGGCTTGCTTGTCTGATTTGGTTGTGGCTACCTGGTGTAAGAGAGAAATTTAAGCCGGTAAAAGCGTGACGAACTCTACCAATTTGATCGACGACCACTTCCACGACCACTGTGGCGTCTTCGGCGTCTTCGGCCATCCCGAAGCCGCGAACCTCGTCTATCTCGGCCTTTACGCGCTCCAGCATCGCGGCCAGGAATCCGCCGGCATCGTTTCGAGCGACGGCACGGAACTCCAGTTCCACCGTGCCATGGGGGAAGTCGAAGAAATTTTCCAGCCCAGCGTCCTCGCAAAACTTCCCGGCTCTCTCGCCATCGGCCACACGCGTTATTCCACCGCCGGCGACAAAGCGCTACTCAACGCCCAGCCCATCGTCATCGATTGCAACAAAGGCAAAGTCGCCCTCGGCCACAACGGCAATCTCACGAACGCCGCCGAACATCGCCGCCGCCTCGAGCATCGCGGCTCCATTTTCCAGACCAACAGCGACACCGAAGTCATCGTGCATCTTCTGGCGCGCTCGCAAGCCCGCAATCTTTCCGGCGCTCTCGGCGACGCCCTCAATCAAGTCGAAGGCGCCTATTCGCTCCTCGTTCTCACCACCGACGAGCTTTACGCCGTGCGCGATCCCCGCGGCTTCCGCCCGCTCGTCCTCGGCAAACTCGTGACGCCTGGCGGCCACACCGCCTGGCTCGTGGCCAGCGAAACCTGCGCCTTCGATCTGATCAACGCGCAATACGTTCGCGAAATCGAGCCTGGCGAAATGGTGCGCATTTCCAAGTGCGGCATCGAGTCCATTCACTTCGCGCCCGAAAAGCCGCATCAGCAATGCATTTTCGAGCATGTCTACTTCTCGCGCCCGGACAGCATCATTTTCGGCCGCTCCGTCAATCAGAGCCGCGAAATGCTCGGCCGCCTGCTCGCGCGCGAGCATCCCGTCGAAGCCGACATCGTCGTTCCCGTGCCGGACTCCGGCGTTCCCGCCGCCGTCGGCTACGCGCTCGAATCGAAAACTGCTTTCCGCATGGGCCTGATTCGCAATCACTACATCGGCCGCACGTTCATCGAGCCTTCGCAAGCCATTCGCAATTTCGGCGTCAAGCTCAAACTGAATCCCGTGCGCAGCCTCATCGAAGGCCAGCGCATCGTTCTCGTGGACGATTCCATCGTTCGCGGCACCACCAGCCGCAAGATCGTGCGCATGGTCCGGGACGCCGGAGCCAGGGAAGTCCATGTGCGCATCAGCTGCCCGCCCACGATTTCTCCCTGCTACTACGGCGTGGACACGCCTACGCGCGAAGAACTGATCGCCTCCTCCAATTCTCCCGAGGACATTCGCAAATTCCTTGGCGCGGACTCGCTCGGCTACCTCTCGCTTCCTTCCCTCAAACAGGCCGTCGCCGACACCAACGGACGGTTCTGTACGTCTTGTTATACGGGTGTTTACCCGACCGATCTTGTGCAATTAGAAGTGCGCGGCTCCGCTTCTAACGGGAAACCGGGCGCACCTTCGGTTACAATAGAGAATGAGGCTGGACTGACAGAAGGGCCGGTGGTGGTGCATCGTGAAACCTGACAACGAAAAAACAGAAAAAACGAACAAGGAAAAATCGGAAGCCAACCTTCCCGTGAAAACGAAAATCCAGCGCGAAATCATCGCCTGGTTTTGGGTCGGGCTCGTTTTTCTGTTGATCAACGGCGCCATTGGCCAGGCGCGCGTCATTCCGTCGGGCTCGATGCAAAACACGCTGCTCATCGGCGACCACCTCATCATGAGCCGCATTGGCTACGACGCCGGCATTCCCTTCACCAACTGGCACGTTCCGCTGTGGCGCAATCCCAAACGCCAGCAAGTCATCATCTTCAAGCCGCCCTTCGCTCCGGACACGCCCGACTACGTCAAGCGCGTCATCGGCCTCCCCGGTGACACCGTTGACATTCATGACGGCGCCGTGTGGATCAACGGCCAGCGCCTCAACGAGAAATACACCACCGGTCCCACCGAGCCATACGACTTTCGCGGGCCGTTCAAGGTACCGCCGGAGCATTACTTCGTCATGGGCGACAATCGCGCCAATTCCTACGACAGCCGCTTCTGGGGCCCTGTCCCGCGCAACGACATCATCGGCACGCCGGTCATGATTTACATGTCCCTCGACGTTTCGCCCGAAGCCTGGGAGCCGGGACAGTTTCGCGAGCGCTTCTTCGCCTATGCCAACGCCATCCTTCATCCCGGCGAAGTGCGCTGGCGGCGGATTTTCCACACGTTCTGAGAAGCTACGTTAAGTTATACTTTGCAAGTCGCGCCCGTTCCCTGTCGGGCGCGCGTTTTTGCAGAAACGGGTCCTCGGACTCGCATTTTTCTGATTCGGGTGCTAAGCCGGTTTTTAAACCGGCATTCTGTTCCTAACGCGCCTTCTTAACGCCACATTCCATCGTAGCGTTGCGCCTTCACGGAACATGGACCACGGGTCACGCCGCCTATGAAATACGCTGATGCCGGTGTCAATATCGCCGTCGCTGATGAAGCCAAGCAGCGCATCCGGCATCATGCCAGCCGCACATTTACTCCCGGGGTGCTCAGCGGCATCGGCAACTTCGGCGCGCTCTTCGCTCTCGACCACAAGAAATGGAAAGAGCCGGTGCTCGTCTCCAGCGCCGATGGTGTGGGTACGAAACTCAAAGTGGCCATGGCCATGGGCGTGCACTCCACCGTTGGCGGCGATCTCGTCAATCACTGCATCAACGACATTCTGGTCCAGGGAGCGGAGCCGCTTTTTTTCCTCGACTATTTGGCGATGGGCAAGCTCGAGCCGCAGGTCGTCGAGCAGCTCGTCGAAGGCATGAGCCGCTCCTGCCGCAAAGCGGGCTGCGCGCTCATCGGCGGCGAAACGGCGGAGATGCCCGGGTTCTATCCGCCCGGCGAATACGATCTCGCTGGCTTCATTGTCGGAGTCGTGGACCGCAAAAAATTGCTCACCGGCAAGGCCGTCCAGCCCGGTGACGCGTTGCTCGCTTTGCCTTCTGCCGGCTTGCACACCAACGGCTATTCCCTCGCGCGCAAACTCATTTTCGAAGTCGAAAAACTAAAGCCCGAAACTTACGTCGCCGAAGTCGGAAACAAAATTGGCGCGGAACTCCTCAAGCCGCATCTCTGCTACGCGCCTGCGCTAAAAAGCGTTCTTGCCAAGGGCTGGATTTCCGCGCTTGCGCACATCACCGGCGGCGGCATCCCCGGGAATTTGCCGCGCGTCCTGCCCAGCGGCGTAAAAGCCGAAATCGACCTGGCTTCCTGGCCCATTCCACCGATCTTCAAATATCTCGCCAAGATCGGAAAGATTGACACCGACGAGCTTCTGCAGTCTTTCAACATGGGCGTGGGAATGATTCTGGTGGTGCCTCCAAAATTTGTGAAGTCCCTCGAAGCCGACCTCAAGAAGCGCCGCGAAAAATTCTTCCGCATCGGTCGCATCGAGCGCGCCGAGTCCGGCAAATCCCGCGTCTCCTTCTCCGGCTCCCTCAATCTCTAGCTGACCTGATTCGTTGCGAGGATGGAGTTAACACGCCCAAGGCCATCCAGATTCAATTGTGAGCCAATTCATTCCAGCAAAGTAAAATTGCGCGCGGTTGGCACTCTGCGCTGAGATGAGTTCGTTCGCCCGCCTGCAAATTCACTTTGGCAACCCCTCGGAGAACGGATACATGGCCACCGCTCTTCGCCTCAGGTCGCGGTCCAGCCGTTTATTCCAGAGGATTTCTGTCCGAATCTGGCTGATCATCAGTCCCACCATCCACGACGCTTCGTGGAACTTGTGACCCACCTCCGCGTATATGGCCAGCATCGTTTTCTTCTCTCTCGCCAGCTCCTGGTGGAGAAATTTCCGCCTCTTCCTCAGCTGCTTCCGGAAAACGCCGGGGCGCGCCTGCCAGCAAAGAGCCAGCCACGTCAGAAATGCGGGACGGTCGCGCTGCGTCGTCCATTCTTCACGTTCGAGCGCATCGGCCAGCGCTTCGCGGCCCTTCTCCGTGGTCTTGAACGTGTCGCGCTCCGGCCCACCCGCGGGCTGGCCGGTTTCCAGCCTCCGCAGAAATCCCCCGCGCGCCAGCTTTTCCAGCGAGTAGTAGACTTGCGGTTTTGACACCGCTGCCCAATCGCGAATTTGCCGCCGCTCGAGTTCCGCATTTGCTTGATACCCGTGCATGGGGCGCTCGGCGAGCAAGCTTAGGAGCACCAGGTCCGGCGTCGTCAGCCCCATCGCCTTCTTTGCGCGGACAGGCCGCGGTGCCTTCCCAGCCTCCGCCGTGCGAGTTGCGTGTGCTACGTTCATTCTCAGGATTCTCCCTCTAGTCCTCAGCGAGGATCGCCCGCGCCTGCGGACTCAGCGCCTCAGCATTGTCTTTCCTCGGAGTTCTTTCGCGGCTACTTCGCTGATTTTCTTTTTTTGCTCCAGTACCACCACTGGCATTGCTCCGCGGGCAGCCGTGGGTTCCGGGCTTGCGCCACCGCCGCGGAGAAGACGTCCAGCACGCACGGGTCTTGTCGCCGGCCGATTTTCCGGTTCAGGCGCTCATACATTTTCCGAGGCTCTTGCCTCGCGAGTTGTCCGACGCTGCGGATGCCGAGCATTTCGAAGTCGCGCAACATTGCCGGTCCGATGGAGATCAGTTCGCCGAGTTGCCGTGTCGCGGTAGCCATAAAACCTCCTTGCCTCCACAATTGTGCTTGCCTTGCCAACTAGTCTAATTTAGACTAGTGACTAGTCTAAATTAGACTAGTTGCAGCGTCAAGGAAAAACCAGCTCATGCGCCATGGCCCGTTCACTCGGTTTGACTGTTTCGCGCCGGCGGCGGTAGCGCACTGCCATCCGGATTCCCGTTTCCAACGTCAATTCAACTCAGGAGAACACAACCATGAACGTCAAACGCATCACACCGGTCCTGCTGGTCAGTGAAATTGAGCCGCTTATCCCCTTCTGGGTGGACCGCCTCGGATTTACCAGGGCGGTCGAAGTTCCCGATGGCGACAAAATCGGCTTCGTGATTTTTCAGAAGGGCTCCGTCGAGGTGATGTACCAGACCTACGCAAGCGTAGAGAAGGATGCGCCGCCGTCTATGGGCGCGGAAGCGCGCAAGGGGCCGACGTACCTCTACATGGAGGTGGACAACCTCGACGCGGTCCTCGCGGCGATGAAGCAGGCGCGCCTGGTGATGCCCGTGCGCACCGCGTTTTACGGGATGAAGGAATTCGCCGTGCAGGATCCCGGCGGGCACTTCGTCACGTTCGCGCAGCCCGTCGCCGCCGCGCAGGCCTGAGGAAAGTTTTTCGTTCTTAGTTTTAAGTTCTAAGTCAAGAGACTTCAAAGCGCCTTCAAAAAGTTTTGTTGCCGTAATTTGTTTGGCGCCACGGGGAGTTTTTCATATCGTCGCCCGGGCGCTCATCTTTGACGGAGATTCTGCGCGATCTGAGCGGATTGAACTGCGCTCAGGTAAGTCGCTACCTTTTGCGCGTGGGTGCGATTCGCGTCTTTATCCAACATCGTTTGGAGGATCGGCTCAAGGAAGCGGCCGTACTTTGCGAGCGTGGCTTTGTCGTGCGCGGCGAACGCGGCCTCCACGGCCTTCTCCGTTGCGGGCGTGGCGAGTTCGAGCCTTCCCACAAACACGCGGGCGACTTGTACCGGAGCGGGATGAATCGTCAGCGGCAGAATCCCGTTCACGAATTTTCCCGGCACTATGTAGATTAACCGGCTGCCTTCTTCAAACCACGAGCCGCGCCAGGTTTCCACCATCGCCTGCGCTTCGTCCAGATAGAGGCCTTGGCCGACCAGCATCCCGACCAATTCTCGTCCCAGGTCGTCGGCATTGCCGGTTAGGTCTGGAGGATCAAGAAGGATTTCCCTGGCAACCGCGCCGCCAATGCGGTAGCCCACCTTGTCTCCGCGGCGCTCAAACAGAATCGTGTTCGGGATTTCTTCCTCGACTGTGTTTTCGATTTGAAGTTTGCCTTCGGCGGTGAGCTTTGCCGAGACCGGCACGCGAAACGCGGATACGCCGCGATAGAACAGGAATTTCTCGTGCTGCTCGCCCGCGGGCGTCTTCACGCGAAGCGGCGTCGCAGAAGTCATGCGTGCCGCGTAGTAGTGGCTGTCTTGCGGCTGGCGAGGAAACTCAGCGCGTACGCCCGGCGAGATGGTGACCGTGTCCCACTCGATGCTTCCGTCCCATTGTCCCTGGAATAAACTCCATTCCTGGGGATTTGCCGGCGGCCCAGCGCGGCTCGCACCTGGATACCACTCGGTAATCAGCCCCTTCGCGAAGCTCACTCGCACCGAGACGCTCTCTTCGCGCGAATCGTAAAAGTAAAGAACCGGCGTCTCCATGCGAACGGTGCCGCGCAGGCCGAGCTTGAACTCCGGCGTGCGAAAGTGGTCCACGAAGCTGGGCAAGTCGGTCGAGCCCGTGAGAGGCGACCATTCCACGGCTTGGCCGTCCGCCCCCGCAATCGAAGTGAACGTGCCCCATTCGTGCACCGTCAGCCCCGCGTAGACGGGCTCCGCATTTCTGGCGGGCAGGTCTCTCGAAACGGCGAAGCTACCCATCAGCACTAAAAGGGTTAGAAGAGAAAGTTTCCGCGTCATTGGCAATCTCCGGAGAGGCTGCAGCTGCTCTAGAGTTTTCAGCTGTCTCTCGTCCAGACGTCACGCTAAGGTCAGGTGTTAACAACTTCCCGCGGAGTTTTTCTTCGCCAACGGTCGAGGAGCCATCCCAGGAAGTAGTACCAGGTAAAAAGCAGGATCGGCGCGGAGATAAAGAATGTCAGCGCTTGGCTGACGCCAAGGCGGCTCAATGCGCGCAGGACCAGCGCACTCGCCGCGAACGCAGGCAGACCTGAAAGGTAGATGAAATTTGCCAAGTATCCTGGATCAACGATTTTATACGGGAGATCCCAGCCTTGGTCTTGCGGATGAGGACGACGATTCAATGGATCCGAGTCCAGCTGTATGAATGACCACCAATAATAACGCCGAGGTGAGGGCTGAAACTGCGAGTCGCGATTGGACTCCCACGCCTCCAGCGCAAAGAGCAGTAGACCGACAGCCGGCAAAATGATTCTCCAGCGCATACGCATAGTACTTAGACACCGAGAGCGAAATTTTTTCCCGAGTATCTGTCACCAACCTTATCCCAATTATTTCCCCTCGTACTGTTTACCGTACCGGTACAGACGGCCTGTAGACGGCTGTACGCGCGGACAGCTACGCTTCCTGCACGTTGGGCCTGGCGGCTACCTGCACAGCCGACCATTGAAACGATTCAAAGCTCAGGCCAGCCAAATCGCATCGGAAAAGGAACGACATGACGGAAGCAAAATTCACGCTCAACGACGCCATGTCTCGACACATGGTCGAGCACAGCGACGATATTGTCACCATCCGCGACGCCGATGGCCGCATCCGCTACACTAACCCCTCTTTTCAACGGGTGATGGGTTACAAGCAGGAGGAGGTGATCGGCGAGACGGGTTTCGATTTGATTCATCCGGAAGACCGCGAAAGCGTCTTGACCGCGCTGGATGAATTTGTGAAGGCGCCTGGAGCGCGAGATTCCATCCAGTACCGCGCGCGGCACGCCAACGGCTCGTGGGTTTCGCTGGAAGTGGTTGCTTACAACCTTCTGGATCACCCGGTTATTCAGGGAGTGCTCATTAGCGGGCGCGACATCAGCAACCGCAAACGCGATGAAGCCGTGAAAGACCAGTTGATTTGGGAACTGCAACAGACCCTTGAGCGCTTGAATGCCCTGAGCGGCGTATTGCCGATCTGCGCTTCCTGCAAGAAGATCCAGAATGACGACGGAGGCTGGCAGCAAATCGAGCTGTACATCCGCGACCGTGCGCAGGTGGAGTTTTCCCACGGAATATGCCCGGAGTGCACGCGCCTGTGGTTCCCGGAGCAGGGCAACAAACGGTCCGATCAGTAAGCTCGGCTCGCATAAATCGCTCTTTACCTTGATTTCAAAAATCGAAAAGCAGATCCCTCAGCCTTGGGCTACGGAAGACCGCAGCCCAAGGGTCGGGATGACAGTTTGGGTAGCGGTTCAGGGCTGCGTGGCGCGCTCGATGAGGTTGGCGATGTGGTTGTGCAAGCTGACGCGGTCTGCGTCCTGTAAGTACATCATGTGGCCGGCGTTGTAGTAATCGAGCTTGATGTTTTTTTGCAGCGCTTCGGGCAGGCCGAGGTGCTCCATGGTGTGTTCGGTGGCGAAAAACGGCGTGGCGAAGTCGTAGTACCCGTTCTCTACCTGCACGAGCAGCTTGGGATTCGTGATCATGGCTTGCGCCAAGTCCTGGTCCACATTGGGTGCGCCGGGGAAGCCGAAGCGGCGCTGATCGCGACGAACCCAGTTCCAGCCTCCAAAGGCGTTCGCGGTGTTGTGGTAGACCTTGTCTTTGCCGAATTTCAGTTCGTCGTGATTGTAGGAATTGACGAGCGCGGTGAACGCGCCTCCGACCGCGGGGCCTTCGGGATCACCCTGGGCGTTTTCTTCCAGCAAGTCGTAAGTGTAGCCGGTGAAGCGCGCGTCAATGCGCCCGGTGGTGAGGCCTTCCTTGCGCTGCAGTTCGGCGCGGAACTGGCTGAGATTCACTCGCAGGTCGGCTTTTATCAAATAGTCCTCGGAGAGGCCGGTGAAAAAGGAGACTCGTTTCGCCACTGCGGTCTTCTCTGCAGCGGAGAGCGCTGCGCCTTTATATAGGGCCGCGGCGTAATCGCCCTGGGCGTATTTCCGCGCTTCTTCGATGAAGGGCACGACGTCGGCGGGACGGTCCTTGAGGACTTTGTGGTACCACGCGACCGCGGCGTAGCTCGGCAGATAGAAGATGTAGGGCCGGTCGTCGCCGGGAGCGAACGTAAGCGAGGACAAGTCCAGCACGGAAGAGATCAGCACGATGCCGTTCAAGTGGACGGTGTCGTGCGATTGCAGATAGTTTCCGAGCGCGGCGGAGCGAAACGTGCCGTAACTTTCGCCAATCAGGAACTTCGGCGAGTTCCAGCGATCGTTGCGGCTCAGGTAGGTGACGATGAATTGCGCGAAGGCTTCGAGGTCTTCGTCGATACCGAAGAAATCCTTCTCTTGCGCTTTGCAGACCGCGTGGCTGTAGCCGGTGCCCATGGCATCAATGAACACCAGGTCGGTCTTGTCGAGCAGAGTCTCGCCATTGTCTACCAGCTTGTAGGGCGCGGGCGGCGTAAACGCTCCGTTTACAGTGTATACGCGACGCGGCCCAAAGGCGCCCATATGCAGCCACATGGTGGCGGAGCCTGGTCCGCCGTTGTACAGGAACGAAACGGGACGCGTGCTAAGGTCTTTCACGTCGTTTTTGGTGTAGGCCACGGAATATAGCAGACCCGTCGGTTCACCCTTGTCGTTCTTCAAGAGCGTGGTGCTAGCAGTAGCTTTGTAGGAAATGGTCTGTCCGCCGACGTGAATGGAGTGCTCGGTCACGGACGATTCTTCCTTTGTGGTCGGGGCATCGCACTTCTCCTCAGGTTTTGCTTCGGGGGCTCGCGCGCCGCGCTCTTGTGCAGGTGCGGGCGCTTGCGCCAGCACGGGCGTTGCAAGCCCGAAAATGAAAAGCACAACGGAAACACACAAATTCAAAACCTTTCGCATCACTTGTTCTCTCCTTGTAGAACTCATTGGCCCGTGTCGCTTGAGATCCCTGCCTGCGGCACTAGGCTTCGGCCGACAAAAGCGCAGCCTCAGGATGAAAGTTGGCCGTTTTTTTTCCGTATATCCAGGTTCGTCTCCCTGCCGTGCGTCGAACACCTGCGAACAAGATTATTGATTGCTGCGCGTTGGCCCTGGCGGCGCACGCCGCTCAATTTCGGTTGGCACGGCGATGGAGCGCGCGCCATTCTTCCCGACCGAACGCACTGCAAAAAAGTGATTGTCGGTGGAAACGCCCTTTAAGACCGCCTCGCCGGGATCCGTCACAAACTCATAGACGTGCCAGCGCGGGTCAGTGGTTTCTCGCCACAAGACTTCGAAGCCCGCGCGGTCGGCGTCGTCCTCGGCTTGCCAAGACACTTTTGCGTCGGGCGTGACCGCGCCTTTGAGGCGCGCGTTCGCAGGCGGTATGGGAGCCATCGCGAGCTGGCGCAAGACTTCGGCGTTCTCTCGCGCGACGTTGCCTATGAAGGTGTAGTTCAGATACTTCTCGAAGTCGCCGTACTCGACGCCGTTTTCCGTGCGCGGCGTCTGGTGCTGGTGGTTGTAATCTTCGAGCGGCTCGGTGAAGCGAACGCCAGGCAGGCCGGCTTTGTAAAACGGGAAATGGTCGCCGCCACGGCCATAGCGGTCCTGGCGGAAGATCATTCGGATCGCGCTGCGGCCGTCGATCTCTTCAATCGTACGGGCGAGTTCGCGCGCCGGAGAATCGGCGTCCTCGACTTCACCGTTGCCGGAGAAAACGCGCACGCGATGCGGTCCGCCCGGAGCTGGATCGGCGCCTACAATGTCGTTATCGAGCATCGCGCCGACCGTGTAGCCCTGCTCTTTGGTCCAATCGAGAAGCCGATAGGCGCCGAGCAATCCTTGCTCTTCGCCGGAGAGCACGCCGAAGAGAAGCGTTGCGCGAAAATTTGTTTTTCCGCTGGCGGCCGCTTTGCTTAGCTGGCGCGCGCATTCCACACTGACGGCCGTGCCGGAGGCGTCATCATCGGCACCGGGAGCGTCGGCTTCGGGATCCATAACGTTGGAAGGGCGTGAGTCGACGTCGCCCACCACGATGAAAACTGTTTTTGCCAGCTTGGGATCGGAGCCCGGAAGAATCGCGTACACGTTTTCGAGATGCACGGGGTTCGGGCCGGTGCGCTCAGACTTGGATTCGAACTTGTCCACGACGATTTGGAGCTTTCCGCCGGATTCCTTGGCGATTTCGTTCAGCCGCGCGACGACGAAGTCGCGGCCACAGCCGATGCCGCGCTTTGGGTCGGTCCAGGAAGAAAGCGTGAGGCGTGTGCCGCAACTCACCAGGTTGTGGATGAGCGTGCGCATGGACTTTTCGTCAATGCTCTGGCGCGAGATGGCTCCGGAGGGCCGCGGCAAGATTTTTGGCTGCGGTTTCGCTTGCGGCGGATCGGCTGGATCGCGCGGCGCGGCTTGCTGTCCTCTCACTGAGCTGACGAGAAAAATCGCCACTGAAAAGCAGGTCAGCAAGAGAGTACCTCTGGGAGATTTCAAGGTTTCCATTTTTGAATTAATCCTCTTCCCTCTTGGCGGGCGCATTCTACTTCAGACGACACCGCCCTCAAAGCCATATCCAATGCACCTGAGGTCTGCGGATTGCACCTTGGCTCTGCCCCTCGATAGAATTGCGGTCTATGAGCTCATCCTATGCAGTTTCGTTTCTTCTGCGGCGGATTACTACCGAAACCGCGCATGTGTCAGTCCCCCTGACGGCGGAAATGTGGCGGCCATGCGACGATGATCCAAAGCGGATGACCATCGATACGGACAAGGTCGCGGCTGCTGCAATTCAGCTAGGAACCCTTTCAGCCACAGTCTGGAAACCAGACGGGGAAGCAGTTATAGAGCTACATCCCGTACAGACCCCTCCTGCTTCCCTTTGCAGTTAAATGCTTGTGAATCTCAGTAAATAATTTAGAATCTCCGCTGGCTAACCACAGAGGAGGAGACATGAAACGCAACTTCTACGTCGGAGGGATTTTTCTGGCGCTCCTCGCAGCGCTTACGGCCGAGTCGGTGATGCTCCAGAAAAAAGCGGCTGCGGAGGCAGCGGGAGTCGAAGCGCCGCGCTTCGAAGTGGACCCTTTGTGGCCGAAGCCGCTGCCGAATCATTGGATCGTGGGCATGGCCATCGGCGTGACGGTGGATGCGCAGGATCACATCTGGATTGTGCACCGCACAAATACGTTTGAGCCGATGGAAATTTACGCCACGGCGAAGCCGCCCGCCGCAGAATGTTGCGTTCCCGCGCCGCCGGTGCTCGAGTTCGACGAAGAGGGCAACCTCATCGGCCACTGGGGCGGACCGGGGCAGGGCTACGATTGGCCGGATTCGAATCACGGCATCCTGGTGGACTACAAGGGCAACGTGTGGATTGGCGGCAACAGCCGCGGCAAGGACCGTGCGCACTTTCACGACAACCAAGTCTTGAAGTTCACACAGGATGGAAAATTCCTGATGCAGATCGGCCATCCTAACATGAGCCAGGGCAGCAATGACACCGAGAACCTGAAAGGCGCGGCGAAAATGTTCGTGGACAAGGAGACCAATGAACTCTATGTCGCGGACGGCTACGGGAATCATCGCGTGATTGTGTATGACGCCGAGACTGGAAAGTACAAACGCCACTGGGGCGCATACGGCCACAAGCCGGATGACACGGACCTGGGGCCGTACAATCCGGATGCGCCGCCAGCGCAGCAGTTCCGGAATCCGGTGCACTGCGCGGAACTGGCCAATGATGGACTGCTATACGTCTGCGACCGTGCCAACGACCGCATACAGGTGTTCAAGAAAGACGGAACTTTTGTTAAGGAAGCGATCATCGCCAAAAGAACCTTGGGTGACGGCTCAGCGTGGGACATAGCGTTCTCGAAAGATCCACAGCAGAAATACATTTTTCTGGCGGACGGCTCGAACGAGAAGGTTTACATCATGCTGCGCGACTCGCTCGAAATCCTGACCAGCTTCGGCGACGGCGGGCGGCAGCCGGGGCAGTTTTATGCGGTCCACAGCATCGCGACGGATTCCAAGGGAAACATTTTCACGACGGAAACCTACCGCGGGCAGCGCGTGCAGAAGTTTGTTTACAAAGGCCTGGCGCCGGTGACGAAGAAAGATCAGGGCGTCGTGTGGCCTTCAAACAAATAACTCTTCGCAGCGAAATGTTTTATTAGGAGGAGCAATGCAGAAGATTGCATTTGGTTTTGTGGCAGCCGCTTTCGCGCTGATGCTTCCTGGCGGATTTCGCGCGCAGACGCAAAGCGCGCCGACCGTTACGCCGCACCTGCCTCGCGGAACGGCCACGGACGTCAACAGCGCTGAGATTCAAGCACTGGTGCAGAAGACGGCTTCGGACCGCGTCAGCGACCAGGCGATTCGCGTGGTGAGCATCAACGGCGAGTACAACGTCGGAGTAGGTGTGGTGCACCGCTCGAAAACGTCGGGTGCGCAGGCGGGCGGGGGCATCGAGCACAGTCAGATCACCGAGATCTATCACGTGATGGAGGGCAACGCGACGCTGGTGACCGGCGGCTCGATGGACAATACGTCGGAGTTCCCTGCGGACCATCCTGTCGTGACTGTATTGAATGGCCCGAGCACGCGCGGCGGGCCAATTCAGAATGGCGTGAGCCGGAAAATCGGACCCGGCGACGTAGTCATCATTCCGCCGAACACGCTGCACTGGTTCAGCGAAATTACGTCGGACCAAATCGTCTATTTAGTGGTGCGCGTGGATCCGCACAAGGTTTTGCCGGCGGGATACGTCGCGAAGTAGAGGAAGCCTTTCGTGATTCGCAGATTTCGTGTCCGTCAATTGGTTGGCGCCGCAGCGCTCTTTGTTTTGCCGTGGGCTGCGAGCGCTCACGACATTCCGAACGACATTACCGTGCAGATGTTCGTGAAGCCCGAGGGCCAGCGCCTGCACATTCTGGTGCGCGTTCCACTGAAAGCGATGCGGGACATTATCTTTCCTCAGCGCGGGCCGGGCTATCTCGATATCGAGCGCACGGCCCCGTTGCTGCCAGGCGCGGCGAAGCTGTGGATTGCAGGATTTTTCGAAACCTACGAAGGCGACACGCTTCTGCCGAATCCGCAAGTCATGGCGACGCGCATTTCCCTTCCTTCGGATTTTTCCTTCAGTTCTTACGAAACGGCTCTTGCACATGTCACCGGCCCGCCGCTGCCTGATTCCACGGACGTGATTTGGGACCAGAGCCTGCTGGACGTGTCGTTCGATAGCCCGATTCAATCGGATCGCGCGCGTTTTTCGATTCAGCCAAGATTTGGGCGTTTGGGCTTGCGCGTCATCACCGTGCTGCGGTTCGCTCCTCCGGGCGGCGAGGTGCGCGCGTTCGAATTCGATGGCGATCCCGGTCTGGTGCGACTCGACCCTCGCTGGTATCAGGCGGCGCTGAACTTTGTTCACCTTGGTTTTCTCCACATTCTCGATGGCACGGACCATCTTCTATTTCTTTTTTGCCTGGTGATTCCGTTCCGGCGGTTGCGCGCGCTGATTCCTGTGGTTACGGCGTTCACCGTGGCGCATTCCATTACGTTGATCGCCTCCGCATACAACTTCGCGCCGGACTTCCTCTGGTTCCCACCCCTGATTGAAGTGCTCATCGCTGCTTCCATCGTGTACATGGCGCTGGAAAACATCAGTGGCGCAAGCAGCGTGCAACGCCGCTGGATGATTGCGTTTGGCTTTGGCCTGGTGCACGGATTCGGCTTTTCGTTCGCCCTGCGGCAATCCTTGCAATTTGCCGGTTCGCACATGCTGACGTCGCTGCTTTCGTTCAACGTTGGCGTCGAGTTGGGCCAGCTTTTGGTGCTGATTTTGCTGATCCCCGTGTTGCAGCTCTTCTTCCGCTATGCGCTGGCCGAGCGCATGGGAACAATCATCCTTTCCGCGATTGTGGCGCACACAGCTTGGCACTGGATGCTCGACCGCGGCGGCGTTCTGCGGCAGTTCCGATTCGAATGGCCTGCCCTCGACGCCACTTTGCTGGCGCTCGTGCTCCGCTGGCTGCTGCTGTTTACGATTCTGGGCGGGCTGCTCTGGCTCGTTCGATTGGCGGCTCAAAAGTGGGCCGCGCGAACTGAAGCTTCTCAGCCTGCAACGGCCACGCGGGTTTCCGATGCTTCAGATCCTGTCCTCACGCCACTGGAACCGGCGAATGCGCGAGATTCTCAGGCCTCACCGAATCGCCCGAACTGAGCTGCTTTTCTCCGTTTCCGCTAGGTTTTCGGATAGTGGGTCAGGTTGAATCTTCTTGGTCGTGACACATTCTCTTTGTGGTTCCTACTTCAGGACACCGTCTGGCGCAACCTGGCCGAAGGCGTCCGCATTTCGAGTCCTTCCGAAACTATGTTAACGTTTTCCGTTTATGAAGAAGCGTATCGGCGTGCTCTTGAGCGGACGAGGCTCGAACTTCGAGGCTTTGGCGGAATCGGTAGCTGCGGGACGCATTCCGAACGCGGAAATCTCCATCGTCATTAGCAATCGCGAGGGCGCACCGGGAATCGACCGCGCCAAAGCGCGCAACATTGCCACGCGTGTGATTCCTTCGAAAGGCCTCGAGCGCGAAGTTTACGACCGTCAAGTCGCCGCAGTACTCGACGAACACAAGATCGATCTCATCTGTCTCGCTGGCTACATGCGCTTGCTCTCGCCGTACTTTGTCGCGAAATTCCCGAATCGTATCCTGAACATTCACCCTTCGTTGTTGCCTTCGTTCCCCGGCCTCGAATCGCAGCGACAGGCGCTGGAATACGGCGTGAAATTTGCCGGATGCACGGTGCATTTCGTAGATGAAAATCTCGATGCCGGGCCCATCATCGTGCAGGCGATGGTTCCCGTGAAAGACGACGACACAGAGGCGACGCTCTCGGAGAGAATCCTAAAAGAAGAGCATCGCATCTATTCCGAGGCCGTTCGCATCGTTCTTGAGGGAAAATATAAGATTGCGGGCCGCCGAGTCGTGCGAACGAACTGATAATACAAGGCTGTCATCCTGAAGGCATCCGACGAGGATGCCTGAAGGATCTCAGCGTAAGATGAAATACGGACCATGACCGAAGGCGCAAAACCAAAAGCCGAAATGACCGAACACAAATTCAAACCTGTCGAAGAGCAGCTCGCCTACATCAAAAAAGGCATCGCCGAAATCATTCCTGAGCCCGAACTCGTTGCCAAGC
Organism: Candidatus Acidiferrum sp.; assembly: GCA_035280045.1. Lineage (GTDB taxonomy): Bacteria > Acidobacteriota > Terriglobia > Acidiferrales > UBA7541 > Acidiferrum. The sequence continues at coordinate 41,715 of DATEGP010000075.1, forward strand.
TCGAAGCATCACGCAAAAGTGGAAAGCCGCTGCGTGTCTATCTCGGTGTGGACCCGACGGCGCCCGATCTTCATCTCGGGCACACCGTGGTCCTGCGCAAGCTGAAACATTTTCAGGACCTGGGCCACACCGCCGTTTTCCTGATTGGTGATTTCTCCGCGATGATTGGCGATCCTACGGGCGTCTCCGAGACGAGGCCCCCGCTGACGCGCGAGCAAGTGGACGCCTACGCCAAAACGTATCTTGACCAGGTCTATAAAATCCTCGACCGCGAAAAAACCGAAGTTCGCTGCAACAGTGAATGGCTCAGCAAGATGAACGCTGAGGAGGTCGTGCGGCTCTGTTCCCACTACAGCTTGGCCCGCATGCTGGAGCGCGAAGATTTTCGCTCGCGCTTGGACAAAGAAATGCCCATTTCCGTCCACGAATTGCTCTATCCGCTGCTCACCGCGTTTGACGCCGTATCGCTCAAGTCGGACCTCGAGCTAGGCGCCACGGAACAGAAATTCAACCTGCTGGTGCACCGCGCAATCCAGCGCGAGTACGGCTTGCCGGGGGAAGCTATTCTGACGATGCCGATCCTCGTGGGCTTGGACGGCCAGCGCAAAATGTCCAAGAGCCTCGGCAACTACGTCGGCATCACCGAAGCGTCGTCGGAAATGTTCGGGAAAATGATGTCCATCCCCGACGACCTAATGTGGAGCTACTACGAATTGCTGACCGACCGCGCTCCAAGCGAAATTGTGGCGCTAAGAAAGGAAGTCTCGAGCGGCAAGCTCCACCCGATGGACGCGAAGATGCGCCTCGCCGAGGAAGTGATTTCTGGTTTTCACGGGAAAGATGCCGCGCGCAAAGCCGCAGAGAATTTTCAGCGCGTGTTCCGCGACCGCCAGGCGCCGGACGAAGCACCCACGATCAAATTGCCGAAAGGTCCCGCAAAGAAGCTGACAGCACTGCTCGCAGATTTGAAACTTGCGCCCTCAAAAGCAGAAGCGGAACGCTTGATTAAGCAGAAGGCCGTTGAGATTGATGGAGTAATAATCGAAGATCCCCGGGAAGACATCGACCTCAGCAAACCTGCCAACTTTCTTATTCGCGCGGGCAAAAAGAGGTTTATTCGAGTTGTAGTCGAATAGCTTTTCGCTGGTCAGGCAAGAATTTCTTCAGCCATTTTTGAAACGTAGTTCGCAATGGCCGGAGCCGCGGTGAGGCCGGGGGATTCGATTCCGACGAGTTGAATGGCTTTTGGCACGTTCGGGTCGCGCGCAATCACAAAATCCATGATGCCTTTGTGGGTGGGCGGCGCGAGCTTCGGGCGCAGGCCGGTGTAGCCGAGCTGCAAGTCGCGTTCTTCGATTTCAGGCAGCAACGTTTTCGCGCTTTCGGCGAACGCTGGAATCGGCAGGCGATTCTTCTCGTAATTGTCTTTTCCTTCCACGTACGTCGCCGTTGGGCCAAGCAGAAACGTTCCCCAGAGAGTCTTGGTGAAATGCACACCGAGGCTCAGCCCGTCCGAATGCGGCAGGGGATAAACGAGGTTGTTGATGAGCGACGAGCGCGGGCCGCGCACTTCGCAATACTCGCCACGCACGGGATAAATCTTCCAGGAAGGATTCCCCAGCATCGCGGCGACTTCGTCGGCGTAGAGCCCTGCCGAATTGACGACGCACCGCGCCTCGATCTTCTCTTCCTGCGCATCTTCTTCGTCCCCGATGCGCAGCCCGACGCGAATCGTGTTGCCAGTAGGCTCGAGCGAAACCACTTGCGCCCGCGTGACGATGTTCGCGCCTTGATTCGTCGCGACGCGGGCGTAAGCGTGAACGAGTTCCTCGGCCGAGACGATGCCGGTAGAAGGCACGAGGAGCGCAGCCACGCCGCGAATATGCGGCTCGCGCTTGCGAATTTCCGCGGCGTCAACAAGCTGCAATCCTTCGACGCCGTTATCCTCCCCGCGTTTCTTCAGCGCGAGAAGCTCAGGCTCCTCGTGCGAATCGGCAGCAACCACCAGCTTCCCGCAATGGCGAAACGGAACCTTGTGCTGGGCGCAGAATTCGTAGGTGAGTCGGTTACCTTCCACACACAATCGTGCCTTCAGCGAATCTTTCGGATAGTAAATGCCAGAATGATTTACGCCGCTGTTGCGCGTGCTAGTGGCCATGCCGAGCTTGGGAAATTGCTCGACCAGAAAAACGTCCTGCCAGCGCGCGGAGACGGCGCGCGCGATGGCGCATCCCACCACGCCGCCGCCGATGATGAGAATGTTGGCCTGGTCCACGAAGATAGTTTATCCGTGTGTGTTGATTTCGTCGAAGAACGCCTTGCACTCCTCGAGTCGCGCCTGTGTCCCATCGTGCACGGCGTATACCGAGTGCTTGGGATCCTCATAATGATTTCGCCAAAGGGACGCGGCGCCGTGCTGGCCGTCTTTATTGATCGCGTAGAAGAAGATGTGAAAGGTAGATAGCTTTGTCTTGTCGTTTTTGTAGTTGCGGGCGACACGAGCCAGAGCTTCCATGCAGGCGTCCGTAGGCGACTTTCCCTGCCGCATCATTTCAATGATGGTGTGTCCCCCGCACACTTTAATATTTTCTTCGCCCTTGCCGGTCGAGCCCGCCGCGCCGACTTCGTTGTCCACATAGCAACCCGCGCCGATGATCGGCGAATCCCCCACGCGCCCCGGGATTTTCCAAGAGAGGCCAGAAGTTGTTGTGGTCGCCGAGATGTCGCCCTTGGCGTCCACGGCCATGCACGGAATCGTGCCGGTCTTCGGATGCGCGATAACGCGCTCGGCGTACGCGATTTGCTTTTCGTCGCCATCAAAGAGCACGGCCATACGCTCTTTCCACTCCGGTGAATCAATGCCGGGCCTCCAGTTAAGCGAACTTTTTGCCTTCCATGCGAGCCAAATCTTGCGCGAGTGTTCGGTCAGGAGATTCATTTCTTCGAACCCCTCGGCCACCGCGAACCTTCGCGCGCCATCGCCCACAATCATGGTGTGATTGGTATTCTCCATGACCGTCTTGGCCAGCCGCGAAACATTTTTGATGCGCCGCACCGCTGCAACCGCCCCGGCTCGATGCGTTGGCCCGTGCATCACGCTGGCGTCGAGTTCCACTTCGCCTTCTTCGTTGGGCAAGCCGCCATAGCCGACGGAATCGTCGTTGGGATCGTCCTCGACGACGGTGACCGCGGCAACCACAGCGTCGAGCGTGTCCCCGCCCTTTTTCAGAATGTCCATGCCCTTATCGAGAGCGTGAAGGCCGTTGGCGCTGGAGATGATGAGCGGGCGCTTGCCTGCCACGGCAGGCAGACTTGCTCCGGCAGGGGCAAGGTTCGAGAGAGGCAGCGCAGCATTTTCGTTCGACGGCGTTCGTCCGAAGAGCTTATTCGTGCCGACAATCGCGCTGCCTGCAAGAGAAGTAAGAAAAAATTTACGTCGTGACCACAATTCCATGTTGAAAAACCTCCTGGAGATTCGCAAGGCACTATAACATCCGAGGTCAGAAGTTAGGGATTGGAGGCTTTGGAAAAAGCTTGGAGGCTTTCCTCGCTCGGACTTCGTAAATGCCTCTAAAACGCAGGGCCCACCCCTTGAGGGATGCCGACACGACGCACAAGATCCTGAAACCGTGGATCGCTGCGGAGCGGGTTAAGTCGGGGATCCACCCCGATCCAAGGTATTCAAGTGGATCGCTGGAGAAAGGCCTGCTGCATGGATTCAAGAGCCTTCTCGTTTTCACCGAGCTCGGCGTAGGTTGCTCCGACGAGGAATTGACAGACGTAGCGCTCCTTTGCCAGCTCCAAGGCTTTGCTCAAGACCTGCCGGGCTTGGGCCCGCTCTCCCACACGCGCGAGGCCCGATGCCGTCGTACTTATGACTGAGGGGCTCTTCGAAAGACGCATGACGCTCTCTGCGGCCTGGAGCGTCTCGGCGCGTTGCCCCATCCGGGCATAAGCCATTGCGAGCATGGCATAAGGAAGGTCCGCTTGGGGTTCCATCTCAATCGTTTTCTGGCATTGTGCAACGGTTTCCGGCATGCGGCCTGAGAAGTAATAAATCCAAAGCGCCTCGTTCCGGCTATGCACCGCGAGCGGATCGACAAGGTACCCTTGCTGCAGGCGGGAGATCGCTTCATCGAATCGCCCCAGCGTTGCCAAATAATCGGCGTAACCAAATTGGGCTTCAGGTACGTTTGGATTGAGGTCCAGCGCCTTGCGATATTCCGTTTCTGCCGCGGGCCAATCCCAATCGAAACCCAAGTGCACATCCGCAAGCAGAACGTGCGCGCTTGCCATCCCGGGGTCTAACTCTAACGCTCTTATCGCTGCGGCTTTCTTTCGTGGCATGACTTCCGCCGGCGAACTGTAATAGGTGACTACAGCGCCATAGGCTTCAGCCAGAGCGACATAGAGGCGAGCGTCATTGGGGTTTATGGCGATGGCCTCTTGGAAATACTGAATCGCTTTATTCACGCTCTCCGGCGTACCTAGTCCCACCTCATGCAAACCCAAGAGATACTTGTCATAGCTCTCGAGGTTGACTGGTGAGTTTGCGGTGGCGGAACTCGTCTCGACGGGCAGCAATTGGATGGAGAGAGAATGGGTAATCTTTTCTGCGATTTCTCTTTGAATAATCAAGACGTCGGTAAGCGGGCGCTCATAGGTTTCCGCCCATAGATGTGTTTGTTGGGTTGCTTGAATCAGCTGAGCTGTGACGCGAACACGTTCCCCACCGCGGCGTACGCTTCCTTCCAGCAAATATCCAACGCCCAGTTCCTTGCCAATTTGCGCGACGGTTTCCTTCGTCTCCTTATAGCGGACGATGGAGGTCCGCGCAATGACTCCGAGCCTGGCAGGCTGGAGCTGGCCGAGCTGGGCAATCATTTCCTCGGTGAGTCCATCGGCAAAATAATCTTCATGCGAGTCTCCGCTTAAATTCACAAAGGGGAGCACCGCCAGCATGGCTCTTTGTGCGGGAGGGTTAGGCGTCAGCCTGAAACGCCGGAATGCGAAAATCGCCGTCGCGACTAGAACAACTGAAAGAGCCAGCAGCGGCAACAACCAAGTGGTTTTCTTTGGCTCCGCCTGCGCCGCAAGTTGACCCGGCTCGGAAACTTGCGGCGTTGGCGTAGGCGCAGCAGGCGGCTCTCCTTCCTCACGCACTTCGGCAACGAAGCGGTAGCCACGCTTGGGGATGGTTTCTATGTATTTGCGCCCATCCGGGCCATCGCCCAACGCCTGCCGCAAGTTGAAAACATGACGGGCCAGGTTGCCTTCCTCGATGAAAACGCCCGGCCAAACTTTTTCGAGCAGCTCCTCTTTCTCGACGATATGCCCGGCGTTTTCAACGAGGACCAGCAGAGTCTCCAGATCTTTAGGCGGGAGGGTAACGGGTTGGCCATCGCGAAGCAAGACCTGCTCCTCGGCATCAAGGCGATAGGGGCCGAATCCGTATAAGTGCTTTTCTTTCAACGGCGTACCTGAGCAAAGAACTTCGCAAGAAATCTTTCAGAACTCCTCAAAGACATTCAAAACGTCTGAGGGCACCATTCGCGAAACGCAGGCAGTTTGGGTGCCCGTATTTCAGTTCCTGAGACTGCCAGCGATTCTAGCGCATCCGCGCCGCATTAGGAATGAGGTTCCGAGGATGGGCTGGGCAAGTTTGTCACGAGTGGAGGCTTCGAACATGAACATCAAGCAAGTCGCAAATCAATTTCAAAATTCAATGTTGGCTGTTGTGCTAGCAGCAACGTGTCCGAGTGGCGCGCTGGCCCAAAACGGCCACTCGCACGAGACGCCAGCCCAAGCTCAACAACTGACGACGGCGCAAGGCGCACTTCTGAAAATTGTTCGGGATAACACCGCGCGCTTCAAGGATGTGTCTGTGGCGGAGGCCGAAGGATACTCGCTTCTTTTCGGCTGTGTCAGTGGACCGGACTCCGGGGCCATGGGCATGCACTTTGTGAACCTGAGCCTTGTGGCTTCCGGCGTCATTGACGCCACGCGTCCGCAGATCGTGATCTACGAGCCTACGCCGGACGGCCATCTGCAGTTGATTGGAGCCGACTTCCTAGTGATTGCCAGCGATTGGGATAAAGCGCATCCGGGACAAGGCGCGCCGCAGCTAATGGGACAGCTCTTCCACTATTTCGAGAGCCCCAATCGTTTTGGCTTGCCGGCGTTCTACACGCTTCACGTGTGGGCGTGGAAAGACAATCCCAACGGCGCTTTCGTGAACTGGCACCCGAACGTTTCCTGCCAGTCATTCGCTGGCCAGTAAGCACACGCATAGACCAAGAGTGCTTTGGAGGAATTCATGCGCACAACGACAGTCAAGCCAGGGAAGCAGATTCTTAACAAGAAAAGTGCGACGGTCTGGGTTCTTGTTTTTCTTCTTGGAGCCGGAGGACTGATTGCGACGGCGGATAATTCCAACCGTATTGTGCCCCCATTTCAAGTATTCGGGGACCCAAGCGGAGCCTTTGCCACTCTGAACCTGGGTGGACCGACTGACACGGCCGCAAATCCTTTCTTTGCCGACATGGGCAGCAATGGCCGCCGATGCGTCACTTGTCACGAGCCCAGTGACGCATGGTCGGTTACCCCGCCACATATTCAAGCGCGATTTGCGGCGACGAACGGGATGGATCCGGTTTTCCGGCCGGTGGATGGTGCGACCTGCCCCACGGCAGACGTCTCAACGTTGGAAGAGCGCCGACTGGCTTACAGCCTTTTGCTCAGCCGAGGGTTGATTCGCGTTGCGGTGGCTGTTCCCGCAAACGCCGACTTTCAAGTGGTCGCGGTCTACAACCCCTACGGTTGTAACGCAACGGATGTTATTTCGATGTACCGGCGGCCGCTGCCGACCACAAATCTTCCTTTTTTGAGCTCTGTGATGTTCGACGGCCGGGAATCGTCGCCGGCCACTGGCACAAACAAGATCCTTTACGGCAACTATCCGAATTCGCTTCTCAGCGATCTGGCGCACCAGTCCTTGGATGCGACCATGGGACACGCACAAGGCGACGGAACGCGGCCAACTCCGCAGGAGCAACAAGAGATTGTCGCGTTTGAGACAAAACTCTTCACCGCACAAATCCAAGACCGCCTTGCAGGCGATTTGCGCGATGACGGCGCGAAGGGCGGGCCAGCTGCGCTCTCGAAGCAACCCTTCTTCATCACCGTCAATTCCAGCGTTCATTTCTTGCTTCCCGGCTTTGAACAACCCGGTGGATTGGTTACGCCTGGCGACGGGCAGTTCACATCCAACATTTTTAAGCTCTATAACTCATGGGCGCAGCCGAGCAGCGACGAGCAGGGTACCGCACGAAGCTCCATCGCTCATGGCGAGCAGCTCTTCAATACGCTGCAAATTCCCATCAGCGGTGTAGCTGGGATCAACGATGACTTGGCCGCAGGAGGGTTGGTTGCCGGTGGCATTCCCGTGCTTCAGGGAACCTGCGGCACTTGCCACGACACGCCGGGCGTTGGAAACCACTCTTTTCCCACGCCGTTGAACATCGGAACTGGCGACCTCAACCCGACGAACCGCTCCGTCAATCTCGGCGGCTTGGACGTGAGCTATTTGCCGGAGACTACGGTGTGCCGCAAGGGTGCGAGCACGGGTCTGCCAACCAGCGATTGTAAAACCACGACCGACCTTGGCCAGGCTTTGATTGACGGCAAGTTTGATCACGTTGGCAAGATCAAAGGACCGATCTTGCGCGGTCTGGCTGGTCGCGCTCCTTATTTTCACAACGGCTCAGCCGCCACTCTCATGGATGTCGTGAATTTCTACGACACACGTTTCAATTTGAATCTGTCCAACAAGGACAAAAGCGACCTGGCAGCCTTCCTGGCAACGCTATAGAGAGCATTGGGCAATGCAGCTAGGACAAGAGGACTTGAGAAGTGGTCTAAATGTTGCGGACTTTGAGGGAGAATTCTCATGAAAAAGATCTTCATTTTGCTGCTCTTGGTTGTAACGCCAATCGCAGCCATGGCCCAACGGCCTGTTTGTTCTGAACCGAAGATTCGGGAAACCCTTCAAAAGGGCACTTATTCTGGTACCGATGACCAGTTCTTTTGGTCTGGTGCTTATGACAAACCCCTCATCGGAAAAACTGAGAATGAGGAAGGTTACAACAAGCTGCAGGTCGAAACGCCAAGAAAGTATCAATCCAAAGCAGAACATCCACAGCGAATCGTTGTTTCCAAGTCTGGCGATATGGCCTACGAATACGGAACTGGTGAGCTGAGCTTCGACGAATTGAAAACAGGCAAGCACATCGCATTCCAGAATGCCTATCTCCGCGTCTGGAAAGCAGTGGGTGGTAACTGCTTGGTCGCGGCGACTATGGTCAGACCCATAGATAGCACGGTGAAAGAAACCTCCATCGATCCGAAAAAGGAAAGCAGAAGGAAGGCTACCATGAGGCCAGCATCCGAAAGTGATCAGGCAGCCCTCTTTGAAAAATCGCAGCTAGATTGCAGAGGAAAGGCAGGCCCGGGAATGCCGACAAGTTTTCTTGACTCACCCTATTTGGAAAAGGAGATAAAATGAAAGCATTACCTCTAGCTGGAACTGGGCTGGTTTTAGCGCTTGCGGTGTCGCTGGCCGCGGCACCGGGAGAATCCTGGCGGATGAAAGCCGACTACGTGGAAGCGTGCAGTTGCCACTTGTTTTGCCAGTGCTATTTCAACAAACACGCGGAACATCCCATGTGCGAATTCAACATGGCCGTCACCGTCAGGGAAGGACATTCCGGGAATGTGGATCTGGCCAACGCGAAGTACTGGCTAACGGGCGACATCGGCGACAAATGGGGATCGGAGAAGAAAGGATCCTGGGTGACCGTTTCCTTTGATCCCAAGACGACGCAGGCACAGCGCGATGCCCTGGCTCCCATCATTCTCAAGACGTACGGCCTCGAATGGCCCGAGCTAAAAGTACAGGAGTCGCCCATCGAGATTCATCAATCCGGTGACATCGTGGAAGCCAAGCTCGCCGACGGAAAGCAAGCCTACATGAAGCTGCGGCGCGAACCGGGAGCCGATGGAAAAGGCGTCGTAGTGAAGAACGTGAATTACTTCAATGCCGTCCAGAACGATGGATTCCAGTTGTATAAGTCCATCGAGCATCGCGCTGACGTGAATGGACACCAATTCTCCTACTCCGATCGTAACGCGTTCCTTATTACGATCGTGTCCCAGGATAAGCCTGCAAAGTAGGCCAGAACCAATCTTCTGGGCTGCATTCCCGGCTAAGATGAGGCCCGCCCGTGTCTGTCAGGCGGGCCTCGCTCTTGCGCGGGGCGTAATGCTCTGCGAGAGGGCCTAGCGGGCACTTTCTCGACCGCTGCTTCTTTCTCCCCTCATCAAAATAAATTAGAGTTACGCTGAGATTTTCCCGGCCAGACCTGTTGTAGGACTGGTGAACGTAAATTTTCTTCATCCGACCTCGAGTTCATCCGCTCACGATTCGAAGGATGCGCGAGCGAAGGGAACAATTCAGCACACGAACGCGTCTATTCTCTAGGGAGTATTGACGGCGCGAGCTACCCGGGGGAAAATCGCGCAACCCATCATGATCAGCCTCGAAAACGTGACAAAAGAATACGACCTGCCCACAGGCAAGGCAGGGCAGCTTGTAGCGGCGGACCGATTGACGCTCCAGGTGCCCGCCGGCGAAGTGTTTGGGCTGGTGGGCCCGAACGGCGCAGGCAAAACGACCACACTGAAGATGGTTTGCGGTTTGATGCTGCCGACTGCCGGACGCATCACCGTGAACAACATTGATGTGGAGCGCGACGCGGAAGAAGCGCAGCGGTACATAGGATATCTGGCGGATTTTTTCTCCGTGTACGACGACCTGAAAGCCTGGGAGTACGTCGAGCATTTTGCGTTGGCGTACAAACTCGAACCTGCCAAGGTCCGCGAACGCGTGAAAGAAGTGATCGCGCTGATGGGGCTCGAATCGAAGTACGACGCGATGGTCGGCGGCCTGTCGCGCGGAATGAAGCAGCGCCTGGGAATTGCGCGAGGTATTGTGCACGATCCTCCGCTGCTCGTTCTCGACGAACCCGCCTCGGGGCTCGATCCCAAAGCGCGCCTGGAATTGAAGGAGTTGATCCGGCGGTTGAACCGCGAAGGAAAAACGGTTTTTATAACTTCGCACGTCCTTTCCGACCTGGAAGAAATCTGCACGTCGTTGGCGATTATGGAAAAGGGAAAATTGCTCCGCGTGGGAAAGATTGGCGATGTGATGCGCGGAGCTGGCCGGACCAAGCGCGTGCGCATCAAGCTGGCGGCACCGGGATTTGCTCTGGGTACCTGGCTCGCAGGCCGGCCCGGCGTCAGCGAAGTCAAAGAAGCTGGCCTCGAGGCGGAAATGGCCTTTCCGGGAACCGACGCGGAGCTGGCGGCTCTGGTGCGCGATGCGGTGACCGCGGGCGCGCCCATTTGCTGCGTGGAAGAAAAAGTGGAAACCCTCGAAGCGCTCTTCTCGCGCCTTTCCAGCGGAGAAGTGATGTGACCGCGATCTGGTCCAATCCGGAGTTTCTTCGCAACGTGCGGGCGCAACTGCGGCCGGCAAAAGTCGTGGCAACAGCATGCATTTGCGCCGCGCTCTCTATCGTGATCGGCTACGCCTCTTCGCACCAGAATGAGAGGCAACTCGCAACCGGCCCAGCGGGATGGGGCATCCAGGTTCTGCAAATTACCTTCTGGCTCCAGGCGCTGATGCTGGCAGCGGGCGGAGGAATCGCCTGCATCAACAGCATCCACCGAGAAAAAGAACAAAACACGTTCGACTATCAGCGCGTGACGCGTATGACCCCGCTCGAGCTCGCGCTTGGCAAACTGTTTGGCGCGCCGGTCTTCACGTATTTCGTGTTCCTGTGCCTAATGCCACTCGCGTTGTTTGGCGCAGTGATGGGCAAGCGCCCCGTTCTGACGGTGCTGGCAGCTTACGCGGTGCTGCTGGTCGCTTCGCTAGGCGTGCATATGTTGGCTCTTTTGATTTCTCTCCTGACAATCCGCGGATCGCACACGGCTGCGATTCTGGTCTTGCTGGCGATATTGGGTAGCGGCGCAGCCAATACCACCGATATGGGATCTCCTTCTTTCCGCGTCCATCCGTTTGGACCTTTCTACGCCGCACAATTAGTGCAATGGGAAGATTCGGGCCTATCATCCTGGGACGTTGACACGCTCTTCGGGCAGCAGGTGCCCCATATCCCTGTGGTGCTGGTGATCGACCTGATGTTCGCGGCTTGGTTCCTTCTCGCGCTGGTGAGAAACATAAAAAGGGATCCGAATTACTACGAGATTTATTCTCCGGTACAGGCTCTGGGGTTCGCTTTGTTCCTCAACGTTTTGTTCGTTGCGTTCTATCAATGGGGTCGCCTGATTCCAACTTTTTCTTCTGTGGATTCCTATCCATTTCGACGTGAAACTCCAATGGCGTCGGAAGCGTTACTGCTGACGCTAAACATTGTGGTTTTCCTTTGCCTGGGGCTGGCCGCGATTCGCAACCGCGAGCGTGTGCGGAGAATCCTGCGCACTCGAGAGGGCGGTAGCCCGGGCTTGCTGGATCTAACCTGGCCCGCGCCATTCATGGTGGCTGGGACCGTGGCCGCGAGTCTCGTCGTGGTGGCCGGAGTGGCTTGGGGACATTCTGGCAACCCCGAGCTGGACGTAAATTTCGCGATTTTCCGCGTACTGTTTTTTGTTGCCTGGATCGCGCGCGACATGCAGTTCCTGCAATGGATGAGCTTGCGCCGCTCGAAGCATCCGCTGGTGATGGGCGCTCTGTTTCTAATCATTTTCTATACCTGCGCCATGATCATGCTGGCTTCGCTTGGGATTCTTACCAGGCCGGATCTGAAGGCATTCTCGGCCTTTTTCATTCCGTCAGGCGCATTCGAGCTGGACCATTCGACATGGATTCTTCGCCCCGCCATCTGGGCAGCCGCGTTGGCGGCACAGTGGCTCCTGACGGCGCTGTTCATCGGCTTGCAGAGGAAAGCGATTGACGAATTGAATTCCCCGGCAGCCGCGCCTGCTGCCTTGCCCCTCCCCGCTCAAATTTAGGTTGGCCCTTCTCTTGATGCATCAATTTTAGAAACAATTGTTGGCAGCCAAAGCGGTTTTGGAGGCAGGGAACGTTCCACCTGCTCGTCTACAGCGGATCAACGCTCGAGTCATCAAAGAACCTCCTAGCCGCCTTCTCCTTAGGCTTAATAGAAATGCCTACATCAAGGCGCAAGTCACAACGCAAGAAGGGGTTAGTGATAATCCTGCAAGCGCTCTCAGAATTCATTTGATTTCGCCCTCCTTTTGACTTACTTTTGCCCCACTTCGCCGTCTGAAAGGGCAGCGGAGTTCGTGGGGAAGTCTCGGGGGATTCTTGTCTTCGAAGTTCGTTTTTCCCGTTGACTTGGTACCTGTTTGTCGCAACATACGTTGCCGCAGCATCCTGGGAAACCCGCTACGCCCGACGGGGCTTCCCTGTTTGCCAAAGGGCCCTCGCCTCGCGCCAGAAACAACCCGGAAAGTTGCGTTTGCAAACAGTGGAGGAGGGGAAATGAGAAAGCTAAGGCTATCTATCTTCGTTCTCGTCACTCTTATGGCGGTGCTCATTCCAAGTTTGACGTTCGGCCAGATTGCGACCACAGGAAAAATCGCGGGAGTAGTAACGGACTCTTCGGGAGCGGCCGTCCCGAGCGCCACAGTGTCCGTAAGAAGCACCGCATTGATGGCGGAACGCTCCACAACCACGGGGCCGGACGGCGCTTACCTCTTTGACCTGCTGCCCCCGGGCACATACGAAGTTACGGTTACATCCAAGGGATTTAAGGGCTTCAGCGAAACAGGGGTGGTTCTCACAGCCGGCTTCACGGCAACAATCAATGCCAGACTCCAAGTCGGAGAAGTCACAGACGTCGTGAGGGTCGAAGGTGAAAATGTGGTGGATCTGCAGAACGTCCAAACGGCGACCACCTTTGATCAGACTCTGTTGCAGGACATTCCTAGCGGCCGAGATCCCTGGTCCACCGTGGCGCAGATGCCTGGCGCCACCGTTGGCACATTCGACGTGGCCGGGAATAACAGCTACCAGCAGTCTGCCATGCAAGTGCACGGCAGCACTCAGGCGGAGCAAATCTATAGTTTCAACGGATTGGACTTGAATTGGCCGGGCGCGAATGGCGGATACACGCAGTTCTACACTAATCATGACTCCTTCGATGAGTTTCAAGTGGTTGCGGACAACGCACCCGCCTCCGTACCCATCGGCGGCGTTTACATGAATATGGTGACCAAGTCCGGCTCGAACGAATTGCACGGCCAGGCGGCCGCGTATTATCTAACCGCGGCCTTCCAGGCTGGAGTCAAACAGCCTAAGAATGCAGTCGTGAGCACTGGCTCTCCGTTCGACATGACCCTTGACGCTTCGGCGAGCCTCGGTGGCCCGGTCATTCGTGACAAGTGGTGGCTATTTGGTTCCTACCGGCGCTACGACCTCCGCCAACGAATTCTGGCGGTGACGGACCAGAATAACGTACCCGTACATGATGTGAATCATCAGACGAACACCGACATGCGCAGCGATTGGCAGATCAACCCCAAGAACAAATTCAGCATAGTCTGGCTCTACAACGAGCAGAACCGCTTCTTCCGGCGTGACACTACGTATCAGTTTGTGACTCAGGACGCCAGTTGGCGGCAAATTGAGCCTGCCTACATTTTCCAGGGACTCTGGACCAGCCAGGTCACCAATAATTTCCTGTTGGATTTCCGCATTGGCTGGAACAAGATTGTTTTCCCGCTTAGCTATCAGCCAGGATCAACGGGTCTCAATAAGCAGGACGTTGGCTATTCCCTTGAGAGTGGTGCCGCGCCCAATGAGTTTATCAATCCAGCTTGGGTGCTGAAATGGACCGCAGGTGGCTCCTGGTATAAGCCGAATTGGGCCGGGAACCATAACTTCCAATTCGGGTTCGAGTGGGGAGACAGTTACAACTCATACATTTATAGGGTTAATGGCGGCATCAATGCTCAGTACAACAGCAATAAATCGCTAGGCCAACAGCCTTTTTCCGTACCCTTCCAAGTCATAGCTTTCAACGCGCCAACAACTCAGAAGAATTATTTTCGCGATACGAGCTTCTACTTGCAGGACACCTGGAACCTCAGGCGGCGCCTGACGCTAAATCTGGGGATGCGCTATGATCGCTTCACTACGTACTATCCTGCCCAGAAGAACGATCCAAACGAGATTTTCCCTCAAATCTTTCCAATCACTTCGTACCCCGCATCGGGGAACCTCGTCGATTGGAACACCGTTTCGCCGCGAATAGGTGTGGCATTCGATTTGACCGGCAAAGGCAATTCGGTGCTTCGATTCGGTTATGGCATCTATTACATCATGCAAGGCACTGGGCTCGCCGAGGGGAAAAACCCCGTAGGGCTTCTTTCCGAAACTTTCCCGTGGACTGACACAAATGGGGACGGCATTCCGGAAACAAACGAATGGCTCCAGGGAGCGGTCCCTGTGACTGCGTCTGGCGGAGCTCAGATCAATCGCAATATGCGCCGCCCATATTCTGAGGAAGTCAGCGCCGGGTACGAAAAACAGTTGTGGCGGGACCTTCGCGTAAGTGCTACGTATTATTACCGTACAAAGAAGAATTTGTTTGGTCTCGAGAACACAGCCAAACAGCCTTCCGACTACACACCTATAACCACGCTGAACGACCCGGTCACTGGACAACCTACGCCTATCGTGAATGGGCTCACTGGCAAGCCCATGACTTTGTACAATCTGAACTCCGCAAAGGTAGGGCAGTTCAATCTGTTGATCACGAACATCCCAAAACTAGATGATAACGCTTATCACGCTGTTGAATTCACCGCCGTCAAGCGCCTCTCTCACAAGTGGCAGATCCTTGGTGGACTCACTATCCAACGGCAGAAGGGCGTTTACGGGCGCGGATTCTCCGATCAAGCTACCGGCGACGATTTCACTGACCCCAATCTGGATATCAACCGCGACAACAACTACCTGAACCTGGATGCGACGTATGTCTTCAAGTTGGATAACACTTACGAACTCCCCTGGAAGTTCGGCACCAGTGTGAACTTCCAGCACTATACCGGTTTCCCTATTCAGCCCACTGAAACTTTCGGTGGATACCCGAACTCGGGTCTGAATCAATTCAGCGAGACGGTTATTCTTCAGCCGGCGGGAATCCAACGTCTGCCTAGCGTGAACCAACTGAACCTGCGTATTTCCCGCGATTTTGTCTTTAACGACCGCTGGCGTGTTACCCCGACGGTGGATTTCTTCAATCTGACGAACTCTCAAAGCGTTATCGCCGAAGTGACGCAGTTCGGAGGGGTCTACTCGGAGCCTGCATTGGCCATCAACCCCTTCGTGACGCGATTTGGCCTGCGTTTCACGTTCTAACCAGAGTGGCCTTCTTGCGGAGGCCAGCCCTTTTCTACCCGGCAGGTTGGGCCTATCATCAAGCCCGCCTGCCGGTTCTTTGTCCGGCTGTCAGATCAAGATTTTGCAGGACCTGAGGGGAGCGCTATGTTCAGAGCAAGACGACTCGTTTTCTGTGTCCCGCCCATCCTATGTTTGCTTTGCGCTTCTGCCGCAACGCCGCAAACTACCGCGGGCCGCAAGCCTGCCAGTAAATCTGGACTGGCGATCGAGCAGCTCATCGAAATCAAGCATCCCTCGGATCCCGTGTGGTCGCCGGACAACAAGCGCGTCGTCTTCACTTGGGATCGCGCGGACATCCGGAATCTTTACGTTGCAAACGCCGACGGCAGCGGCGCGCCCGTTGCGCTCACATCCTTTCCGGAAGGCGGAGTTGCCGGCGCTTTTTGGAGCGAAGACGGCGAAAGCGTTTATTTTGTGCATGAAGGTGATTTGTGGAAGGTCCCACCAGGCGGGGGTGAAGCCAAGCCGGCTTGGAGCAAACCCGTTCCCGGCAACGAATTTGCCCCTTCCCCTGACGGCAAGCGCGTAGCGTTTGTAAAAAGTAACCGCGCCGAAGACCAGAGCGCGCGAAAAGGAAGCGATCTCATCGTTCGCTGGTTCTCCGACGGAACCGAGTCCACCATCGCCCACGACGACGTGAGCATTCGCGGCATCATTTGGTCGCCCGACGGGAAATCCGTCGCCTACACCGGCGGCTCGAAAATCATCCATCACGATGAATCGCCATCCTACTCCGGCGCCAAACTCATCTATCGCGTTTCAGAATACGTCCCTGGCCAAATCTACGCACTCAAACTAAACGGCGGAAAGCCCGTAGCCATCAGCACGCCCGGCGAATACGGCGGATTGGCCTGGATCGACAACAATCGCCTGGTTTTCGATGGCCAGTCGAAAGATTTCAAGAAGTATTTCATTTACACTGCCGACGTCACCACCGGCTCTGTCAAAACCATTCACGAAGTGGACGAAGAAAAATTCTGGAGCATTCCCGACTGGGGCGAAGCGGGCGCGCAACCCTGGCCCTCACCCAACGGAAAGTGGATCG
Organism: Candidatus Acidiferrum sp.; assembly: GCA_035280045.1. GTDB lineage: Bacteria > Acidobacteriota > Terriglobia > Acidiferrales > UBA7541 > Acidiferrum. The sequence continues at coordinate 58,271 of DATEGP010000075.1, forward strand.
CCTTCCTGAGCGATCAGGACGGCTGGGACCATCTCTACGTGATGCCTTCCGCCGGCGGTGAGGCCGTGCAAATCACCAAAGGCAAGTTTGAAGCGTGGCGTCCCGCGTGGTCGCACGACAGCACGCGCATCGCATTCGACGCCAACTTCGAAGATCGCCCCGGCGACCGCCAAATCGGCATTGCCACCATTGGTGACGATCCCGCGCAGGCGAGAATTGCGTACTTCACGCCGGGAACCGGAACAAACATCGAGCCGCATTGGTCGGAAGGCGACGGCAGGCTCGTTTATCAGCATACCGACACGCAAAACAGCGCAGACCTCTATACGATCGCGACGAAAGAAGACGCGCACCCAGTCCGACTAACCGATTCCATGCCCGCGGACATGGATCGCACGCGTTTTGTCGAGCCGCAGTTCGTCCACTATCCTGGCCCCGACGGTCAGCAAGTTCCTGCGTGGCTCTTCGTGCCGAAGAATCTCGACCGCACCAAAAAGCACCCCGCAATTCTTTGGATTCACGGGGACGGAGTGAATCAGAACTATGACGGCTGGCACGTCCAGCGAAACTATGCCGTCTACTACAGCATTCACCAATATTTTCTTCAGAAAGGCTACGTGGTCCTCGCTCCCGACTATCGCGGCAGCATCGGCTACGGCCGCGATTGGCGCACCGGCGTGCACATGGACGTCGGCGGAAAAGACGCGAAGGACGCCTGGATGGGCGGCAATTATCTCAAGTCGCTGCCCTACGTCGACGGGAACCGCATCGGCGTCTGGGGCCTGAGCTACGGAGGATTCTTCACGCTAATCGCGATGACCGATCAGCCTAAGCTTTTCCGCGCCGGCGTAGACGTCGCGGGCGTCGTGGATTACGTGATGTATTACTCCGATCCGTATCACGGCGACTGGACCGCCAGCCGCATCGGCACTCCTGAGGAGCATCCTGACGTTTACAAGAACGCTTCACCCATCTCGCACATTGATCGGCTGGAGCGCCCGCTGCTCGTGCTTCACGGCACGTCGGACGTCAACGTGCCGTTTCTCGAGTCTGTCTGGCTCATGGACGAAGCGCTGAAAAAACACAAAGGCGATCTGGTTTCGTTCATGATTTATCCTGGCGAATTTCATTACTTCAGTCGCGAGCACGTGCTGCGCGATGCCTGGCACCGCGTGGACCAGTTCTTCGATACTTATCTGCGACCGCCCGCCACACCTTCGGGCACGAACGCGAGCTTAAACAAAGTACGCTGAATCTGAATCCATACTCGCAACCACTTCAACCTGTCTCCCCGGCGGAGGGATCTGCTCTTAGAGTGGCGACGCTAGCTAGCCTGTCGCGGCCAACGACCCAGGCAATTCGCCTTCCCAGCGCGCGATGACCACGCAGGCGACGCAATTTCCCAGCACTGTCACGGCGGTGCGGCCCATGTCCATGAGCTGATCGATCGCAAACAGAAGAAAGAGCGGCTCCATCGGCAGATGAAACGAAGTAGCCGCCGCAAAAACGATCAGGAACGATGCGCGCGCCACCCCGGCAGTTCCTTTGCTGCTCAGGAGCAGCGTCAGAACCATGATGGCTTGCTGGCCAAACGAAAGATGAATTCCCGCAGCCTGCGCGACGAAAATCAGCCCGAGCGACTGATAGAGGCTGGCGCCGTCCATGTTGAAGCTGTATCCGGTGGGCAGCACGAAGGCCACGATTTGCCGCGGAACTCCGAACGCTTCCAGTTTCTCCATCGCGATGGGCAAAGTCGCTTCCGAACTCGCGGTGGCAAAGCCCAGCGTGACCGGCTCCGCAGCCACGCGAGCAAAATTCTTCAATGGTATGCGCGCCAAAACCAGAATGGGAACCAGCACACAACCAATAAACAGCACGAGCGCGACATACATCGTCGCCAGAAGCTTCAGCAGCGGCAGAAGCACGGTCAAACCCATTTGCCCGACCGTGTACGCCACCGCTCCGAACACGCCGATGGGCGCGGCGTACATCACGATGTTCGTGAACTTGAACATCGTCGCCGACAAACTTTCCGCGAACTCCAGCATGGGGCGCCGCTTCGCTTCGTGAACCATGCCAAGCGCGAACGCGAAAAGAATGCTGAAGACCACGATTTGCAGCACCTGGTTTTCGGCGACGGACTTGGCAATATTCTCCGGAAAAATGTCGGTGATGATTTGCACTGCCGAATGCGGCGAGAGGTTCAAGGTTTGCGCCGTAGCCGTAGACGAAGGCGGCAAGTGCACGCTTTCGCCCGCGCGGCTTAAGTTGATCGCCGCCAGGCCAAAAAGCATGGCGATCGTCGAGACCACCTCGAAGTAAACGAGCGACTTGATGCCGAGCCGCCCGACTTTCTTCAGGTCCGGATGCCCCGCAATTCCTACGACAAGAACGGCGAAGAGCAACGGCGCGATGATTACGCGAATCAGCCGAAGGAAAATGGTGCCAAGAAGCTGGAGCTTCGCCGCCACCGCGGGCGCGTCGTGCCCCAGTTCCGCACCGGCGAGCAACCCAACCAGAATCCACGCCGTCAGCGACCGCCGGGAAGTCGCATAAGCCGCGATCAGCCCAATAGCCAGCCACCGCAGCGCTGTCGCCGCGAACGGCAAAGTCGGAAAAACGTGCGTACCCGTGTCGACGGCGAGGTTCGACGAGGCGCCAACACCAACAAGCAGCGAAGCAACGATGGCAATCGTCGCCGCGACGATCGCCGCCAGAAGCAATTTGTTCTTCATGCGAGTTGCGCCTGAGAAAGCACGGCTGCCGAAGGTATTCGGGATGGCGCGGCTTGTCAATGGCACTATGATGTTGCCCATGCGTCGCTCCCGGCCATCCACGGTCAGCAGCATCCTGCGCCAGCTTTGCCCGCGATGCCGGTCCGGCAGGATTTTCCGGCCTAACGTTTATCGGGGCGTGGACTTGGGCGTTTACTGGGGCTTCCCCAAAATGAATGATTGCTGCCAGGTGTGCGATCTGCTCTTCAACCGCGAGCCGGGATATTTTCTCGGCGCCATGTACATCAGCTACGCTTTGGGCAGCGGCCTCATCGCTGTTCTTGCAGTGATCCTCTGGCTCCTGACCGGTTGGGGTTTCACCAAGGTCGTGCTCTGGGGACTCGTGATTTTCCTGCCCTTCGCTCCGATGCTGACGTTTCTGTCGCGCGTGCTTTGGATTTACCTCGACCAGACCATCGATCCCGAAGCGAAGTAGCCGTGACATGTGGGGTGTGATGGGGGCGTTCCAATTTGGGAATTGTTTAGGTACACCCCGGCAGTTTTGAGAAGAGTGTGAAAACACAGGGGTTAGAGGATACGGAACTTGGAAGAATGTACGGAAAATGGAAGGAGAGGTGGAAATGAGAAAGCAGAAGGCAGAAAGCCGAAAAGAAGGAGAAGGCACAGGGGATAGAGAGGTGGCAGGAGAGTGCCACAGGCGGG
>DATEGP010000076.1:0-36944 GCA_035280045.1 Candidatus Acidiferrum sp.
CTCGCCAGCTAGCCGGCGAGCTACAAACTGCAGTCTTTCATCCATCACCGAACACTCCTTCCAAGGCATCGCTCCCTCCCTTTACGGGAGGAAGTGTCACCCATGTGTCCGGTACAAACTGTCACCTATGTGTCAGGCCGCTCACAAAAGAGTTGCGCGGGTTCCACTGAAACCAACAAGGGTGCAAAAGGGTGCATTTTTGCACCCTTGTTGCACCTCTTTTCTCAGTTAGGCCCGTTTTTCACACGCGGGATTCAAGCGTCTGGGACAGCCTTTAGACAAGTGCCGCGGAGTCTTGGTGGCTGCCTTAGGCGCGGCGTCCTATTCCGTATGATCTTGGCTTCGCGGCCACCGTCTTTCGGCATCGGCAGTGACAGACCCTTTAGAGACTTCCGATGGAATGTTTTATACTGCGAACCCGGACTTAGACATGGAAATCTCGTTTGTTCAACCGCGAGCAGAATTGCGGCCCTTTATTGAGTCCCTTTGGGTATTTCGAAGCGCATTTGGAATGCCTGAGCAGGACACAAGCCTGGCTGCGCCGAACGGATGCGCCAAGCTGATTATTCCCTACCAGAACTCGCTGGCTTCCATAGGTGAAGGCTGCACAAATATAAATCACGAAGGAGGACTGTATTTCGTTGGCAACAGAGATTCTCAGGCGCTGATTCATTCAACTGCACGGGAGACCGGCTTTGTGGCGATCGAGTTTTCACCTTGCGGTGCATTTCCGTTTTTTGGAATCCCCATGGGGAAAATGACCAATGGTCTGTTTGACGCGGAGACGCTTTTCGGCAGCTGGGGCCGCAAAGTGCGGGAAGCACTCGGCAATCTAGAAAACGTGGAAGAGAAGGTCAATTTTGTCCAAGAGCAATTGATCACGTTGTTGCACAAGTCGGCACGACAGAATACGATCGTCGAATTTTGTGTCCACGCACTAAGGCTCTCGGGCGGACGTGTCGCCGTTCGAGAGTTGGAACGAAGAACGGGCTATTCCAGACGATACCTGGACTTGCTATTCAGCATGCACGTCGGGATCTCGCCCAAGGTCCTGGCGGGAGTTTTTCGTTTTCAAAGGTTTTATCGAAAATGGGCCCAAGGGCTTCCTTATGATGCTTTCAAGGAAGACTTGTACGACTACTACTATGACCAGGCCCACTTCACCAAGGAATTCAAGAAGATGACTGGCTATGCTCCCCAGAAATTTAGCCGCGAAGTATCCAACGAATTTGGACGGCGCCTTTCCCTGAAATAGTACTTCCCATTTTTACAATAAACGGTCTCTGATCCGCTGCCAATATGCCCCATAGCAGGGAAAAGGAGACATCCATGGACCATCTTTCGAATTGGATCGAAATCCCCGTTCTTGATATGGAACGGGCCAAGAAGTCTTACAGCGTGTTGCTAGATGTGAGCTTGAACGGAATGCGCTTGAGCGGAAATGACTATGGCCTCATCGATGTCAAAGATAGGTTTAACACGGGCTGCCTGGTGAAGGGCGACTGGCGCGAGTGCCGGTGCCGCGAAAGTGATCGAGAAGTAGCGGAGGTGAGTTAGTGGCGAAGATTGCAAGACGGGATATGTTCCCAGCATGCAGGGTGTCGTTGTATACCTGAACGGCGGAGACGACCTTTCCGACGTCTTGGCTCGGGTCAACAAGGCAGGGGGTAAGGTGCTGTTGCCGAAAACGTTTCTTTCCAAGGAAGCGGGCCACATCGCCTATTTCGTGGATACAGAAGGAAACAAGATCGGCCTTCACAGTATGGCTTGAGCCCGGACAGCTATTCCCCGGCGCGGAAACCCGGCTTCGGAGACAGGAGCAAGCACTTAAGGCAACAAAAGGCTTACCGATGGCACGCTACGCCTGGCAGGTTTTAGTGATCGTCGTCGTACTGGGGACGATTCTCATCGCGCCCACATGGGAGACGCTGTTTGCGGCGACGGTCGCGGTGATTCTGAACCACGTAGGCCGTCCCGATTGGCGCGTGGACTTTGGTCTGAGGCCGATCCCCTGGAAACACCTATTGTTTACAGTACTTGGTGGAATTGCCTTGTTCTTCGCGGTGAAGCTGTGCCTGCAACCGCTTTGCGACCTGATTACGCATTCGACGCGAAACCTTCATTCCTTCGACCGGATTCGGGGCCAGCCTCGAACAGCCACGCTGCTGATTCTCAAGACGATGCTCCTGGCGGGGCTTTGCGAAGAGGTCATTTTTCGCGGTACGGTGCAAAAGCGAATGCTGCTCCTATTCGAGCGCGTTCCAGGGCGCACCGTACTTACCATCATCGTCGCGTCGGCGATATTTACGTCGTTTCATTGGTACCAGGGACCGAGCGGGCTGCTGCTTGTCGGCGTGCTCGCGTTGATCGACTGCAGCGTGTACGCGGCCACGAAATACACACTGACGTACACAGTAATTCTGCATCTTGTGTACGACACGCTGGCCCTGGCGGCCATCGCGTTGAATTACGACATGATCTTGCAACGCTGGGCTCTCAGACTGTTGCGCCTGTCGTGATTTTGACGGATTGCACAGATGCGCATGGCGGACAGAAGAAAGAGAGGAAGAGCATGCGGCAAAGACAATTGATGGTTGGCGCCTCCTTTTTGCTTGTTTTCGCGTTCGCGACCGCTTGGGCTGCGGAGACGAGAACAAAGGTCATCGATGATGCCGCGATTAGAAGCATCGTTCCGAACTTTGAGATGGCGTGGACGAAGTGTGATGCCAAAGCTTTGGCTCTGCTCTGGACAGAGGATGGCGATTTTCAAAGTCCTTATGCTTCCTTCGCCAGGGGCCGAAGAGAAATTGAGAAGTTTTACCGTGATGCCTTTGATTCCGGCTATTGCGGGAGCAGCGGTACCGGCAAGATCGAAAACCTCCGTTTCGTTCAAGAAGGGGTCGCCATTATCGACGGAGCCTGGGAAATCCGAGGCGCACATGATCAAAACAAACAAGATATGCCGCCAGAACAGGGACGGTTCACAGCCGTTGTCACAAAGCAGAATGGCGCGTGGCGGATTGTGGCGCAGCGAGAAATGATTCCCGCAGTACTCAAGTAGAACAGGCACGGGCGTCTCCGACCGAAAACATGTTAGCGCCTGAACACTAGGCGAGTTGAGTTCTACCCAAAGAGTTCCGAATTGGAGATTGCCAAAACTGCAAGGAGAAACCATGAGACCCACGACTTTCCTCCGCATCGCTGCTGTGCTCACTCTGATCCACTCGACCCTTCACACGATCGGCGGAGTCTTTGGCAAGGTGCCGCCGGGCCCCGCCGAACACGCCGTGACCGCAATGAAAGCAAACCAATTCGAATTGATGGGAGGTCTCCGGACATACTGGAACTTCTACATGGGCTTCGGTCTTGGCATCACCATCTTTCTCACGCTGGAAGCCGTCGTCTTTTGGCTGCTGGCATCCCAGGTGCGAGCTCAAGGTGCGAGGCTGCGGCCGATCATCCTCGTGTTCGCTCTTGGATATCTGGCTCTGGCCATCAACTCATATTCTTTCTTCTTCATCGCACCGGTGATTAACGAGCTTCTAATCGTCCTGTGCCTGGTACTCGCCATCGTTACCGCAAGGGTGCCGGGTCCCGAGAATTCATAACACTGGGTCCGTTTGGCTTGGCGCCTTGCTATCGTGGGTTGTATTTGTCTTTGCTCACGCTGGCCGCTATTGATTTACCGGAGTTCCCGCCTCAAGGGAACTCTCATTGGTCCGTGGAGTTAGTCCTTCGCTACAACCATTTTTCAATTCGATCGCTGTAGCTCCTGCTTGTTTTGAGCTCCTTGCCGTCAGAAAGACGAAGCAGAAACTCGCGGTTGTCCAGCGCAACGAGTTCTCTGATTCTGGAAGTCTGCACGATGGTCGAGCGGTGAATGCGGAGAAAACGCGCCGGGTCCAATTGCGACTCCATCTTGTTCATCGTCTGCCGCAGCAGGTGACTTCGGTTTCCGACATGCAGAGTCACATAGTCGCCGCAAGCCTCAATCCAATCAATGTCGTTGACCGAAACGACGGCGATCCGCTGCCCGCTGCGGACTGAAAAGCGCGTTTCGTATCGAATCGTTTCGCGTCTGCTAATGTTTTTCAAAAGCTCGCGAATGCGCTTCTCCAAATCAGGCAGATCGTGATTACTGATTGTCTCTCGAGCGTGCATCAGCGCGCTCTCAAAGCGTGCGTCATCTATCGGTTTCAAAAGGTAATCAAGGGCGTGGACGCTAAAGGCGTCCAAAGCGTATTGGTCATAGGCGGTAAGAAAGATGACCGCCGGAAGTTCATCGGGTTTGAGGATGCGTAAGACTTCAAAGCCACTTATATCCGGCATCTGAATGTCCAGGAAAACCAAATCCGGAAGCCGCTCTCGAATTGCCGTGACGGCGGCTTTCCCGGTTGCACATTCCGCTACAATTTCGATGTCGGAATGTTTCCTCAGGCGGCTTCGCACGCCTCGCCGCGCCAGAGGCTCATCATCAACGATTAAGACGCGAATAGGAGTCGTCATCAATCCTAACCCCGTCAGGATGAGCTCGCCAGAACCCGGGGAAACTGCACCTCGATCCGGCATCCACCTTCCGCCGGCCACTTGACGATGAGCCCATGGTTGGTTCCGTAGAGGACCCGGAGCCGCTCAATGGTGTTAGCCAGCCCTATGCCGCCGCGTGGTCTTTCCTGCTGGCCGTTGGTCGAATGGGCGCCCACTCCGTCGTCAGAAACATTTAGATGGAAGCGGTCTCCAGCGAGGTATGTTTCGATGGCGAGGGTACCTCCCTCGGGACGTGGCCCGATCCCGTGACGGATGGCATTTTCGACGAGAGTTTGCAGAAAAAGAGTGGGAACGAGGACATCCAGTGTGTCCGGCGCGATCGACAGCTTCAGATTGAGGCGCGATCCGAGGCGCGCTTTTTCGATCGCAAGATACTCCTCGGTTATAGCGATTTCGCGCCAGAGTGGAATTTCCTCCAGCGTGTTTTCCTCAAGGGTCGAACGCAGCAGCCGCGAGAGCCGGACGAGCATGGCATTCGCTCCACTCGCATCGCCTTCGGAGACCAGAGTTGAAATCCCGTTCAGCGTGTTGAACAGGAAATGAGGATTCAACTGGTATCTCAAGGCTTCCAGGCGTGCCTGCTTCGCGAGCCCTTCGGCCTCGAGTGCTCGCTCCCGCTCTGCCTGCAAGGCCTCGTAGTGCTTGACAGTGAAATACAAACCGGCCCAGGAGATCAGGATAAACATTGCGTACAGGACGCCTTCGAACGCCGCGAGGAGAGAGTGCCAGGTAATCGGAATGCCGGCGACCGTAAGTTCCGTCAGTTGGGCCGCCACGGCGCAGGGGATCGCTAATAGGCCGCAAGCCAGCACCGCTCGGAACATGGCGCTCGCCCAAGGTGTGCCTCGCCTCCAGAGACGCCGACAAAGCAAATGCAAACCGAAACTTGAAAGAAAGGTGGTGGCAACAAAGACCCCTTCGTACGCAACAATCCGATGCGTACGGAGGTGAGGGGCAACGCCGATGGCGACGACCAGGGCATATGTGCCCCAACCAACCAATTGAAGTAGCCAGAATTGCGGCACGCGCTCCGAGCGATGAAACATGGTAAAGGGATTGTCCCTCAGGACGACACTCTAGGAACAGCAGTTCGTCGCAGGAATCCTTCGATTCAACTAAAAGATCGGTCGGCTAGACGCATCGGCCTTTGCAGGTCTATCCAACCTGACATGATGGCGGAATGACAGCCAAGTTTCTCGGTGTCCCGCCGCGGAACGGAAGTGCCCGCGCTGTCAATTTAAGGAGTTTGCCGTGCGACGCTTTTCACGCCTATTTGTTTTTTGCGCCCTCCTTTTAGGCGCTCCCTTTGCGAAGGGCGCATCGCTCGAAGCAGATCTGCAAGGGTTGCTGAGTCGATTTACGTCGGCGTGGGACAAATCGGACGCAGCTGGCATTGCCGTACTTTTCGAAGGGAACGCCGATCTTGTGATACCGGATGGTCTTATGGTCGAGGGACGAGAAGCCATCCAGGAATTTTATGCATCCGTGTTCCACCGCGGCTACCGTGGAAGCCGTGGCACCGCCCACATCAGGCACGTCAGGCCGATTGGATCCGATATGGTGCTGGTCGATGGTGTGTGGAGAATCGACGGGGCGGTCATCGACGGCCAGCGGGAAGCTCCCGAAGTTGGAATATTTAACCTTGTGGCGAAACACCGAGGCCAAACGTGGGCGATCTGCTCCTTGCGGGAGCAAACCAGCGCTCGCGATGTCCTCAGGCAAAACGATCCCCCATCCGCGCAAGAGGCTTCGCAGCCGGAAAGTGGTAGTTCCGAGTCGGCTGGCGACGCAATCGATAGGAGTCGAATCCAGGAGTTGGACCAAAAGGGACATCGCCGCCTCGAAAAAGAATGATGTCGCGGCACTCGTCGCATTGTGGACGGACGATGCTGTTTTGCTGGAGCCAGGTATGCCGCCGGTTGTTGGGAAAGAAGCCATCCGCACGCTGCTGTTGCAGCAACAACGACAGTCCGCTCGTATTGAAACAACTTCTTACGAAGAGGACTGGAAGGAGCTCCACATCATGGGCGCCTATGCATTGGAGTGGGGGCAAATCGGCGCCACTTTGAAACTGCCGGACGGAAAGGATGTTCGCCAGTCTGTGAATGCGATCCGGATCCTCGCGAAACAGCCGGATGGTTCTTGGCAAGTGGCGCGCGCGGCTATCACGCCGGCAAGCCGGCCTTAGAGGCGGGACGCGAGCTCCGCTTGCCCGACTGGATTGTTGCAGGGAGATATGTGCTGAGATGGCAGTCATCGCGAAAAACACGCGCAGGCGGAGGCTAGGCCGATGAGGTTAAGAAAGATTCTTCCATACTTGGCGGTGACATTTGCACTCATCCTGTGTTTCGCGGCGTTCGCCCTGGCCGACCTTTCTGCGGAAGCAGAACCGTCCTGGCTCGAAACAAGGTTGGCTTCTGCACTGTTACAGACCAAGCTCCGTTTGAACCCTCCATTGAAGTCGTCGCCGCTTGCGCCTACAGAAGATGATTTGGTGCGCGGCAGCGAACTCTACGAGATGCGCTGCGCAAACTGCCACGGAGCAACACGTGGCAGGATGGCGCCGCTCGCAAAGTCCTTTTCTCCGCGGCCACCACAATTTGTAATCCAGCCCGCACAAAAACCCACGTGGATGGACGCCTACATCATTCAGCATGGAATTCGCTGGAGTGCGATGCCGGCATTTCGGACTCTATCGGCGGCAGACGCTTGGCGGCTCGCTCTATACGTAGAAGGAAGGCACAACCCCAAGGAATGACGAAAAAAGGACGACTGGCTCATCTATGGCCTGGAAGCTGACATTCGGAATTTTTTTCATGTTGCAGATCAAAACTCAGGAGGATTTATGAAGGCGAAGATACTTATTCTAGCGGCCGGGCTAATCGCAGGCGCGGCGCTGGCGCAAAAAGTCACTAGCTTTTCCGGCTCGTGGCAGTTTAACCCGGAAAAAAGCAAAAACGTTGGCATGATGGCGCAAATGAAAATGGCGCTCACCGTCCAACAGTCCGATTCGTCCCTGGACATCACGACGCGTTCCACATTCCAAGGTAGAGATGAAGACAGCAAGATCCACTACGACCTCACCGGCAAGCCTGTAGCGAACGAATTGCCTATGGGCGGCCCGAGCGAAACCATCAGCAAATGGGAGGGCAGCAAACTGGTGACCACTTGGACGGGTGAGAGCGCAGTAGCCGGTGGCCCGAAAGTTGTGCGTACAGAGACCAGGTCGTTGTCCGCTGATGGCAAGACCATGACCGTGGAATCTGTGCGCGGCTCGAACCAGCCCGTGGTCATGGTGTTCGACAAAAAGTAGTTATGGGACGCCCGGGGGTTGCCATCCTTGTGCTGTTGCTCGCCGGCGGTGTCGCTACAGGTTTCTACGCCGTGCGAAGCAACACACGAAAACCGGTCGTGGAAGCCGGCCGAGTGGTGCATCCCGAGCGGCGCATGGTCGGCAACACGGTGAACGCGACAGGGACAGTAAGGCTGCGAGTTGGCTCGGAAGTGCGGGTTGGCTCGCAGCTTTCAGGAATCGTCAAGAAACTAAACGTCACAGTGGGTTCGCGGGTTCAAGCGCGCGACGTCATTGCGGAAATCGACGATGCCCCAGTTCGCGCCCGGCTCGCGCAGGCCGAGGCGCAGACGGAACTGGACCGCACCAGCATGGACCGCGCACGCGTAAACTTCGAACGTGCTGAACAGCTCGCGTCGCAAGGGCTTATCCCAGCTCAACAAGAGCAGGACCTCGAGCTCGCGCTGACGGAGGCGAAAGCGCGCTATGAAAAATCCCTTCGTGACCGGGACCTCGTCCAGGTGGATCTCCGCTATGTCGTCATCCGGGCACCGATTACCGGTACGGTGTCTTCGGTTTCCACGCAAGAAGGCGAGACGGTAACCGCGGCATTTACGGCGCCTACATTCGTCACCATCATCGGCGACCATGCGCTGCAATTGGTGGCCATGGTGGACGAAACGGACATTGCCAATGTCAGATCAGGCAATCCAGTCGTGTTCACGGTGGACTCTTACCCATCGCGCGATTTTCCCGGCGTGGTCGAAAGTGTCGCCCCCAAAGCGACCATCGTCTCTGGCGTCGTGAATTACGAAGTCGCCATCAACATCCGCAAGGATGCGCAGCTTCTGAAGCCAGATATGACCGCCAATGTCACACTTCAGACTGCGCAACATGCGGCCCTGTTATTGCCTGCAACTGCTGTGCAGCGGGATGGCGACCAGAGTTTCGTATACGTGCAGGGCAAGAGCGGGCCTGACCGTAGACCGGTGGTCATCGGAACCAAAGAGAACGGAATGGTGGAAATCAAGCGCGGAATTTCGGGCAACGATGATGTTTTGTTAATCGCCGCGGGCGGCACGGGTTCAACCCGGCCTTCGCAATCGGCTCCGTAAGGGAATTCAATGATTGAAGTAGAAAACATTTCAAAAACGTACTCGCGTGGCGCCAGGGGAACAGTGGCAGCCCTGAAAATGATTTCCTTTCAAATTGCTTCAGGAGAGTTCGTGGCCGTGCGGGGCGCCTCCGGGTCCGGTAAATCAACCCTGTTGAATATCCTGGGCTGCCTTGAGCCGCCAAGTTCTGGCCGTTACCACCTTGACGGCGAGGACGTTGCAAAACTCGCAGACCAGCAACTCGCTCGGATCCGCAACGCAAAGATTGGATTCGTTTTTCAGTCTTTTAATCTGCTCCCACGGACAACGGCGCTGGAAAACGTAGAGATCCCCATGGTCTATCGGGACGGCCGAATTGACCGGCACCGCGCCTTGTCTTCACTCGAACGTGTGGGCCTGACTGCGCGGGCACAGCACTTCGCCACCGAGCTTTCCGGTGGCGAGCAGCAACGTGTCGCCATCGCGAGAGCTCTGATCAACAATCCTGCGCTGATTCTGGCGGACGAACCCACCGGCAACCTGGACCTCAATGCCGGCCGCGAAATCATGCGGCTGCTTGAAGAGCTCCACAACGAAGGCCGCACAATTCTCATGGTTACACATGACGACGCCGTTGCGGCCTATGCCTCACGGGAGATCCTGCTGCAGGACGGAGAGATGATTTCAGATCGGCAGAGATCGAATAAGCCCTTACACGCGAGTGTGGAAGGCGACACATGAAATCAGCCAAGCTGATTTCGCAAGCCCTGCGAAGTATGCGTCGCTACTGGCTGCGTACCACGCTTATGATGCTCGCCATCGTAGTCGGCATTGCTTCTCTCGCGGTTCTTTCCTCGATTGGGGAGGCGACCCGGCGTGAGACTATGCAGCGTTTCAAGAACATGATTGGAACGTTCGATACCATCATTGTTCGGCCGGGAGGCGGACGTTCCCGGGGAATGCCGACGCTTGTAAATGTTCCGCCAACCCTTCGCTTCGAGGACGCCGATGCCATCGCTAAGGACCTGCCCGAGGTCAAGGCCGTGGCTGAAATGCAAACCGCATTCGACGTGGACATCAAATACCGCGAACGTGCCGCATCACCGGTCGTGATTGGGGTCACGCCGAATTGGCTCGAGTTGCGCTCCGAAGAGATGCAAGACGGCCTTTTTTTTACGGAGGATCAAAATGCCTCGCTGGCCCGTGTGGCAGTGATTGGAACAGACGTACGTGCTGCATTGTTTCCTGAGGAAGATCCGAGCGGCAAGACCTTACGAATAGCGGATGTGCCGTTTCAGGTGATCGGAATACTGAAATCGCGCGGCGCTGGTCCCGCAGGAGGCAGTCTGGATAATCTTGTCCTGATTCCCGTTAATACCGCGTCGCGCCGGCTCTTCAATCGCGATTTTCTTACGATGGTCATAGCGCAGATTAAAGATCCTGAACATGGCAGCGAAGCGACCGAGAGGGTTACGGCGTTGCTTCGCGAGCGGCATCATATCCAGCCGGCTGCGCTGGACGACTTCACCATCACCAATCCGGCAGCGACTATGGCGCAAGTTACACGCGCGGGGAATACGCTGACAAAGATTCTGACTGGTGTCGCCGCTATGGCCCTCCTGGTCGGCGGCGTTGTGATCATGAGCCTCATGTCGATTGCGGTTTCGGAGCGCTGGAAGGAAATTGGCGTCAGGCGCTCGGTTGGGGCGACAAGGGGCGACATTGTCGCGCAGTTCCTGCTCGAAGCGACTCTTGTTGCCACGGCTGGAGGAATTGCAGGCGCAATGATTGGCTGGGTTGGAATGCAGTTAGCTACGCGAATGCAAACACTGCCGCAGATTCTGGTTTGGCGGCCGTTCGCCGGGGCGATCTTGGTGTCGGTGACAGTCGGGCTGGTTTTCGGGATTTATCCCGCGTGGAAGGCATCGCGACTCGATCCCATCCGGGCTCTCCGGTCGTAGAAATGTTTGCGCGGCAGAGCCAAATTATCCTTCGCGCGCTGCGCTTGCTATGGCGGTACCCACTTAGATCTTCGTTGCTCATGCTTAGTGCAGCGCTTGGTGTTATTGGAGTGGTGTGCTCCGTAAATTATGGAGAAGGTGGTACAAAGCAGATCCTGGACCAGATTCGCCGCATGGGAACCAACGTGCTCATCATTAGCCCCGCTCAGAGCCGCACCATAGCTGGACGCGCCCGCACCGGTGCTCTGGTCACCACGCTCGTAGAACGCGACTACCGGGTCATGGAAAACGAGATTCTCAGCCGGACTCACTCTTCCGCGTTCGTGACGCAAAGCTTCTGGAGCAAAGCGGGCGACTTTTCCAAGAACACCGTTGTCGTGGGGTGCGAGCCGGACTATTTCGTCATCAAAAGCTGGTCCACTATCGCGGGGGATCTGTTCGAATCCATTCAGGAGAGAGATGCAGCGCGAGTCGCGGTGCTGGGTCACACCGTCGCGGTTGATTTATTTGGCGCTTCTTCGCCCATCGGACAACGCATGATGATCAACCGCGTGCCGTTCACCGTAGTTGGCGTTTTGAGCGAGCGCGGACAAGGCCTGGACGTAAGCAATGAAGACAGCCAGGTTTATGTGCCCCTTTCCACCGCGATGCACCGCCTCATGAACGTAGATCATTTCGCAGGGATTGCCCTGGAGCTGGATACCTTGGATTCGATGGACGCTACCGCTGAAACGTGCCGATCCCTGTTACGCGCTCTGCATCACATCCAGCCCAGTCAACCGGATGACTTCCAAATTCAAAATCAAAAAAGCTTGATTGATACGCAAGCGGCTGCGGCTAAGCGACTCGGTCTTTTTTTGCGATGGATCGGCGCCAGCGCGCTGGCGGTTTCTGGCCTCGGAATCGTGGCTATCACCTGGATTGCGGTGAAGGAACGAACGCATGAGATCGGAACGCGCCGCGCCCTCGGCGCTACGGCAGCTAATATTTTCTTGCAGATGATTTGTGAAACGCTGGCATTGGCACTGGCCGGCGAACTCCTGGGAATAGCCTTCTCTTGGCCAACGTCACTTTGGATTAGCGATTCTGTTCAATTGCCCTTTGTTTTCGACCGCGACAGCGCGCTGCTTGCCTTTGTGGCCTCCACAACGCTGAATTTGGCCTTCTCGATCTTGCCTTCCAGAAAGGCCGCATCCATCAGCCCGCTCGAGGCCCTTCGATTCGAATAAACGTTCAAAGCGCCTGCAGTTCCCAACGCGCCCCACGCGAATTCCAGTGCGTGAATACCGCGTCCCGAAATCATGGCAATGGCAAAGACTATCACTGCCATCCTTAGAGCCTTCTACGGGCGGAAGGATCCTGTATGGCACCACGTCGTTGGGTTTTCCGGTCAGGCTATCTTCCAGGGATCGCCGCCAGGGTATCCGCACTTCTGTCTTGATGTGCACGACTGTAATTCCCGCTGCGATGGCCCTCCGCAGGTCGTCATCGTCAGTTCCTGAAGCACCGTGCAACGTCAAGAAGATGTGTGTCGCCTCCTTAATCGCTCGGATTCGCTCGATGTCCAAAAGCTTTTCGTTGCTCCCGCTACCATGCTCTCAAGCATTCCGTGCATGTTGCCGACGGCAGGTGCAAGGGTGTCGATTCTTGTTTCTTCTACGAATTGAGCGGTTGGAACCTCTTTTTCTGTTGGCCCTGATGAAGTGGGTGCTTCCCCACTTCGGAGTGCCGACTTGAATGTCGGACTCTTGCGACGTCGCGGCGCGACGAAGAAGACACTGAAATAGGCATGGCGCTGGGTGAATGAGGCGACCTGAGAAGACGAAGCTTGGTCCTAAAACGAAAGTACTCGTTAGCGTTTGGGATATGGGGTCCGCTTCCTATTGTGTCTCTTCACGGCGTCGGTGCCAATCCGCCCGCGTATTTGGTTTCACACAACGTGCCTAGGACACGGGTAACACTTTTGTGCCGAACGGATCTTCGAGCGGTTCGAGCACCCGAGTCTCCAGATCGAAATACCCCAAATCTGACCAAGCGGCAGATCAAAAATCAGCGAGGGAGCGAGGCGGTACGGCAACCCGCACGGCGTTGAGGACAGCGGCGAGATCAATGATTTCCTGCGCGATGGCTCCTCCGATGGGCGGCAAGTAGCCGAATGCTGCGGCGAACATTCCGAGTACGCTCAATGCCATTCCGCCAATTGCCGATTCCAATGCGATCTGACGCATGCGCCGGGCGATATGGATAAGTTCATCCACGCGCGATAAGGAAGTTTCCAGGACAACGGCATCGGCAGCCTCGGATGTAACGTCACTGTGCACGCCAAACGCGATACCGACAGTGGCTGCCTGCATCGCGGGCGCATCGTTTATCCCATCGCCGAGAAACAGGGTAGGAGCCTGGATAGCCGCTTCACGAGTGATGACAACCTTCTCTTCTGGGCTCTTTGCAGAGTGGACTTCTCTGATCCCTACTTGCTCAGCAAGGCGCCGGACTTCCTGGTCGCGGTCCCCGGAGACCAGCAAAACCCGATTCACAGCGTGGCGTGGCCGCAGGTGACTGATGAACGACCGACTATCCAGGCGAGGTGCATCGTGAAAGCGCAGAGCGGCCGCATATTTATCGTCGATAAAAACCAAACACTCCAGTCCAGAGGTCACCGGTGGCAATGCGATATCGCGCCCTGAAATCTTCGCGCGACCTGTAATCAAAACTCTTCGACCGGCAACCTTTCCTCGTAGCCCTTCGCCTGGGCGTTCGCTGATTTCCGTAACGATTTCCACGGGCAAGTTGGCTGTCTGGGCTGCTTTTAGAATGGCCTTCGAAAGCGGGTGTTTTGAGTAGCGCTCCAAACTTGCGGTAACCCGCAGGACCTCGTCTTCGATAAATCCAGGCGCGCAGAGAATCTCGGATAAGGAGGGCTCGCCGTAGGTCAGAGTCCCGGTTTTATCAAAGATCAGCGTGCGACAGCGATCGATCTGTTCGAGGGCGGCGGGATTTTTGATAATGATGCCGCGTCGAGCGGAAAGAGAGATGGCACCAACAATGGCAACGGGAATCGCGATGAGCAGGGGACACGGTGTCGCGACCACGACAACCGCGAGGAAACGATGGGGCTCTCCGGTTAACAGCCAGGCTAGCAGGCCAAGCGCAAGGGCCACAGGCGTATACCAAGCACCCAGTTTGTCCGCTAACCGGCGAATATGAGGCCGCCGCTGCTCGGCGTCTTGCATGACTCGCATGATTCGCGCGAAACGGGAATCTACCGCTAATTTTTCAGCGCGAATGTATAACGCCACGTCGCCATTAATTGCCCCGGAGATCACCTGAGAACCCGGCATCTTGTCGATCTCGAAGGGCTCGCCTGTTAAGTAGGCCTCGTTCATTTTTCCGTTGCCATCGATAACCACGCCGTCGACTGGGCAGGTTTCGTGAGGAAAAACGACTAGCGTGTCACCGACCGCGATGTCGCCGAGCTTCACATCGGAAACGTCATTCCCAATTCTTCGATGGGCGACTTGCGGCATTCTGCGTGCCAGTGCGTCGAGAACTGACGACGCTCTTCGGCTTGCAAATTGTTCGAGTGCCGCGCCGCCGGAGAGCATAAGGATTACGATGACACCGACAAGATACTCACCCAGAATGACAGAGGTGATGATGGAGATACCGGCGAGATGGTCGGAACCGAATTCTCGCTGAAAGAGCTTTTGCGCGAGACGTATGACCAGCGGCACGCCGCCGGCGACTAAAACCAGGAAGAGCGGAGCGTCCCGCACGGCTGAGGAGAAATCGGAAAAATAGCGAAGCCCCAGGTGCAAGAGAATGGCTGCAAGGGCTAACAGTGCAATCAGGCTTGAGCTGGTCCACTTGGAGGGCTTTTGTGGCGTCGGCACTTGCTTGAGCGCCAGGTCACTCGCGACGACTGCATTAGCATTCATTGCATGCCCTGATTCCGCTGCGTTTCTCTTGCCTCCAAAAAGCGAAGAGAGCCATTGTTATGGACAGGACTAATGGTCCTACAAATAGACCGACCGCGCCGAACGCTTTCAATCCACCAACCACTGCAAAAAACACGTACAGGGTAGACGGCTTCAAGCGTCCTCCAATCAGATAGGGCCTCAACACGTTGTCGATAGGATGTACGAGACTGATGCCCCATGCGATAAGAATGGCGCTTTTGACCCAGTGACCGTTCGCCACGGACTGGTGATGCGCCGCAGTTCAATTTTCGGTATTCATTTAATCTTGATAAAGAGAAGCTAGCTGTGACGGCGCTCACCATCATCCGTGACGGTGAATACCTGGGCCAGCATGTTGCTGGGGGAAGGAGAATTAGCGTGCGTTCCTGGTGGCCATGTATCCGTCACGGGCGTAAACAACAATCTTGCGTCGGCGGCCCTTGGCGTCGGTTACCCGCAAAAGATCGCCCTCTGGACCTACGACCTCGACCTTGAGCTTGTGATATCGACCATCCAGAGTAGACGTGGATGGTAAGAATCCGAGGTCATATTCGTTCCGCAAGAAGCCAACGACACTTTCCGACAGATAGAGGACCGTGCTGATTATCACGGTCCTCTGTAACCGCCGTCACCGCGTTCCGCGTTGAGGTTGGCTTATCAAAAGGATACTGTGGCGAGTCTTCGCCCAGGATCCACTCAAGGAAGGGGGAAAACTTATGACCACTCACGTCATCGAACCAACCAAGACTTCACTAAAAGAATTGGAAGCCAACAAAAAGATTTCTCTGACTAAGATCATGGTGCTCACCGACTTCTCGGGAGTATCTGACCTGGCGCTGGATTACGCCTTGGCGTTGGCCCGGCGCTATGACGCGCGTATTTATCTGACCCATGTCATTTCCCCGGACACCTACCAAATGGCGGAACCGGCATTGGCAGAAATGACTTACGAGAAAATGCGTCAGGCAGCGGAGCAAGGTATCGCGGACATCCTAATTTCCGGCAAATTGCGTGGCGTTCCACACGAAGCTCTAATTCCCGAGGGCACTCTTTGGCCCGCGGTGGAGCGGCTGATTCAGGAGCACGAGATCGACTTGGTGGTCACCGGCACCCACGGTCGCGGCCAGTTCAAGAAGATGATTCTCGGTTCGGTGGCTGAAGAAGTGTTCCGGCAAGCGAGCTGTGCGGTGTTGACGGTGGGTCCGCACACGGGGACGAAAGTTCCATCCGAAGTGAGTTTGAAGAACATTCTCTTCGCAACTGACTTTGGGCCGGGGGCCGAGCGCGCAGCGAGGTACGCTTTTTCTTTGGCTCAGGAGCATGATGCGAGACTCACTATGCTCCATGCTGTGGAAGAGGCGCATGCCTACACTGAGGAAGAGGTAGAGCGCATCCGCAAGGTCAACATTAAGAAGATGAAACAGTTCATGCCCTCAGAGAGCGCCAACTGGTGCAGAGTCGCGTTTCGCGTAACCTTCGGCGCGGCTGTCGAGGAAATCGTCACTGAAGCATGGGAGACGAAAGCGGACCTGATCATTATGGGGGCCAAAATGAGAAAGACGTTCGCGGGGCATGCGCCGCAAACGACTGCCTATAACGTGGTGGTCAAAGCAAAATGCCCGGTACTTACTGTCCGCGGCTGAGGTTTTCGAGTGACGACGAATACGTCGAACCGTAGCACCTGTCACTGAAGTGAATCGCAGGAAGATTTACAAATGAGCGTGGAAGGACAGAGGCCGCATGGGGCGGAGTGAGAAAAACGGCGGGGAGTGAACACACCGGCCGGGACGGGACTCCCCCTCTTGGAAGTACGATTCACCAAGGGGCGTGACCATCGCGAGAGCTCTGCCCTCCTTAGGGGCAGCGATTGGGCACCAAGCGTACACGAAGCGCCCAGGGGATGCGACGCACCGGCCCTCCAGGGCCGGCCAGGCTGAGGCTCCAATTGCTGCCTCTCAAAATAAAGCACAGTGGTTGGGGGAATTCTTAGGAAAGCGAAAAAGGAGGATTTATGACTGGATTGACTCTGCGTGACCCATTTTTTGAGGATCTTTTCGATTTTCGTCGTGAATTTGACAAAATCTTTAACCGCATGCTGACCCAAAAGACTTGGGGGAAAGAGGAAGTTGCGTCGTTGCCGTTGTTCAACTTTGTTCCCCCAGTCGAGGCGTATGTGGACAAAGAGACCAAGAAGTATATCTGCAAGGTTTCCCTGCCGGGCGTCGCGCCGAAGGAAGTACAGATTCATGTTCAAGGGAACGTGCTGACGATCGCCGGCGAGCGGAAGTATGCCCGTGAAGCCAAGAATCATGAACTCCTTCATGAGGAGTTCGTTTACGGGAAGTTCGAGCGGGTTTTTGAGCTGCCCGAAGGTGTGATTATGGAGAAAATCGTCGCTGAGTTCGTGAACGGCGTGCTGGAGATCACTGCTCCCGTCGCCGCAGTCGCGTTGCCGCGCAAGGTCGAAATCAAGACCATACCAATGACGAAGCAGATCGCCGCGTAAGGCGTAGTTGCTTTCAATGGCCTGGAGTTGGAGGTGCTCCGGGCCATTGCTATTTGAGCCTGCCCGCTCGTCGCTTCCGGTCTGCCCAGTGAAGGTGGCCTCCGTCACGGGAATGCGTGCTTGCCGTCACAGCAAGGAGCAATCCATCAGGGACAGAGCTGCGCCTACTGTCACAAACCGTTTGGAGAAATCCGCTGGCACGATCATCCCCCTGCCCTGGTGAATCAGCAGCGCAGGACTGTTCAGTGGAATGAGATTCCCGCCGAAAAACTGCAGGACGCGTTCGACACGCATCTGCCCGTCTGCTGGAGCTGCCACATCGCCGAAACATTTCGAAGAAAACATCCAGAGCTGGTTGTCGACCGGCCTTCGGACGGGCTGCGTATGAGCCTCTACCACTAGGATAAGGACGGGCCGACGACAGACGACAACCGCAACCTCGTGCAGCTCTTGAAATGTGAACGTGAGTTTCTCGAATCAGGCGGATATCGGCAGTCATTAACGGTCCCATGGCGGCCCTAATTTATCTTTGAGGATTCGCCTGCCTGCATCACTGGTCGATGGCGTTGCGGCTAACATGTTCGTGAGAAGGCCCCCTCGTCAGATCAAGGATGGCCATAAGAGCCGTGGGATCTTCGTCCCGGAACAGGCTGAAGTGAAAATGTTTTGCCAGCTTGAGCATTGCCTGGTTCTCCGCGAGAATGTGAGCGATAACGCGATCGAGTTTCTCTTTGCGCGCTGTGTCAATGAGACGGCTTAGCAACTCCGTTCCTAGGCCTGTACCTTGGCAACGATCCGTCACCAGAATACCGAGTTCAGCATCACGGAAATTAGGTTGTCGCGTTAGACGACCTACGCCGACCAGTTCGTGTTTGCCCGTTTGTCGATCGGTCCGTTCGGCTACAAGCGCAATCTCGCGGTCATAATCAACGAAACATTTTCGGATGAGCCGTTCGTGAGCAATGCGCGAGTCGAGCTTCTGCATGTGAAAGTAGCGTAGATAAACGGTGCTGTCCGAAAGTGTGCCATGAAATTCCACCATTAAAGGCTCGTCTTCGGGACGTATCGGCCGTATCAGGGTTTTGCTGCCGTCTTTCATGGTCCAGCGTGAAATGTACTGGGAGGGATACGGACGTATCGCCGGACGCGGGAGCGAATCGTCCTGCACCTCCCTACCGAACAACACCATTCTCGCGTCGAGTGCAAGGAGTCCTTCAGGGGAGGCGAGAAGAGGATTGATGTCGATTTCCCGGATGCGCGGCTGTTCGATGACCAACTCACTGAACCGAACCAGAAGAGTCTCTAATGCTTTTAGGTCTACAGCCGGGCGTCCTCGAATCCCCTTCAGAGCAGCGTAGATGCGCGTCTGTTCCATTAGCCGTTGAGCCAGAGTGGTGTTAAGCGGCGGAACTGCAAGCGCCCGGTCCCTATAGACTTCAACGAGCTGTCCCCCTGAGCCAAACAAGATCACCGGGCCGAATTGCGAATCAACGCTGCTGCCGAGAATGACTTCATAACCTTGAGTGCGAATCATCGGTTGGACACTGACGCCGAGGAAGGCACCCTGGCCTTTTTTAGCGGCCACAGAGGACTGAATGGCCCGATAGGCTTCGCGCACCTGCTCCGCGCCGGTTAGGTTTAGCTTCACGCCGTCGACGTCGGTCTTGTGCGTTATAGCTTCCGAGTGAACTTTTAGGACGACCGGAAACCCAAGTTCTTGCGCCAGGCGAAGGGCTTCCTGCTCGTCTTTTGCGAGCCGGGTTGGAACCGTTGGAATGCCATACACGTCGAGGAGTTGCTTCGATTCGACTTCCGTAAGTAAGGTCCTGCCCTTGGTGAAGACGGCATCAATGAGAGCTCTGGCTTTAATCCGCCTCGTGCTCAGGCCCGCCAAGTCGTCAGTTGCATACGGTGTCTCATACAAACCACGCAAATGATATGTGTACTGCCACATTGAGTTGAATACACGCGCGGCGGTATCAGGGTACGAAAATGTTGGAATTCCTGAGGCGTTCAGTACTTTCACGCCTTCAGAGACGCTCTTACCGCCCATCCAGCTGGCAAGGAGCGGTTTTCCCGACCCTTTTGCGTATGGCTTTAGCTGTCCTGCCATCTGTGATGGATCGGTCATTCCTTGTGGTGCAAGAATGGCCAGAAGCCCGTCGCAGTTCGGATCTCGAATCGCAAGTTCGAGAGAGCGCGCAAACCGCTCGGGATCGGCGTCGCCAAGAATGTCGATTGGGTTTGCATGGCTCCAATGAGGAGGAAGGAATTCATCGAGCGCCTGACGCGAGGGTTCGGAAAGAGTTGCGAGCTCGGCACCAGCCGCAATGAGTGCGTCGGTGGCGAGCACTCCTGGGCCGCCTGCATTCGTGAGGATCATGAGCCGCGGCCCGCGTGGCCGGGGCTGTTTGCTCAGAGCCTCGGCCATGTGAAAGATGTCTGCAATATTCTGGACCCGAAGAACTCCCGACCGGCGAAACGCCGCATCGTAAACAGCATCGCTTCCCGTGAGGGCGCCAGTGTGCGAAGCGGCGGCCCGTGAGGCCGCTTCCGAGCGACCGGGCTTGATGACGATTATCGGCTTGCTGAAAGCTACTTCGCGCGCCGCAGACAAGAAGTCTCGCGCATCTCCAATGGATTCCATGTAGACGAGGATGCTTTCCGTCTTCGAGTCCTCGCCGAAAAAAGAGATCAGATCGCCCCAGCCGACGTCCAACATAGAACCAGTCGAGACAATGGCGCTGAAGCCCACCTGCTCGACAAAGCTCCAGTCGAGGATCGCCGTTAACAGCGCCCCACTTTGACTCAGAAACGCTACGTTTCCGGACCGCGCAATGTCCTCCGCGAACGTAGCGTTCAATCCGATGGCTGGATTCATCAACCCCAAGCAATTCGGGCCGATGAGGCGAGTCGGGCTTCCTCGCAGAATCGATCGGATTTCCTTCTCAAGTGCGACGCCTTCCGGCCCCTTTTCCTTGAAGCCGGCAGAGATCACGACGATGCCTTTGGATCTTGCCTTCACACACTCCGCAACGACCTCCGGCACGGTGGAGGCGGGGGTCACCACCACGACGAGATCAACTGCCTCCGGCACTTCACTGATTCGCGAATAGCATCGCCTGCCGAACAATTCCGCGCGGCCAGGGTTCACTGGATAGACCCGGCCCTTATAGCTTCCGTTCATCAAATTGCAGACCACGGTGCGACCGACGCTATGTACACGATCGGTTGCCCCAACCACCGCAACGCTGTTTGGGAAGAACAGCCTATCCAGAATAGAACCTCGCGGCTGCAATTCAGCCACTTGAGGCAAGGTGGGGGAACTTGAGTGGGTCATAGACATCATCCGTCCTGAGAGCATTCTTACGTGAAGCGGGTCGGAAGGGCGTAACTGAAATCACGTGTTGTGGTGATCCGCATCACAGAAAGATGACCTAGCTGAGCATATAGGTGGAATTAAGGTGAAGCAATAAGAGGAGAACAATTTCAAAGCCTCACCAGCACACCGGACGAACCGTCAACCAATGCAGGGTGCCTCCGGCTAGCCTCTAACGGATTGGAAGGAGTATTGGCAATGAAGGTAAAAGAAGTTATGACGCAGTCGGCGGTTTGTTGCATGCCAGAAACCAACGTAGGCAGCGCGGTTGAGCTGATGTGGAGTCGCAATGTCGGCATGCTCCCGGTGGTCGACGATGATGGAAAGCTGATCGGCGTGGTGACGGACCGGGACATCTGCATCGCCATGGGGACAAGAAACCGCTTACCGGGAGAGCTCACCGTCGGTGAAATCGCGATCCAAAAGGTTTTCACTTGCAAACCCAATGACGACATTCATGAAGCTTTGTACGAAATGGGCAACCATCAGGTTCGTCGTCTGCCGGTCGTGAATGACCAGGGAGTACCTCAGGGCTTGTTGTCTTTGGACGATTTGATTGCTCACTCTGAACTTGGCAAGCTGCGCGGTTCATGTGATCTTTCATCGGAGGAAGTCGCCGCTGCGATGAAAAAGATATATGCACTCCGCCAGCCACTAGTCCGTAGCGCGCTGAGCAAGGCGGCCGTCAACTGACGCATTGTGCGCGGCTTACAGTGCGGGCAGAGACTTGGTAATGCGAGTGCTAAAGGCCGGTTTGCTCAATTTCCCGTTCGTTTTCGGGGCAGGGTTCGTCTTGGGCTCACTGCGTATCTTCTGGGTCATCCCGCGCCTTGGCGCACGGACCGCCGAGCTTCTGGAAACACCTGCTGCTGATATCCGCCTTGACGGCGCGATGGATCGTTCGGAACCTCGCCGTGCCGTCCACAACGTGGGACAGGCTGCGTATGGGGGGTATCGCGATTGGCTTAATGATGCTCGCGGAATTCACATTTGTCCTGTGGCTTAGAGGCCTCTCGATGCGTCAGTATTTTGCAGGTCGTGACCCCGTCACCGGGACCGTGTACTACGTGGCGCTTGGTTTGTTTGCGGTTATGCCGCTTCTGGTGGCAAGAAAGTGAAACCCTGAAGATCACGATCCCATGACAGAGTTGTTAGGCGGCCGGTTTTACGTTGGAAGATTCTTCGGCTCTAGGAAGCTCGGGCCAGAGGGCCTTGAGAACAACACCGCATTGTTCATCATGGACGAGCGTAAACATCTGAGAGCACCGCTCGCAAAGCCAATAGTGCCTCACGCCGTGGGTTCCTGCTTTCGCATCCGGTGTTGAATTCTTAGCGCTAGGCAAACCGGAATCGGGTCGAAAGCGGAAGAACTTGCCGCCGTCGGTCCAATGAAAGGCCGCCGGACACGCCGGGTTTGCACACTTCGGATGCAGGGCTACGGTCCTGTCAAATGCGCCTCCCTCATCCTTCTTCTGAAAAAGCGGTGTTCCTCTCAATGTTTCCGCGCTTTGCGCTGGCTGGGTACCGAGGGTGCGGCGTGCAACTGCCCGTTCTTCTTCCAGGCGCGTTATGGTCTTGCGCAGCCAGCTTCCGAACACGTCTTCGATTTCGCCTTGATCGCTGTACCGGTAGAGGGAATCCAGCGTCTCACCTGATTGGTCCAGTGGAATGTGACGGCAGGGGATTTCTGATGAGCGGAATTCGGGTGGCACCAAATGGATCAGAACGCAATCGGTGCACGGCACAGGCTCTTCGGCAGAATTAAAATTCGCACAGGTCGGGGAATCTTCGAAAATGAGCTGCGGTCTCCACCGCGCACTCGGTAATTTGCCGTAGCCTCCATCTTCGAGGAATTTGAGTTCAAACTTTAGAACCTCTAATAGGTCGCGCTCATCTTTCTGCACTTTCCACCTCCCAGATCCAGCACGCGGCAAGTGGGTCAATCCCAATATGGATTTTGGCGAAAGGCGTAGCTGTAACCGTGGTCACGTTGGTGCGTGACCGCCATCACAGCCCGCGAAGCTTTGACTGCTGTAAGAATGTTCGCATTGAAGGTGGTTTGCAGAACGGATGCATATGCCAAGTGGGTTTCGTTTTGTTGCGCGCAAGGAGGGAGGTATACTCCGTGGCAGTGAACCTATGCGCGCCCCTTACGGGTTAGAAATCATCGAAAGTTGTTTATCCTGCCACCACCGCGAGGACCGGCTCTTTTGCAACCTTCCCCCCGCGGCCGTCCAGGGGCTGTCAGCGATCACTTCCCCGGCGGCCTATCCAAAGGGCGCGACGCTGTTTGTTGAAGGGCAGAACCCGCGCGGCGTCTTTATTCTATGCAACGGGCGCGTCAAGCTCTCGACAACATCTGCGGACGGCAAGGGCCTAATCGTTAGAATCGCAGAACCGGGAGAAGTTCTGGGTTTACCCGCCACGGTCACCGGAAAACCATATGAACTCACTGCAGAGGTCATCGAGCCTACGCAGTCGAATTTTATTGCCCGGCAAGATTTTCTGGGCTTCCTGCGCGATCATGGCGAAGCCGCTCTGCGCGTTGCTCAGCAGCTCGGTGAAACCTATCACTCCGCGATCGCGGAAATGAGAACGATTGGGCTGTCTCATTCTGCTGGCGAAAAACTGGCCCGCTTTCTACTGGACCTCTGCGCAAACCATGGCGATGAAAAGGGCGAGATTAGGGTCACACTCACCCTCACGCATGAAGAAATCGCACAGATGATCGGGACCTCGCGAGAGACGGTGACGCGGCTGTTTAGTGAATTCAAAAGAAAGCAGCTCTTGCTAGTAAAAGGTTCCACCCTCATCATCAAAGATAAGCCAGGGCTTGAGAGCGTTTTACACTCTTAAGTCCTTCTTCCCCTTCCAGAAGACCTCCTATAAAGTTGCGCTTGTGACAGATGTCACATCAATTAGTGACGTGAGTCACAGCAGGCTGGCTCAATTACTCGCCAGAATGTGACCTATTGCAGCCGGAAGACGATTTCGGTAACTCGCCCGGCGGTTAGCGGGCAAGACCTGGAGGACAAGCGAATGAAAAGTCGTGCGTTAAACACCAGCATCATGGCGGGCCTGACGGGTGCCGCAGTTGTGTTTTTGGTGATGCTTGCATCGGTGCCAAAGACCTCAGCGATCCCGGCATTTTCGCGGAAGTACCAGACGTCCTGCACCACCTGCCACAACAACTATCCGGAATTGAACGATTTCGGAGAAGCCTTCAAGAAGAACGGCTTCAAGTTTCCAAAGGACGATGAGACTTTCGTGAAGGAGCCCCCCGTTCTTCTCGGTTCCAAGGCCCAGAAGGAAGCCTTCCCGGGTGCGGTCTATCCGGGTGAGATTCCGGGCTTCCTGCCCATAGCCTTCCGGTACGAAGGCAATTTCACACTGAATCGCAAGCAGCCCGCTGGATTCATCGCGCAAAACGGCTTCACGCCGAGAACCGACCTTTTCGCTCCGAATACGTTCACGATTATCAGCGCTGGCAGTTTCGGCCAGAACCTCTCGTTCTGGATTGATGACGACATTTCTGTGGATGCCGCCAATGCCAGCGGCGCCATGGGCGACGGTTGGCTGAAATACAGCGACCTGGGGCATGGGATTGGACTGCCGAAGAATGCGCTAAATGTGCGATTCGGGCAATTTGAGCTGGATTTGCCCTTCACTCAGGCAAAGTCAATCTATCTGTCTCCTTTCGATATTTATAACGAGGCTGCGATAGGACCCGCAGGCACGACCACGAACAATCCGGTCATCTTCGGTTCTACGCAGCGCGGCATCGAGTTTGGCGGTACGCCCAACAACGGAAACTTCGATTGGTCTGTCGCCGTCGTCAATGGCAACAACACCGGTGACGTTGTCCGTAGTTCCAAGGACGTCTACGTCCGGCTTTCCCAGAAGTTTAATTTAGAGCGCGATCCCGAGAGCCGCAACGCCATTCAGGCTGCCGGGCCAACCGGTCCTCGCGACCACACTTCGATCCGCCTCGGTTTCTACTATTACTACGGGAAGAACCAACAAAATCAGGGTGGGCCTACTGCCATAGTTGGTATCCCAACTATCGAGGAACCCTTCTATCGAGTTGGCGGAGATCTCCGCTTCAAGTATCGCCATCTGGAATTGTTTGGCCTCGGAATGTTTGGCCATGACGACAATCACGCGATCGTCGGCGGAGCGCTTACCACCGCACCCGCGGTGAAATTCTCCGGCGGCTTCGCGGGCGCAAATTATTGGTTCTACCCCTGGCTCATCGGTACCTTCCATTACGACGCCGTGAATTCCAGCGTGGACTCTCTCAACGGCAATCCCGCGTCTCAATACCAGACCCGCAATCGCTTCAGTCCAGGCTTCCAGGTTTTGGCGCGCGCCAACATCAAGGTCGTTGGCGAATACCAATACACCTTTGGACAACCGTACACCGTGGGCGGTACAACGCTCTTCTTCCGTCCGAATACGTTCCAGGCTGGAATCGACTACGTCTTCTAACTGGCTTTAGATCTGAAGGTTGAAATGGCAAGAAAATCTGAATACGAAAGGTATGTCATGAGCACCAAGCAAATCGCAACAAAGGCAGCAATCGCAGCGGGTCTTGTCCTTGCATTAGCCGGCGCAGGCAGCGCTAACGAAATCAAGGGCAAGGTCAGTGTGCAAGGCATCAAGTCCGCGGAGAACATCGCCGTATACGTGGATGCCATCCCGGACAAGAAGTTCGATGCCCCGAAAGAACCGGTGGTCATCGACCAGCGAAAAATGGCGTTCATGCCCCACGTTGTCGCAGTCCAGCAAGGAACCACGGTGGAATTCCTGAACAGTGACCCCGTCGGCCACAACGTCTATTGGCCCTCCATCAGCGGCAACAAAAAGCTCGCGCATAACCTGGGCACGTGGCCAAAGGGCGAGAAAAAGCCTTTCCAATTTAATGACGTGGGCGTAGCATCACTTCTCTGCAACGTACACCCCGAGATGTCGGGTTACGTCGTTGTGTCGCCGACTCCCTATTTCGCAGTGACCGACAAGGACGGCAATTTTGAAATCAAGAATGTCCCTGCCGGGAAATACACTTTGAAAACCTGGAGCGAAGACGGCAAACCAACGACGCAAGCCGTGGATGTGAGCGGCGCCACAGCAACAGTAGAACTGACGGTCAAGAAGTAGCTGAGAACGGAACGTGGAGCGCTTCTTGAACAGCCGAACCAAGTTGGTGGATCTCGAGTGGCTCGAGTCCAACTTTCCCTGCATGACGGCCTGCCCGGTTCACACCCAGGCAGGCCGCTACGTTTCTCTGATCGCGCAGGGGAGATACGAGGAAGCCTATCGTTACGCCCGCCTCCCTAATCCCTTTGCTTCGATTTGTGGCCGCGTCTGCGGCCATCCATGCGAACCAGCTTGCCGCCGCGGACAGTTTGACGCACCTATTTCCATTCGCGCCCTGAAACGCTTTGTGACAGAACGTTACGGTCCTGAATCGCGCAACCCGGTTGATGTCTTTCGCGACCGCCCTCGCGTTACTCACTCCGAAAAAGTCGCCGTCATCGGTTCCGGTCCCGCTGGTATGTCCGCCGCGCACGATCTGGCGCTGCTTGGCTATCCAGTGACCATCTTTGAAGCGGCGGCCGTGCCCGGCGGCATGATGCACCTCGGAATTCCCGAATACCGCCTGCCGCGCGACGTCTTGCAAGCACAGATTCGCGAAATCCTCGACCTCGGCCCCGAACTCCGCCTCAACATGCGCCTCGGCAAGGATTTTTCTCTCGAGGACCTTCGCCGCCAGGGCTACAAAGCCGTTTTGATGGCATTCGGCCTGCACCGCAGCCGTGACCTCAACCTTCCCGGCAACGATCTCGACGGCGTCGTCAAAGGCATCGACTTCCTCCTGAACGTCAATCTGGGCTATCGCTTCCAGGTAGGAAAGCAAGTGGTGGTCATTGGCGGCGGAAATGTGGCTATTGATGTGGCGCGTTCCGCGATGCGCGAACAACAGCAAAAATTCATGAAGGACATCGCTGGTGTGGTTCTTCCCAACGAACTGACTTCCAGCGAAATGGACGTTGCTATGAAGGAATTCATGGACGTTTCGCGGCAGGCGCTGCGTATGGGCGCACGGGAAGTGCATCTGGTTTGTTTGGAATCGCGCGCAGAAATGCCCGCCTCGGAAGAAGAAATCGAAGAAGGCATGATGGAGGGGATCAAGATCCATCCCTCGCTTGGCCCCAAGCAGTTCGTCGGCAAGAACGGCAAACTTACCGGCCTCGAAGTGATTCGCTGCACTTCCGTTTTTGATGAGCAGCGGCGCTTCAACCCGAAGTTTGCCGAAGGTACGGAAACCATCATTCCCTGCGACACCGTGATTCTCGCTATCGGCCAGGCTTCCGATCTTTCTTTCGTGAAATCTTCGGACGGAATTGAAACGACACGCCAGGGCACGCTCAAAATCAATCCCGAAACGCTCATGACCACTGCACCGGGGATATTTGCCGCAGGCGACATTGCTTTCGGCCCGCGCCTCATCATCAACGCCGTTGCCGACGGCAAGAAAGCTGCCGAACAAATCGACAAGTTTCTTCGCGGCGCCCAATGGGAGCCAAAACCCAAGTTCGTGCAAATCACCGTTCTCGACCATCACAAAATGGCCGAAGAATACGACGAATACTCCCGGCTGGCAGTTCCGACGATCCCGCTCGAACGCCGCACCGGCTTGTCCGAAGTCGAAACCGGATTTACGGAAGAACAGGCTCGCCTGGAGGCTTCACGCTGCTTGCAATGTTGGATCAACACCATCTTCGAAGGGACCGAGGCCAACGGGAGCGAATGCATTCTCTGCGGCGGATGCGTGGACGTTTGCCCGGAGAATTGTCTGCAGCTTGTTCCCCTAGAACAGTTTGAATTTTCAGACGATACGCGCCAGCGCGTTAGCGCGACATCAGAGGCCCGTTCAAACGAACTGCTGCATCTTTCTCCGGCGGAACTGGGAGCTTCGGAAGGCTCAGTAATGGTCAAAGACGAAACGATTTGCATCCGTTGCGGTCTTTGCGCCGAACGCTGCCCCGTAAACACCATCACCATGGAGGCTTTTGAAGTGTTTGATCACGACCCAGGTCTGGTCCAAATCCAGGAAATGGTTCAAGCATGAGCGACGCAAAAAATCCTTCGGTTGCTGGTTCACCCCACGCCATTCCAGCCGGCAAGGAAGTCACGCGCCGTGATTTTCTCAATGAGATGACCATGGGCGCGCTCGGGATTGCCGGTCTTGGCTCGGTCGCGGTCACCTATCAGTATTTTTCGCCTAATGTCTTATTTGAACCTTCCACGACTTTTCGCGCCGGCAATCCTGATCTCTATCCCGTGCATTCCGTCACGTTTCTTCAAGACCAGCAGGTTTACATCGTTCGCATGCCCGAAGGCTTTTACGCCGTATCCGCCGTCTGCACGCATCTCGGCTGCATCACGCAGTGGAAACCCGACGCGGACATGATTGCCTGCCCGTGCCACGGCAGCAAGTTTCACCCCGACGGCGTGAAAATCGAAGGCCCTGCGCCGCGGCCGCTTCCCCATTTCTCCATTGCTCTCACGGCCGATGGCGAATTGCAGGTTGACAAGCTGCAAATCATCAAGCCTTCGCAGGTTTTGAAAGTCTGAGGGATGGTGGCCACCAGTTTCCAATCCGCGCTCCAGAACCTCCGCGAAACGAAGGTGTGGAAGTCCATCTTCCGCCGCGGCCCGGCGAACACGAACCGTACGCGCAGCTTGGCGATTTTCGGCAACCTTTTCCTCCATTGGATGCCGGTCAAGGTGCGCGAGAAGTCGCTTCGCGTCCGCGCTTCCTACTACCTTGGTTCGATCTCATTCCTTCTTTTCATCGTCCTGTTTGTCACCGGTATTCTCCTGATGTTCTATTACCACCCTGCCGCGCCCAACGCTTACCGCGATATGAAAGACCTCCAGTTCGTCGTCTCCAACGGCGTCTTTCTTCGCAATCTGCACCGCCTCGCCGCGCACTTGATGGTCTTCGCTGTCTTTTGGCACATGTTCCACGTCTTCTATCGCGGCGGCTACAAGCCTCCTCACGAATTCAACTGGGTCGTCGGCGTGGTGCTTCTTCTGGTCACGCTGTTCCTCAGCTACACCGGCTATCTCTTGCCTTGGGATCAGCTCGCATTTTGGGCGGTTACGGTCGGCACGAACATTATTTCCGCCATGCCTTTCATCGGTAACAAAGTGCGCTTCCTGCTTCTTGGCGGCAACATCGTGGGAGAAAACGCTCTTCTTCGCTTTTACGTACTTCACGTCGTGATTCTTCCCCTGGTGGCGTTTGTGTTGATCGGCATTCATTTCTGGCGCGTGCAGAAAGATGGCGGCTTGACCGTCAAACCCAAGGACGAAGATGGAAAAGAATAAAATCGAGACCGGGTTCAGCTCGGACGCGAAAAAGGATCCGCGCCGCGTCGTTTTCGTCACCAAGAAGACTTCCGCCAAAGTTGTCGGCGAGCGCGGCCCGCAGTTGATGACCTTCCCTCACCTGCTGATCCGCGAGGCGATTGCGTTTCAGGTGTTAGTGATTGCGATGGTGATCGTGGCGCTCTTCTGGGACGCCCCGCTTGAGCAACTTGCCAATCCCCTGCTCACTCCTAATCCCGCCAAAGCGCCTTGGTATTTTCTTGGCCTTCAGGAATTGCTCCACTTTTTCCCGCCCTTCGTCGCCGGCATCCTGATTCCGACTCTCGTCGTTCTCGCCCTGATCGTCATCCCCTATTTCAACGTGAACATCGAGGGCCGCGCCCTCTGGGCGTATCACCCGGCGCAGCATCTTCACAGCATCTTGATCGTCGTTCTGATTCTGCTTGCCTTCCTCGCCGGCTTTCACGCCTGGACGATTTTTGTCCCAACCGCGCTAATCGCCGCGCTTCTGGTCTTTTCCCATACGGGGAGACAAGCGCAAACGGGATGGTTGCGCTCCTTGGGCGCGAAGCCACTCTCCTGGTGGATTATGACCTGGTTCATCACCGTGGCAATTTGCCTCACCGCCGTGGGCACATTCTTCCGTGGCCCTGGGTGGTCTTGGGTGTGGCCGTGGAGGACGCATGCCGGCTGAGGAGATGGGGAAAGTCACCGACCGCATGCGCTTCGCCTTTGCGGTGTCCAGCTTGATCTTCCTTGCCGTGCTGGCCATTTCTCCGTTCAAGGATTACCGCCGAGAGTGGAAGCAGTACAAGCGTTCCTATCTCCGTTTTGCGCAGAGCCGCCCCGATACTAAGCGACTGACTGCCGATTACAGCCCGGAGATTGATCAGATCTGGATTCCCGGAATGAATGTGGTTGATCGCTGTACGACTTGCCACCAGGGCATAGCACAGGCCAGCCTCGCGGATAAATCCGTTCCGCAGCCTTTCCGCGCGCATCCCCCGATTCCGCACAACGTCCGTGAGTGGGGATGCACAATCTGTCACCGCGGCCAGGGCCCTGCCACAGAAGTTGCCGAAGCCCACGAGTCGACTCTTGCCTGGGAGCAGCCTGCGCTTCCAACTCACTTTATTCAGGCTTCCTGTGGAACCTGTCATCAATCCGATCTGCCGCAAACGCCGCAGCTCGCAAAAGGCCGCCAGGTCTTGGCCGAGTTGAATTGCGTCGGCTGTCACAAATTGCAGGGCGTCGAACGGCCCGCGATGATAGGTCCAGATCTTTCCAGCATCGGCACAAAAGTCACCCGAGAGTGGATTTACAAATGGCTCAAAGAGCCGCGCACGATTGTGGACAAGGACGGCAACGTCACCGTCAACGGCTACGAAACCGAGGAAGAGCCCCGCATGCCGAAGTTCCTCCTCACGGAAGACGAGCTTAAAGCTCTCTCGGGGTATCTCAGTGTTCAGAAAGCCAAACCTCTCGCGGCGTATAAAATTTCTCCAGCTGTTGTTGCGGCGTGGAGCAAGAATCCGGAACTGATTTCTCAAGGCGAGCTGCGCTTCCGGCAAATGTTTTGCTCCACGTGCCACTCCCTTGCGGTCACTCGCGCGGGTGAAACAAAGCTGATTGGAGGCGACATTGGCCCAGAGCTCACCAAAGTCGGGAGTAAGGTCAACCCGGATTGGCTGGTCACGTGGCTTCGCGATCCTGAAGCTTACCTCCCCCACACGCGCATGCCGAAGTATGGCTGGTCGGACGAAGACCTTTTCAAAGTCACGCAGTACATCACCACGAAGCTCGTCGATTCCGACTTGCTAACCGACGTCCCAAAACTCGACCCGGCAACGGACTCTGACGTTCAGCTGGGCCGCAGGCTCTTTACAGAAAAGGGCTGCGCGAGCTGCCACGCTATCGAAGGCGTCAGTCCCCAAAAGGATTTTGGGCCAGACCTGAGCGCGCTCGGCGGCAAGAATGCCTCCGAGCTGGAATTTGGCGCAGCTAAGATTCCTCACAATCTGGTCTCCTACATTCAGGGAAAATTGCAAGATCCCGTTTCGGTCAATCCGGCGGCGCGCATGCCGCAATACAACTGGGAGCCGGGCGATCTCGACGCGGTCACTACGGCGCTCCTCAGCATGAAAGGTGCGCCTCCGACGAGCGCGTTGCAAAATCTCGTCGTTCCGAGCAAAGAAGCATCCTTCCACCCCACGGGTTCGTTTGCCGAAGTCTACGAGCGCTACAAGTGCTACACCTGTCACAAATTCAATGGCTACGGCGGCGATCTTGCTCCGGACCTCACATACGAAGGCAGCCGCGCACAACGCCAGTGGCTCGTCGAATTTTTGAAAAATCCGCAGACGCTGCGCCCAACACTCATTCTTCGCATGCCGCAGCTCAACATGAGCGACAAAGACGCGTCCACGCTCGCCGATTACCTCTCGATGGTCATGCAGCATCCCGCCGTGAACCCGGCAACTACCGACGCAAAACAGTTCACTCCTGCAATGGCCACACTGGGCAAACAACTCTATGAAGTGAAATACCAGTGTCAGTCCTGCCACACCATTGGCGGCTCCGGCGGATACGTTGGCCCCAACCTGAATAACGCCGGGGACTGGCTCACTCCTGCTTGGATCGAAGCGTGGTTGAAAAATCCGCAGGCGCTCGTTCCGGACTCAATCGAGCCTCGCCGCAACTTTACCGATGAGGAGATCAAAGCCCTGACTGCTTACTTGATGACGCTGCGCGCAGGAATCAAACCGCAAAAGACCGCCGCCCTAACTGGCGCCCACACGACGGGACAGGGAGCGGGCCGATGAGAATCCGCAACCTCGGCATCGTAGCTTTCGGGATCGTAGCTCTATGCGGTGTGTCCGGCTGCCGCAAACATGCTGAAACCGCCAAGACCGATCCTCTTTTAGCTTCGTATGATTCCGAGCCCGATTGGTCTGATTCAACGAAAATGATTTCCCTCGGCTATCAGCAAGCCCAGGGAAAGCGCGTCTTCTATCAATATTGCGTGTGGTGCCATGCGGACGCCACGCCGGCGGGACCCTCGAATCGTTCGAATCTAACGCCTGTCCCCCCGATCCTGAATGACGGCGTCACGCTGAACACCGAGAGCGACGAATTCATGCAAAACATCATCACGCTCGGCGGCAGCGCCATGGGAAAATCCGCAATGATGCCACCCTACGGACGCACGCTGTCTGCGGAAGAGATTCGTTCCGTCATCGCTTTTACGCGCGCGATAGCCCAGCCGCCGTACCAGCCTCCCGGCCGGCCAGGCTCGCAATACTCAGTTAAATAGGAGAAACCTTTTCTCAGGCCATGAAATCTACGTGTTTGACACGGTTTAACATTCGGAATCCTTTTCTCGCCCTCGCGGCGCTCCTGGCTTTTTCTGTCACGCCCGCGGGAGCTCAAGTGAGCCCCAACGAAATCTTGAATCCGGATCTCAAAACACTCGAGCAGACCTATTTTCAGCAGTTGATCGGCATCAACCAATCCATTGTCAAACTAAAATTTCCATTTCCTTTTTACTTGAGCCGCTATGTTGGGCTGGACCCTGCAAAGCAAGCGGAAGCCGATTCTCGTGGTCTGGAGTTTGTGCGATTTCAAGATCGAGCGATATTGAAGATCACGGGAAATTACAACGTGGCCTATGACACGCTTCGAATGACGCAAAACGAGCGCGCGGCTGCAACGTTTCGCTCCGTCATTCTTCCCGCTTTGCAGGTGGTCACCGCGGCTTTGCCGGAGGATTTGCCGTGCGACGGCATCGGTTTCGAAATCTCACATCATACGCGCACCAACGATCGCAGCTACGACTTTGAGGGGAAGGAGACTCTCGTCGTTGTACTTGACCGAGCGGATGCTTGGGGCATGTCGCGCGCTGCGAGCGATGCCGAACGCCAGGAAATCCTGAACCGCTCGAAAGTCTTTGTTAGCGGCTTGGATTACGGCCTTTCGCTAACCGAGCGCGATCCCTTGAACGTGCAGACGCTTCCCCGCTCCATCCCCGCGAAGCCGGACGCAACTTCCTCCGCGCGCTCTTCCACGCTCGCTTCCCATTCAGCCCTGTTGAAGCCAGGGATTTCCGCTCCACTCCCTCAGCCTTCTGCCCAGCCTCCCGCATCTGTCACGCCTGAACCTTCGCCAGCACCAGCGACCACCGAGAAGCCTGCCTCGACTCCCGCCGCCGATCCGCCACCCACGGCTCCCGCGGCCACGCAAGCGGACGCGGATCGCTTGGACGAAAAATATCATTCGCAGCTCACGGCTCTCGCGAAAGAGGGCGGGGCCAAGTTTCATTTTGTCGCTTACGCCCCACCTGCGTTCGTGCTTTTCCACGACCAAATCGCCCTTCAAATGACCCTGAAGAATTCGCTGCAATTCGGCCCCGCAAAGAGTTCCATCTACAAACGCGCTGCTCAAAGTTTCGACCTTTTTCTCGCCCCGCTTCTGAAGGACATTTCTGGTCGCGTTTCTCCAGACGTTGACTTCCAACTCTACGATTTCAGCGTCCTGAACAAGGTTTCTCCGGGAGCGAAGGAAACTTCGGAAGCTATCGAATTCATTTGCCCCCGCAAAGCCCTCAACCAATTCGTTAACGCCG
Source organism: Candidatus Acidiferrum sp. (assembly GCA_035280045.1). Classification (GTDB taxonomy): domain Bacteria; phylum Acidobacteriota; class Terriglobia; order Acidiferrales; family UBA7541; genus Acidiferrum. The sequence continues at coordinate 33,758 of DATEGP010000076.1, forward strand.
AAATCACCAACCAGCAGCTTCTGGACCAAAGCTTCATCCTTGTCAACGGCGTGCGCATCGCTCTAAACCTGCAATTGGTTGAGTAGCTAAGGAGGAACGATGGCGTTTATACGCCCCCCTCCGCTAGGTTGTAAGTGTATTAAGGCTGTTAGTCGTTGTTAGCCATCCCCGGAAAGACTAGAATCGGGAAGCGGCCATCCTGGCAGCTATAGCCAAGCCCAAGCTGATGGACACTGTCATTCTTTGGTAGCAACGTGGTACAACATGCTCTACACTCCTGCCGGATGGATATCCTCTCGTCTCCGCGAGTTGGAAAGAATAGATGAAATCAAGATCGTCGGGGCGTAACAATGCACGCAATTCTTCCAAGGACAGTGATGCCACGCCTCCCGAACACAAGAATGACTTATTGATTGCCGCCGTGGGCGCTTCTGCGGGCGGCATCGAAGCCTTCACCGAACTCATTAGCAATCTTGCCACCGACACGGGCATGGCCTTCGTTCTCGTTCAGCATCTCGACCCCGAGCATCACAGTATGCTCACCGAACTTCTCTCCAAAAAAACCTCCATGCGCGTCAAGGAAGTCACCAATGGCATGACCGTCGAGCCCAACAACGTTTACGTCATCCCGCCGAACGCCACCATGTCCATTTCCAATCACTCCCTTCAACTCGCTCCCCGCGGCGATTCCCGCGCCCTCCACATGTCCATTGATCATTTCATGCGCGCCCTGGCCGACGAACAAGGCAACCGCGCCATCGGCGTCATTCTGTCCGGGTCTGGAACCGACGGAACTGCCGGCCTCGCCGAAATTCAAGCTCACGGCGGCGTCACTTTCGCCCAGGACGAGGCTTCCGCCAAATATGACAACATGCCCCGCAGCGCCATCGCCTCCGGCTGCGTGGACTACGTCCTTCCGCCCAAAGCCATCGCCCGCGAGCTCGCTCGCATCGCACGCCATCCCTATCTGGTTCGCGATCAAGGCCCCGAGCTTGCCCCCGCGGAAAACAATGGCCTCAGCCTCATTTTCCAGCTTCTCCGTAAATCCACCGGCGTGGATTTCACTCATTACCGCCAGACCACCATCCTCCGCCGCATTCAGCGGCGCATGGTCGTCCACAAGATCGAAAGAATCGATGAGTATGTGAAATACGTGCAGAGCAATCCCAATGAAATTAAAGCTCTCTACCAGGACATGCTCATCAATGTCACTAGCTTTTTCCGCAATCCAAAAATGTTCGACGCCCTCAAGGCCCACGTCTTCCCTTCCGTCGCCAAGAGCCGTCCTCCCGACGGCAGCTTGCGCGTTTGGACCCCTGCCTGCGCTTCCGGCGAAGAAACCTATTCCGTGGCCATCGCCCTTCTCGAATTTCTAGGTGACAAGGCTTCCCAAACCCACACGCAGTTTTTTGGCACGGACATCAGTGAATCCAGCATCACCAAGGCCCGCAGCGGCCTTTACCCGGAGAACATTCAGGCTGACGTCTCCCCCGAGCGCCTCCGCCGTTTCTTCACCAAAGTCGAAGGCGGCTATCGCATCAGCAAGACCATTCGCGACATGTGCATCTTTGCCCAGCACAACGTCCTCAACGATCCGCCCTTTTCCCAGATGGACCTCGTCTGTTGCCGCAATCTCCTCATCTACCTCGAACCTGTTCTCCAGAACAAGGTCATCTCCTTGTTTCACTACGCCACCCGCCCCGGCGGCTATCTCGTTCTGGGAACCTCCGAAGGCGTCGGCACCTCCACCAACCTGTTCTCCACCGAGGACCGCACTCACAAGATTTTTCTCAAGAAATCCACCGGCGTGCGTCAGCCCGTCACGTTTTCTCTCACCACGCCCGGCGAGCGCCCCGAATACGGCGCCTTCCGCGTTCCCCCCAAGCAGCCCGACACCAGCTGGAACTATCTCGAAGCACAGAAGGAATTCGATCGCCGCCTCCTCAGCCAGTATTCGCCGGCTACCGTCTTCGTCAATGAAGACATGGAAATTATTCATACTCGCGGGAGCGTCAATCGGTATCTCAAGCTTGCCCCCGGTCGCGCTAGCCTCAGCATTCTCAAGATGGCCCGCGAGGGCTTGCTTCTCGATTTGCGCAATGCCCTCACCAAGGCCAAGAAAGACAACGTCACCGTCCGCAAGCAAAACATTCAAGTCAAAAACGGCAATGACAACGGCGCGTCGGACACCGTCCGTGTTGTGAACTTCGAAGTCGCTCCCATCCGCATGGGCAGTCTCAAAGAACTCTACTTCATGATCGTTTTTGAAGAATCCATCGCTCCCCCCCGCGCCCGCCCCGCTCGTCCGTCAAAGCGAGCCGGTGAATCCGAGTCCGCCGTCTCCGGAAGAATTGCTAAGCTCGAGCAGGAGCTTGCCGCCACCAAGGAATATCTGCAATCCGTGATTGAAACGCAGGAAGCCACCAACGAAGAACTGCAATCCGCCAACGAGGAAATCCTCTCCAGCAACGAAGAACTGCAAAGCACCAATGAAGAACTGGAAACCGCGAAAGAAGAGCTGCAATCCGCCAACGAGGAATTGAGCACCGTCAACGACGAACTGCGCAGCCGCAACCAGGATGTCACCCAGATCAACAACGACCTGACGAATCTTTTTGCCAGCATCGATTTTGCCGTCGTTATCGTCGGCAGCGACCTCAGCATTCGCCGTTTCACTCCGCAGGCCCAGAAATTCATGGGCCTCATTCCCGCCGACATCGGACGCCCGCTCTCCAACATCAACCCCACCATCGAAATCCCCGAATTACAGTCCCTGGTGCTCCAGGTCATGTCCAGTCTTCGTCCGGTTGACCGTCAGGTTAGCGATCGCCAGGGCGCACGCTACCAGTTGCGCATTCTTCCCTATCGCACCATTGAGAACAAGATTGACGGCGCCATCGTCACCATCATTGACATAAGCTCGGATGCCGCCAACGAAGCGTCCGCCAATTAAAACAGAGAGCAGAAGGCAGAAAGCAGGAAAACAGAAGGTCGACGGCAGAAAACCGGAATACACCGGAGCAACGCAGTTGGGGCACGCCATCTTCGTCACTTTAATCAAAAAATTCAAGCAGTAGCGTCTCTGCTTTCTGCTTTCTGCTTTCTGCTTTCTGCTTTCTGCTTTCTGCTTTCTGCTTTCTGCTTTCTGCTTTCTGCTTTCTGCTTTCTGCTTTCTGCTTTCTGCTTT
>DATEGP010000077.1:0-57555 GCA_035280045.1 Candidatus Acidiferrum sp.
TAGCGCGGTTGAACGGTGATTTTTCGCAGATTCTAGTGTGAATCAGGACGCGCCGGGCCCTATGGCTACGACAAAGTACGTTGCCGGAGTGAGGCCAACGCTTTTGATGCCGTGTTCGTCGTTCGAACGGACAAAGCCCACCGATCCGGGCCCCAAACGCGTGGTCGTGTTATTCACGGTGAGGTCCACCGTGCCTTCGCGAATGAGCCACATTTCCGAGTGCGGGTGATGGTGCGGCGGATGGGGCGTGCCGCCAGGAGGAAGCGTCGTCTCGTGGACCTCGACCGATTCGCCGGTAGCAAGTTTGCCCTTCAGGACGGAGCGGATCGCCGCCGTGTTGGAAGTATGCAGGGTCAATTTGTCGAACGGAAACATGGCCGAGGGTAGGTCGCCCGATTTCTCCGATTGCGGCTCAGCTTTCTCCAGCAGGGATGGGAGCAGGGCGGAAGGGATCATCAAGCACATTTCGCGGCGAGTTAGAGACATTGCGGACTCCTTTTGCAAGCAACGGGATTCTATATTAAGGATCAGCGAAACTTCCTCAGAAAGCTTCTCGACTTCGACAGGAAGAATCTTTAGCATCCCCTCGGCCGCCGGGGAAGCAGGTTTTTTCTGCAATTTGAATGGAGTAAGGGAATTGTGAACGAGTCGATTTTGCGCCTGGGAAGCCTGAGAGACGTAAAGCAATTTCTGGACCATGTGCGGTCGCTCGGGCTGTCCATGCCATGCGATGCAGAGATTGCGCAAGGCTCTGCCTCTCCGTTATTGGAGCCTCTTGTATGTGGCGGGACCAGAATCGGCAATCGAATCACGGTTCAGCCGATGGAAGGATGGGACGCCACTGCGGATGGGAAACCGAGCGAGTTGACGATTCGCCGTTGGCGGCGGTTCGGCCAAAGTGGGGCGAAGCTCATTTGGGGAGGAGAAGCGGTCGCAGTCTCGCATGAAGGGCGGGCCAATCCGAATCAACTTGTGATTGCGCCGCACACCTGCGATGGTTTGGAGAAACTGAAGAGGGCGCTGGTCGAAGAGCACGTAAGGGTGACTGGTTCCGAAGATGGGCTCTTCATCGGATTGCAACTGACGCATTCCGGGAGGTTTTCTCGGCCGAATGACCACAACGGGCCGGAGCCACGCATTTTGTATCGCCACCCGATCCTGGATCGAAGATTGGGGCTGGCGAAGGATTATCCAGTCCTGACCGACGGGGAAATCTCGGGGGTCATTGAGCAATTCCACGGTGCGGCGAAAGTGGCGCGGGAGCTTGGCTTTGATTTCGTGGACATTAAGCATTGCCATGGATATTTGGGCCACGAGTTTCTGAGCGCGCACACGCGGGAAGGGAAGTACGGAGGAAGCTTCGAGAATCGCACGCGGTTCCTGAGAGAAGTTGTCGAAGGAATTCGCTCTGTCGCCCCAGGCCTGCGTATTGGCGTGCGGCTGTCAGCGTTTGACTCTGTTCCGTTCCTTCCTGACATCACTCGGTCGTCAACCGGGAAATTGGGACCGGGAATTCCTGAGGCGCATGACAAGCTGATTCCGTATCGCTGGGCGTTCGGCGTGAATTCGAGCAATCCGATGCAGGTGGATTTGACCGAGACGATTCAGTTTCTCGCGCTGATGGAGAAGTTGGAGATTTGGCTGGTGAATCTTACCGCGGGGAGTCCTTATTACAATCCCCATATTCAGCGGCCTGCGCTGTATCCGCCGTCGGATGGATACCAGCCCCCTGAAGATCCACTGAGGGGCGTGGCGCAACAGATGAGCGTCACGCGCCAAATGAGAGAGCTCTTTCCAAACTTGATTTTTGTAGGAAGCGCGTACAGTTACTTGCAGGATTTCTTGCCGCACGTTGCGCAGGCAGCGCTGCGAGAAGGTTGGGTGGATTTCGTCGGTCTGGGCCGAATGGTTTTGACGTATCCGCAAATTCTTTGGGACGCCGCCAATGGAAATGCGATTCAACATAAGAGGATCTGCCGAACATTCAGCGATTGCACCACGGCGCCGCGGAAGGGTTTGCCTTCAGGCTGCTACCCGTTGGACAAACATTACAAGATTTCTGAACTGGGGGAGAAGTTAAGAGCCGCAAAGGCGCACCCATGAACATTGCATCGCTTCTTCAAAAACAGAAGCCGGGACGAAAAGTCCAGGGGATTGCGGCAGCGCTCTTGCCTTATGCTGCGGACGGCGGCTTCGCGGTCGAAGCATTTCAAAAGCATCTTCAGGCCACGCAGCGCGCAGGATTGATGAATGCCGTGAACATGGACACCGGCTATGTCAATTACCTGAGCAAAGGTGAAAAGAAAGATGTGTTGCGGTGGGCGCGAGAGGCGCTTGGGGGAGATGCGCCGTTTGTGGCTGGCGCGTACATCGAGGGGCAGAGCGGCGATATTGTTACGCTCTATAGAGAGGAAATGGATGAAATCGCCGGCTGCGGAGGCATCCCCATCTTGTTTCAAACGAGCCGGCTTCATGGAAAGCCGGCGAAAGAGAAGGGGGCGATTTATCAGGCGGTATGTAAGGGATTTTTGCACGTGTTGGCGTTCGAGCTTGGACCAATGTTTGCAACAAGCGGTGAGATTTTCGACGAAGAAACTGTTTGCCGCTTGATGGACATACCGGGACTCAAAGGGATGAAGCATTCTTCGCTGGACCGCGGAATCGAGTTGCAGCGGCTCGCGCTGCGCAATGAGCACCGCCCGGACTTCCGGATTTATACGGGAAACGATTTGGGCATTAACATGATCGAGTACGGCTCGGACTATTTGTTGGGTCTGGCCACCTTCGCGCCCGAAAAGTTTGCTGAGAGAGACCGTTTGTGGGAAGTGGGCGATCCTGCCTATTACGCTCTCTCCGATGCTTTGCAGTATCTCGGAAATGTTGCATTCCGCGAGCCTGTGCCCGCCTACAAACACTCCGCTGCCGTTTTTCTTCATTTGACGGGGCGCATCCCAACGGATCGCGCGCATCCGAAGAATCCTGTGCGGCCGCCGTGGGAGAAGGAGATACTCAGAGACTGCGCACGGCGATTGGCCTATCGCTGACTATCGTCGCAATGCGCAAATAGAGGTTCGCGCTTGGGGAACTCTCAGGAGCGTTTTTGTTTCGGGGCAGCAGAAAGATACTTGGTGATGACCTTCGCATAGTCAGCGATGGCGATTTCCGGCTCTTCGATTTCGGGATGCCACGCCTTTTCCCATTCGAACGAGTAGTAGCCCGCATAACCGATTCCAGCGAGCAGCTCGACCTGTCGCTTCACGGGGACATCGCCGCGGCCGGTGAGAACGTAATTGTCCTGCCCGTTTGCAAGACGAGCGTCTTTCAAGTGAGTGTGGCGGATGTATTTCCCAAGCTGGCGAACGGTTACCTCAGGGTCTTCTTTGCCTTCGACAAAAGTGTTGTGCGCGTCCCAAAGCAAAGCAACTTGGGAAGAAGCCGCCTTTTCCAGAATCTCTCGAAGCACGGAGGAAGTTGTGAAATCGCCGTGTGATTCCAGGATGACCGTCACGCTTTTTGGTCCAGCGTAGTCTCCCAATTCTCGCAACGAGCCGGATATGTGTTCGAGCGCTGCAGCTTGCGGCCCGACGAGCTTGTTGCCAAAAACGCGGACATAGGGAGCACCGAGCCGCGAAGCCAGGTCAATGAAGCGGCGCGCGTCGGCAAGCTGTTTCTCATGCTCGGGGCCAGTGTCGTGCATGTTGGCGGAGCTGCTCACGCAAGAAATGCGCAGCCCGCGAGCAGTGATTTCTCTTTTGGATTGCTCGATTTGACGGTCCGCAAACTCCGGGCGGGAAGGCAAATCCATTGTCCCTGAAAGGCCGCGAAGCTCGACGACTGCGAAGCCATTCTGTTGCGCGAAATCGAGAACCTTGATCCAGTCCCAAGAAGGGCAGCCGAGGGTGGAAAATCCGATTGGCAATCGTTCACTGGCCGCCGGCAGCGCTACAGGAAGCGCCATCATGGGCGCGGCCATGTGCTGAAGAAAATCTCGCCGTGCAATTCCATTGTTGTTCATTGATTTTGAAACCGGATGATTAGAATCCAATTCGAAACGAAGCCCACTCGACCTTTCTGGCACACGCTCAAGATTACAGCACGCCGGCGTCTTGCAATTCCTTCTTCATCCCGGCCCAGCTTTGCCGAGTCGATTCCTCAGCCGTGCCCGCGCCGCGCCAGTGGGTTTCCAGACTGACGGCGAAGTGGTAGCCGTCGCGCTCCAGCGCCTTGAATTGTCCAACCCAATCGATGATGCCGCCGCCCATGGGCGCCCAGGCGTATTTGCCGTCTGCCTTTTTCACCGAGTCTTTACAGTGACAATGGCCGATGCGCTCCTTTGGCAAAAGATTGTAACCGTCCGGATAGGGGATTTCGCCGCGCTCGGACGCGTTGCCGGGGTCCCAGTTCAACATTAAGTGCGGCGACCGCACCGCGCTGAGGACTTTTGCGGCTTCAGCGCCCGTCGCCGTGTTGCAGGAAGGCTCATTCTCCAAAACCAGGATCACACCCTTCTTACCCGCTGCGTTGGCCGCGGCTAGCAATTTCTCATTGATTGCCGCGCGATAGGGCGCCTGGTCGTCCAGCCGCCAGTAATCAAAGCAGCGCACGCGATCGGTGTTGAATGCCTTTGCCAACTCGATGCTGCGGTCCAAGACTTCGTCTTGCTGGTCGAAAGTAAAGTCGGCGTTGAATTGGTCGCGCTTCGGGCTGAATTTCGAGAGAGGCGCCCCTTTCCAATCCACCTTGAAAAGCGGGCTGGCGATATCCGTCACGCGAAGCTTGTTCTTTTCCAAGATGCGGCGTGCTTCTTCCACTTCTTTCGAGTCCAGCTTGAGGATGTTCTTGTTCCACATGCCGCGCAGCTCGATCCAATCCATGCCGAATTCCTTGGCGGCAATTTCGCAGGCCCGGCCGAAGTCCTGCGTGATTTCATCATTGATGACGGCAACGCGAAAAGGGGATTTCATACCGCCACCTTGAGCTTTTCTTCCAGATACTTCTTGCTGATTTCGCCACTCTCTTTCGGCGTGCGGGACTTATCCGGCACGGCATCAAGCTCAACGATGGCCCAGCCCCGGAAATCTACTTTTCCTAGAGCAGCAAACACGGCGGGGAGGTCCACACGGCCGCGGCCCAACTCGACAAAGCGATAGTTGCGCTTCGGATTTTCCGCGTTGGGCAGTGATTCCACGTCCTTGATATGCAAGAAGAGCAGGCGGTCGTGGTACTTCTCGATCGCCTTGGCGGGATCCCCCCCGCCTTGTAAGTAATGCGCGACATCGAGTTCCAGCTTGGCGTAGCGAGAGTCCGCGGCTTGCAAAATTTGGTCTACTTCTTCGGGACTTTGTCCCAGCGTGCCCATATGGTTGTGATACCCAAGTGTGACTCCCAAGTCTGCGGTGCGCTTCCCGATTTCGGTGATGAGCTTGCCGAGGCGCACATAATCCTCTGAAGTAACTGCACGGTCTTTGGGCCTTTCATCGGTGACTTGAAGATAGAGTCCACCGACATCATGCACAAATTTCGCATGGGCGGCGTGTTTGGCAATTTCTTCCGACTCCACCGGCGCACCGATGTTCACGCCGCCGCTCGAAAGCGCGACCATCTTCAGATGACGCTTTTCGAGCAGGTCGCGCAATTCCGCAGGACCTGAGAACTCCTTGAGGACATTGGACCGCAATTGAATCCCGGGAAAGCCAAGTGCAGCAATATCGTCAATCGCCTGGCGGTCATTTTCATTCCAGGTGATGGATGCATATCCAAAATGGATTTCGCCGGGCGCAGGCGAAATGGGCGTGTCGAAGTAGGACAAATTCCTCGGGGGATAAAGAAGATCGGCGGCGCATAGTTCTTTTAGTGGAAGGGAAAGCGCTGCCGTAGCGGCCGTTGCCGCCCCCATTCCAAAAAGAAAGTCGCGCCGCGCTACTTGACGTTGCATACTGCATCTCCCGGTTTCTTTCAATCTCAAGGCTATTTTATCGCTTGGTTGTGGCAGGCGGCAGAGATTTCGCTCCGCCGCCGCTCGGTTGGCCAAAGTCGCCGCTTTGCCGGAGTTTTAAAAAGTAAGCCGCCCACCAAAATAGATGTTGCGGGCGCCGCCGATGGTCGACGTCACACGTCGGTGACTGTGCCGAGAAAAGCTCCATTGACGGCTTGCGCCACGGCTGCATCGGCCGCGAAAAACAGACAGCCGATAAGAAAACTTGAAAACAAAATGGCACACCAGACTCTGCGCATAAGGCCTCCAGGCACGACTTTCACGTTGCGAAGTAAAGTTGCAGAAATGCTCTTGATCCGATGAATTCAGCAAACACGCAACGGACTGCGCTTGCCTTTTAGGACAGAAAACAAGGGCATGCCATCCGGTGAAGACCCTATTTCAACTCAGGAGTTTTCCCTAAGGTGTTTGCTGGAATGCAAAAGTTGCTTTAAACGCCCACAGTTCTTAGAGGGCTATGCGCCGCGCGGTAGATGGCTTCGACGAGGGCCAGGCTGTGCCGGCCTTCGCGTCCATCGCACGCGGGCATCGTGTTGTTCTGGATAGCGCAGAGGAAGTCTTCAATCACCGCTTGATGCCCGCGAAAATCGCTGACCACGGGGGACGAACCGCTTTGATTCTCATCGCGCTCCGCGAACTTCGCACTGTCCGCCGGGGTCTTGCGCAAATCAACGGAGACGATGCGGTCATGCTCAAGAACGACCGTGCCCGCCGTGCCGGTAATCTCCACCCTCCGCGGATAACCGGGATAAGCCGCCGTCGTGGCGTGGAAAAGGCCAATCGCGCCGCTGGCAAACTCGAGCAGGGCCGTGGCCGTGTCTTCAGACTCGATCGAGTGAAGTAGCGTAGCCACCCGGGCTTGCACTCGCGACACATCTCCTAGGAGCCAGAGAAGCAAATCAATCGTGTGTATGCCCTGGTTCATCAAAGCTCCGCCGCCGTCGAGCGCCAGCGTGCCGCGCCATCGCGATTTCGCGTAGTATTCCGGCGGGCGGTACCATTTCACACGCGCGTCCGCCAGCAGCAGCTTGCCGAGGAGCCCGCGATCGATCCAATCCTTCAGCTGCCGGATGTGTGGCTTCAAACGGTCTTGAAAGATCACGCCAAGCTTCACTCGCGATTGTTTTGCCGCTTCAATGAGTTCATCGGCGCGCGCTGTCCTGATGTCGATTGGCTTTTCTGTCAAGACGTGCAAGCCGTGTCTTGCGGCGGCAATTCCTTGTGTGGCGTGGAGTCCGGAAGGACTCCCGATAATGACTCCGTCCATGGGTCGATGCGCCAGAAACGCGGCAAAATCTGTAAATGGTGTCCCGCCATGCTCGCCGCAGAGCCTGCGAATCTTTTCAGAATTGGTTCCGTAGACCGCGGCAATCTCCACTCCGGGAATGGCTTGCGCCGCGCGTGCATGCGTCTCCGAAATATTGCCGCCGCCAATCAAACCAACATGGAAGGTCATGGGATTGAGGGCATTAAAGCACTAGTGATACGCCGCGACAAAGGCTTTATAAGCGGCTTCGGTGCTTTCCGGTGTCAGGAGCTCCGACGAAATCAGCACGCGGTAGCGGAACGTGACACTCTGGTGAGGAGCTAGCGTGAGGTTCAACTCTTCCTTGCCATTGCTGAAAATCTTTTCGCCCAATGGATTCGCCGCAAAAAGTCCGTATCCACGCGCGTGCCAGTACGTAGGGAAGCCTGGGTTCGACGGATGATCGAAAATCGAAATCGTGACAGGTTCCTCGCCGACCTTCCCGCTCAGATTGCACCAGCGTCCCCGCGTACCCCACGCAGCTTCGCCCTTGTGGGCCTCGCTGGTCAGATAAACGCCATTGACGCCTGCGTTGTCGAGCTTCGCGACCGTCGTTGGGCGCCCACTAGCGTCGGTGAACACTTCGGGCTTGTCCGAAGGCGCTTCGAGGGCGCGCACCACGCGCAAGCCCAGCATGCCGTCTTTTGCGTCGGCAAAAACAACTTTTTCACCCTGCGCCTGCAACGTAGTGATGCGATCCACGCTGCGAAAGCTCGGCCCTCCGCGAAAAACGTAGCGGGCATGCTCCTTCAATAGAACTTTTTTGTCATGCGTCAGCCAATCCGCTTCGACCTCGAGTTCGCCCTGGTCTGTCCCCCCTCTTGCTGAAACGATGGAGCGCTGCTGAATCGTCCCCATCTTAGGGGCGTCTCGCGGTTTAATCGCCTCTGAATTGTTCCAGAAATCAATTCCATTCACGCTTTCGTAGTTCAGCCACATGCCGACCTGATGCGGATGGTCGGTTCGCTCAGCCGCCCTCGATTCCAGCGGATAACCGCGGGTAATGATCGTTCCTTTGGCTGTTCGCAGGGGGTAAAGCACCGGCTTCGCAAGCCTTTGCGGCCAGATGTACGATGTGAACGGCTGGCCATCGATGGAAACATCCACGCGCCGATGCGCTTGATTGACTGCGACCGCGATGCGATCACCAAGATGAGGCGAAGCGGCCGCAAAAAACGTCATGACCGCGGCACAAACCAGCGAGACGTATATTCCGTACCGCACGATCACCGTCCTGTTCCTCGTCGCGGATCAAACTTCTTCCGGTACCACGTAGGGTGCGCGGTAGCTCCCACGGAGCATGCGGTTGGCATCGTCATCTCCAATTACCGCCTCCTTCTCGGGATCGAACCGCAACGCGCGTCCCAGCCGGTACGACGCGTTCGCCAGATGCACCAGCGTCACAGAGATGTGACCTTCCTCTATCGGCGCGTGAATGTCTTCGGCGCGACGGCTGCGAACGCAATCAACGAAATTTGCATAGTGATCGCCCGACGCTTTGCCGGAAGGCCCGGGTTCGCACTCCTCCGTAAGCCATGTCTTGTAAGAATCGTACCCATCTGCGGCGAGATAGCCCTTCGATCCATAAAAAATGTTTCCGATAGTGTTGGTCTTCGCATCCTTGGGTCCCAGAGATGTAGCTGACTGGCTATTTGGGCTGGTGGCAGGCTTCTTGTTTGCCGCGACATTCAGTCCTGCAGCGGGGATGCCGCCGATACCGTACGCGCCTGTTCCAATCTCCGCCTCGTGATTGGTGATCCAGTGCCTCACTTCGAGTTCCATCATCTTACGCTTGCCATCCGGCTCGAAGCAGAACGTGGCGTGCAGGGTATTCGGCGTCTGCTGGTCGTCCTGGAACATAAAATGCCCGCCCATCGCGGAAACATGCACGGGAAAGCCGACTCCCAAGCCCCAGCGCGCGATATCTATTTCATGAATCGCTTGATTTCCAACCTCACCGTTGCCGGTGTCCCAGATCCAATGCCAGTTGTAGTGAAACCGGTTCTTTGTGAACGGCTTCATCGGGGCAGGGCCCGTCCACAGATCATAGTGCACACCTGCCGGAACAGGTTCCTCCGAAGCGTGCCCAATCGTTGGCCGCCACTTGTAACAAATCGCGCGGGCCAGGTAGACGTCGCCGATGGTGCCGTCTTTCAGATGACCAATGCCCTCGATCATCCCGGGGTTCGAGCGCGATTGGCTTCCATGCTGGCAAATTCGGTTGTACTTCTTCACCGCGCGCACCAGTTGCCGCCCTTCAAACCAGTTGTGCGAGCACGGCTTTTCCACGTAGATATCTTTCCCGGCTTGGCAAGCCCAGATCGCAATTAGCGAATGCCAATGATTGGGAGTGGCGATGGAAATCGCGTCGATATCTTTGTCCTCGAGTAGCTTGCGAACATCCACATAGGACTTGGGTCTTGGCCGTCCCATCTTCTCCACGTCGCCAAGGCGCTGGTTCAATACGTTTTCGTCCACGTCGCACAGTGCAGCAAGCTCCGTGTTTGGAACGCGGGCGAACCCGCGGATGTGATCATGGCCGCGGCCGCGTACTCCGCAAACAGCCACGCGAACACGATCATTTGCGCCCAAGATTCGCGAGTAGCCCGATGTTGTAGTCGCCAAAGCAGCGCCAGCCACTCCGGCACCTGTTATCTTCAGAAAGTCTCGGCGGGAAGCAATTGACGTGCTCATAAAACCTCCAAGAAAAACCAGGAAAACCGGCTAGCTGCTTTTGACCTGCCAATGGTAATCCAAATTTAGGCAACTCGGACATTTAGACTTCCTAAAGTAGATGTTTAAGCCGGATAGTGTTTCCTGGAACTAAGAAACCGCGGCCTGACGTTAAGCGGTGCTGAAAACGCACTTCAGTTTTTTCGGTTTGACACTTTTCGGGACGCCTTCTATATTTTCGATTCAATGGCCGCTACATCCGTCAAATCACAAAAACGTAAGGGTGGTTCCTCTGCAGGTTCAGCCCGGCGCTTGAAGTCTGAGCAGATTCTAGCCGAAGTGCAAGACGTGCTGGCCTCCACGCAAGTCATTGATATTCACACGCATCTGTTTCCCCCTGCCTTTGGCAAACTCGGCTTGTGGGGCATCGACGAACTCCTTACCTATCACTACCTCGAAGCCGAATTCTTCCGCTCCTCGGATTTAACTCCCGAGGAGTATTGGAAGCTTTCAAAAACCAAACGCGCCGAAGCCATCTGGCAGGCATTGTTTGTCGAAAACAGCCCCATTTCTGAATCCACGCGCGGCGTTGTCGCTGTCTTGAAGGCCTTTGGGCTTCCGACCGACGCTTCTGGGTTGCAGGAAGCCCGGCGATTTTTCGCCGCGCAGTCGATCGAGAGCCTCATTCGAGAGGTGCTTCAGATCGCGGGCGTGAGCGATGTAGTGATGACCAACGATCCGCTCGACCCGGAGGAGCGTCCTGTCTGGATGAGTGGCGGTCAAAATCATCCCCAGTTTCACGCGGTTTTGCGCCTGGATCGCATTCTCTGGGGCTGGCCGCAACACTGGCAGCGGCTGGCTAACGAAGGCTACGCGGTCGACGAACACGCTTCGGGAGAATCCATTGGCGAGGTCCGCCGCTTCCTTGCCGACTGGCAGAAGCGCATGCGGCCACTGTACATGGCTGTCTCGCTGCCCGACACGTTTCAATTCCCGGACGAACGGAGCATCACCAGCAAGATCCTGGGCGAAGCGGTGCTGCCTGCTTGCCGCGAATTTGGAATTCCGATGTCGTTGATGATTGGTGTACGGCGACAGGTCAATCCTCGGCTGCGGCTGGCAGGCGACGCCGTTGGCAAAGCCGACATGCGCTCCATTGAGAACCTCTGCCGCAATTTTCCGGATAATAGGTTTCTTGTGAGCGTCCTTAGCCGAGAGAATCAGCACGAGCTTGCCGTGTATTCCCGCAAGTTCTGTAACCTGATGCCATTTGGCTGCTGGTGGTTCCTCAACAATCCTTCCATCGTCGAGGAGATCACCCGAGAGCGCATCGAATTACTCGGGACGAGCTTCATTCCTCAACATTCCGACGCCCGTGTTCTCGAGCAGGTCATCTACAAATGGCACAACACGCGGCGTACTCTCGGGCCCATCCTTGCAAATGCATATCAATTGCTTCTTTCCGACGGGGCCGAAATTACCCGCCAAACGATTCAGCGCGATGTAAACCGCCTCTTCCGCACCAACTTTGAGAAGTGGACCGGCCTGCGCGCCGGTTGAGGCCCCGCGACAGGGAAGCTGCCACCCTAGAACCGCGTTGTTTGGCGCCGAAGCCTGCCTGCCGCAGGCAGGGCGCTAACGAAGCGCCCTTCGTCGTTTCATTTTTCCTGAAGAAGTGCGTCTCGAAGAAAATCCGCAATTGCCTCTGTCAATTTCCGTGGACTCTCCGTTCGAACCATCGCCAGCGCCAGCTTTCGCGTCATCCGCCGACCATCCACTCGCAGCTTTTCCAAAAAGTGCGAACGCCCGCGCAAAGCATGCTCCGGAAGAACGGAATAGCCAAACCCCGACTCCACCAGCCGTTTGATTCCTTCGGTGTCTTCCGCTTCCATTTGTACGCGCGGCTGGACGCCGATCTCGCGGAAGAATTCATCAATCGCGCGCCGTACATTGCTCCGTTTTGGATAAAGCAGAAACGGCACATTCGCCAAATCTGCCGCCCGCACCGAACGAATGTGGTTGCTGGCAGCTTTCTTTGCCGAGGGCCTGACAATAAGCAGTTCCTCATCAAAAAGCGGAATGATTTGAAGATTGGCACCAGGAACCGGCAGCGAAATCAGCGCCAGATCGAACCGCCGGTCGTGCAAACCCGCAATCATCTCTTCCGTCACGCTGACAGTCACTCGAATCTCCGCATTCGGAAAACGGCTGCGCAATTGCCGCAGGGGCCGGCCAAGCTGGTAGATAAGCGTCGTGACGCCGGTTGCAAAATGAAATGGGCGGCTGTCCTTGGTTATATCGTTCTCAAACTCCTGCTGGATATGCCCCATCAGCTTCACAACTTCTTTGGCGCGTTCCGCCAGGCGCAGCGCCGCCGGAGTGGGGACCAGCCGTTTCCCGCGGCGCACGAATAGCTCGGTATGCAGCTCTTCAGCAAGGTTGTGAAGTTGGAGGCTTACCGCGCCCGGGGAGAGATGACTCTTCTCCGCCGCCTTCGTCATACTGGGCGAGTCCATCACCGCTAGGAACAGTTCAAGTTGATGGACGTCCATCAATCCTCTCCGGAAAGCGACCGCGCCTTGCGTTCAGGTTTTCACCCGGAACAGCCGTCTCAAATAATAAAGTACAATGCCGGTTTTTCAGAAGGAAGCGTTCTTGCTAAGATGCAAGCCTTGAAACGAACTTGGGACGGGCATGAAGATCATTCGCTACGAAGATCCCTCGGGAAAGATTCACTACGCTGAACAAGAGAAAAGTGATTCCTTTTTTCGAATAGATGGCGACCTGTTCGACGGATTCAAGGTCACGAATGAAGCTGCAAATATTCGTAGAATCCTCGCACCGGTGGTCCCAGCAATGATTTGGTGCATCGGCCAGAACTATCGCCGCCATGCCGATGAAGTCGGCATGGGAGTTGCGGAATATCCCGTAGTTTTTGCCAAGGGCCCTAACACGGTCCAGGATCCCGGCGAGCCAATACGCCTGCCAGTAAGTGCGAAAAGCAGCCAGGTTGATTACGAAGGTGAACTCGTTGTAGTCATGGGCAAGAAATGCAAGGATGTCTCCCCCGAACGCGCCCTGGACTACGTCGCCGGTTACACCTGCGGAAACGATGTCAGCGCCCGCGACTGGCAGTTGAAAATGGGCGGGACCCAATGGTGCCGTGGAAAAAGCTTTGACACCTTTGCGCCCATCGGCCCGTGCCTAGTGACGCCGGATTCCATCCGTGAGCCAGGCAGTTTGCGAATTCAGACCATTGTTAGTGGCCGCATCATGCAGGATGCCAATACGCGGGACATGATTCACGATGTCCCGGCTTTGGTCTCCTTCCTCAGCCAAAGCACCACGCTTCTCCCCGGCACGCTCATTTTTACCGGCACTCCCAGCGGCGTAGGTATGGCCCAGGACCCGCCGTTGTGGCTGAAGGACGGAGACGAGGTTAGCGTCACGATTGAAGGAATCGGGACACTGATAAATCGTGTATGCGGTGGGAATTGATTTGGGGCTCGGCACTTACGCACGCTCTTCTCTCTGTTGCGCCAGGCCCTGCGATAGAATGAGCGAGCCAAAACGCAAAGGGCAGGACAGTGATGTCAGGTAATGGAGTAACCCAAGGCCGCGTCCTCAAGTTGGACCCGCGCGACAACGTCCTCGTGGCACTCACGGATCTGCGCAAGGGCGAGCGCATCAGTTTTCAGGGCACGGGCTATGTCCTGTCCTCAGACGTGCCCGCCAAGCACAAGTTCGTTACGCAGGATATTTCTGCCGGCGGGGACATCATCATGTATGGCGTGCTCGTTGGCAAAACGGTCGAACCCCTGGTAGCTGGAGATCTGCTCTCGACCCGCAACATTCGTCACGCCGCGACCTCCTTTCACGAATCCGAAAAAGCCGGCCGCGCGTGGGTGCCGCCTGATGTTTCCGCCTGGCGCAACAGGACTTTCTCCGGCTATCACCGTGCCGACGGCCAAGTGGGCTCCCGCAATTACTGGCTCGTCCTTCCCCTGGTTTTCTGCGAAAACCGCAATCTAGCCGTCCTGAAGCAAGCCTTCGAAGAAGAATTAGGCTTTGCCGCGCCTCAAGTTTACCGCCGCCAGGTCGCCGAACTCGCACGCCTTCATCGCGAAGGGAAGTCGGATGTGTTAAAGTCGTTCTCCTTCAGCGAAATGCAACCAGGCAAGCCTTCCCCCAAAGTTTTTCGCAATGTGGATGGAATCAAGTTTCTCATGCACGAAGGCGGTTGCGGCGGCACGCGCGAAGACTCAAACAATCTCTGCGGCTTGCTCGCCGGTTACATTCATCATCCGAATGTGGCCGGTGCCACCGTTCTCAGCCTCGGCTGTCAACATGCTCAAGTCCAAATTCTGCAAGACCAAATCAAGCGCCGCGACCCCAATTTCAGCAAACCTTTGCTGATTTTCGAACAGCAAAAGAGCGCTTCAGAAGCCGCGATGATTTCCCAGGCCATCCGCGATACTTTTCTGGGTCTCGTCGAAGCAGACAAAGCGGAGCGCAAGCCCGCACCTCTTTCGCAACTCACCCTCGGCCTGAAGTGCGGCGGCTCCGACGGTTTTTCCGGCCTCTCTGCGAATCCAGCCATCGGCCATACCGCTGATTTACTCGCCACTCTCGGCGGTCGCGGAATCCTCTCTGAATTTCCCGAGCTCTGCGGTGTCGAACAGGAGTTAATCGACCGCTGTGTTCGCAAGGAAGTCGGCGATCGTTTCGCGCAACTTATGCGCGATTACGCGGCTCGCGCAAAAGCCGTTCTTTCCGGATTCGAAATGAACCCTTCCCCCGGAAACATCCGTGACGGCTTGCTCACCGACGCCATGAAGTCCGCCGGCGCTGCCAAAAAGGGCGGCACTTCTCCGGTTACCGCAGTTTTGGATTATCCCGAGTATTCCAGCGAGCCCGGACTCAATCTGCAATGCACGCCTGGCAATGACGTTGAGTGTGTTACCGCTCAAGTCGGGGCCGGCGCGAACGTCGTCTTGTTCACCACAGGCCTTGGCACGCCCACCGGCAATCCCATCGCACCCGTCCTAAAAATCTCAACCAATACGAATCTCGCCGAGCGCATGCCTGACATTATTGATATAGACTGCGGCGGCATCATTTCCGGCGAAAAGACTATCGAGAAAATGGGCGAAACGATTCTGGACCGCGTCATTCAAGTCGCGAGCGGAGAAGCGCGCACCAAAGCGGAAATGCTCTCGCAAGACGATTTCATCCCCTGGAAGAGAGGAGTCTCCCTCTGACGCACAATCAGCAACAGCCGAAAGGCTTCCGCCTCGACGGCAAGGTTGCCATCGTTACCGGTGCCGCCAGCGGCATCGGGCGCGCCATCGCGCAGCGGTTTGCGCAAGAAGGCGCCGTCGTGCGGGTCGTTGATCTCAACGAAAGAGATGCAAATACCGCCGCTCAGGAAATCACTGCAACCGGTGGCTGCGCCACGGCTTACGTCTGCGACGTTAGTAATCAACGCACCGTGACCGAAGTATTTCACACACTGGCCGCGCAGAAACCCATCAACATCCTCGTGAACTGCGCCGGCATTTCCCACATCGGCAAGCTCGAATCCACCACCGAAGCCGACTTCGACCGAGTGTTCACGGTCAACGTGAAGGGAACCTACAATTGCATGTACGCGGCTATCGAGTCCATGAAAGCCAGCGGCGGCGGTGCCATCGTAAACATGGCTTCCATCGCTGCCACCGCCGGCCTCGCTGATCGCTTTGCCTATTCCATGAGCAAGGGCGCAGCCCTGTCCATGACCCTTTCCGTGGCGCGCGACTATTTGCCCCACAAGATTCGCTGCAATTGCATCTCGCCCGCGCGCGTTCACACTGCCTTCGTGGACGGCTATTTGAAAAAGAATTATCCCGGCCGCGAGAAGGAAATGTTTCAAAAGCTTTCTGAAACGCAGCCCATTGGCCGGATGGCGGATCCGAAAGAAGTCGCCGCCCTGGCCCTGTTTTTGTGTTCTGACGAAGCAGCTTTCATCACCGGCACCGATTACCCGATCGATGGCGGCTTTTTCAATCTCCACGGATGAGCGGCAGGAATTTGTGTCTCGGTGGAAAATGAGAATCGATTCGCATCAACACTTCTGGCAATACAACGCCGTCCGCCACTCGTGGATCACCGACGAAATGTCCTTCCTGAAGCGCGATTTCATGCCCGAGAATCTCGATGAAGAGCGCAAGGCCAACAATATTGACGCCACCATCGCCGTGCAAGCCGATCAATCCGAGGAAGAAACGCTTTTCTTGCTGCAACTCGCCCAGCGCAACTCCAGCATCGCCGGAGTCGTCGGCTGGGTGGACCTCTGTTCTCCTCACGTCTCCAAGCGCCTGAAGCACTTCTCGCGGTTCGACAAGCTCTGCGGCTTCCGTCATATTGCTCAGGATGAGCCCGACGACCATTTCCTCGTCCGCCCAGATTTCGTCCGAGGCCTGGCCTTATTGCAGCAATACGGTTTCACCTACGACATACTTATCTATCCCGAACAATTGCCCGCCGCCGTCGAGCTCGTCGCCCATTTTCCCGAACAAAAATTTGCTATCGACCATATCGCCAAGCCCGACATCAAAGCCCGCAGCCGCGCCGGCTGGGCCGTCATGATTCAAAACATCGCCGCAAAGCCTAACGTCTATTGCAAACTCTCCGGGCTCGTCACGGAAGCCGACTGGAAAAATTGGAAGAAAGAGGATTTCTGGCCTTACTTGGATGTAGTATTCGGTGCGTTTGGCCCCAAACGCTTGATGTTCGGCTCGGATTGGCCGGTGTGCCTGCTTGCCGCCAGCTATCAGCAGGTACTCGAGATCGTCGAAGATTATGTCCAGGATTGCGCGGCGGACATTAAGGAGAAAATCTTTGGCGGCAACGCGTCAGACTTCTATCAACTGAAAGCGGCGAAACGTGGACTTGCAGCTTAAAGACAAAGTTGTCCTGGTCACCGGTGGAGGGAAGGGAATTGGCGCGGCCATCGTGCGCGGCTGCGCGCGCGAGGGCGCCGTCCCCGTGTTCGTCGACAAAGACGCCGAAGCAGGGAACAAGCTCAAGGTCGAGTTGAGCGATAGCGGAGCAAAATGCAGCTTCACCGTTACAGACGTGATTCCCGCGGAGAATTGTGCCGCCATCGTGGATCAAACGCTCCGCGAATTTGGCCGCCTCGATGTCCTGGTGAACAATGTCGGGGTCAATGACAACGTCGGCCTCGAAACCGGCTCGCCCGAAAAATACCTCAAGTCGCTGCAACTGAATCTGCTCCATTACTACAATATGGCGCACTACGCTTTGCCCGCGCTCAAAAAAAACCAGGGCAACATCGTCAACATCGCCTCCAAAGTCGCCATGACCGGCCAAGGGAAAACTTCCGGCTACACTTCCGCCAAAGGAGCGATTCTCTCTCTCACGCGCGATTGGGCTTGCGAATTGCTCCCTTACGGTATGCGCGTTAACGCCCTCGTTCCCGCCGAAGTCATGACCCCTCTGTACAAGTGGTGGCTCAACACTTTTCCCAATCCCGAGGAAAAGCTCCAGCACATCGTCTCCAAAATTCCGCTCGGCAAGCGCATGACGCAACCCGAAGAAATCGCCGCGATGGTGCTGTTCCTGATTTCGCCGCAGGCCAGCCACATCACCGGCCAGCATGTTCTCGTGGACGGCGGCTACGTGCATCTCGACCGCGCTTTGACGTAGCGGCGGCTTTACGTCGCCAGCTTTTGGGTAGCCGCTGATTGTCATTCCGAACCCGGTCGCGTCGTTGGCGAACGGAGGTGAGGAATCTATCATTCCTGGGTTGGCACGAAGTCGAATCAGGAGGACACTTGCCGTCTCAATCCGCCCCTCTTACCGAACGAAAATACGTCTTGCCGTTCATTTTAATCACCAGCCTTTTCTTTCTTTGGGCCTTCGGCGTCAACCTCAACGACGTTCTCATTCCACACTTCAAATCCGCCTTCAGCCTTAGCGACTTTCAGTCCTCCTTCATTCAAGTTGCTTTCTTCGGCGGCTACTTTCTCGCGGCGCTCGTAGCCGGGCGCCTCATGGAGCGCATCGGTTACAAACGCGGAATCCTCAGCGGCCTTTTTCTGTGCGCCGCCGGGGCTTTCCTCTTTGTCCCTGCCGGGTCGCTCGGCGTTTACGGATTGTTTCTGCTTTCCTCGTTCGTGCTGGCGAGCGGCCAGAGCTTCCTTGAAGTCGCTGCCAATCCCTATGCAACGATCCTCGGCCCGCCGGAAAGCAGCGAGCGTCGCCTCAATGTCGCGCAATCATTTAATGGAGTAGGCTACGTCGTCGCGCTGTTTGTTATCGGACCAATGATCCTTCCTGCATCGGTGCCGAGCGCGGAGGAGCTAGCGCGTCTCAGCCCCGCTGCTTTGCAAGCCTATCGCGCCGCGCAAACCGCCACGGTTCGCATTCCATACCTGGCCATCGGCGGCATTTTTCTCGTAGTCGCCGCCATCATTTACTTCGCGCACTTACCAGAAATCCGCGAGCAATCCGCATCAGGCGAAGCCGAAGCGTCCGCGAGCTGGCGGGGCGTTCTCGGTCATAAACATCTCGTGAGCGGCGTCATCGCGCAATTTCTGTACGTCGGCGCGCAGGTGGGCGTCGGCAGCTTCGTCATCCGCTTTGTAATGCATGCGCAAGCGTCTCTCGGCCCTCGAGGGGCGAACCGATACTTGGTGATGCACGCAGTGGGCTTTATGATCGGGCGCTTTGTTGGGTCCGCATTAATGAAGCCCATTCCCGCCGCGCGCCTGCTCGCGGCATTTGCTTTTGGCGCGCTGGCATGCGCTCTCGTCGCAACTTCCACCGCTGGCCTCGTGCCGATTTACGCCGTTGTGCTCATCGGCTTATTCCACTCCATCATGTTTCCCACGATTTTCGCACTCGGCATCAAGAATCTCGGTCCTTTCACCAAGCGCGGCTCTTCGCTGCTCATCATGGCGATTAGTGGAGCGATGGTCGTGCCGCCCATCATGGGCAAAATCTCGGACCTGTCCAACATCCAGCGCGCCTTCTGGGTTCCGTTGCTTTGCTACGCCTATGTTCTCTATTTCGCCGTCTCTGGTTACAAACCCAAAGCGGCATTGGCAGCGGAAAGGGTTTCAATTTAGCGGCGGGCGCGGAAATCCAGTTGGCGTTAGGAACGAGCAGTGTCATTCCGAGCGAAGCAGGCCGATGCTTTCTCTTCCGCTCCGCTCCTGCGGAGCGTCGGCCTGCGCAGTCGAGGAATCTCTCTTCATCTTCGCTGCGCTCGGGCAGCCAAACCGATAGACTCCCAGTGACGAAATCCGAGGTTCTATGACCAAATGCTACTGCCTCACGCTCGACCTGAACGACGATGCTCAACTCATTGCCGAATACCGCCGCTATCACAAAAAAATCTGGCCGGAAATCACCAAGAGCATTCGCGACGCGGGCATCGAGGACATGGAAATCTATCTCCTCGGCACGCGCATGTTCATGGTCATGGAAGTGAACGACAAATTTTCCTTCGACGCTAAGGCCAAAGCCGACGCCGCGAATCCAAAAGTCCGCGAGTGGGAAGAGCTGATGTGGAAGTTTCAAAAGCCGCTGCCGAATGCGAAGCCCGGCGAAAAGTGGCTGCTCATGGAGCGCATCTTCAAGCTCGAGCAATAGCCTGGTGGCGCCCAGAAACTTTGCTGAGACACGCAGACCTCGAGTGGAAACGCGCCAAGGTTTCTATAAACAATCAATTTGGTAAACATGGCTCCTTTTGTCCAACTTTGTACAAGTGTCGAGATTTACAGTGTGCCCTGCGCGACAGCACCTTGACGACCGCAACTTTGTGGTCTACAGTCCTCCCACCTAGCACACAGCGCAAGTTCGAAAAACTGGCTGGTAAGGCTTTCTGGTGCCTCGAAGTGGCGGAGGCGTCATTCGTTCGCGGTTGCGAGCGATTTGGCGCTGCGTGTTTTCGCCCCTGCCCGGGAAGAGGGAACTCGTGTACCGGTCGTACGAAATTCTCGAGGTTATGCCTGATGGTTCCACGGTAAAGCGGAGCGTGGTCAATGGCTTGGAGATCGCCAGGATAACGCTCGATAACCTGTCGAAACGCACTTCGAACGAATGCATTGCCACCGACGAAGAAACTCACCAGGTTGTCGCGCAGTTGAACCTGCCCCCCGCGAAACGAACGCTCAAGCGCATTTTCCAAATCGCCTACGACGAAGAGTTGGGCCTTCGAACCGCCAAACTGCTCCGAAGCCGCGGCTACGGCGTCATCTCTGTTTTGAGCAACGAAGCCGCAAGAGTTCTTTTATCCTCTATCCAAAAGTATGACCTTTTCATCGTTGGTCACGGGGCACCGGATGAATCTCGGAGCGAAATGGTGGCTTGGCTGAAGGAGAAATATCCGAAGGTCAAAACCCTGGCCTTGAATCCCGCGCATCAACTTCTGCCCAATGCCGACTACAATGCTCTGCATGATGACCCCGAAACCTGGTTGGAGTTCGTCATCGAACGCGTCGCGAGGAGTGCTTCCAGTCTCCGATAGGGGCACGATACATCGTGGCACCAGGACAATCGGGTTCGTTTGTGGGATTTGACCTGTCTCAAAGGCGCCTGAGCACCGCCGAAAGCTAATAAAGCTGCTCGTTCCCGCGGCCCTGCGATGTTTGGAGCTTGATTCCTCCGCCTCCCTTTGAGATGGACTATGATGCACTTCTCCTAACTCTCCTCTGGAGGCATGCCATGGATACGCGCCGGTCGTTCCTCAGAGATTTTGCTGGCGGTTCTTTCGCACTTTTGCTCTTCCAAGGTTGTCCGCCCGTGCCCCACCCGAGGCGCAGGACGCCGCTGGATCCTCCCGAGCCATCGGAAAAGCAAGACGAGGAGAAGCCCGTGCCGATTTCACCCAGCGCGAGACTGCAGGCTCAAGAAAAAGAGTTTCGCGAAACCATGGAGCAACTCTTTATGCGTGTGCGCGACCTTCGCGCTGAGCTTGAGCACGTCCCCACGGCGCAGGTTTTTTCGGTGAGCATCTTCAAGCAGACGCAAGAGATCGAGAAGCTGGCGAAACGATTGAAGAATTACGCCAAGGCGTAAGCTTTAAAGAGGGAACAAAGACGGAAAACTCTGAAAAGCTGAGACTTGGACGTAACCCTGCCTCCGAACACGGTGAAGAGGGAAGAAGTGGCGACTCTTGAAACGTCACCGTAGACAAGCCGTTCGAAGTCCAGGGTAAGCCCTATTCCAAAAAAATGGGGCGGATTGGAGTCCGCCCCTTAGGGAGATTGAGGTAACTGGGGCCATTGCCACGTATCACGTTGGCAACACGCAAGGGCCCGGGCAAAAGTTTACGGGAACGCCAAATACGTCCAGAGATCGTTCAGGTAGCCTGGAGGAGCGCCCGTAGAAGAGTCGAAGCCCTCTCCACCGAACATGAAGACGTAGCGGGTGACTGGGTCGGGCTGCCAGATCGCGGTTCCGCGGCGAGCGCCAGCATTGTTGTTCACAAACGGTATGCCGTTCGTGAGATAGGCGCCGCTTTCGTTGACGTTGCTCGAGCCTTTCCACCAAATCCACTGGCCGCTGCTGGCTTGGTATTCCCAAATGTCGTCCAGGAAGCCCACGGGTTGGGTGACGACGGAACCGTAGCCAAAGCCGCCGTAGAAAAAGAGGTTGTTGTTGGGATCGGTCCAGCCCACCGCGCCCCAGCGCGAGCCGGGGAAGTTGCCTGCAGCCGCTTGCGTTTGTGTGCCGTAAGCGCCGTTCTGATTGGCCAGCCCCGTCGTTCCGCCGCCAGAGACCCAGGTCCACTGGCCGCCCGTGAACTTCCACAGGTCGTTTAGGGTCGCGCCTATGCCCGGAGCGACGCTGGTTCCAATCGAGTCGAGGCCGAATCCGCCGAAGAGCCAGACGGTTCCGGTGGAATCGACCCAAAGGGTCGCATTTTGGCGTCCGCCCGGCGTGCCAGTCCCGCCCACTGCCGCAGGGTACGTGCCGTTCTGGTTGGCCGAGGTCGACCCGGAAACAAGGGTCCACGTCTGGGCGGCGATGTTGTATTTCCAGAGATCGTTCAGAAGGCCGATGGTGCCGGCTGAGTCTGCGCCTTGGCCGCCAAAGAGCCACACGTTGCCGGCTGTGTCAGTGAAGTTGCCGGACGCCCAGCGTCCGCCTGGGAAAGTGGCAGTCGTTGACGTATTCCCTGAGTTCGACCCGCCGCGCCAGGTCCAAGTGCCGGGGAAGCTGCCATCTCCGTTGAAGCCCGCCCCCGGTGTGAATTCCCAGACGTCGTTGAGGAGTTCGTAGTCGAGGCCGCTGGAAGGGAACCCTTGGCCGCCAAACATCCAAAGGTTGTTGGAGGCGTCAGTCCAAGTTACGCCGCCCCAACGCGAGCCCGGGTGGCCGGTGCCGCCCACGGCGGCGGGGTAATTGCCCAACACATTAATCAGTTCGAGCTGAGGCCAGGTACCGTTGCCGGCGAGACCGGCGTCTGCTGGATTCCAAACACCATCGAAAAACCACATGTCATACAAGAACCCCGGACCTTGGGCGCCATAAGGAGATAGCAACGGGTAGCCAAAGCCGCCGAAGAGCCATTTGCGACCTACGCTATCGGTCCAGGTCATGGCGAAGTCGCGGCCGCCGGGAGTGTTCAGGTCCTGAACGGGGATGGGCGTTGCAGCTGTAGCGTAATTGTCGGCTTTGTTGGTACTGCCGATGTACCAAGAGATCCAGTTCCAGTCGTTGTGCTGGCAATCAATGAGAACGTCGGAAACATTGGCCTTGGCGATGCCGGTGTAATTGAACCTGTTGCATGGCTGCGGCTGGCTGGTCGGCTGCAAGAACACGGAGACGTTATATATGCTGCCATTTGTGATTTGCGTCGGAAACGTAAAGCTCGTGTTCCCGGTCACGAAAAGGTCGTCGCCAGCGTTGTCTTGGAGTTCGACTGTATTGCCAGTACCGGGCACAAGCCCAACCACCGATCCGCCAATCACAAAGGCGGGCTGGGGACAAATAATTTGCACATTGCTGACGGGGCCGTTAGCCGTGCCAGTGCCATTGAGTACGGTGCACGTCTGGCCCGGGGCCGAGGGCTGCGTAAGAATCGTCACGGCATAAGTCGAGCCGGCCGCGATTGGAGTGGCAAAGGTGAAACTTACATTGCCAGTTCCAGATATGTTGAGGTTGTCGGCGGCGTTATCTTGCAAAACCAAGCCGGCTCCGACCAGGCCGGAAACCGTTCCGCTAATGGGGAAGATATTGCCGCAAGTAACTTGAACATTACTAACGTTAGCCAGAGCAGTCCCGGTTGCGTTGGTCACGCTGCAGCTTTGCGCCGGACCGGAAGGCTGCGTCTTGATCGTCACTTTGTAAGTGCCGCCGCTGACGATCGCTGTCTTGAACGTGAAGTTGACCGTGCCGGTGCCTGTTATCGTGAGGTCGTCGCCCCCGTTGTCCTGGAGAACCAGGCCGGTTCCCGTCAGGCCAACGACCGAGCCGGCAATTGTGAACGGCCCGGTGGATGTACCTCCACCCCCTCCCGTACCCCCGCCCGTGCCTCCGCCTCCGCCCGTGCCTCCACCGGTGCCGGTCGGGCGCTTCAGGCTGCAGGAACTTGCGAAAAGAGCAATGATGAGAAGGCTGGCAAAAATCAAAGCCTTGGGGACAACTTTCCTCACGGTAATTCTCCTTAGACCCTCGCCGGTCATTCGAATCTCCGGTGGAGCGATGCCCTTTAGGGCTTACTCCGCCCGCATAAGGCTGCACGCTGGGATGGCAACCATGACCTGGTCGCGAACGAAAGAGAGTTGTGCGCGCTATCCTTCGAGGACGCCTTCTGCTCGCTCAGAATAGGGTGGTCATAGTACTAGGGCAATTAGCAGGTAAAGCATGTGTGCTCACGTCATTACTGACGCTTAGAGAACCGAGAAATGGCGTGCGAGGTGAGGTTAAATTGGCATTTGAGCGGGAGGAATTGACAGAGGTGGCCAACGTTCGGATTTGAAAGTGGGAAGGGCACCTGATATATGTTTTGGGCCATTTGAGGCGGAGATCGGAAGGCAGAAGGCAGAAGGCAGAAGGCAGAAGGCAGAAGGCAGAAGGCAGAAGAAAGAGGTCTGGCAGAGAATTGGCCTTTGCCTATGGCCTCGGATTTCTGATCTCTAATTTCTGTTCTCTGCCAATCGGGTAAGAGTGGAAGGGAACGCGAGGGGACTATGTGCTTTGGAAGTGGCGGAGAGAGATGAAGATTAAAGATGCGAAGGTGATTGTGTGCAGTCCCGGGCGGAACTTTGTGACGCTCAAGATCACGACCGAGGACGGGGTTTGCGGGTTGGGCGATGCGACGGTGAATGGCCGGGAGCTGGCCGTGGCCAGCTACCTGACAGATCACGTGATCCCGCTACTGATTGGACGAGATGCTCGGCGGATCGAGGATACGTGGCAATACCTTTACAAAGGAGCGTACTGGCGGCGCGGGCCAATCACCATGTGCGCGATTTCGGCCGTGGACATGGCGCTGTGGGACATAAAAGGTAAGACGCTGAACGTTCCGGTGTATCAGTTATTAGGAGGCGCGTCGCGCGAAGGCGTGCTGGTTTATGGACACGCGAACGGGCGGGACATCGAGGATACGGTCAATGCGGTGGCGCACTACCAGAAGCTCGGCTATAAGGCGATTCGCGCGCAAAGCGGGATTCCGGGAATCCCAAGCACGTACGGTGTGGGGAAAGGGGAGATGTACTACGAGCCGGCGACGAAAGATTGGCCGCAGGAAGATGTGTGGAACTCGGAACTGTACATGAATTTTGTTCCGCAATTGTTTGCGCGGCTGCGGAAGGAATTTGGCGAGGACTTGCCGTTGTTGCATGACGTGCACCACCGGTTGACGCCAAACGAGGCGGCGCGGGTGGGGAAGAGCTTGGAGCCTTATCATTTGTTTTGGCTGGAGGATCCGACTCCGGCGGAGTTGCAGGAAGGATTCCGGCTGATTCGCAAGCATACGACGACGCCGATTGCGGTGGGGGAAGTGTTCAATTCGATTTACGATTGCCAGCAGCTTATCCAGGAACAATTGATTGATTACATTAGAACCGCGGTGGTGCATGCGGGCGGGATTTCACATGTGCGGAAGATCGCAAGTTTGGCAGAACTGTATCACGTGCGGACGGGTTGTCATGGCGCGACGGACATGAGCCCTGTGTGCATGGCCGCGGCGCTGCATTTTGATTTGAGCGTGCACAATTTTGGGATTCAGGAATACATGCGGCACAGCGAGGAGACGGACCAGGTGTTTCCCCACAAATACAGCTTTTCGGACGGGATGATGCATCCGGGCGATGCGCCGGGGCTGGGTGTCGATATTGATGAGGCGCTGGCAGGAAAGTATCCATACAAGCGAGCGTATTTGCCGATTAACCGGAAGATGGATGGGACGATGCATAGCTGGTGAGAAAGCAGAAGCAGAAAGCAGAAAGCAGAAAGCAGAAAGCAGAAAGCAGAAAGCAGAAAGCAGAAAAGAGACTGTCCGGCTCAGGGAGTATCCTGTTCGATTTGTTGAGCCACATTGAATTTGGAGCGTAGTTTTTTAGAGTTTGACGCGCTTGGCGGCGGTTTTTATAGTGAATTTGGACTGAGCTCGCCACAAAACGAACAGCTTGCCGTTCGGAATCTATGGATCCAGCGCAACCCACACGAACAGGCGAAGTTTTGACCCCGAAGGCGGAGGGTGTCATCGCAGAGGAGGCGACTCGATCGAAGGTTTCCTCGCGCGTTGGATATTTTCGGTGGGTGATTTGCGGGCTCTTGCTGCTGGGAGTCACGAAGAATTACATGGACCGGCAGGTTTTGGGCGTGCTCAAGACCACCTTGATGGGCGAATTTCATTGGAACGAAATTGACTACGCGAAGTTAGTGGAAGCGTTCCAGATCGCCTATGCGGTGGGCATGGTGACGATGGGCTGGCTTGTGGATCGCCTGGGTACGCGGTTGGGTTACGCCGTGGCGATGATTTTCTGGAGCTTGGCATCCATGGGGACCGCTCTCGCGAATTCCCTGAGAGGGTTTGCGCTGTCGCGTTATGCGTTAGGGTTGGGGGAGCCGGCAGTTTTTCCCGCGAGTATCAAAGCAGTGGCGGAATGGTTTCCAAAGAAAGAGCGGGCGCTGGCGACGGGGATTTTCAACGCCGGAACGAACATCGGCGCCATCATTACGCCGCTCATCGTGCCGTGGATTGTGGTGCATTGGGGCTGGCGAAGCGCCTTTGTGGGCATCGGGGCGATTGGGTTCGCGTGGCTGATACTTTGGCTGCTGGTTTATGGCAATCCAGAAGAGCACAAGCGCGTTTCGAGAGAGGAACTGGCATACATAAGGAGCGACAGGCAAGAAGGCTTGAGTACAGCCAAACTATCTTTCTGGCAGCAACTCCTGGCATGGTTCGAGCTGATTCCACTTCGACAAACATGGGCGTTCGCCCTGGGGAAATTTCTAACGGACCCGATCTGGTGGTTCTACCTTTTTTGGGTGCCGGGATTCCTGCAGGACAAGCACGGACTGGCGTTGACGGGAATCGGGATTCCGATCATGGTGATTTACGTCATTTCGGATGTTGGAAGCGTTATGGGCGGTTGGATCTCGTCTTCTCTAATCAAGCGCGGGCGAAGCGTCAACGCTGCGCGAAAGACGGCGATGTTACTTTGCGCGGTGGGGGTGATTCCGGTGGTCTTTGCATACCGTGTGGAGAGCACGTGGTCTGCTGTTGCACTGATTGGGTTGGCGGCAGCATGCCATCAGGGATTTTCCGCGAATCTGTATACGATTACCTCGGACATGTTTCCCGCGAGGGCTGTAGGCTCGGTAGTAGGAATGGGCGGGATGGTAGGCGCGCTTGGTGGACTGTTCATCGCCACGGTGGTGGGGCATGTGCTCCAGTGGACGGGGAGTTACGAGATTCCTTTTGCGCTGGCGGGCTTTGCGTATTTGGCGGCGCTAGGAGTGATTCATTTGCTGGCACCGAGGCTGGAGCCGGTGAGCATGGAGTGAAAGGCAGAAGGCAGAAGGCAGAAGAATAGTGCACTGAGGGCAGCATTTGTTAGATGGATTGAGTTGAGGAGAATGGATGGCGCTAACGATTAAGTCGAAGAAGGAGTGCCGGTGGGATTTGGTGAGCCTGGGCGAAGTGATGCTGCGGTTCGATCCGGGCGGGCGGCGGATTGCGACGACGCGCAGCTTTGAGGTGTGCGAGGGCGGCGGGGAGTACAACGTTGCGCGCGGGTTGAAGCGCTGCTTCGGTTTAGACACGGCAGTGGTTACGGCGTTTGCGGATGATCCGGTGGGGCGGCTCTTGCAGGACCTAATTTATCAAGGCGGGGTGGACCAGTCGCTGATTCGCTGGGTGGAGCACGACGGCGTGGGGCGAGCGGCGCGCAACGGACTGAACTTTACTGAGCGCGGGCTTGGCGTGCGTGCGGCGCTGGGAAGTTATGACCGTGGGCACACGGCGGCGTCGAATTTGAAACCGGGAGAAATTGACTGGAACGAAATTTTTGGGAAGCATGGCGCGCGGTGGTTTCATACCGGCGGGATTTTCTGTGCGCTCTCCGGGACAACGCCGGAAGTGGCACTGGAAGCTATGCAGGCGGCGCGCAAGAACGGGACGATTGTTTCTTATGACCTGAATTACCGGGCGTCGCTTTGGAAGTCGCTGGGAGGAAAGAAGCAGGCGCAGGAAGTAAACCGGAAGCTTGCGCCGCATGTGGACGTGATGCTGGGGAACGAGGAGGATTTCTCCGCAGCGCTGGGTTACGAAGTCCCAGGCATGGATGAACACCTTTCCGCGTTTGAGGTGGAGGGATTCAAGCAGATGATCGTGAAAGTGGTGAAGGACTACCCGTTCAACGTCGTGGCCACAACCCTGCGAAAGGCGAAAACGGCGACGATGAATGATTGGGGCGCGATTTGCT
Source organism: Candidatus Acidiferrum sp. (assembly GCA_035280045.1). Lineage (GTDB taxonomy): Bacteria > Acidobacteriota > Terriglobia > Acidiferrales > UBA7541 > Acidiferrum. The sequence continues at coordinate 27,923 of DATEGP010000077.1, forward strand.
ATTGCGATGGGAAGTTTTATCAGGCGAAAAACCGCGAGAATTTGGAGATCTTTGACCGTGTTGGAGGAGGGGATTCATTCGCGTCGGGTCTAATTTACGGATTCCTGGCAGGCCAGGAGCCGCAGTGGGCGGTGGAATGCGGCGCAGCACATGGAGCGCTGGCGATGACGACTCCGGGCGATACTTCGATGGTGACGTTCCAAGAAGTGATGCAGGTGATGAAAGGCGTGGGCGCGCGAATTGCGCGGTGACAACAGAGAGATGTTGCTTTTGAGGGCGGATGCAAATGGACAAGCGAAGAGTTCGCGATAGGATTCTTGAAATTGGAGTAGTGCCCGTGGTGCGGGCAGCTTCGGCGAGAGAAGCGCGAATGGTTGCGGATGCCGTCTGTGAAGGCGGGATTCCGATCGTAGAGATTACGATGACCGTGCCGGGGGCCGTGGACGTGATTCGCGAGTTGGCAAGGAGCGGAGCTTCGGATGTTCTCATCGGAGCTGGGACTGTGCTAAACGCGGGAGCGGCGCGGCTATGCCTGGATGCGGGCGCGCAGTTTTTGGTAAGCCCGGGGCTGAACCTTCCCATGATTGAACTTGCTAAGAAAGAAAGGAAATTGGTAATGGCGGGTGCGTTGACGCCAACGGAAATCATGGCGGCGTGGGAAGCGGGAGCGGATTTCGTGAAGGTTTTTCCGTGCGGACAGGTGGGAGGGGCAAAATACATCAAGGCCTTGAAGGGACCGTTTCCGCAAATTCCGTTTGTGCCGACCGGCGGTGTGAATTTCAATACTGCTTGTGAGTTTATTGAAGCCGGAGCTGTGGCTTTAGGCGTTGGAGGAGAATTGGTGCAGGTGGAGGCGCTGAGGTCGGGGAAGCCAGAAGTTATCGCTGAGAATGCGCGGAAGTTTTTGACAATTGTGAAGGAATCGCGGGCACGGATGAAAACGGCCAGCGTTGCCGCGAAGAGCAGCCAATAAACGCAGTGTTTGGCGCCTGTTAGGGCGGCAACAGGTCAATGATTCACGCCACTGGCCATAATTCCGCCGTCGACTACCAGCAGATGTCCTGTGACAAAACTTGCGGCATCGGACGCGAGAAAGACGGCGGGGCCCACGAGTTCTTCTGGTTTGCCGAAACGCCCCATCGGTGTGCGTACCAAAAATTCCTTGCCGCGCTCCGTGCCGTCGAGCAAAGATGCGTTTAGTTCGGTACGCAAGACGCCCGGAATGAGCGCATTGACACAGACTCCGGACGTGGCCCATTCGATGGCCAATGTTTTGGTGAGTGAGGCGACTGCAGCTTTGCTCGCGCCGTAAGCGGCGACTTCGAACAAGCCGACGAGCGAGGAGAGCGAACCGATATTGATGATGCGGCCGTAGCCATGGTCAATCATGTGGCGGCCGAAGATGCGGCAGGCACGAAGCGTTCCAGTCAGGTTGGTTTCGATAATGGCGTTCCACTCGGATTCAGGAAAATCGAGCGTTGGCATTTTTTTAGTGCGGCCGGCGCAATTCACGAGAATCTGAACGCTGCCGAATTCTTTGCAAGCGGATTTCAACAGGTGCTCGATGCTGGAATCGTCGGTGACGTCACAGGGCTGGGCGAGAGATCGGCGGCCAAGAGCCACAATTCCCGCAGCGACTTTTTTTACCAATTCTTCGCGGCGGCCGGTGGCCACGACATTTGCGCCCGCTTGCGCGAGGCCGCGGGCCAGGGCGAGTCCAATGCCGCTGGTGCCGCCAATGACAACTGCGGTCTTGTTGGTCAGGTCAAGAAGCGGATGGCCCATAAGTCCTCGCGGATGCTTTCACTCTTCCTCCGAATAGGACGGCCTGATTCAGGGGATTGATTGTAATACCAGAACCAAGAAATCGCGCATGAAGTATCGTGAAATGGACCGTTTAGCGCGACTAAAAGGAGATGTGCCTGGACGAAACACTGGCCACGCGCGGAGCAGAGTTCGCATCGAACCTTACAGTACAATGGAGGAAGGGTTTGAGGAGAAAACGAACATGTTTGGACGCCCATTGTTCATGAGTCGCGTAAAACACGCCTCGGTGACGATTGCGTTGATTGCGGGAATGGTCGCTCTCACCCTGCCGGTTGCGGCGCAGGTGCGCGGGCCTTTGCCGGCCCCGCCTCCGGGGATGGTAACTGCGGCAGCGCCGGCCCCTGCGCCTCAATCATCGGCGGGGCCGCGCGAAAAAGCTTCCCATATCACGAACGAACCGCCGGCCCTGCCGGTGGACGAAATCATCCAGAAATTCACGCAGCGCGAGGAAGACTTCCGGAAAGAGCGCGGCAACTTCACGTATACGCAGGACGTTACATTTCAAACCATCGATCAGGACGGCCAAGTGGACGGGGAATATCGAAAGGTCACAGATATCCTTTTTACGCCGGAAGGCAAACGGTACGAGCACGACACGTTCGCGCCCGTGCCGACGATTACCCGGATTGGCTTTACAAAAGAGGACTTTGACGACATCGAAAAGGTGTGGCCTTTTGTCATGACAACCGCAGAGTTGCCGAACTACGATGTAAAGTATGTGGGCCGGGAACACGTGGATGAACTCAATACCTACGTTTTTGACATTGCGCCTAAAAAATTAGAAAAAGGCCAGCGGTACTTCACAGGACGGGTGTGGGTGGATGACAAGGATCTTCAGATTGTGAAAACTTCAGGGACGTCCACAGGATTGGTAAGGAAGAAAGACGACTACGCATTTGCGCATTTCGAGAATTACCGCGAGAATATCGAGGGTCACTACTGGTTTCCGACGTACACTCGCGCGGATGACGTGCTGCACTTCAAGACCAACGACGATGTGCACGTTCGCATTGCCGTCCATTATTCAAACTACAAGCGGTTTGGATCGACGATCAAGATTGGCACGGCTACGCAGGCCGAACCGCAAAAGCCTTAGGGAATTGTCGGTTCTAAGTCGTAGGTCATTAAGTAAAGAAAGCTAGGTTTTTGGGCCGAGTCCCCAAGGACTTCAAATAAGCGGCAGCATTGCGAAAGAATCGGTATTTGGTGTCTACCGGCGGCTGAGCCAGACTAGCGTGACGCCAATACAAACAACAAGAACGCCCAGCCAGCGCTGCGTGCTGATTTTTTCGCGCAGGAATAATGTGGCGCCAATGGAGCCGGCGGCGTAGCTCAACGCAGTGATGGGCACCACGAAGCTCACGTTTTCCATAGAAAGCATCGCAAGCAACGAAAAAAACGCCAGGGTCATAAAGGCGATGCCAATCCACATCCACCCTACTCGCGCGGCGCGCCAGACGAATTGCAGCAAGGCCGAAGGGCGGAAGTCGTGAACTTCGCCCAGGGTCTTCATGGCGTGAGAGACGCAGAGTTCCCCGCCTGTTCCTGCCGCTACGATTAAGAACAAGAAGATGAATTCCAGCACGCTTTAGGTTTTCTCCGTAGTTCGAGGATGAGTGTGACCAACGATGAAGACGCCGACGCAAATTACGGCGATGCCCGCCCAGCGAAGCAGGTTTACCTTTTCGCTGAGAAGCAGAAGCCCGAGAACGGCGACCACTAGATAAGAAAACGAGGAAGCAGGCTGAACATAGCTGTAATCCGCCCAGGTGAGAAGGAGCATATAGGCGACGAAAAAAGCGAGCAGGCAGGCGATTCCGAGCCAGATGTAGCCGGAGGTGATGATTCGAATCAATATGTGGAAAAGCTCCTTTGGCTCCCAATCGCGGGCGGAGCCGATGGTTTTCATGCCTTTGCTAAGAAGCACGTTGCCAAGCGGGGCGAAGAGAGCAATGAGCAGGAGAAAAATGTAAGTTTTCAGGTGCAGGCCTGGAGAATCTTTCATGCGATTTGAGGTATGCTCCCGCGCGAAATGCTTTTGTGTTCCCTGGAAACTCGCCATCATCATCTTACTCGATGTAGGATGCGTATCTAAAGAGCCGAAGGGCGAAATCGTCCGCTTTTTGCTATTCTTTTGCTTCGCCATGAAACATCCTAACGAACGGGCTATGTGTGGGGGCATACCCGCGCAAGGGGTGCAATGATTTCGCAGGCCGGTTATCTATTTCTCATCCTCGCAGCGTCGCCTTTTATTTATTATTTGCTCGTGCTTTTCAGCACGTGGCGGTTTTTCTGGCATGCGGAAGAGCGTTTGCACCCAGATTCCGATTTCACGCCGCCCGTGAGCAACCTCAAACCTTTGCGCGGACTGGATCCCGAGGCTTACGAGAATCTTGCGAGCTATTGCCGGCAGGACTACCCGGAATACGAGCTGATCTTTTGCGTGGGAGACGAGAGTGATCCTTCGGTGCCGGTTCTGGAGAAGCTGAAGCGCGATTTTCCCGAGTGCCAGATCCGCATTCTGTTTGGGTCGGGGCGCGACGCCATCAACGACAAAGTGGCCAAGCTGGTGCGCATGGTGAATGAGGCGCGCCACGAAATTCTAGTGATCAACGACAGCGATGTTCGCGTGGAGCCGAATTATTTGCGAACCGTGGTTGCGCCTTTGCGGGATGCGAAAGTCCGTGGGGTGACTTGCCTTTATGTTTCGACGGAAGACAAGACCTTCACACAGAGTCTGCAGTCCATTGGCATGATCTGCGATTTCTTCCCCGGAATTTTCGTGGCGCGGCAACTGGACGGCATTAAGTTCGCTTTTGGGCAGACCATCGTGACGACGCAATCCTCCCTGAAGGCGTTTGGCGGATATGAGGCGATTGAGAATCGTCCCGCGGACGATTTGTTGGTCGGGCGTTTCATAGCGCAGCAGGGTTATGAGGTGGAACTGCTGCCGTATGCCGTGAAAACGGTTCCGGACTATGGCTCGTTTCGGGAGTTGTTCGTCAAACGGCTGCGCTGGCTGACCGTGATGCGCCACATGCGCCCGTGGGGGCACATTGGGCTCGCATTTACGCAAGGATTGCCCTGGAGCCTGGCTGTTCTTCTTGTTCATCCTGCGGATGGCATTGGGATCGGCTATGTTGGCGCCTATTTGTTATCTCGGTTGCTGATCACTTGGCTTGTCGGCGTGTGGGGCATGAAGCAGCGGGGGCTTTGGAAAAAGATGCCGCTCATCATTGTTTGGGATGCGACGGCGTTTGTTATTTGGCTTCTCACGTTTGGACGGAGGCGGATTCGGTGGCGCAACGTCGATTACCGGATCCGCGACGGCATGCTCGTGCCGGTTGTATCGAATCCAGCCACGAATTCTCCACGATAAGAACTGTTTAAGGACTGCATGTGCGGCAGGGAGGCGATGGGCGCGAAAGTGGCGGTGGCAGGGGCGGGAATCTATGGTGCGGCTGTAGCGATTCGGTTGGCCGAACAAGGACACAGCGTGCGGTTGTTCGACCCGCTCGGGATTTTGCGTGCGGCTTCGGCGATTAATCAGTATCGCGTCCATGCCGGCTATCACTATCCGCGCAGCGTGGAAACGATTCAGGAAACATTGGAGGCTCGCGCCGAATTCATCCGCGCTTTTGAGCCGGCTATCGTTCGGAACAGCCGCCATTATTACGCGATTCCGAAGGAAGGTTCTCGCACAGCACCGGACTTGTATGAGCACGTGATGGCGGAGCAGGGCCTTCCGCTGCAGCCTTGCCGGCCCGAGTGGATGAACTTCGGCTTCATTGACCGCTGCTACGAAGTGGACGAGAACATTTACGATCCGGACGTGCTGCGGAAATTGATTGAAGCGCGCATTCGGGCGCTGGGAATTCCATTCGAACAAAGAGAATTCACGGCCGCGATGCGGAGTGATTTCGATTTTGTGGTTTGGGCCACGTACGGCCTGGGGCCCAGCCGCTGCGCGTTCAAGTTTGCGAAACTTCAAGTCGCGGAGAAAATGCTCGTCGAATTGCCTGCCGCGCTGCAGCACGTCGCGCTGGTCGTTGTGGACGGCCCCTTCACCGCATTCGATCCTTACGGCAGTTCGGGGCGCTCGCTCTTTGGTTCCGCCAAGAATACGAATCATTGGACCACCACTAACCCTGACGAGCCGATTCCGGAACCATACGCGGGTATTCTGAACGAGCCGGAATTCCGGCCCGTGCCCTTTACCCGCTTCGAAGCTATGCGCGCGGACTGTTGCTTTTCGGTTCCCGGCGCGAAAGATGCCAGATATCTCGGCTCGCGTTTTACGCTCCGCGTCGTCGAAGATGCTCCTGAAAGCGATCGGCGCATTCTCTACCTGAAGGAAAACGCGCCTGGCGAGATTCACATTTTCTCCGGCAAAGTGGTGAGCGCAGTAAAGGCGGCACGGCTAGTCTGCGAAAGGATTGCGCGCAATGGGTGAGTCGCCGGCGTACGTGATTCTTGGGCGCGGGCGTTGGGCGAAAAAGATGCACCCGGTCATCGCCGGGGAGGGTAGAACCATTACCACGATTGAGGAAACGCGCCAACACGGCACAGAAAGTTCGTCAAGCTACGTATCGCGGATCGCGGAAGCAATGAAGGCAAGCCGTTCGCAAATCGCGTGGCTGTGCGTTTCGCCCGGCCCGCATGTTTCCCTGATGATCGAAGGGGCGCTCGAAGCCGGTTTACATGTTATTGCGGAGAAACCTTGGTACGGCTCGGCAGCGGATACTGAACGTCTGCAAGTTCTGGCGCGCACGAGGCGCCGACTGATTGGTGTGCACTTCGAATATTTGGTTCACGGCGAAGTGGAAAAATGGAAAAGCAGTTTTTGTCCTGGTTCCCGCCTGCGCTTTGGAGGACATTTCCTTCTAGGCAGGCCATACCATGGGGACATTCCCGCCATCGACAACCTTGGATGCCATTTGTTCGCGATTCATGAATTTGCTGTGCCTGCTTCGGAAGTCAGCGAAATACAGTGCGTTTATGAGCGTAAGGATGAACGTCTTGTATGGCTTGAGGAAAACGGGGCGCGCATTGCATCCATCGACCTTTTCAAAGGCAGCGAACGCATCATTCAAGAGTTCATCAAAAAAGTAGAGGCCGCGCTGGACGGGGCGGCATTTCCCTTCGATCTTGATTTTGCGTTGCGCGTGGGGAATCAGCTCGACGCATTCAAGGCACGCAGCCCCGCCTAAATCCCCCCTCAAGCCTTTTTAGCTTTGGCTTCAGCGTGCGCTTCGACCCCATTCGCCCTAGCTGGCATACTCATTTGCAGGCGGCGTTCATTCTTGGGTTCACGCCAGTTGACCTGCGGCAGCATCAATGAAGCGTCCACTCGGTCGCGGTACCGGATCGCAATGTTCATTAGTGAATCGAGCAAAGAATCCGACAGATGGTGGGGCTGCAAGCCGAGGTCGATCAGCTTCGAATGCTTTGCGTTGTAGTAGTGCTGCTCGGCTTCGACACGCGGATCCGGAATGTGATCGACTTCGACAGTGACACCCATCTTTTTGGCGGTAGCTTCCACGAGCCGAGCCAGGCCCATGATGGAAAACTGTTCGGTGAACTGGTTATAGACGCGGCACTCCCCCTTGGCGGCCGGATTATGGCAGGCGATCTCAATGCAGCGCACCGTGTCGCGAATGTCCAGGAAACCGCGCGTCTGTCCGCCCTTTCCATAGACCGTGAGCGGTTGGCCGATGGCGGCTTGCACGCAGAAACGGTTCAGCACGGTCCCAAAAACATCGTCGTAGTCGAAGCGATTGATCAGCGCTTCGTCGAGGGCCGTTTCGTCGGTCATGGTTCCATAGACTACGCCTTGATTCAGGTCGGTGGCGCGAATTCCCCAAATTTTGCACGTGAACATAATGTTGTGGCTGTCATGCACTTTGGAGAGGTGATAGAAGGAGCCGGGCTGCTTGGGGAAAGGCACGGTGTCGCGACGGCCATTGTGCTCGACAGTGATGTAGCCTTCTTCAATGTCGATGTTTGGCGTTCCGTATTCGCCCATGGTGCCGAGCTTGACGAGATGGCAATCAGGCAGGAATTCCCGCATGGCAAAAAGCACATTGAGCGTCCCGACGACGTTGTTCACTTGCGTGAACACGGCGTGCTTGCGGTCGATCATGGAATAGGGAGCGGAACGCTGTTCGGCGAAGTGGACTATGGCTTCCGGTTGGAATGATTTGAACGCCGACGACAGAAAATCAAAGTCGCAAATGTCGCCGACAAACATCTCGATGGTTTTTCCGGTCAGGTTCTGCCAGACGCGAAGACGGTCTGTCAGCGGGCGAATCGGCGTGAGTGTTTGCGCCCCCAGTTCGTGATCCCAAAGGCGGCGCACGTAATTATCCACAATGGCGACAGAATGGCCCTTTTGCGATAAATAGAGCGCAGTCGCCCAACCGCAATAGCCGTCCCCGCCGAGCACGGCAATCTTCATGAACCCTCCTCAGGTTACTTACCGCCTAAATGAATACCGAAATGTCCAAGCAATTGGCGCCCTCGTCGTCCCATAATGAATGCGCGGCGCCAGAAAAAAAGCGTGAGAAATGAACCACTTCAACCGGGACTTCTTTTTTTACCTATATATCGTGGCCTTTGCAAGTGCCTTCTTTCGAGTTTGTAGAAATGCATCGGCTATTCCTTCTGTTTATTCAATTCCTTTTCCCGGCAAGAAAGTTCCCGGGTCCGGACGGTTGGTCATAGCCAGTTTGCCACCGCTGGAAATCACAATGTGCAGATTCTCCGTACCTAGCAACTTCTCGAACCGGGCCAACGTCGAGGCGGTCGCAATTAAGTAATACCGATCGGGGCCGGACCACAGATGAGCCACGTCCTCATCGCTTGGAAAGATAGAAGGCGCTCCTGGAGCGTAGGAACCATATTCGAGGTTGTGAAATCTCCCGTTTATTAAAGGAGCGGTGGTGTTCATATAAAAGAAGACGGAGGAAAACGTATAGTAGTGATGGTCCACCAGCAATTTTCCGGGCGGAGCCTGCAGCAATGCGTTTGCAATGGGGCGTGAAGACAGGTACGGATCGAAGGCCACCATGGCGAGCCGCGCTGCGTGAAAAAAGCCTACCATCATGAGCGCGCTTGCCAGAAATGCGCGTTGCCCTGTCCACCGCAGATTTCCAAGCGCACCCACGAGGAGCGCAATCCCAGCAATCGCCAGAGGCAACCGGAGGTACGCAAAGGAATCGAGAGTAAGGTCCTCCATGTGTCCGAGCGAGAGTTTATAAGCGCCTGGGTGGGGTACTAGCGCCGCTGAAATATCCCCCGGAGTCGGGAGATGCCGGACGTGCAGAAAAATCGCAAAGCAGACGATAGCGGCGCAAGCGGCGACAACGCAAAGCGTGCGCGTCCCACGCCGAATCCAATCTCCACCCATCGCCATTGCGGACCCGAGCAAGAGTGCCAGCGCGGGGTAGCAGGGCATTGAGTAATACTCCTGCGTCGTGGAAAACGTAAAAAAGACAAGAAGGAACCCTGTCCAACAAAGGGCCAGCAATCGAGCGCGGCCTGCCCGGTCAGCCGGTTTGTAGGAAAGCTTTGCAAGGGCCGGGAAGTAGACACTCCAGGGAAACAGCCATAGCAAGTGAAATAACCAGAACCACAGCCGCGGCACCGTATCGTAATCGCGCGGATAGCGCAGGTTGAGAAACCGCAGGAATTGCTCGTTGATGAAGTAGAACCATAAAAAGCCATGGTATTCGCCCGGTCCGCTGTGCAGCGCAAGACTGAAGTAGGGGGGATTGCGGCGCGTAGCCAGAACGTGCCAGGGCGTGGCAATTAGAAGAATGATGAACAAACCGCGGATGGGATGCAATCGCTGCCACGTGCGACGGAGAAACAGCTGCTTCGTCAAAAGCAGATAAACCAGTGCCCCGCCGATCGGGAATACGAGTGCGACGAGACTCTTTACTAAGAGTCCCACCCCCAAGCTGGCCGCGAGGACAAAGGCCCACAATTCGGGATGTGCTTCTTCTTCCTCGAGCGCACGCAAAAATGCCCACATTGCGAGCGCGACGGTCAGCGTCAGCAGCACGTCGGGGATCAGAATTCGCGTGAAAAGGAAGAGCCCGACGCACGCACTCATGCAAAGGCCAGCATAAAGTCCGGCACGTTTCCCAAAAGCCCAAATGCCGAACGCCGCCGTGAGCAAGGCCAGCGTAATCGTGGAAAGGGCAATGGGAATACGCGCTGCCCAATCGCGAACGCCAAAAATCTTGAACGAAATCGCAATCGGCCAATAGTAGAGCGGGGCTTTCTCAAGGTACACCACTCCGTCGAGGTGTGGAGTCACCCAGTCGCCCGAAGTAAGCATGTTGCGGGCTGCTTGCGCCAAGACCGCATCGCTGTCGTCCATCAACGATGGCGGAGAAACGATGCAACCCAGATAAATGATCGCGGAAACCAGCAGGACGGTCAGGTAGACACGCCAGCTTTGGCTTGTAATGAAACCCTCGGCCTCTCTGAGAACGCCGCCCGAATTCGCCATTTTTTCATCCATAGAAAGAGGATCAACAGGCCCCACAAGTGATATCCAACATTGGCCTTTCGCTCCAAATGTAGCCGGAGGAATCTGTCAACAACATCGGAACGAAAAACGTCGCCGTACTCGCTTGCGCCATCGTGCAGAGCATCGGTGAGCAGCGGAAGCAGCGGACCGCGCAGCCATTCATGCGCGGGAATATCAAGGCCGGTTTTTGGCCGCTCAAGAATCGCTCGGGGCAGTTTGTCTTTCATCAATTCTCTTAAGATTACCTTTTGCTGCGAACCGCGGATCTTTAGGGCGGCAGGAAGCTTCGCGGCGAACTCGACAATGCGATGGTCCAGGAACGGAGGCCGCAGTTCCACGGAATGGGCCATGCTCATACGGTCGCTCTTCGTGAGGATGTCGTCAGCGAGATAATATTTCTGGTCCAGCCAAAGATAGGCGGCCAGGTCGTCGCTGCTGGCAGGTAATCCCTCCAATTCCGCAAGAATTTGCTCCAAAGTGGCGGGCAGAGGGTGAGTGACGAGCACTCTCTTTTCAGCTTCAGAGAAAGTTCCGTTCCAATAGACGTGCGCGCGGGGAGGCGGCATCAGCGCGCCTTCGAGAAAACGCTTTACTTTGTATTCTAAGCTGATCTTGTCGTCCGAGACGGGCCAATAATGCACGGCCGCAAGAGCGCCGCGCAAAAAGGAGCGGGGTACCATGCGCGCTTTGCTTGCAAGGCGATTGGCGCGGTAGGTCAGATACCCGCCGAATAGTTCGTCCGCGCCTTCTCCACTTAGAGCGACAGTGGTTTTCGTTTTGCAAAGTTTGGAGAGAAACCATACTGGCAGCGCGCCGGCGTCGGCGCTCGGCTCGTCCGAATAGTATGCAAATTCCTCAATGGCGCCGCGCAAGTCTTCTGCGGGAGTCAAATCTAGTTCGGTGTGATCGGTTTCGTATTGCTTCACCGCGCGATGAATGTATTCCGTTTCGTCAAAGCTGCGCCCGCGAAAAGAAATCGAGAAAGTTTTCAGCTGGGAAGTGGAAGCTTTGGCGGCGTAGTGCAGAATCGTCGTCGAGTCAATTCCCCCGCTGAGCCATACGCCCAAAGGCACGTCTGAGATCAAGTGCTCCCGGACTGCATCCTGCATCAGTGCATTGAGTTCTTCTTTTGCCGATTCAAGGGTGTAGGCGTTCGACACTCCGAAAGGCAGGCGCCAGTACGAGCCGGTGGAAACCTCACCGTCTTGCCACTCCAGCCAATCTCCGGGCGCGAGTTTCTCGATCCCGTCCACCAGTGTCCACGGGGAAGGGATGTAATTCAGCGCCAGATAGCAATCGAGGCCTTCGAGGCTGAGGCGCCGCTCGATTTCGGGGTGAACAAACAGAGCTTTTAGCTCGGAGGCGAAGAATAGCTCTTCTTCCTGGCGCGCGGTGTAGAGCGGTTTAATCCCCATGCGATCGCGCGCGAGCACGATGCGCTTTCCGGACTTGCTCCACAGCGCTACCGCGAACATGCCTCGGAGCTTCGCGAAGCAGGCCTTGTCCCACTGCAGAAACGCACGGAGCACCGTTTCCGTGTCCGAGTGCGATTCGAAGCGATGGCCCAAATTCTCCAACTCGGTACGCAACTCTTGATGATTGTAAATCTCACCGTTGAAGACAATCCCGCCATCCCCATCTTCAGTGAGAATGGGCTGATTGCCTCCCTCCAGATCGATGATTCTCAGTCGCGCCCCGCCGAAGGAAAAGAGAGTCGATTGAAAAACGCCCTGCTGGTCCGGCCCGCGATGAATCAGGGTGGCGGTCGCTTGCCGGATTCTTTCCGGCGGCGCGCTCCAGTTTTTAGTGGTAAAGCCCGCAATCCCGCACAATGCTCGGCACCTTCCGTCCTACGCAACGTCTTTGCTAGCTGTTCCTTGGAATTTCAGGGAAATACGCCCACTAGAAGTTTATCCGGTGCAGCGGGGTGACCGCAACGCAAGACTCAACAATCCAATTGTGCGTTGTAGAAAGGCTCCGCGTGCTTGCTGATAGAGGGGGAAAAGTCAGTGGGGAACGCTGGCAAACGAATGCATAAGCGCGCTGACGCCGTTCCACATAATCTGGACGCCAATGCAAACGACCAGAAATGAGGAAAGCCGCAAGATGATGCCCATTCCGCTTTCACCTACTGCGGCGGCCAAGCGGTCGGCAAATCCGTAGCAGATATAAATGCTGACTGCGACCATCGCTGAACCCACTACTGTTGCAAGAATGGCTAGTAGGTTGGCTCCAAGATGATGAGGCAGGTTAGCGCCGAGCGTAATCGCGACGGAGATTGAGCCGGGGCCCACCGTAAGCGGCAGAGTCAAGGGATAAAAGGCGTTGCGGAAGATATCGGTGAAGTTGACTTTTTTCTGTACCTCGCTTCCGCGGTCGGGCTCTTCTTTTTGCTTCAGCATGGCCCAGCCATTGGAAATCACCACCAGACCGCCGCCAACTTGTACCACGGGAATGGAAATGCCAAAGAAGTTCAAGATGTGCGTCCCTACCAAGAAGGAAGAGACGAGAAGGATGAAGCTGTTCACGGCGACCTGGCGCGCCAGGGCCCTTCGAGCCGAGGTCGGATAGTCGCGCGTCAGCGCCAGAAACACGGGGCTGCCGCCGAGCGGATTCACAATCGGAAAAAGCGCGCTCAGGATGAGCAGTATATTTTTTGCTGTTTCGAGCAAGTTTCACCCGGGGCGAAGAGTATAGCCGAGAGGCGGCTAAAAGAAAGAGACCGGCCTGAGCGTTTAGGAATTCGTTTGATGCAGGGGTTGCGCCGCGGGAATTTCCGGCGTCGATACGTTGAGAATATTTCGCGGCGGCAGCCCTCCCAACACTGGAGGCAACCGCCGCGCTCGGACGCAGGCGTTTCTTACAATCAGAAGAAGAAGCGGAAACCGATCTGGATCTGCCGGGGCGAATAAGCAAAGTTACTGTTGGAGTTGGTCACCGAGCCGAACGGAGAGTTAAATGACAATGTTGGCGCCGCGAAAGTGCCGCCCACAAAGTAGCCCGTACTGTTTATGCTCGTAACGTTCTGGTGGTTGAAGAGATTAAACGCCTCGCCCAGCACTTCAGCGGAGTAGCGGTCGCCAAAACGCACGCGCTTGGAAAGTCGCACGTCCATATTGATGGTGCGCTTCATTTGGAACGTGTTACGGCCGATGATGTCAATGCCCTTGCGGCCGTTCGAACCGTTCACGCCGCCGCCGAGAGGCGCGATGGTGACCGTGGTCAGGTCCCCGGTGACCGGATCAGTCGTGCTAGTGACACTCCTTGGGGGATTGCCCGAGGTTACCAGCGAGTAGGGAAGCCCGCTTTGTGCGGCGTAGATAGGAGAAAGCTGCCAATCGTTCGTGAGGTAGCCTAGAGGGCCGTTGACGTGCCAAGGGCTTTCCACAATGGCGTTGGCCACGAAACGGTTCGGCACATTGAAAATGGAGTTGCCGTATTCGAGATGAATGTCGGTTGGGACTAGCAAGTCGTTGGTGTCGCTGAAGGTGCTGGCATTCTGTCCGAAGTCGAGCGAGTGTGACCAAGTATAGCTACCCATAAACTGCAAATGCTTGGCCATTCTGTGATTCAGCTGTATAGCAAGAGCGTTGTAATTCGAACTGATGCCGCTGAAGATTTCAGACATAGCGCCGAAATTGGGATTCGGCCTGCACTGACAGGTAGTTGAGATAAGTGTCCCACTTGGATCTTTCACAACGGTCGTGATCGTTCCGTAGTAAGGAGTCGTGTAGGTCGCTCCGCCAAGGGGCCCGCCAGTGACTTTGTAACTTATATTTTGAAGGGGCGCGCCGGTGTTTATGTCCACGAAATCTGGGAGGCTGCGGCCAAAGCTTCCCATGTAGCTCACAGAGACGACCGTGTTGGGGAAGATTTCACGTTCGACCGTGAAGTCGGTTTCATGAATTTGCGGAAGCTGGAAATTAGGATCAAAGAACACGATATTGAGCCCCGATGACGGCGGTGGCGCGGTGGGAAGAATCTGAGGGAATGTAGCCCCACCACCGGCACCAGCGGTAGTAAAGAAGAAAGAAAACTGAGCGCCATTGACGCCTGTATTGGTGAGCGCATTGTAGATACTGGAATTGATGACCCGCCCGAAATATATGCCATAGCCGCCGCGGACGGCGGTCTTTCCGTCGCCGTTAACGTCCCAGGCAAAGCCAATTCGCGGGCCGAGATTGTTCTTGTCACTAGGCATGCTTTGAGTCTGTGGCACGACCGGATTCGGAAGGATGACGCTCGGCAGCATTTCGTATTCGTAGCGCAGGCCGAGGTTCAACGTGAAGCGCGGCAGCACGCGCCAGCTATCTTCTGCGAAGAAAGCCAGGTCATTGGTGTTGAATGTGAAGCCGAGAGGACCAAAGGCTTGCTGATAGCTTGAATAACAGGAGGAGCTCTGCGATGTGCCGCAGTGATTTGGAGAAATTAAGTCCGAGAGGTAGTTCCCGACGGTTGTATAGCTGAAAGAGCCGTATTGAAAGCGAAGGTTCTCGCTCAGGTCGTTGGTGTGGGCTACGTCCATGCCAAATTTAAGTGCATGCTTGCCGTGGGACCACGAAACCGTGTCGGCATACTGGGTGCGGCGCTCATCGGGAAATGCGGGGCGTTGCAGGAACGTAGGAACTCCCATGTCGAAACCGTTGGTGATAAAGACGTCGGGAGGCAGACCCAGTGGGTTGGTGTAGCCGGGAAAATTAGGTGAAGTGACGAAATTAGTCTGTTCATAGGCAGTGGGCGGTTGAGCAAATTCGAATTCGAAATCGCGCCCGTATTGAAACCGCGCCTCGTTCGTGAGCGAGGAAGAAATCGAAGTGTAAAGCTTGGCGACCCCCCAGGTGTCTCGGACATAGTCATTGCCAAAGCTCGCAACCCCGAATGTGTTGCTGGCCTGAGTCTGGATGCCGGCCGGAGAGAACCAGCGCGTGCGGTTCACTTCGAAGGTCGCGTGATTCTTCGGGCTAATTTGCCAGTCGATTTTCGGGAAGAAAATGGTGGCTTGGCCCTTGCGAGGAACTGGGCCAGTTTCGTTTAGAAGACCATTCAGGCCATTGTTGTAGTCTGTGACCGCATCCGAATACGCGGCGATACCGACACTTGCGTTGGACAAATTGCCGAGGAGCGTGCAGGCACCCACGGTGGCAGTGGCGATATTGCCACCATTCGGGATGGCCGCGGAGCCGGAGGTGAAAGCGGAGGAGTTGATGTTGCTCTTCCCGTTAGATTGAAAACAATTTGTCGTACCATCGACGGTATATGCAGGAGTGATGGCGCCGAGCGGTGCAGCAAAGAAGGCCGTCGGGCTTGTGGCCTTTGCCGTACCTGGGAAGTTTCGGTCGTAACGATCAAACGCAAAGAAGAAAAAGATCCTATCTTTTTTGATGGGACCACCAACCCCGAATCCGTACATCTTGCGAACGTCAACCGGGTTGTACGGTGAAGTAGTGAAAACGCCCGGAGAAGTCTGCTTGGTAAGAGTTGTAAAGGGATTAAAAGCGCCCCAGGAATTGTCGCGGTCGTAGAAATAGACTTCGCCGTGATATGCATTCGAGCCGCTCTTGGTCACGGTGTTGACGACGGCGCCCGCAGCGCGGCCATATTCGGCGGAATAGTTTGAGGTGTTGACTTGAAATTCCTGAACGGCAGCTTTGGCGCTCGAGTAGCCGATGCGCGTGCGGCCGCGCTCTTCCGAAAAGAAAGCTTGATTGTTGTCGCCGCCATCGACCGTGTTGTTATTCAGGAGCGTGCTCATGCCGCGAAAACTGATCAAGCCAAATCCGCTGGCGTCACTTACGGCACCGGGCGTGAGAAGGACGAAGTTTGACCAGCGGCCGCCATTAATGGGCAGATTGTTGATGGCGTTTTGATCTACAGTAGGAGCAAATTCGGCGGAGTTCGTGTTCACTTGGGGGATTTCCGCAGTCACAACAACGGTTGCGCCCGCCGAGGCAACGTTTAGTTTTGTGACCACATCGGTAACGCTACCAACCTGAACGACTACATGCTCGACGGTGAAAGGCCCAAATCCTTGGGCGCTTACTGTAACGCTGTAGGTGGCGGGCTGCAGTTTGCCGACGCGAAAATAGCCCGTGTCGTCGCTTGTCACGACCTCTTCGGCGTTCGTGCCGAGGCTCTTCACGGAGACCTTAGCGCCGGGTACGGCGGCACCGCTCGCATCCGTAACAGTGCCTCCAATTGCGCCGTCCGTGGTGGACTGTGCAAAGGACCCGGAACTCAAGACGAACAACGCCATCAGCAGAACAACAGAGACCGCACAGGGCCTGATGATCGCGCGTTCGATCTCATTCTTCCTCATGAACTTCCTCCTTTGAGAGGTCGCTTCGGTAAATTGGCATGCGTACATACACCCAAGGCTTTCCCGGGGCAATGAGGCGGCTTCTGTCGGGGTCAAAATTGATGACCACGCGCACCCGCCGTCGACTGCTAAAGATGACTCTGTAAGTGCCTTCTCTTCTATCATAAGAGTGAGATGAAGAAAAAGGCGGGCCTGTGGAAAAATCTGTGCCCCAGGCCATTTGTATGTTCGTTAGACCCGCACACCCAAATAACACTTCCGCACACCCGGAACAGAACTTAACCGTGGAGTTTTGCAGGCCAATGAATGACTTGCGACAGTCGTATGACAGTTTGAAGGCCGCACCGGGATTGCCTTGCAGACATGCGTGGGGTAGAGTCTCCGTTCTGTAAGCGGAGAGAAGAATGTCAGAGGCGAAGGCCGCGAGGAAAAAAAGCAAACCAGAACAAAAAGAGAGTGTGCGCTCGCTGATTTCCGCGGGCCGTATCCAGAAACGAATCCGCGCTATGGCTAAGGAGATTCGCAAGGATTTCCCCGGCGAACGCCTCCATCTGGTGAGTGTTCTGAAAGGCGGTGTATTTTTCTTGACGGACCTTGCGCGGAGCATCCCGGGAGAAGTGTCCTTCGATTTCATTGCCGTCTCAAGTTACGGGCAGAATACGCATTCTTCGGGGCAAGTGCGCCTGACGCGGGACCTGGACTCCAGCATCGAGGGCAGAACCGTAATCGTGGTCGAAGACATTCTTGATACCGGAATGACCCTTCAATATCTTTTGAGGCTTTTTCAGCAGCGCAAACCCAAGCATTTGCGAGTAGCGGTTTTATTAGACAAGCCCGAGCGGCGCATCACGACGGTATGTGCGGACTACATTGGCTTCACGATTCCCAACGAATTTGTAGTCGGATACGGACTGGACTATTCGGAGCGTTATCGCAATTTGCCTTATGTTGGGATTCTCACGCTGGGAAGCACGGCGAAGCCCGAGAGCACGGAATAGGGAGCCATCGAAACGTTTTTGTCTCGGACGCCACATGGACCAATGAGGGCCATGACTTAATGGCCGCTTTGATGGTGTCGAACCGGCCCCGTTTTCGCCTCCTGCTATACTAAGTGCAGTTCATGAACCCAACAGACGCAAACATTGCAACCGCTGCCTTAAACGGCGGCCCGGAAATCTCTGCGGAAGTTCTGGCCACACTTGCCGAAATCGGCGAGGAAGTGAACGCCTCGCTGGAGCTGGATGAAGTGTTAGCCCGCGCGGCGGCGCTCATTAAGCGCCACATTGATTATGAAATCTTCGGCGTGCTAATGATTGAGGGCGACGGGAGCTATCTTCGCCACCGCTTTGCCATCGGCTATTCCAGGGAGTTGGCTGAGAATTTACGAATACCGATGGGACAGGGAATCACCGGCACAGCAGCAGCCACAAGGCATGCCGTGCGCGTGAGTGATACCTCTAAAGATCCGCGGTACATCAACGCCATTGAGAGCGTGCGCTCCGAACTGGCTGTGCCCCTGATTGTTCGGGGGAAGGTCGTCGGCGTTCTGGATATTCAGAGTCGCCACCTCGATTATTTCACGCGTGATCAGCAAAACATACTGACGCTGCTGGGAAGCCGGCTGGCCATCGCTATCGAAAATGCGCGGCTCTTCGAAAGAGTCAAAGAACAGGCCGACACCTTGCTTCTGCTGAGCGAAGTTGGGCGCGAAACGAGCGCAATTCTGGATGTCGAGGAATTGCTGCGTCGCGCCGCGGAGCAAACCAAGCGCGTGATTGATTATCAGATTCTGAGCATCATGCTGTATGACGAAGAGCAAAAGGTGTTTCGGCATCGCGTCGACGTGAAACATGGGCAGAGCGTGCAAGGGAAACTGCGCTCAGGGGCGACGGAAGGCATCGTCGGAGCCGCTGCAACTTTGAAGGAGCCGGTATTGGTGCCAGACGTCACCGTGGATTCGCGCTACATCATGATGAATCCCGAGACGCGCTCCGAACTGGCCATTCCCATGATGCACCAAGGCAAGGTCATTGGAGTTTTGGACCTCGAGAGCCCGACGCCGAATTATTTCACTCAGGACCATGTGCAGACACTTTCGATCCTCGCCGCGAATCTCGCGGTGTCACTCGAGAACGCGCGGCTGTATGAACAGCTGGCGAAAGAAGAGGCGCGGCTCGAGCGCGATCTGCAAGCGGCAAAGAGAATTCAGGGCGCGCTGCTCCGGCCTGTGCCAACCGAAGATTATGGCGTGGACATCGCCGCACGTTACTTGTCCGCTCGCGAAGTGTGTGGCGACTTATACGATTTCTTGCGGTACGGCCCGCAGCAATTGGGCATTGCGCTTGGCGATGTGAGCGGGAAGGGGACTGCGGCCGCCTTGTATGGCGCTGTGGCCATTGGAATCATGCGCAGTCTCGCCCCGCAAAAGCTGCAGCCCGCGGAAATGCTGAAGCAAATGAATCAACTCGTGGGCGAAAGGCGTATCGAAGGACGGTTCATGACGGCGTGTTTCGCGACGTGGCAAAAGGGCCGCCAAAAACTTCGCGTTGCCAACGCCGGCCAATCGCAGCCGCTGCTTTACAAGGACAACCGGTGCGGAAAAATCGAGTTGACGGGCTTTCCCCTGGGAATTTATGAGGACGTGATGTACGACGAGTGGGGAGTGACTTTGGAGCCAGGCAATATCTTGGTGTTTCATTCCGACGGCATCGCAGAAACCGCCAATAGCGAGGGTCAGTTCTTCGGCGTCAGCCGCGTGAAGGAACTCATTGAAAAGCACCACGGGCTGACCGCGGCCGAGCTAGCCGACAGGATTTTGAATGAGGTGGATTGGTTCACTCGGAGCGCCCCACTGTTTGACGACCGGACGCTGGTGGTGATGAAAGTCCGATGAGTCACTCGAATTCTGGCCCTGCTCGCAAGTTGAAATTTGTTGATCCGGTCGCGTTTACGCCACATTTTGCCTGGAAGAAGGCGCCCTCTCAGTCTGCGGAGCAAGTTTTTTGCGAAGGAGTTTCCCTGGCGTCCTTAGCTGAAAAGTTTTCGACCCCGACGTATTTGTACAGCGGCGGTGCCATTACGGATGCCTACGGAGAACTGCGGGACGGCTTGCGCGGAATCGGCCACACCATTTGTTTTGCTGTAAAGTCGAACGGCAATCTCTCCATCTTGAAGCGCCTAGCCGAATTGGGAAGCGGCTTCGACATCGTTTCGGGGGGTGAACTGCGGCTCCTTCAACACCTTAACGTGCCGGGGAATCGAATTGTTTTTTCAGGAGTGGGGAAGAGCCGCGAGGAGATTCGCGAAGCGCTGAACTATCGCGTTGCCACCCAAGCCGACTCGGGGATTTTGCTTTTCAACGCCGAATCCGAAGCCGAACTAGAGATTTTGACGCAAGAAGCCGCACTTGTCGTGGAAAAGGGCGCAACGCGTCCTGCGACGGCCATCCGCGTAAACCCCGATGTGTTGGCCGGCGGGCATCCGCACATTGCCACGGGACGCCACGAGCATAAATTTGGAGTGGATTGGAAGGAAGCGAAGCGGCTATATCTGGCCCACCGCAATTCAAAATGGATTCGCTGGCAGGGACTCAGTGCGCATATCGGATCGCAGATTACAACCCTCGATCCATTTCGCCGCGCGGTGAAGCGCCTCCTCGGTTACGTCGAAGAATTGCGGGCACAAGGGATTCCGCTCCGGTATCTGGACGTCGGTGGCGGCCTGGGCGTGCGTTATTCCGATCAGAAACCGCCGAAGCGGACAGAATACGCCAAACTCATTAAAGAACTGGTGCGCGGCGCCAACGTGGAGATTTTGCTGGAGCCTGGGCGCTCGATTATCGCGCAGTCGGCCGTGCTGCTTACGCGTGTGGCCTACACGAAAACAAATCGCGGGAAACACTTTGTGATTGTTGACGGGGCCATGAACGATCTCATGCGGCCGTCGCTTTACGGAGCGATTCATCCGATCACGAAAGTGACACGCGATCCAAAAGAAGGAAGTGCGAAGCGGCAGCGCGCTGATATTGTGGGACCGGTTTGCGAAACCGGAGATTGCTTTCTCCATGACTGGCCGATTGGCGAAGTGCAGGCGGGAAACCTGCTTGCGATCTGGGGCGCGGGCGCTTACGGCATGGCACTCTCTTCAAATTACAATACGCGATGCCGCCCGGCGGAAGTGCTTGTTGAAGGCGACACCTTCCGGCTGATCCGCCGGCGGGAAACCCAGGAAGACCTGCAGCGGACCGATACGCTGGACACAGGGGCAATGGCAAAGCCGGCCTAGCCTGCTCGTTCTCAACCAAACGAGATCAAGCTTCGCCCCACTTCAGTTTGTTGCGCAAAATCTCGAAGTATGGTTTTTTCGGCGGCTGAATGAGCTGCAGATGCTCCTTCGCCCGTTGCACGCGCAGAATATCCGTTGCTTCAAGCGGAATCCCGCGCTGGCCGTCCAGCGTTAGATAGACAGATTCCGCATCGCCATTCATTTTGATTTCGACGCAACAATAGTCGCGCACCACGAGCGGCCGGTCCGTCAGCATGTGCGGAGAAATGGGCGTAATGATGAAAGCCTCGACGGCCGGATGCACGATTGGGCCGCCAGCGGACAGGGAATATGCGGTCGAGCCAGTCGGACTTGAGACGATCAATCCATCCGCGCGGTAGCGGCATACGAAATCGGAATTGATGCTCAGCTCGAGTTGAATCATGCGGGCCAACGCGCCTTTGTGAATGACCACGTCGTTGAGAGCGTTCTGGCTTTCAATTGGCGACCCCCCACGCACGAGTTCTGCCTGCAGCATCACGCGCTGGCTGATAGATGAGTGGCCGGCAATCGTTTCTTCAAGCGCAGGATAAAGCTCATCCAAGGTAAAGCTCGTAAGAAAGCCCAGGCTGCCCATGTTGATGGGCAGAATGGGGATGCCCCGTGGTGCCGCCAAACGCGCGGCAGCAAGCATGGTTCCGTCGCCGCCCAGGACAAGCAGGAGTTGAGACGCATCAGCTACGGCCGCACGCGAATGGCCTTTCGATCCAGGCGGCAATGCGGCGGCAGTCTCTTCGTCAACCACAGCTCTGGCGCCGCGTGCTTCAAGCCACTTCAAAAGCGGCGGGACGACCACGGAAAGTTGTTCGCGGCGCGGGCGGGAAAGTATGCCGATCGTGCGAAACGCTTTATCAGGCTCCATGCGTGTTTGCGATTCTACCCGGAATTTTTCGCGCGTGCAGAAAATACTCCTGATTCCCTTCGGTGCCGGGAAGACGGCTTGGGCGAACCTTCAGAAACTTCAGGCCGGCAGGTTTCAGGCCCTTGCGCACGGACAGCACCGCTCGGTCGTGAAGTTTCTTGCTCTTAACAATTCCGCCGGGGCCAACTTTGTCGCGAGGCAATTCGAACTGCGGCTTGATGAGGATCACAAATGCAGCGCTCGGTTTTGCGAGCTTCGCAGCGGACCCGATGACTTGTAAAACGGAAATAAAGGACACGTCGATGGTGACCAGGTCCACTAGCTCGGGAATATTTTCAACGGTCAGCTCCCGCGCATTTCGTTTGACCGGAATGACGCGCGTGTCCTGACGCAGTTTCCAGTCAAGCTGGTCTACGGTTACATCGACAGCATAGACCCGCGCTGCTCCCGTTTGGAGAAGACAATCAGTAAACCCCCCATGCGAAGAACCGATATCCAGGCAGATTCTGCCTCTTGGACAAATGGCAAAATCCTTGAGCGCGCCCTCCAGCTTGAAACCACCTCGGCTGACATATTTTTGGTGCCGACTGATGATCTCAATTTTGGCGTTGCCGGGAGACGGAGTGCCTGCTTTGTCGGCGCGCTTGCCGTCTACCTCCACTTCGCCGGCAAGAATCAGCGCTCCCGCCTTCTCAGGAGACTCGGCAAGGCCGCGTTCCACGAGAAGCAGGTCAAGGCGCTGACGAACTGGCTTTGGCGTCATTAGGGGCCCAAGGCTAATACTAGGTTCTTCGCAGGACCAGATACTCGGCGATTTCGCGAAGGCGGGCGGCGCCTTCGGCGTAAGGTGAAAGCTCATCGATCGCTTTCGTGGCGAGTTCGCGCGCAATTTGATGCGACCGCTCGAGCCCGTACATCGCGGGATAAGTCGCCTTTTGCTGCGCCAAATCCTTGCCGGCCGTCTTGCCCAGAGCGGCGGAAGATTCTTCCACGTCGAGAATGTCGTCCGTGACCTGGAAAGCCCAGCCAATTGTTTCACCAAAACTCCGCAGTCGCGCAACGTCATTAGGATCCGCGCCGGCGCAAATCGCGCCCGCGGTGACGGACGCGCGAATCAGCGCAGCAGTCTTGGACCGGTGGATGTATTCAAGCATCTTTGCATCCACGGGTTTGCGCTCGGCTTCGATGTCCGCAACTTGTCCACCAACCATTCCGTTCACCGTTCCGGCAGCCCCAGAGACTTCACTGAGCATGGCAACGCGCCGTTCCGCGGGAACCGGAGTCGCCGCGATAGTTTCAAACGCCAGCGTCAAGAGGCCATCGCCAGCCAGGATGGCAATGGCTTCACCAAACTTTTTGTGGCACGTGGGCTTTCCGCGCCGAAGGTCGTCATTGTCCAACGCCGGCAGATCGTCGTGAATCAAAGAATAAGTGTGGATGAATTCGATGGCGCAAGCAGGATGGAGTGCGGGCGTCACGTCGCTTGCGAAAATTCGCGCGGACTCCAGGCACAGAATCGGGCGCATGCGCTTGCCGCCGGCGAAGACGCTGTAACGCATCGCCGAATGAATGGAGGAAGGCTGAGTGGATTCCGCGGGCAACAGCCGCTCCAAGGCAGCGTCAACGGAGATCCGGTCCTCTTCAAAAAAGGGGGAGAGTTTCATCGTGGTGAGGGATGGCTCGGGCTGACGGTCGGGGTTGGCTCACGATTCGTTCTCCCGCTCCGGATCAAAAGGTTCGGCGGCGAACTTTCCGTCCGCTTTCTTGAGAAGAATCTCCACGCGGCCTTCCGCTTCTTCCAGTTGCTTCTGGCATTCGCGGGAGAGCGCGACGCCTTCTTCAAACAACTTCATCGCGTCATCCAGCGAAAGCTGCGGGCTTTCCAGGCGGCGCACGACTTCTTCCAAGCGTGCAAGAGAACGCTCGAAATCGGGTTTCTTTAGCGGTTCAGGCTTTTTGGGTGCAGGTATATTCACAAGCAGACCTTTATGTCCTTATGTTTCACGAAGCGATTATTTCTGGCAACGCCGGCACCAGTATGTCGAGCGGCCGCCCTGCTCGATGCGCTGAATCTCTGCCCCGCATCGCCGGCAAGGTTCGCCTTCGCGGCCATAGGCGCGCAGAATCTTCTCCAATCCTTGGAACCACCATTGCGAATCGCGAAAGTCCGGCGCCGGGTGCAGGCAGCATTCTAAGGCACGCCGGAGAACCGACACAATTGCTTTGTGGAGGCGTCTGGCTTCGTGCGGCTTGACCGATTTCGCGCGCCGGCGGGGATCGAGTTGCGCGTGCCAAAGCGATTCGCAGGAGTAAATGTTTCCCAGACCAGCGAAGCGCGTTTGATCCAGCAAAAAATCCTTCAAGGGGCGCACAGATCTCGCAAGCAACTCTTTGAAGGTCGCGGCAGTAAACCCTTTTGAAAGGGCGTCCACTCCCATCGAAGCGAGGCCAGGACTTTCGTCGAGAGAACCCCAGGCATAAACACGGCCGAAATGACGCCGGTCCGCAAATCCCAAAACACCATTGCTCAATTCGAATGCGACATCGACGTGGACTCCGTCCTCAGGAACGTTGGCTCGATCGAGAAGCTCCTTCCCATCAGCGAACCAAACAAGCTGACCGTCCAGTTTGAAATGCAACGTGAGCAGGCCGCGATCCAACGTCAGAAGCACGTATTTGCCTTTGCGTTCTACGCGATGAACGCGGCGGCCAGTCGCTAGTTCCGCCAGTCGGTGGCCTGCCTGCGGCTTCACTGCGATGGGGTGGAATACATGCACGCAAAGAATACGCTTGCCCTGGACGAACGGGCGCAGCGTGCGCACTACAGCTTCTACTTCCGGCAGTTCTGGCATCAACGTGAGAGAGAATTAGGATCCTGGCTTCAGCGTGAGCGTGTGCTTTTTTACTTTGGCTTCGGCAGCATCGCTGAATGGCGCGAGAATTGCCTTGCCTTCGTACCAATACGAAAACTGATCCGAGTAGTGGCTGCTACCAGGCTGCCCCGATTCGCCGGAGGGGATGAGCAACATAGACTCGTCCCAATTCGCAGGATTCGCCACAAAGCGCATCGCCGGTCCATGCGTCTTCGAAGCCGCACGAACGCTGTAAATCGTTCCCGATTGTGGTTTGCCGGTAATGCTCAGGAAGGTTTTCAAAGGGCCGTTGTGTCCGAGCGGGTGGAACATGTCGAGCGGATTGAATCTCTTCCACGCCCAATCATCCACGCGCTCGCTCTTGCTGTTTGCCGCGAGCTTTTTCACGGCGTCATCCGCGGCAGCCACCAGCACTTCGTCATAGTTTTTGTAAGCGGCAGGCAGCCACTTGGAAGGCCGACCGGTAAGCGTTTTCTGCAGAAACGATGTACTGCGCCATTGATAAAGCGTAGTGTCTTCTCCTAGAACCGGCTCGAGTATCATCCGCAGGGCAGAATTTCTTATTGTAAAAAGAAAGGAAACCTCCGCGGAGTTGGCATCCGCAATGCCGTTCCAATCCTTCAATCCGTCAATCAGCCGCTGCGCACGCGGATCCTTCGGCTTCGCTGTTTTCACCGCCGCCAATAGCTGCTCGGCCAGAAAGACGTGCGGATAGCTATAGGTGTCCGTCTGCACTTTCAGCATGTCGTCCACCCGCAAGTCGCGGCGATCGTGCAGTAAATCATAGATTCTCGCCGTGCGATACGGCTCTTCCCAGCGATCCGTCAAATAAGGTTTGTAATTCGGTCCCACGACGCGCGCATTCGCAGTCGCAATCAATCCGCTGTCCGGATTGAGCGCCTGCGGCAGTTGGTCAAACGGAATGTATCCCGTCCATTCGTAATCGTCCGTGTCGCCCGGAGCGGGAACTTCGCCGTGCCCTTTTTTTCGAATCGGCACGCGCGCCGCCATGATGTACCCAATGTTGCCTTCCACGTCGGCATAAACGGCGTTCTGGGCAGGTCCCCACACGCGCTTCATAGCCTCACGAAACTCTTTCCAATTCCGCGCCCTTCCCAGCCAGTTGTAACTGTTGGCGAGTCCGCCGGCTTCCGTCGCGGTCCATCGCATTGCATAACCTTGGTCGCCCTCGCGATGCACCACGGGACCGTGACGCGTAACCACGACTTGCAAGTGCTCATCGGGTCGTCCTTTGACGTGAATCGCTTCGTCGATGACCTGCGCCTTCACCCACGCTCCTTTGACACGATACTCGTCAGACGCGGCAGGATTGAACGTCTCGATATACAAGTCCAGCACGTCCGCGCCGTTGTTCGTAAAGCCCCAGGCGATGCGGTCGTTGTGGCCAATGATGGCCATCGGCGACCCTGGCAAAGTGAAACCTTTCACATTCCATCCGGGAGCCGTGACATGCACTTCGTACCAGATGGAAGGCATCATCAGTTCGAGGTGCGTATCGTTGGCGAGCAGCGGCTTTCCCGTTGCCGTGTGCGCGCCACTGACCACCCAATTGTTGCTGCCCAGACCCGCGCGAATCTCGTTGCTGGATGCCGCGAGAAACTTCACTACCGATTGGGCCAGCTCCGAGGTTAGGTCGGGAGCGCTGTTTTGCGATGCATCAGCATTTGGTTTTGCCAAGTCCGCCTTGAAAACCGTATCCGGCTGGATGTCGTCATCATCGTCATCGGGATCCGTAGCGGTACGCTGCGAACCGTCGTTGGGAACATTCGGATCGCCCACAACGAAATGATCCAAAGGAGATTCGATAGAAAAGAGGTCCTTCGCGCGGTCTGCACCGGCTCGTGCCGTGACCTTCGCTCGGTTTATTTCCCGTTCGCGCGTATCGGCTAACGTCCGGTACATGTAGCCAGAGATGGCCAGCGTGTCCGCGGGCTTCCACGGTTGCGGCTTGTAGCCCAGCAGCGAAAATTCCAGCGGCAGGTTGCCCTTGTGCTGTGCGATGAATTCATTCACGCCGCGCGCGTACGCTTCCAGAATCTTCTTTGGCTCCGGCTCGAGCGTCGTAGCTTCGCGGTCCGCTACACGCCCCAAGCCAAGCATCCGGAAATCTCTATCAAATTGCAGCGTCCGTTCACCCAGTATCTCCGAAAGCTGGCCCCGCGCCACGCGCCGCAGCAAATCCAATTGCCACAGCCGGTCTTGCGCCATGACGTACCCTTGTGCTTCCGCTGCATCTTCGACCGACGCCGCCCGGATATGCGGCACTCCCCAGCCGTCGCGATCCACCGTGACTTGCTGTCGAAGGCCGGGCAGGGAAATGTTTCCGTCGAGTTGCGGCAGCGGCCGATAGATAAACCACCAAGCCACTGCGCCAACCAAAATGACAAGGAACCCAAGAATCCACGAAGAGATTCGGACGAAAGTTCGCAATGGCGCTCCCGGGTTAGTTGAGAAGAATTAAGTTTAGAGGAGCCGTTTCCGGCGCGCAACCGCGCAGGAAGGAAGCGTGAGGTCCCGCACTTATTTCTTCTTGGGCGCCGCGGCAGGCGCTGGTGGCGGCGCGGGTTTGACATCGGCCGCCGCCTTTTGCAAGTCCGTAACCGCTGAGGCATTCAATTCATAAAGCGACGGCTCATTCTCGCGCTTGGCGATATACCGGTCGCCGTTTTTCGCAATCAGCACTTTTTCCACGCGTTTTCCGGTATCAGAAGTGACCGTCACTTCGACCGAAGACGCCGTAAATCCGCTCTCCGGAAACTTCGTCGCGGTCAAGTCGCGGACATCGCTGACCAGCACGCTCACGCTGCCCTCATCCATCTTCGTTCCGTTCGACCACCAGTCGGACCCGCTGCGCGTAAGGAAATAGCTCTTTGCGCCGTCGCGAATTTCAATCTTCTCCGGGTCCACAAATCCAAAATCAAACAGTTTTTTGTTGCGAAAGTCGTCGAGGCTCTTGTCCACCGAACTACCTACCGACGACAGAACTTTGTAAACGCCGGCCACACCGCTCGATTTCGCGTAATAGTCGTCCTTGTTCTTCCGGACCTGAAGTTCCTGCGTCCCGACAACATCGGTCACTCTGGCAGCAGCAACAGGTTTTCCGGCATTAAACGCGATCAAATCTTTCTTCTCATCGTCGGTCGCGCTCAACTCCATCTTCGCGTCACCCAGCGAGCGCACCAGGTCTTCCACCGCTGACTGATTCGCGCGCATCGGCTTAGGCTTTAGAATTTGCCACTGATCCTTGTTTCGCCCAAACTCGATCGATTCTTTCTTCGCCGTCAACTCCACGCGGCTCAGCTTCTCCGAATCAAACGTCAGCAACCGCTTGTCCCGCAAATCGTTCTCGCTTTTGTCCAGAGCCGTCTTGTTGTAGCTGGCAATTACGAACACGCGCGGATCGCCTTTCACAGCGGCATAGGCGCCGCTGCTCGTCGGAGTCTCGTCGCCAAGCAACAAATCCTCGGTCTTGTTGTTCTTTTCCGTGACGCTGATTTCAGCCGCGGGCTTCGCCAGACCATACGCGTTCAAGTCCGTGGCTCTTTCTTCCAGTAGGCGATCGGAATTCAAGGGCGAAAGGGAAGAGAGCAGGCTGGAGACCGCCTCCTGGTCCGCCGCCAATGCCTTCGGCGAAGTAATCTGCCACTTCCCGCTGGCGTTCTTGGAAAGCGCCAGTTCCTGGCCCTCCTTCTTTGCGATCTTGATTGCGACCACGTCCGCCGGCTTAATGTCCATAACTTTCGGCGAAGCTTCCGCCGCAGAAGTCACACTGCTGGTGGATGGCTTCCGATGATTCGACCAGTACAGCGTTCCCGACAATGCCGCGAGGAGAATTGCGGCAGCTAGCAGCCCTTTACCTTTCATAGGACTGTTCCTGAGCGCTTTCGTGTTCGGAGCAGCACGTTCTACCTTCTCTTCCACCATACCGTCACTCCAACGATCACCACTGCCAGTGGGAGAAAGCCAAGACTCGTAAAGCCCACCCAATTCAACTGTGCTTGCGTCATAGTAATGCGCCGGTCGTCGCGGTCTTTTGGCCGAATGGAAATCAGCTCTTCGTCAGACGCAAGCCAGTTCACCGTGTTCATGGCTAAGTCGCGGTTTCCGTTAAACGGAAGAAACCCATTGGCGGCCCAGTCCGAGCTTCCAACCACCACGAATCGCCCTTGCTCATTCTCTTTGCCTGTCTTATACGTCCCAGCGGCAGCAAGTATAAGGGGCCCCTTTTTATTCTTCGGGTCGCTAGCGTTGATGCGCGGAGTGTCCAACTTGTCTGTGGCCAGGCTCGTCTCTGAGGTTTCAAAGAGCTTGTCTACCGACGTCTTGTCGCCGCTTTTCACTTCCAGCGAGCGTGAGTATGGAAACGCCGTTGCCGTGCCTTTCATCTCGCTCACGATTTGGTGCGAGTCATACTTCGTCACCAGTGCGTCTTGATAGCCAAGCCCGGCGATCTGACCGATAGGATTCAAATCGAGGATTAAATCCTTGTCTGCCGTGACGCCCCAGCCCTCCAGTACTTTTGAAAGCGCGTCGTTATCGGCAATTTCCGTCTTCCCCATTTTCAGCGGCGGATTCAGCAGAAACATCGCGCGCCCGCCGTTTTCGACATATTTCTGGATAGCATCCACTTCCGGCTGCTGATAATCCGACTTCGGCCCCGCGAGCACAAGGACCGTGCACTCACCGGGAACTTCCGCTTTCATCAGCAGGTTGATGGACTTCGTTTCATAACTGTCTTTGCCCAGCAAATCCTTGAAGCGCGAGTATCCGTCCGGGCCTGTTTCATCAATCTGGTGTTCGCCGCTGCCGGTCACGAAGCAGATCGTGCGCGTGGTGGACTTCAAGTCGCGAATAAAGGCTCCCGTAACGCCT
>DATEGP010000078.1:0-136114 GCA_035280045.1 Candidatus Acidiferrum sp.
CCGCGAGCTGCGCCAGCCGGGCTTCGCTGGGTGCCTTCGCCTCATGCGTGATCACCCCGCGCAGGGCTCCATGCGTGCGCAGGTGGCGCGTCAGTGCCCGGGTGTCGATGTCGGTGATGCCGGGCACGCCCCAGTGCATGAGGTACTCGTGGAGCGAGGCCTCGCTGGAGTGGTGGCTCGGCTCGGGGCACGCCCAGCGCGTGATGAGCGCGCGGGCCCACGGCCGCGACGATTCCGCGTCCGCGTCGCGCACGCCGTAGTTGCCCTGCAGCGGGTAGGTCATGCACACCATCTGGCCGGCGTACGACGGGTCGGTAAGGACCTCCTGGTAGCCCGTCATGGCGGTGTTGAACACGACCTCGCCCTCGCCGAGCACGCCGGCGCCGAGCGCGAGCCCGACGAACGCGCGCCCGTCCTCGAGCACGAGCGCCGCGTACCTGGCCTCAGGCACTGACGATGACCGCCTGGTCCAGCCCGTCCTCCTCGGCCACCTGCACCTCGATGCGCTCAGAGTCGGAAGTGGGCACGTTCTTGCCGACGTAGTCGGGGCGGATGGGCAGCTCCCGGTGGCCGCGATCGACGAGCACGGCGAGCTGGATCGCGCGGGGCCGGCCGAAGTCGAGCAGGGCGTCCATCGCCGCCCTCGCGGTGCGGCCGCGGTGGATGACGTCGTCGACGAGCACCACCACCTTGCCGTCGACGTCCGGCACGTCCGACTTGAACCGGCGCGCCGGCGCGCGCAAGTGCCGGTCGTCGCGGTGCTCGCTCGTGTCGATGGCGCCGACCGCCACCGGATGCCCCTCGAGCTCTTCCAGCTGCGCGGCCAACCGCCGCGCCAGGTGATCGCCACGCGAATAGACGCCTACTAGCAGCACCTCGCCGGCCCCGTGGTTGCGCTCCACGATCTCGTGCGCGATCCGCGAAAGCGAGCGGCGGATCTGCTCCGCGTCCATCACCGTGGCTTTGAGGCGGCGCTCGGTGACGCTCACGCCAGCACCCGCGAAACCTGCGTTTGCATGCAAACGCAGTGAATTCGCGCGAAATATTGCGCGTTTGTATGCAAACGAGGGGAACGCGTCACGACAGCACGCGGTCCAGGAGAGCCATGCGGATGTACATCCCGTTGCGCGAACTGCCGGAAGTATCATGCGTGGGCGATCAAGAATCTGCGCTCGGCGCGCTCTTGTCTTTCGTTTGCGGCTTCTCGTTCACACTGGAAGGGCCGCTACACTCCCGAATCTTGTTCAGAATCGTGGTCGTCGAATAACCCGGCACAAACGGAATCGAAACCACGCGCCCGCCCGCCGCCTCGACTTCTTCCCGGCCAACAATCTGGTCGCTGGCCCAATCGCCGCCCTTGACGAGGACATCGGGAAGCAAACTCGCAATCACTTCGCGTGGCGTCGGTTCATCGAAAATAATTACGGCATCCACCGCTTCTAGTGCGGATAAGATCTCCGCGCGCTCCTGTTCCGGAATTACGGGCCGCGTCGGGCCCTTCAACCGACGCACGCTCGAATCGCTATTAAGTCCAACGATCAGAACGTCCCCCAACTGCCGAGCTTGCTCGAATCCGCGAATATGTCCGGGATGGAGCAAGTCAAAGCAGCCGTTGGTGAACACGATGCGTCGCCCATTGCGTTTCTTGCGGCCAAACCGCAAAATCGCCTCCTCAAGTGTCAAGGCTTTCGATTGCAAGGGGTTCTCCATGTAGGCTGAAGAGAAACCGGGACCACGCCTGAGCCTATATTTTATCACGCGCAAGAGAATCGGCGCTGAGGAGCGCCCACTTTACGATGAAATCACGAAAAACCGCTCGCGCGTTCGCCGGAATCCTTCTTGTCGCCGCAGGCTTCTGGCTCGCGTTTCCAAAGGCCTATAGCGAAAGAACGTATCTCATTCCCGCCGGCGGCTGCCGCCTGGAAACGACCATCTTCGAGAAGAAAGAGGGAGCTTCGCAAGGAACGGTGCTGCTGCTTCCCGGACTTGTCGCCAACAAAAAGGTCATGGCCTTCCTCGCCGGAGGATTCGCTGAGCAAGACCTGCGCGTATTCGTTCCGGACTTGCCCGGCCACGGCCACAGCCCCGGTCCGTTCTCGCCGCAGCGCGCCCAGGATTGCGCCGAAGCCCTTCTGTCCGGCCTCATCGCACGGGGTATGGCGAATCCTGACCGCACCATCGTCGCGGGTCACTCCATGGGGGGAGCCATTGCTCTGCATGTCGGAGCGAAAATTCCTGTTGCAGGTGTCGTCGCCATTTCGCCCGCGCCGATGCGCGCCGCCCATGGCGTCCAGCCAGAAATGCTTCTCTATTCCGACCCCGGCCCGATGCCGCAGCATTTCGTGGTGATCGGCGGCGCGCTTGAGCCACAATCCATGCGCGCCAACGCCGCCGACCTCGTCGCCTCACGCAACGACGGAACCGCCCAGTTCCTCCTGATTCCGCGTGCCACGCATGCGAGCCTGCTCTTTAACCGCGCCGCCGTCCGCGCCGCCCAGGATTGGACCGCCAAAACGCTACAACTCACCGGCTCTCCCGGAATGCCTTCTCTGCGCGCGCTTTACGGGGCGATCGCCGGATTCATAGGCTTGCTTCTTCTCGCAAATCCTTTCCTGCGCGAACTTACGGGAAAGAAACTGAGCGCCAAGGAGGAGTCAAATGAAGTGAAAACAGTTAATTCTTCTCCCTGGCCCCGCATGCTTCTCGAGTTTGCGCTTAGCTCAGTCCTCGTTGTCTTCTTGCTTCGCTACTGGAATCCCTTGCGCTCTCTCCGTTTGTTCGAGGGCGATTATCTCGCAAGTTTCCTCCTACTCCTCGGCATCGCGCTCCTCCTTCTGCGCTGGAATTCCTTTCGCGAACACTTTCCCAACTGGAAATCAGGATTGCTCCCCGCACTGTCCGCAGGCCTGATTCTCATTCTCCTGTTCACCGCCTGGCTCGAACTCTCCCTCTTCGAGGCCTGGCTTACTCCCGCGAAATGGCTGCGCTTCCCTTTTCTCGTTCTCGCCTTTCTTCCCTATCACTTGGCTGAAGAAATTTCTCTCGGTCCCGCCGCGAAACAAAGTGCGTGGCGGCGCTTCGCCGCGGGACTATCCGTTCGAGCCGTCGCCTGGGCCGCGCTAGCCGTTGGCGTTCTCTACTTGCACACCGGCGAAATCCTCATGGTCTTGCTTTTGCCTTATTTTGTACTGATACACATCTTGCTACGCCGGGGGATGGACATTGTGCACCAGGAAACAGGCTCGGCGCTGGCGTCCGCCGCATTCGGTGCTATACTCCTCGCTGGTTTTTGCCTGGTGATTTTCCCCGTCACCTAAGGGGTGGCGTCCCCGAGCGCCTGTTCTCTGTCATTCATCTCTAAGGGTTCTTGGGCCTTTTTTGTTTTGCCGAGGACTAAAAGGCGCAGAAAGCAAGTATGGCCGAAATTGCAATCATTGGCGGCGGGCCCTCCGGCGCCATGTGTGGCGAGCAACTCGCCCGCGCAGGTCACAAAGTAAATCTTTTTGACGAGCATCTCGCCTGGGAAAAGCCCTGCGGCGGCGGACTCACTCACAAAGCTATTCAGTGTTTCCCTTTCCTGCTCGACAATCCCTATCCCAAGAAGCTCGTTCACTCTGTCGAGCTGATCAGCAGCCAGGAACATCGCGCCACTTTGGAAATGCCTCATCCCATCGTGATCTATTCGCGAAAGGTTCTGAACGGTCTGCTGCTCGAGCGCGCACAGGAAGCCGGCTGTACCGTGCAGCGCTCCCGCGTATTGAGTGTCGACATCGATTGCACGAAACCGCGTTATTGTGTCGAAGGCGAGTGGCATGACGCGGATTTTCTGGTTCTCGCCGCGGGTGCTCGCAACCAGCTCGTACCCGGAAGCCGCGCCCTCCAGCGCGACGAACTCGAAATGACTCAGGGCTACTTCGTCCCGCAAAACGCCGATTCCATCACCATCAAATTCCTTCCGCAATTTGAAGGCTACATCTGGTCGTTTCCGCGCAACGACCATCTTTCCGTCGGAATCTGCGGCAGCATGTCCTCGCATACCAGCTCGCAGCTTCGCGGCCACCTGCAAACGTTCGTCGAGAAACAAAACATCTCGACGGATAACGCCAAGTTCTATAGCCACGTTTTGCCCTCGCCGCAGGAGCGCACGCTTTCCGAACGCAGCGTCCTCGGAAAAAACTGGGCGCTTGTGGGCGATGCCGCCGCCTGGGTCGATCCGCTCACGGGCGAAGGCCTCTTCTATGCCATTCGCTCAGGCGAACTGCTTGGGCGCTCGCTCGCGCAGGGTTGCCCCGAAAAGTATCCAGCGTGGATCAAGGCGGCGTTCTCCAGCGAACTCGAATTCGCCGCGCGCATCGTGCGTCGCTTTTACCGCGGGTCGTTTTTGGGCAATGCGGTCACAACCCGCATGGTGCAATTCATCCGCCGGAGCCCCGTTTTCCGCCAATTGATGGGAGACCTCTTCAGCGGCACCCAGGACTATTCCGGCCTGAAGCGCCGGCTCTGGGGCCACCTGGGCATCACCATCAGTGATTTCATCGCCAGCGTACTGAATCTCGATCGTCCCGCTAGTGCGCACGCCGGCAACCCCGGCGCCTCCGGCGACTGAGCCGCGCTCATAAACCGATCTGCCATTCCGAGCCGAGCGGCCCGACTTTTTTCTTCCGCGTTCGCTCCTGCGAACGCGTCGGGCTGCGCAGTCGAGGAATCTCTCTTCGATTTAGGATACGATGTACCGGTGTAGTTTTCTCAGTCCGCCCCGCATCCAACAGCGAGGTCTGAGGCTCCCGACGCATGGTTGAAACCAACAATAAGACTGCATCCAAAGACAAAAAGCGCAAAAACGCCTGGAAAAACCTTCCCGACGTTTGGGCGTTGATGAGACCGCGCCGAGGCCTGCTCATCCTCGGCTTCCTCCTAATGGTCGTCAACCGCGTCTCCGGCCTGGTGCTTCCTGCCTCTACCAAATATTTCGTGGATAACGTCGTCCTGCATCGTCAAATCCGGCTCTTGACGCCGCTCGCTCTCGCCGTTCTTGCCGCCACGATCATCCAGGGGCTCACGTCCTTTACCCTCACACAGCTTCTTTCTAAGTCCGCGCAGCGCATGATCACCGAGCTGCGCCGCCAGGTGCAGGCGCACATCGGCCGCCTGCCCATCGCGTTTTACGACGCCAACAAAACCGGCGTCCTCGTCTCGCGCATCATGAGCGACGTCGAAGGTGTCCGCAATTTAATCGGCACCGGCCTGGTGGAATTCGTCGGCGGCCTCATGACCGCCGCCATCGCGCTGGTCTACCTGATCCACACCAGCGTGCTAATGACCGGCGTGGCTTTTTCGATCCTTGTCGTCTTCGGTTTCGGAATTAGCTGGGCCTTCAAGACCATCCGCCCGATTTTCCGCGCGCGCCCCAAAATCAACGCGGAAGTTACCGGCCGCCTCACTGAATCCCTCAGCGGCGTCCGCGTGGTGAAGGGCTATCACGCCGAGGATCGCGAAGAAAAAGTCTTCTCCAGCGGCGTGCAGCGTTTGCTCGATAATGTTCTCAAGACGCTCACCGCCACTTCTCTCATGAGCCTCTCCGGCGCCCTGCTTCTCGGCACTGTCAGCGTGCTCATGATGGAGTTGGGCGGACGCAAAATGCTCGCAGGCACCATGACGCCCGGCCAGTGGTTTGCCTACAGCGCTTTCCTGGCATTTTTGATCGCGCCCGTTTTTCAAATCGTCGCCATTGGCACGCAAATCACCGAAGCCATCACTGGCCTTGAGCGCACGCGCGAAATCCTCAACGAAACAATGGAAGACGAAGCCGCCGGCCGCACCGTCGCCATGCATCGCGTGAACGGTCTCGTCGCGGCAGAGCATGTCAGCTTCTCCTACGAAGAACGCAAAGAAGTCCTGCACGACATCGGATTCACTTCCCTGCCAGGCACCGTCACCGCGCTCGTCGGCCCTTCCGGTGCTGGAAAATCCACCATCATCGGTTTGATCGCCGCGTTCTACGTTCCTTCCAAAGGGAAAATGCTCGTGGACGGGGTGGACCTTGCCACGGTCAAGCTCAGTTCCTACCGCACGCAGCTCGGCGTCGTCCTGCAGGAAACCTTCCTCTTCGACGGCACCATTCGCGAAAACGTAGCCTTTTCCAAACCCGACGCCACCGAAGAAGAAATCCTCGCCGCCTGCCGTATCGCCCGCGTGGACGAGTTCGCCGAATCCTTCGAGCAAAAATACGACACCGTCGTCGGCGAGCGCGGCGTGAAACTCTCCGGCGGGCAAAAGCAGCGCGTCTCCATCGCCCGCGCCATTCTTGCCGATCCGCGCATCCTCATCCTCGACGAAGCCACATCCAGCCTCGACTCCGAATCCGAAGCGCTGATACAAGAAGGTTTGAAGTACCTGATGCGCGGGCGCACCACCTTTGTCATCGCACACCGACTCTCCACCATCCGCCGCGCCGACCAGATCCTCGTCGTCGAAGCGGGCCGCATCATCGAGCGCGGCACCCACGAAACTCTTTTCGCGCTCGGCGGCCGCTACTACGACCTCTACACCAAGCAGCACGCCGTCGAAACCAATCTCTTCCTCGCCCCCGGCGAAAGCACTAGCCTCGAAGAACCCGCCGAATCCTCCGCCTCCGGCAACGGCCGCAGCGCCGCTGGCGCCCGCGACACCACCGACGCCATCCGCATCCTCCGCGGCCAAAGCAGCTAACAACTTCTGTCACCGCGCTTGCCTGTGCGAAGCCTAGTGCCGCTGCGTTATGCGTCGCCCATATCCGGACATGGAAGGAAGCGCTTCCTGGCGCCACTAGTTGTGGGGCGGATGCTGAGTGCGGAGTTGCGAGGAGTATAGCGGCGGCCGGAATTCAATGGTGATGTCCTGCTGGGCTTGGACGGGCCTCTTGTCCAACAGAGTGGGCGCGTAACGCCACTGGCGAATGGCTTCCATCGTCGCAGGAACAAGAGCGGCCGAGCCACTCAAGAACTTTACGTCTTCCACTTGGCCAAGCTGGCTGATTGTGGCGCGAACCCTTATGGTTTCGGCCAGCCCATAACGACCCGGCGTTGGATAACCAGGCCAACTGAAGAAAACCAGCTCGCCAGCTTCCAATCGAGCTTTTTGCGCGAACGTTGGCCCCGGCTCAGGAGAAACGAGAACGGAAAGTTGCGAAGTCATCGCCAAGGAAGATGTGGCCCCGACCGTTTTTTCAGGGAAACTTACTCGGAACGGTTGGCTTCCCGGACTCGGGACAGTGACAAGGATCGTGGAAGCTCTTGGCAGTTGCGGCGCCGGCGCTATCGTAGAGGTTAGCCTATATGGAGCATAGCTCGCCGGCGACCTACGTAACGAGTGCGATGCCTTAGACGGATGTGACAACTTGGAGCGCGCCGGAGGCAAGAGGCTTCGCTCAACCGGCACGATTGTGCCGCGAGGCTCAGGATTAACTTCGGTCTTGCCAGATCGTTTGGGGTCTGCGGATAGCTTTGGCCCGATTTCTGGAGATGAGTCTGAATCCCTGAAGCGCACTTCCGCGGAATCTCCGCCTTCCGTGCTCTCCGATCCAGGCACAGCCGCACTCGGCGTGCCGGCCTCGAACTTTTCTTCTGAGGGCGTGGCATCGTCCGGCTTATTGGTATCCGCGGAGTCATTAGGACTTGCTGCAGGCGAAGGCGGGATTCGCGAACTCGATTCATCGGCCTCCCCAGACAGTACCGGCGCTTGTTCAGCCAGAGCGGGCGGCTTGGCATCCGCAGCGAGCAGCGATTTGGGGGCGTCTCGGAGGCGTTTCCCCAGCGGGCCGCGTCCCACGGTAAGCCCAACGGTAAAAGAAGTCACCGCGAATAAAAACAGGATTGCAAAAACATTGACTTGAAATGCGGAGATTCTAAGAGCAGGAAAGCGCGAATACGAGTCCTCGATGCGATCCGCGGAGAACAGGCCCTCGGTGCGACCCACGCCGTCTATCCGATTGAAGAACGATCGGCTTGCTCGAGCTTGCCCTCCAATACCGGTAATCGCAGGGACGCGGCGCTCTTCTTCGCAAGGAGGTTCGGCGAGCGATTCAGAATCTTCATTCACAATCTCAGCGCTTTCCATTTCAAATTGTTGAAACGCCGTATGTGCCATCCGCTCGGCGAAAGGCGTAAGCTCTTGCTCCGGGGAAACATCTTTGACCGTCACGGCTGGGAACCCGTCCTCGGCGTCGGATGGAGAATCCGCGTCCACAACCTCAGCGGACTCGGCCTCCACTGGTTGAGCTGCAACATGCGGCACTCGTTCTGCAATGGAGGTTTGCTCTTGCTCCGGGAAGACATTTTTAATCGACAAAGCCGGGAACTCATCGGCGCCGGCGCTTACCTCTTCAGCTCTCTGATTCAAGACAAGCGCGGCGTGGTTATTCGTTTCACCTCCACCAAGCGCTGGCCCGGACTCGGAAGAACTAATTTCCAGGGGGGCCTTGTCGTGCTCGGTTGCGCCTTCGGCTTCTGGCACGGCGGATTCGGCGTCGGGCGCGGACGCATTTGCCGCAGCCGCTTCCGCTTGTGACTGCGAGTCGGTTTCGGGGTTCGCCTTTTTCCGCTTTGCGAGTTCAATAAGCGCTGCAAACCTGCCGCCCGCAACGGCAAGATCGTCAAAAACATCGGCTGCGTTCTTCGCGTTGAACTGAAGCTGGCGGGCGGTGAGCGCCAGCCGGAGGCTGTCGTCGAGCTCCGTGCGCTGTCGCTCCGAGAGAAACTCTCGCAGTTCAAAATAGCGGGCGCCGTTCTGATATTTCTCTTTCCACTCACGAATGGCCTGAAGACGGCGATTCGTTTCCCTCTCGAACTCCGGTTCTTGCGGTTCCGCGCCTTCGATGAACTTTTCTTCCTGGCCATGGGGCAACGCCATTGTGATTTCCCTGAGCCCACCGCGCAGTTCTTGAACCTCGTTGGAGGGCAGAGATGTTTTTCGGCACACCCACTCTCCGCGCTTCTTGTCGAAATCGATCGTGGCGCGATACTCAGCAGTTTCGTATTTGAATACCGGCAGAGGTTTGAGCGGCGGCCACGTACTGGCCAGGATGGCTTTCATCTCGGACTGCTGCCCTGGAGGAGTGAGCCCAGCAAAGTTGGCCTTAGTCAATTTCATGATGCGGCCCAAAGCTCTGGCCGTCCCACGGCCCTGTAGGCGACGATAAACCTGTACTCTAAACCCGAACACCATCCGAGGAAACTAGTTTCTCTGCGCCACGGGAAACCCTCTTTCGGCCATGTTTAGGGTCCGTTTCCAGCGTCTACTGAATAGACGGCTTTGATGACAGTCTGGTCTTTGAACCAAATTCTATTTGTCAGTTGACCAGAAGTTGGGCACCTCCGCGCTGGCTGAAAATAGAAAATTGAAATTGGGAAATGACCCCCCACACCCCCCCCCACTGTTGCAAAGATTTGAAAACAAATGACTTGCAAATTGCCACTGCTGTAAGTTGTTGAAAATAAAGAAAACACAAAACGGTTGAGAGTTGACGGTTCGCACTTGACTGCGCGGACAAAGGGGCAAGCCCCCCACGCACTTGCAGTGGATGCGGGGCACGAAGGTAGTAAGAGTCGTGTTCCGAATTGGGAAGAAAAGGGGTACACCCCGGCAGTTTTTGGAAGAGTGTGAAAAGAAAGGGCTTGGAGGATACGGAACTTGGAAGAATATACGGAACTTTGTAGGCCGCGGATTTTCGCGGATACGAGCGGATACGGCGGGGCTGGGCTTGTGAGTCTCTGGGGCTGGCGTGGGGACACGGTAGCGGACCTGTTGAGTTGGAAAGACCCTTGTACTAAAACGTTACGATGCCATCAAGAGAAAATTGGTTGTCCTATAGAGAGCCGAGAATCACAAACTATGGTCAACATGCTCGGCTCCTTTCTTCGGAACCTTGGTCGTTAAGCGCAACCAAGTCTACTCGGTTGCAAGGAGCCGACGCCTTTCATGGAATCAAACGAGAAAAAAGACGAAGAGTCAAAGAATAGAAGAGTTCGAGGTCCAAGGGGAAGGCAGAAGGAAAGGGGGGCCATTACACGACTGGATGTGTACATCAAGACGCGTAGGTGCTGTCCTAATCTGACTTTGTGGCCTTCTTGTTTTGGCTATCTATTTGCATGACGATTAGTTCTTCTATCCCGTTGGATGTTTGAATTACCGCACCTACGACAGCGTCCAAAGAGGAACGCAAAATTCCTGTTGCATCAAATACCGCCTGACGTGTACTTCTTATCTCTATGATGAGCCGAATCAAAATACCAGCAACGGCTGCCAATAAGACCGCAATTAGAATGAGCATTACACACCCTCAACTAAGAACAATTTCTAGCACAGCCCCGGATGGAAAGGAAAAGCGTATCCTTTCTGGTCGTACCACTTCTAGAACAGCCGCACACAAGGCGACAGACGCGCGTTGCTTGCATGTTCCTGCAACACGTTCGGATGGTTCACTTTCGACGGAAATCTCCTGCGAGTCTGCATCTACAATTCGCCCCTCAAACGAGAACGATACGTTTTCTTGGCTGGAGGCCCATGACATAAAAATACCAAGCTGGGCCTGTTTCCAACCATTTAAAATCTCCCAAACGTCAGGCGAACTCATGTTTCTCCTTCATGCTCAGAACTTCGGACTTTATGGCAGCAATTCTCGAAGCGTCCAAATCTCACTGGCAATACCAGCGGCCATTGGGGGAGTTAGCTTTCCGGGCTTGTCTCTGTTAGCGCAGGGGTAAGCCCACTTTTATTTCGGAACCTTTTTCCCTTTCAAGATGTCTGGCCAGCCAGCGTCCTGCGCTGCCAATACAAATCCACGATTGAGCGAAAATGTTCGTTGACGTTTTCCTTTTTCCCATGCGTGCTCGACCTGATAGAGCGAGATGGGAGCCAAGCCCATCCCGCGCATTTGCTTTGCTAAACCACTCAATACACCCGCCAGTGCAAGCTGCGAAATTCCCAACTGCTCGGCCATTTCCGTGTGTCTTACTCTAGCCTTTCGCATCAAGACGCTGAGGAACTGCTTTTGTTGTGAACCAATCCCTTGAAGAAAATCCCAGACGCGGTCTACAGACCAAAGGCTTTGTTCCCGCGCAAGACGATCAGCGAACGCGGGGTCACTAAATCCTGCAAGTGTGTCCTCAGTCTCCAAATGACGCCGAAGTTTTATGGCTTCTTCGACGGTATCCACTCGCCATCTTCGACCCCGGTGTGTGAATTCGATTGCCACCAATCGGCCTCCAGCATAACGTAAGCAATTATACAAATAGCTTAAGGTATTGTCAAGCTCAAAGTGCCTTTGTTTCGTGTTTCTCCTCACCTTTGTTTTCAGCTACCGTGGAGATTCAAATTAGGACAGCACCGACACGTACTTCAAATTGACAGGTAAATTCCGCCGTGATACTTAGCGACCTTGGCTTTCGTCAAACGACATTGGTTTTGGTCAAACAGCAGCGTCAACCTGCCTGCTGGGGGGTAACTTGGGTCGCAGACAACGATATCGGGCCTTTGCCGCAGCGAGAAGCGTCCCGCCGTGCAGGGAAAGGCCGTCCCGACAAACCAAGACCCAGGCCTTAAAAACCAAAACCTGGGGTACGCCGCCAATCAGGCCGAGCGTTCTTTATGCCATTGGTCAGGCGGAAATGTGAGGAGAAGTCGCTATGGCGCAGTTTGACGTTCCGCTAGTGCGTGCTCAGTTCGCGCAAACATCACGACGCGATACTTGGTGGATTCAGCCCCTCGCTGTTTTCCTGGGTCTATCCACGTTCATCGTCTACTCGACATGGGCCGCACTGCAAGGCAATCACTATCGCTTCGGCCCGTATCTTTCTCCTTTCTATTCGCCGGAGTTGTTTGGCGATCCCGTGCAGTCCTGGTTGGGATTGAAACCGGCGTGGATCCCGGCGTGGGTCACGGCAGCCATGCTGATTTTGTGGGCCCCTGGCGGCTTCCGCGTGACCTGCTACTATTACCGCGGCGCATACTACAAGGCGTTTTGGGCCGACCCTCCGTCCTGCACCGTGGGAGAGCCGCGCAAGACTTATCTCGGCGAGCGCTCCTTTCCTCTCATTCTGCAAAACATTCATCGTTATTTTCTGTATCTCGCGCTGATCTTCCTCGTGTTGCTTGCCCATGACGTCTGGAAAGCACTTTGGTTTGATGGCCACTTCGGAATTGGCGTGGGCACGCTGGTCTTGCTGGCTAACGTGACTCTTCTGACTTGTTACACGTTGGGATGCCACTCCTTGCGGCACCTGACGGGAGGATTTCGAGACCGCCTGTCGAGCGCGCGCGCCGGAGAAGGCGCCTACGATTGCGTGAGTTGCTTGAATCGCCGCCACATGCTGTTCGCCTGGCTCAGCCTTTTCATGGTGGGATTTGCGGATTTGTACGTCCGTTTGTGCTCGATGGGTATCTGGAGAGACTGGAGGATTCTGTAGTGTCCGAGTACGTGACCCATGAGCACGACGTCCTGGTGATCGGAGCGGGCGGCGCCGGCTTACGCGCCGCCGCGGAAGCCGCGGGTGCCGGCGTTAATGTTGCAGTGATCTCGAAGTCGCTGCTTGGCAAGGCGCATACGGTAATGGCGGAGGGCGGCATCGCGGCCGCGCTTGCGAATGTTGATGATCGCGATTCCTGGCGCGTTCACTTTGCCGACACCATGCGCGGCGGCCAATACCTGAACAGTTGGCGAATGGCCGAGTTGCACGCCAAAGAGGCGCCCGCGTGCGTGCGAGAGTTGGAAGCATGGGGCGCGGTTTTCGACCGCAC
The DNA here is from genome assembly GCA_035280045.1 of Candidatus Acidiferrum sp. Taxonomy (GTDB): domain Bacteria; phylum Acidobacteriota; class Terriglobia; order Acidiferrales; family UBA7541; genus Acidiferrum. The sequence goes on from DATEGP010000078.1 coordinate 12,772, forward strand.
TGCTGATGGCCGCATCCTGCAGCGCAATTTTGGAGGCCATCGCTACCCGAGGCTGGCCCACGTGGGTGACCGCACGGGTCTCGAGATGATCCGCACTTTGCAGGATCACGATATTCATCTGGGCATGGAAGTTTTCATGGAATACACGGTGGTCGCCCTGCTAAAGGATGGCGACCGCATCGCCGGCGCATTCGGATACGACCGCGAGCGCGGAAGATTCCATCTGTTTCGCGCCAAGGCCGTTGTGCTGGCCACCGGCGGAATTGGCCGCGCCTACAAAATCACCAGCAACAGTTGGGAGTACACGGGCGACGGGCACGCTCTCGCGTATCAAGCAGGTGCGTCGTTGATGGACATGGAATTTGTGCAGTTTCATCCTACGGGAATGATCTGGCCCCCGAGCGTACGCGGCATTCTGGTCACCGAAGGAGTGCGCGGTGAAGGAGGTGTCCTGCGCAACAAGGACGGGCGGCGCTTCATGTTTGACGACATTCCAACGGCCTACGCCAATCAGACCTCCGACACGGAAGAAGAAGGGTGGCGCTACACGCAGGGCGACAAGAACGCGCGTCGGCCGCCGGAACTGCTTACGCGGGATCACGTAGCGCGTTGCATCCGGCGCGAAGTGCGCGAAGGGCGAGGCAGCCCTCATGGTGGCGTGCTCCTGGACATCGCATGGATTAAAGAACGCATTCCGAATGCTGCCGAGCACATCAAAAAGAAACTCCCGAGCATGTATCACCAGTTCAAACAACTCGCTGACATTGACATCACCGCAGAAGCGATGGAAGTCGGGCCAACCACGCATTACGTCATGGGCGGTGTCCGTGTTGATCCTGATTCGCAGATGTCTGACGTTCCCGGGCTGTTTGCCGCGGGAGAATGCGGCGCTGGATTGCATGGGGCGAATAGGCTTGGCGGGAATTCGCTCTCGGATTTACTGGTTTTTGGAAAGCGAGCCGGCCAATACGCCGCGCGCTATGCCAAGGAAAACTCTTTGGGCGCGATCCATCCGGATGAAGTTGCTGCGGCAGAAAAGCAGGCGCTGACGCCGTTCGAGCGCGACAGTGCCGAAGGACCTTATGCGGTTCAACATGCCCTGCAGGACATGATGCAAGACCTCGTCGGGATCGTCCGCCAGGAAAAAGAAATGCTAGAGGCCCTTGATCGCATTCAAGAATTTAAGGCCCGAGCCGCACGTGTTGGTGTGACTGGCAATCGCGAATACAACCCCGGGTGGCATACGGCCATCGACTTGAACAACCTGCTCACCGTTTCAGAAATGGTGACCAGGGCTGCGCTGGATCGAAAAGAAAGCCGCGGAGCGCATTTCCGCGATGACTTTCCCGCCAAGGACGACAAGTTCGGTTCGTGCAATATTGTCATCCGTAAGGGACAGGGAGGCGAGATGCAAATTCGGCGCGAGCCCATTCCATCGATGCCTGCGGAACTCAGCCAGATCATCCAGGAGATGAAGTAATGTCCACGGCCACGTTCCGAATCTGGCGCGGCGAAAAAGGCGCGGGAGAGTTTCAGGATTATGCTACCGAAGTATCCTCCGGAATGGTGGTGCTCGATGCGGTTCACCGGATTCAGGCAGATCAGGCCAACAATCTCGCTGTACGATGGAACTGCAAGGCCGGCAAGTGCGGCTCGTGCTCCGCTGAGATTAACGGAATGCCCAAGCTTATGTGCATGACGCGGCTGAACTCACTTCCTCTCGAGAAGCCCGTGACCATCGAGCCGATGAAAGCCTTTCCCCACGTGAAGGATTTGGTCACCGATGTGTCGTGGAATTACAGCGTGAAGAAGAGTATCGCCAAATTTCAGCCGCGCCCTCCCGACGCGCCCGATGGGACCTGGCGCATGGCCCAGAAGGATGCCGATCGCGTTCAGGAATTCCGCAAATGCATCGAGTGCTTTCTTTGCCAGGACGTCTGCCACGTTTTGCGCGAGCATCACATGCACGACCAATTTATCGGCCCGCGCTTCCTGGTCCATGCGGCGGCCCTGGAAATGAATCCACTCGACCAGGCGGATCGCATCCCCGCCCTTCGCCAGCAGTACGGAATCGGGTTGTGCAACATTACAAAGTGCTGCACCAAGGTCTGTCCTGAAAGTATTACCATCACCGACAATGCCATCATTCCCCTAAAAGAGCGCGTGGTGGATCGCTTCTTTGATCCTTTGACGAAACTGTTCCGAGTGTTTAGTGCAAGCGGCCGCTAGGAGGTACGTATGCATTTCGACCTAAAATCCATTTCCACGGAAGCAGTTCCGAAGGCTTTGGAGAAAGCAAAGCATTATCGGCTTTTGAACGAACCAAGCCTTGCGGAAAGCATTTGCCTGGACATCCTGACGGTTGCGCCTTCCGATCAGCAAGCGCTCGTTTCGCTGCTGCTTGCGCGCACCGATCAGTTTGACCACGGGGTTCCGATGAAATTGGCGGAAGAAGTGTTGTCCCGGATCGAAAGCGAATACGAGCGCGTTTACTATGCCGGCCTCATCTGGGAGCGTCAGGCCCATGCACACCTCAACCAGCACGGGCCTTTCACCAACGCCAATGCCTATCATGCCTTGCGCGAGGCAATGATTCACTACGAGCGAGCTGAAGCGGTTCGGCCGCATGGGAATGACGACGCCATTCTGCGCTGGAACGCTTGTGCGCGCGTATTGATGGGGAATCCGGAGATTCGCCCGTTGCCCGACGCGGAGTTTCAACCCATCACAGGCGAGTAGCAACGAGCGCTTTGCGGAGGTATTCCGCCACATCATTGATAAAGCGATGAACGGACGCCTCCGCGATGCGATGACCGGCAACCGCGTTCATAGCCCTTCCCAAGGGGCCGAAGGGTGGTTCGTAGAGTCCCGCAAAATCCAATTGCGTCTCAGTGCTGGTCAATGGGTATATGGAAAGGTCGGCTTTCATCAGCGGGAAGAAACCCGGAGCGGTGGCAGCTTCCCATTCGAGCTGTAACCGGGTAGCCGGGCCTGACGTGGCATCAGCGGCTTTCTCTTCGATGTTTTTGACAGAAATCTTAATATCCGCCTTGACGCCGATACCCCCGAGATCTAAACGCAGCTCTGCGGCGACGGACTGGGCTCGAGACGCGGCAGCTTTCGTAGCCGCCTGGAAGACATTGAGTGCGTCTCGCCTCAATACGTCGCGTACTTTTTCGTAGGGATGATTGACGTAGTCGTAGCAGCGAATCTCAAGCCCTTTGCTCATTAGAGTCGCCCCCCGTCACGCTCATAAGCCCGGTCGTAGCGGAACTCTAGCATAGGAGGGTTCCTATTCTCGCGTTATTGAAGAAGAGCACCGGGAAAGCGCAAGGAGCACGGCAGTGAAGGGGTAGCCTCACTGGGACTTAGACACTGGATGCGGTAAAGGCGGCGCTAAGCGATAGGCCGGCGCGCGACGATTTTTTTGACGGCGGCAGCCGCGGGAATCAAGGTGGCCATTTTACGGATCATGGCCAGCACCAGGCGCTTGTCGCCTTCCGAAAGCGTGTTGGAGTACTTCTTGATTTCGGCGAGAAAGCGAATTTCGTCCTGCGAGAGTTCGCCCAGGGCTTTTTGTGTTTCGCGGTCGCGGGGCGTTTCGGTGCCGGGGAAAAAGTCGGCGAGCGAAATGTCCATGGCTTCAGCGATTTTGGCGAGCGTTTCGAGCGACGGCACGGTGTGGCCGTTCTCGACGCGCGAAAGGTAGCAGCGCAGCAAACCGGTGCGGCGCTCGATGTCGCCCTGCGACAGGCCGCGCTGGCTGCGATAAGTCTTAATGACCTCGCCGATGTTTACCCGAGGCTTTTCTTTAGGCATGGTCTCCCCACTTGAGTCGTTCACCCGAACTTGAGGCTTGTTATCTTAGTGGCTAACAGTAGGAGTGGCAAGGGAGAAAGTACGGAGAAGTGTTCCTATCCGGCAATAGTGCCAGGAGAGGAACGTGGCGCGGGAATGACAAAGGAAAAGCAGAAAGCTGAAAGCAGAAGGCAGAATAAGAAGGACGCAAGAATCCCTGCCTGCGGTAAGACAGGCTGCGCCCCTGCAGAAACCTATATCTGAACCAGCACCTTTGGAGCGTTGTGGACTAGCTTTGGGTGGCGGCTACGGTGGCTGGCTGCTGCAGGCGGAACTCCAGCACGGTTTCGCTGGGGACTTTCACCTGCGCGCCTTTGGTCATGACTTGTACGGCTCCGCCGGTAGCTCCGCCAGCCGCCGCGCCAATCGCGGCGCCTTTTCCGCCGCCTGCGATGGCGCCGATGATGGTCCCAGCAACTGCGCCGACGCCGACTTTCTTGGCAGTGGAAGAACCCTGGCTCTTGCCTTGGAGCGTGTAGTCGCTGCTGACCACTGGGTAGTCATGGCCGTCAATCACCAGGCGGGTCAGTTCGAGCTGCAATTCAGATTTGCCGGTGAAGTTTCCGCTCTTCTTTGATTCCGCCAGCCGACCGTACACATCGGTCCCCCGGTGAGCAACCAGCGTGCCGTTGACATTCAAGTCTGTCTCGAGGCTCGCATGGAAAATGTCGCCGACATGGTTTTTGGAAGAGTCCACCCCGTCGATCATGCGGACAAGAATCGATTGGCCCGCAGGTATAGTCACTTCACCGCCCGGACCAACACTGGCAGCCGGAGCTGGAGCGGGTGGAGGGGCGGGAGCTTCGGCGGCGGGAGCCGGGGCGGGCATTTGCGCCGAGCCGCCACGGCCGGTAAAGGTCAACGCGACGATGTCATTGCTGCTGTAAGTCTGCAATTCTCCGTTCACTTCAAAACGAAGAATGGCTGCCGTGCCGCCCATGTATCTGCCTTGCAACACTTTGCCGCTTTTCAGTTCCAAGGTATCGGCGGCGGCTAGGCTGACAAAGAAAAATGCCACTGCGATGGCAGCTAAGAAACGCTTTAAATTACGCATGCCTCCCTCTCTCGTTGCAAATTCACATCCCACGCAGGCCGAACGTCCCCCACAGGACGCTCCTCGACCATTCTACTGCATTGGATACCGTGCGGGATGGAATGGTTGCGCTGAGATCGACATGAAGGAGCGAGGGCCGATTTCGCTCAGGCCCTTCGTGCAACCGGCACTGTAGTTGTCGAGAGAGTTCAGCCGCCTAAAACCCACGGTGGGCCGCGTCCGCATCTTCGGCGAGATCCTGCATAAACGTGAAAAAGGCAGGCGACTGGCCGATGAAGAGCCCCATGTCGGTCAGAAACTTGACCACACCTTTGGCAATGTCTCTTGTTTGGGTCGGGCGAATAACGGAACATGGCGGCAAGTCAGGGCTAATGAAGGGGCAAGGCTCCGGCATAATTAAGTTCGCCTTCAGATCCTCGCTCGTGCTGTCAGGAGTCAGATCCGGAAAGCTGACGGAAACCCCAGTGACGGGATCCACGGCGGTCAACATAGGTGCGTTGCCAGCTTTGTCTTGCCATGTCTGGAAGTGCATGGTCTCCGTGGGGCCAATGCTGATCAGGATGCGCAAGACTTCGTGATGCGTGGCGCGTTGCGCCATCGCAGGATAGAGGCTGGTGCCGCCCTGCTCGATCGTCGCAAAGTGGAAGCCCGCGGTGTTCGCGATGGCTTGAAGGAAGTTGGGATCGCTCGTGTCAGCGTCGGTCCTGGGAATTGCCGTGTGCTGCCCTTTGGCCAAGTCTGGAACAGCCTGCTGAAAGGCAAAGCTAGGCTCCAAGTCGGGGTTATGGTCGCCACTGCGGTACCGAGTCCACCAACTGGTGTCCACGGTGAGCTGGGTGAGGTTGGTGAGCCGAAGCTTTCCGATAGCTGCTCCAGTCGCGCTGCTGCCCGGCAAAGTGCGGAATTGTTCGAGACTTACAGGACTGGCTCCCTTGGATACCAGGTATGCGTTCAAGAAGTTTTGGTGAGTGAATTCATCGTCGGTGTTGTCGTGAATGTACTGCGGCATGTCGCCATCGAGGACTTTAAGCAAGGCGGTATAGGCAGGGTTCCCACTTCCGCCAGGAACTTCGCTGGTGTTTGGGACGCCTCCGAGTTCGTTGTACTGTACCCAGAAGTCTGTTTCGAGAATTTCTGCGGCCGCCGCGAACCTAAGCAGAGCGGCATCACCTGGTGTCAGGCGCCCGCTCTTCTCCTCTGGAACCGCAAAAGCGCTTGCGCTGCCGGTAAACTGCCCCGTTCCGAGGGCCGCTGCTCCGGCCGCAACCGTGCCGTTCTTTAGAAATGAACGGCGATTGGTCTTTTCTTTCAGAGAAACCGGTCGAATTGGATGCTCCATTGAACTTTCCTCCTAAGAATGGTTTTGCGAGCACGCAACGCGGACTCTCAAACGCTGAGTGATCTCATTCCAAGGCAAGCTTAGAGAGGGAGCGGAGAGAAATTGTCACCAGGTTGTCCGCTTCCAGTCATTTCCCTGTCCTTGCAAAATCCAAAGGAGACCGCGCGAAGAAGAAAAGAAGACAATCCTGAGACAAGAAGCGCGGAATAAACGGAGAAGATGTCAAGTCTTTGTCATCATCAGGTGCGTTGGGAAATCTAGACTTAGGCCGAAAACTCAAGCGAGAAGACGAGAAGAAAGGAACGGTGGGCAACCTGGGTCGAGGCCAGGGAGTTCCCCCCGGTGGAGCCCATGAACAATGTGAAGAGCTTGCCCTCGGTAGCGCGCTTTGGGGCGTTTGAGGTTTCGTTCGAATTGCGCGAGATTCGCAAGCACGGCATGCGGATTCAGCTCGAAGAAAAACCCTTCAAAATCCTGGAAGCGTTGATCGAAAACGCCGGGCAGGTGGTCCGCCGGCAGACGCTATGTGAGAAGCTTTGGCCGGATACGTATGTGGCGTTCGAGCACAGCCTGAACACGGCGGTCAACAAGCTCCGCAGCGTGCTGGGGGATGGAGCGCAGAGTCCGCGATACATCGAGACGCGGCCTCGGCTGGGTTACCGGTTCGTCGCGCCCGTGGAACGCGTGAATGGAAGCGCTTCGCTGGCTGCGCGCGCCGCGAACGCGTGAGCCCGGTGAGACCCTGCCTCGGCACAACCGTGGGCTATGGAGTTACTGGTTCCACGTTCCAGCCGTCCACTACAAGTTCAGGCGCAGCTCCGGCAAGCGAAGAGCTGTCAAATTGCACGGTGACGGATTTTCTCTCTCCGGGCAACAGCGAAAAATAGTTGTCGCTCCAGAAAACGGGGACCACATCATCGCCGCCCTTTCCGCGCGTGAGTCGCGGGTGAACCATGAAAGCTACGCCGTCGCCAGTATTCGCCACGGAAACGGTCATCCAGTGAGTGGAACCATTCAAACGCAATGATTTCGTGATTGCTAGTTTCGCCTTCGGGAGGCTGCTGAGCCCGGTTAGGTCGCTGAAATCTTTTTGCGGGGTGTAGACGGTATCGCTTCGACCGGCCCAGTCCAGAGTGTCGACCTTTGTCGAGAGCCAGTAGAAATTGTCACTGACCAGTTTTCCCGCAGCATCGTGAAGATCGAGTTTGAGGAAGTAAGTTGTCGAGAGTCCATCGGTAGCAGGCACGTCGAATGCTTTGGTGCTGCTGTCAGCAGCTACATCGAACGTGGCGCTCTTTGAGGCTTTTTCTTTCGCATCAATGTTGTAGATTTTTGCGCTAACCTTCATTCCCTTCAGAGACTCATAAGTGCTGTTGACTACGTTTATGGAATTGTCGTCGTAGGAATATTGGACATGGACAGGCTCGCAGGCTTTTTTCGTTCCGAAATAGCCGCCAGCGGGAACGAGGTAGTAGTCGTAGAGATGCCAGATTAGCGAAGGCCAGGCGTTGTTCAACATCCACTGAATCACGCCGGTGGCGGTGTATTTGTTGCGGCCGTAGGCCTCGAACATGGCGCGTTGGCCGTCGTAGGTCATGGCCTGGGCCTTGCGTTCGTAGTCGTCGAGGGAAGTGGCTTCGCCGTAGCGCTTGGTCAGGCCGTCGGTGAAAACATTCACGTTGGTGAAGCGTTCGCCGCCAGCGTGATAGTTCCAGACATCATCCATGGGCCAGAGATGATCTTTGGGAATGAATTTTTCGAGGGACTCACGCGGAGGAATTGCCGGGCCGGGACTGGTTTCCGTGTTGTAGCCGTAAGCGCCGCCAGCCTGCGTGTCTTCAAGCCAATAAACCGGTGGAACGTATTCGTAGGGCCCGGTCATCTTGACGCCAGAGTCGCCAGTGATGGTGGTTTTTTGTTCAGAGGCGGAGGAAACAACAGGATTTGGCCAGCCTAACTCTTTCTCGATGCCCAAGTAGGTTTGTTCGACATCGGGTGGCGGCGGATTGTCGCTTCCGTTGAGGAAAACAAAAACGCTGGGATGATTGCGCAGCCGGGTGATTTGATCGCGCAAGGAAGCGGCGGCGACGCGATTCTGATCGCCTTCCCAATGTTTCCACCGCTCCCAGGCGTCGCAACAGGTCCAGCCGGGCATGACGAGAATGCCGAGCTTGTCGGTCTTGTCGAAAAATTCGTCGCGATCGAGGCGGCCTTCGAGGCGAATGGTGTTGAGATGCATGTCGCGGACGTAAGCAAGGTCGGCGTCGAGCTTCGATGAAGACCAGCGGAAGAGAAGGTCGGGAGCCCACGCAGCGCCGCGAATCAGGACTTTGCGGCCGTTAATCTTGAAGAGGCGATGGCCTTTGTCGGTGAGCTCGGATGTGACTTCGCGAATGCCGAAGGTGACGCTGGCGGTGTCGGAAACTTGTTTGCCGATTTCGAAGCGAAGATGGGCTGCGTTGAGATTGGGCGTGCCCATCTGATAGGGCCACCAGAGTTTTGGATGAGCGAGTTTGAGTTTGGGGAATTGTTCGGGCAAGAACGTGACTATTTTGGATTCGCCGGCGGAAAGTTCGACGGGCTGCTGTAAGGTGATGCCTTCTAATTCTGCATGCAGCACACCTTTGACTGAGTCCCGCGACGCGTTACGGACTTCGGCGCTTACGGTCAATTCAGCCGATTTGTATTCGGAATCGAGTTTAGAGGAGACGAAGGGATTTCTTACGGCGACGGGACCGCTGGAAGTGAGGAACACTTCTTTCCAGATGCCCATGTTCTTGTCAGGCGGCGTGGGGTTCCAGTCCACCCAAGTGATGCCGAGATCGTATTTTTCGGGGGCGAAAACCTCGAGGGCGAGGGCGTTTGCTCTCCCGGACTTCAAATACTTGGCGATGTTGAATTCGTAGGCACGGTAGGTTCCGGCGACATCGTTGGTGTCGGCGATTTTTTGGCCATTGACCCAGATGTTGGCGCGGTAGTTGATTCCGAGAAAATGGAGCCAAACATTTTTCTCCCCGGCTGGTGGCGACGGGAATTCTGTGCGATACCACCAGGAGCATTTGAAGGGGCTGTCGTCGGGCATGTCCATGTTGGCGAAGAGCTGCTTGTTCGAATGGCTCATCCCGGGGAAGGAGTCGAGATTCGTAGCGTAATTGGGATCGGGATAGGTTTTGTCGGTGACGAGCGCGCCGACAACCGTGGCTGGAATGTCCGCCTTGTGCCACGAAGACGCGTCGAAACCTGCCACGGAGACCTGATCGCCGGTGGCTTTGGCATCGCATGAAGATTGAATCTGCCAGTTCTTGTGGAGATAGGTCCGGTTGGTGGAACCTTCTGAGTCAGCGGCGATTGCGAGATTTGGAATTGCAAAGGAAACGGCAACAACAGAAAACATGGAGAAGGAAATGCGGGTCGAGCGTCGCAAGAAGCCCTCCTGGGAATCCAGAATTACACCGGCAGGCTCCGGCACCCCGCCGGGCGAGCCGCGCAGAGCATATTAAACCGATTCAATGGCGTGGTATTAGATTTATTTTTCCGGGAGGAGCCTCTGAAATAGAGGAAAAAGCGAAAAACACGGGTCTAAAGACCCGCCATTACGGGGCCTTGATCGCGTTCCGCCGATGATTGGCGCCGAAAAACCACAGGCATAACATCTGGCCGAGCCCTCATCTAAATAGATTGAGAAAGAATCTAATGTAGGGCATCAAAACCGCCATGCGGACAGCACAGCGGCGCGGAGGCCCTTGCGGCGAACTATCCCGGCCCCGCCGGATAGGAATGAATCTAGGACGGGGTAAATGCCGGATGCAAACTAGCACTTATGTTTCTTCCTGCGCGTTGGCATTGCTTTTCTTCCTTCCAGCAAGCGGGATGGCACAGGAGCAGAGGGCGCGCCCGTGGAATCCCAGCCGTTCGTTCCCGGATGCCCCGATGCCTAAACCCTCTGACCCGATGGGGCTTAATGCAACTGGTGATGCCCAAAAGACAGCAAGCATTTCAGGGACGGTGCTGGATTCGACAGGAGCTGCAATCCCAGGCGCACAAGTCAGCCTTGCGCTGAAAGATGGAAGCCGTTTGGAGAGCGTTAAATCAGGAGCGAATGGCGAGTTTTCCCTCATCGAGGTTCCCGCAGGTTCCTATCTGGTAATCGTGGAGGCCGTGGGATTTGCGCCGTTCAAAACGGAAGAGTTCATGGTTGCGACGCAGCAAGTCTATTCGCTTCGCACCATAACGCTGTCCGTTGCCGAGCAGACTACGTCGGTTGTGGTTCGTCCCACAGAAGTCATTGCAGCCGAGCAAATCAAGACGGAAGAGAAACAAAGGGTGCTCGGAATCGTGCCCAACTTCTACGTCAGCTTCACCCCCGACGCGGCTCCACTCACTTCGAAGCAAAAGTTCTCCTTGTCAGCTCATGATGCGTTTGATTGGGCTTCGTTTGCGGCCGTCAGCGTGGGCGCTGGCGCCGAACAGGCGACCAACGCGTTCAAGGGTTACGGGCAAGGCGCCGCAGGATATGGCAAGCGATGGGGAGCATTGTTTGCCAGCGCCCGCTCTAACGATTTGCTGAGTCATTATGTGTTCGCGTCACTCTTTCACCAGGATCCGCGTTATTTTTATCAGGGAACCGGCACAAAAAAATCTCGTCTCCTCCATGCGCTGAGTTACGCGTTCGTTGCCCGCGGCGACAACGGAAAGAACATGCCCAACTACACTTACATCCTCGCAGACATCTGCTCCGGGGCACTCTCGAATGCGTATTACCCGCCGGCGAATCGAGGCGCCGGTCTGGTCTTCACCAACGCGGCGATTGCGCTGGCGGCCCGTGCCGGACAGGGAGTGCTAGAAGAATTCATTGGGAAGCGCTTCACCAAGAACGCTCCGGATTCAGGCTCATCAGAGAAAATGCGACGGAACGAGTCACCGAGCGCGCGGCCATAACCCGGCGGGAATAATCGCCCAGGGCGAGAAGCTCGCAGATGCGCGTAGTAGCGACTTATAAGCAGCCGCTAAAATCGATTTCGGCAGCCGTGGTGGTTGCGCCAGGCGTCACTTTGAGTGGCGCTGGCGGAGTGCTCGTATCCTTGCTCACAGTTTGAGAAGACGGCGAGCACATTACAGCGTTGGTCGTGGGATTTGTCGCGTCCGCCTCCACAGTGTAAAGGACATCACCGGAGGCGGGTGCGGCGAACGTGACTTTGCCGGCTGAGAAGGTGCCTACTTCAGGATTGCTCGCAGGAACAACCAGAGTGTAGCTCCCGCAGAAGGCCCCCTTGGGTGCGCCTGTCGGACACGACGTGCTGGAAGTGATGGAGACGCTCGACGTCGAATTTGCAAACAAGGGAACGGTAATAGTATGGCTTGCGCCCGAGACCATCACGGTCTGCAGCGCGCTGAGAGTCGCATTGATACTCGCGCCTGTCGTTCCATTGATGGCAGTGATAGTGCCCTGAATTGTTCCGGGACCTGTGGAAGCCTCTGAGGTCGCGGGCGTTTCTGCAACCAAGGGAATTGCGCCGAGATCCGTGCCGCCGGTGACGTTGAAAATAGCGGTGGCGTCGTAAGCGGTCGACGAAGTCATTGCATCCACAACAATATCGAAGGCCTGAGCGGGAAGCGGGCAGAACCGGAAGTGTCCGGTGGAATCTGTCATCTTGGGCGCGGCGACAATGCGATCCACACCGGTTATGTCGGGCGATTGAAGAGTGACTGTCGCTCCGACGATGGGCTTCGAGGTGACGCTGTCCACAATCTGCCCGGAGATCCCCGTCAAGTTAGGACTGACGACCCCTGCGGTGAGCGCCGGTTTCAATGTAAACGCGGGAGTGATGGAGGCGCAAGCATCGAAGTCAATGTTCAAGTCCACCGACTGGCCTGCGGCCACATGGAGAGGCCCTCCCATCATTTGTCCCGGCGGGACCTTCAGCCCAGTCTGAGCTTCGCTGGCCAGCTTCAGCGCATGGAGGCCAGAGCCGTTTTGCGCGCAATTGAAGACATTGCCGAGCGAAGCGCATGCGTTCGGCGAGGGTGGCGTGCTCGTGGCGGCGTTGGCCAGAAGAATCAAACGAATTTGCTGATAGTCACCGGCAGGCAGCTCCGCCGAGCCAAGCTGCGCGAGCAAGCACTGCCCATTAGCTGGGAGGTTCAAAAGATCCACTTGCATGGGGGCCGAACTAAGCTGAGGCGCGAGTTCCTGCCAGCCTGGAGAATTGGCATCTGCGGTCCCGTTTATATGAGCTTTCACCGAGACGATGGTGACCCACACGTGGCCAAAAGTTCCAGGGGCCATAGCCCCGGATCCAGGGCCGGCCGACGCAGCGCACGACGGTGGATCACTAATGGATACAGTGACTGTTCCCGAAGCGGGACTTTGCATCGAGGCGGGTTCGCCACCACAACTGATGACGATCAAAGCAACAACGATGACGAGACACCCGAGAAGAAGCGAAACGGGATGCCGTTTCAGCCCGAGTGGAGCAGGAGCGAGCATGGGGAGCCTCCAGAGCTTGAGTGATGAAGTTGTGATTTAGTCGGCAGTCCGGTGTGGGACAGAATGCTGGGGCGGGGCGACCACTCGTAACTCGGAAGATCAAGAGTGATCAGTACTGAGACTCATAGAGCCTCTAACCTCGATGCATTCAACTGGACAGCCTTTCCCCATTCTCTGCGTTGCAATTTACCAACCCTCTTTCGAATTGTCTAAATGATGAAAATGCTATGCCTTAGAGTTACTACTCTTGGATAGGCGATTTGCGTAAGAGTCAAAAGTTCGAGTGGCTGTGTAAATTCTTGCAGGTCGTGAAAGCCAGGACCGAAATGGGATGTGGGGCCTGGTGAGCTTGACGAATGAATTAGAAGCTGGAAAAAGGATGGTCCCGGAGGAGGGGGTCGAACCCACACGGTACTAAGTACCACTGGATTTTGAGTCCAGCGCGTCTGCCAGTTCCGCCACTCCGGGGCTGCAAACCGGTTCCAAATTCAGAATACTTCTAGCATTGTAGCGCGAAATTGCAGTACCTGTCGTGTGGCAGAGAGATTTTTCCCGCCGTCTGCTTACAGGACCTGGAGCAATCGTCTTGTTGACGTACGCTTCTTTGCTGCTTTAGCCTGCTCATCATCTTTCCGGCGATTACTGGAGGGGCGTGTGAGCCTTGCTAAAGGGTGGGGGGTTGGCGTCAGCGGAGCCCTCTGGGCGGTGGTTTACAATCTCATCTGGGGAGCCGCGTGGTTTGCGTTCATGCGCCGAGAATGGCGCGATGCCATGGCTGCCATTGGTCGGCCGATTCCCTTTACTCAGGAGACTTGGCTACTCTGGGTGGCCCTAACAATACCGATTGGCCTGGTGATCATGACGTATGCCACGGGCCGTGCGGGCTCCCCCACCAAGGCGGCAGTCACGGCCGCGGTAGCACTTTGGGTGCTGATGACGCTGGGCCTGGCTGCCTGGGCGTCACGAGAGTCGCTTTCTCTACGCATAATCGCGTTGGACTCGGCGGTGAACCTCTTTAGCACGATTGCAGCGTCACTTGCAGGTGGCTGGAGCCAACGTCAGCAGGGTGCGTCTGCCTTCTTGCCATGAAAACTCTCAATGAGGCTTATTCCAAGCTGTCCATGCGGCGGCGGTATGAGGTGTGGTTTTTGCGGCTGGGGCTTGCGGATGGCAGCGGAGCGTGGTGGTTTCGCTATTTGCTGATGAGTCCGGGACGCGAGGAATGCGGAAGCGATCCGCGGCAACAACCGGTGCAGATTTGGGCGACTTGGTTTCCTCGGCATGGGAAACCACAGACTTGGATCGAAGCATTCTCGCCCCAGGACTTTCGCTTAAGCACGCGAAGCACAAGCCCTTTGGTTTTCGAGGCGGGGGAGAATCGAATCAGTGAAAATGAATGCCGCGGACGGTTGGAAGTTGATGGCCATCGCATTGGCTGGGATTTGCGCTACCGCTCCACTTTCCGCGTCGAGTTGAGCAGCAAGGGATGGATTGGATTTTCGCGGACGCCGCATTCGGACGCGATCTTTTCGGGAGAGATTACCCTCGATGGGCAAACATTTCGCGCCGAGCCGCTGGGCTACGGGATGCAAGGCCACAACTGTGGATATCGCCACCGAAAGTTCTGGGCTTGGACGCACATCCATTTTCCCAGCCCTGAGGGTTCCAGTACGACCTTGGAAGCGCTGGTTTATGAGATGCCGCTTGGGCTGACTTTCCGAAAAGCTGTGATTTGGCACGAAGGGCGCGAGCACGTTTTTCGCAGCCTGCAGGATATGCAGCGGGATCCAAGTCACCTATTGTGGCACTTTTTCTGCCTAAATCCGAAAGTCTCAGCTGTAAGGGTCGAAGTCCAGGGAAGAAAAGGACTTATCCACCACCTTCCCTATCTCAAGACCGACTGCTCAGGGCAATTTGAAGTTGCTAATGACAGCATGGCGACTGCCCGGATGACGTGGTACACAGCGGGAGTCTCACCGAAGGGACTGAGTACTGATACTGGCGCAGTCATCGAGATGGCCGGCCGCTTTTAGCTTTCCACAGCCCATTGAGCATTTCTGAGCGCGGAAAACATCCACGAGAATATTGTTAACTGTTTCCTCCTCCAACTTCTGCGAGATTTCCACAGGCGTGGACTGGACGGATACACCGCACAAGGCTAGTCTATGCTTCCCCGCTCGGCAGGGGTTTCTTACTAGCCAGGAAACATCCGGGCGAACACCGAAGAGGCCGTTATTTGTCGACTGTAACTCCCCTTGATGCGGGCGCTCGCGTTGAGCACCGCGATTTGTCTTTTTGGATGGACCAAGTCCTGAAGGAGTTGGATTCTGTCCGTGCTTCGGCGAGCGTGGATGCGGTGCATGACCTTCGTGTAGCCATTCGCCGTTGCCGCTCGGTGGCTGCGGCCATGGAGGAGATTGATCCTGATCCCGCTTGGACGGAAATGCGCAAGGCCGCGCGAAAACTTTTCCGCGCGCTTGGCGCTCTGCGCGATGCGCAAGTGATGGACGAGTGGGTGAGAAAGCTCGGGCCAGAAACTGATCACGTGCGCGCGCACTTGCAAACTGGGTTTGAGTCCAAGGAGCCGCAACTGCGTGAGGAAGCGCTGCGCGCGGTGGCCAAGTTCGATCAGAGGGCCTGGAAACATTTCGGGCGAACGCTCCGGCAGCGCAGCCGGCTTGTTCCGGCAGGAAGTTTGGCTGCGGAATGCCTGGCGCTCGAGCGATTCGAAAACGCGAAGGAGCTGCACGCGAAGGCCTTGCGAACGGAAAAGCCGAAACCGTGGCACGCATTGCGGATCGGGGTGAAACGATTCCGCTACACGGTCGAGAGCCTACTTCCGGAGCAATATGCGGCTTGGAGCGAGAATTTAAAGCGCGTTCAGGACTTGCTGGGAGAAGTTCACGACCTCGATGTGCTTTCGGACCTAGTGAAAAAATCGGAGTTCGTCGAGACGGAAGATTCGCTGAATGTTTGGGCGGAGACTATCGGGCGCGAACGGCAGGAGTGCATCCGCACTTACCGCCAACTCACGCTTGGGAAAACGAGTCTCTGGAATACCTGGCGCGCCGGATTGCCGACCAATGGGCGCGTGGAAGCCGCCGCCGAGGCGCGACTACGGGCTACGGCGCGGGCCGCCGATCCACACGCAAGTAGGACATCCCAAGTTTCGCGCATCGCGGTGGCATTGTTTGAAGCGATGAAACGCGCGGACGCGGGACCGGTATTTCGCGATGCGGCGATGCGCCGCATTCTGCTAGGAGCGGCGCGATTGCACAGTGCTGGCGCGGCAGACACGGAGAAATCCTCGCAAAAGGCTGCGCGAAAGTTCATCCTCGGACTTCCAATTCCTCCCGGATGGAGCAACGAAGAATGGGAGATGCTGGCGATGGTGGTGCGTTATCATCGCGGTGCGGAACCGTCGAAGAAGAAGGGTTCCTTTGCCAAATTGTCCGTGGAGCAGCAGACGCGGGTTCACGCTTTGAGCGGAGTTTTGCGTTTAGCCTTAGCGCTTCGGAAGAGTGGCGTAGAAAGCGGCGCAGGGCTCCGCGCGGAAAAATCCGCGGAGACGATTGTGCTTCGCGTGCGAGGGCTCATGGATGACGTGGACACGGCAGCTCGACTCGCCGCGGGCAAACACTTGCTTGAAGAATATCTGGGCATGCCGCTGATTTTGAAGCCTGTCGTCAAGCAGGGAAAAGTTGTTGCCCTGCCGACGCCGCCAACTCCGCAGTTTTTTATGGCGTCCGATTAGCCAGGTCATTCCACTGTCGAAGTACGCTACTTCCCTGCGCGGCGCAGCATCTTGGGAGTGGCAAGCCAGGCGAGAACACCCATGGCCGGGGAGATGCGCTTCAGTTCAATGAGAGCAACCCCCGCCTTTTTCAGAGACGTTAGATTCTTCTTTGTACCCACCGCTGTGGCGATTACCTCGTCGAGTTGCGGCGCATGTCCAAACACAAAAACCGAAGAAGCCTGCCTTTCGCGGGCGAGTTCGCGAAAGAGAAGCGTCGGTTCGGACCCTGGCAGCAAGATTTCGCTGCGGCGTATCCTTTGCCGGGGATAATCCAGGGCATCCGCAAAAATCTCCGCGGTTTGCACCGCGCGAACGTACGGGCTGGTGATCAACAAATCTCCAGTAACACCCAGAGCCGCAACGCCTTTCGCCACCTGCTTTGTCTTTTCAACGCCCTCTTCCGTGAGATAACGCTCGGCTTCGGCCGGACACTTGGGATCTTCACGATCGATGGCGATGCCATGCCGAACGATGTAAAGCTGCATCTTCTTCTCCTAAATGCTCAGCGGCTTCGGCGCCGCCTCAAGAATTTTCCAAGGATGATGAGGGCCGCAGCAACCGGCGGATGCGGTTCATAATGCCCGGAGCCTGCCTGGAATACACCTTCACGTGGCACTCTTTTTCAAACCACTCCGCGCTGTGTCCTGCATCGCGTAGGTCTTCACTTGCGTCGCCGCGGGCCTGCACTTCCAAGCCAACGGCGCCGCGCTGAAACGTAGCACGAATCTTCACAACGCGCTGGCGGTGCGAGTGGTCGAGGCTTTCGGCAATGCGCAAAATCGCCGCAAGTCTCCGCAAAGTAGGCTTATCCGCGTCGTCGAGAGCGGAATAGGCGGAATGATGACCCGCAGGCTCCGACTTGCGATTGTGATAACGCACCAAGCCCGCGACGATGGCGCGTTCGCGCCCCTCGAGTCCGGGAATGTCGCCGTTCAGCACCAGATATTCTCCGTGCTTGTGATGGCCCCGGTGACTAATCATGTGTCCTGTGTCATGTAATAAAGCTCCAGCTTCGAGAAGGACACGAGTCTGCGGCGGCAAGCGGTGCACGGGCTGCAACTGGTCAAAAAGCTGAATACTTAGTTCGCGAACATGCTCCGCATGCTGCTGATCGTATTCAAGCCTGCGGGCGAAGCTGCGCGTTCCAACGAGCAACTGGCGCGCGGCGCCATTGTAGCGATGCGGTTCCTTGCGTGAGAAGGTTTCGTGCGCGATTTCCTGAAGAATCCCTTCGCGGACGCCGACGCCGGGGACGGCGAAGACGCGCAAATTCAAATAGCGCCCCAACGTGACAAAGGTTAGGGCGGCGATGCCCATCACGTCGGCGCGGTCGCGGCGCACGCCGTAAGTCTTCATGCGCTCACGGACATCCCGCTCAAGAATGTCGGGCAGGCGCTCGCGCAAAAGCGAAAGCTCGACGGTTTCGAGGCCATGCTCGCGCGGACCTGGAGCGATTTCAGCTAACGTTTCCGCGTTCCCGCCGAGCGCGATGGCGATACCGTTGTTCAGATTAGGCCGGGGAGATAGTTTCGATTCGAGAAGAGCGCGCACGTATTTGCGGACCTGTTCGCCTTCCCCTGGCTTGATAACGCCGGGGAGATCCAGGGTGGTCAAGAGGCGAACGGTTCCCACGGGCAATTGCGCGCTCTGTTCTACGGCGTGATCTCGGAGGATGCTGACTTCCAAGCTGCCACCGCCCAAATCCACGATGCAGCGAGGGACGGCTTCGGGCCCGAGTGCCGCCAGCACGGCTTCTCTGCCGAGGCGGGATTCCTCAGCGGCACCGATGACTTCGAGAAGGATTCCGGATTTCCTTTTTATCGTGCGCACGAAAGCGTCGCGATTTTCCGCTTCCCGTGTGGCGCTGGTAGCCACCGCGCGATAGCGGGCCACGCCGAAGTCGTCCATGACCTCGCGAAAATAACGAAACGCCTTCACGGCCTTCTTAAAGACATCTTCACTAAAGCGCGGCCGCACAAAAACGCTTTCACCCAGTCGTAGCGGGTAGCGTTCCGTTTGCAGCGGCTCGATGTCCAACGCAGAATAAGCGCGCGCAACTGAAAGGCGGACGGCATTGGAACCGGCGTCGATGGCGGCGATGTGAACCGGCTCCGGCATTGGCATGAGCGAATTCTACCGCCAGAGATGAGATAAGGCTGAAGAGGGAGTGTATTTTGTGGAGCGAATTCCCAGTTGTTCCGCGATGCGCTGGCGCAGCAGTTTGTTGACGGAGGAAACACTGGCTTCGCCGTCGAGCTCGATGAAGTTGTGCTTTTTGGCCATAACCTCGAATTCGCGCTTAATCATAGTCTGGTAGCGGATAAAGGACCAATAGAGATCGTGCGAAAGAGACATGTCGCGCCCCGCTTCCCAATAGCTGATGGCCTGCGCTTTGCGAAATTCGCGGCCGAACGCGGTTTCCGGGCGGACGTTCAGCCAAAATGTGAGATGAGGCCGAAGCGCCATGGCATACAGCCCGCTCATGTAATCGCGGTTGATGCCACGGACTACGCCCCGGCCAATCAATGTGAAAATGTAGCGGTCGGCCAGGACGATCGTTCCGGAACGCAGCGCCGGAAGAATGCGGTGCTCGAT
Organism: Candidatus Acidiferrum sp.; assembly: GCA_035280045.1. Taxonomy (GTDB): domain Bacteria; phylum Acidobacteriota; class Terriglobia; order Acidiferrales; family UBA7541; genus Acidiferrum. The sequence continues at coordinate 31,901 of DATEGP010000078.1, forward strand.
CTGGTCGAAGAAATCGGTGGCATACATTAGCGCCAGCGTCAGGCGGGTGACCGCGTTCTTAGCGAGAAGCTCATCAATGTCGCGGCCTACGAGATTCGAACGGCGCAAGCCACTGGTCTGTACAGCGAACCCTTCCGATTCGAGCCATTCCTGCAACAGGGCAATTTGTGTGGAGCGGCCGGAGCCGTCCATCCCTTCAATAACAATGAGATTGCCAGTAATCTCGCTGGGATCGAATCCGACCAGAGGCTCGCCAAAAAAAGGGTGCTGCTGACTGGGATCTTCGGGTGGAGAAGCCGCCTTTTGCGGGGCAGGGGCGGCGGGAGCTTCGGCAGCAACAGTGGTTGTTGCAGGTTTCTCTTTTTCCTGATCGGGCGTGCTCACTCCGCAACCTCCACGCGAGGAGCGAAGCGCTTGAGATCGATCTTGGAGGCCACGATGTCGCGCATCTGTTTTTGCAATTTGTTAACGGGCATGGTTCCATCCAGGACCACAAAGCTATCAGAGTCCACCATCTTGTCGTATTCCTCGAGAATACGCGCCTGAAACAGACGGAAACTCTCTGCGCGGTCGTAGGACATTCCCAGATCCATGCCCGCCTCATAGTACTTCAGCTTCGGCCTTCCGCTCAGAATGCGGTTCACGGCCACGTCGAGCGGTGCGCGGAAATAAAACGTAATGTCAGGAACCGGGGCGAAGCGGTAGAGATTTCTCAGCCAACGCGGGGAACAGCCTCTGGCGGTGTCGCGCGCAAACGCAGTGTAGATGTAACGATCAGCCAAGACCAAATAGTCACCCTGAAGCAAAGGCATGATCTGCCGTTCGCACCGGTCAGCAAAGTCAGCGGCGTGAAGGAGAGAAAAAGTGGTTGGCGTAAGCAGCCGCCTTTGCTTGCCTCGGCGCGTCGCCGATTTTACGAGAGGCGAAGAATTCCATTCCGTGAAATGCAGGCGGTAGCCGCCGATTTCCAGCCAGCGCTTGAGAAGATACAACTGCGTACTTTTTCCGGAGCCGTCGGTGCCCTCAACGACAATCAACGCGCCGGGATAAGCGCGGCTAGGAACCGGCCGGCCCGGCTGCGGAAGAGTAGATTTTGCCGGCTCGGTCCGGGCCGGCTTTTGCACTACATCCTGAGTTTCCATGGGCCTCAAGCGAGAAGCTATTGGAACGGCAAGACTATGCAACGATTGTTACAGCCGCATTACAACATATCGCAGCTTTCCGGGCAAAGCGTCTGGCCACGAAACAAAGTAACTTTAGAAAAGGGTGACCTTAACGTGCAGGAATTTCCTCGGGTTTTGGCGGAAATCGCCAATCAGCAAACGCATGTCCCCGGTCAAAGCCGCCAGGTTGTCGTAGAGCCTCGGGTCGCTGAACATCTTCCCAACGGTAGTGGTGTTCTCGTTCAACTTAGCCGAGGCGGATGCAAAGTTCGCGCTTGTTTCGCGCAACTTGTCATACAGAGTATCGTCGGTCACGAACTTGCCGAGCGAGCCTTTCCCGGCGCGCGCGTCGCGCAACATGGAATTGGCGTTGGTCATGGTTTCCTTGGTCTGGTCATAGAGCGTCGGGTCGTAGATTAGTTTGCCGAGCGTGCCTTTGCCCGCGCGCATGTCCGCCAGCATCACATTCACGTTGTCCAGCCCCTTGTCCACTTTGTTGTACATTTCATCCGACGCAACCAATTTCCCAAGCGTGCCCTGCCCGTCCTGAATGTTCGTAACCATCGCCTCGCTCCTGGCGAGAATGCCGTTCAGATGACGATAGGCTTGCTCGTCGGTGAGCAGTTTTCCTAGGGTGCCCCGCCCCTGCTGCACGCCGCCAATCAGCTCACGCACATCGGTAGACAGGGCCGAAAGATTCCCCAACACTTCCGCGCTCCTCTCCACGACTTCTGACATGGCCTTTTCTTCCGACCCCGGAATCACTCCTTCATCGGGAATTGGCGCCCCCGTGAGTCCGCGTGAAATGGTCACGTAACGGTTCCCGAGCAGTCCTTCTGTCCTAAGGCTCGCCACCGAGTCTGTAAGAATATCGGTTTGAAACTTCCGATCCACGCGCATCACCACCTCGATGTTTTTGTTCCGATCCATCGCCTTTCCTGTGGTTCGTGGCAAAAGCTTGATGGACTGCACGTTCCCAACTTCCACGCCATCCACGCGCACCACCGCTCCATCAGACAGGCCGGACACTTCAGGCAAATAGGTCTTGAGCCGATACTTAGGTCCAAGAATCTGAGAGCCGGTTACATAGAAAATTCCAGCGGCTAACACGGACAGTCCAACCAACACAAACAACCCGACGCGCAACTCCGTCCAGGTAAGTTGTCTTCGTTGTGGCATTTCTTCAGCCCTCCCCTATACAAAAAAATGCTACGGCAAATTCAGACCAGAAAACGCTTCAAGTAAGGATCCTTCGAATTCGCAATCTCCTCAGGCTCCCCGTCGAAATAAATCTCACCGTCCCGGTACACCAGGAAGCGCGTCTCTGCCATGTTAGATGCGGCATTGCCGTTCCCCGAATTCGCCACGACTCGCTCTTCGCGTGGCTCGAAATGAAAATTGGCCAGTGCAAATCCGTCTTGGAGGCGATGCGTGGCGAGCAGCGCCGTCACTCCGTACACGTCCCGCAGCCGCAAAATCAGCGTGATAATCGTTTGCGAAGTGATTGGATCCAACCCCGCCGTCGGCGAGTCATACAAGACGATAGGCGGACGATTGACCAGCGCCCGCGCGATGGAAACGCGCCGCCTCATACCGCCGGACAATTCGGAAGGAAGCTGGTCAATGGTGTGCTCCAACTCAACAAAGCGGAGCACCTCTCTTACGCGCGGCTCGATCTCTTCCTCTGGCACGCCGTCCTCGTGCAACCGGTATGCGACGTTGTCTGCCACGGTCATCGAGTCGAACAGCGCTCCTTCCTGAAACATGAACCCAATCTTGCGCCGAAACGTCAGCAGATCGTTCTCCGGCATATCCGATACTTTTTGGCCCAGCACGTCAATGCTGCCGCTATCCGGCCGCAGCAATCCCGCCGCCATCTTTAGCGTGAGCGTCTTCCCCGTCCCCGTTTCTCCCAGCAAAACGACAGTTTCCCGTTCGCGCACGCAAAAGGACACGCCACGCAGAATTTGCCCCTCGTCGAAACCTATGCGCACGTCTTCGAACGCAATAGCAGACCTTGTTTCCCAAGGAGGGAAAGACCTGTGTTCTGCCATATCCACAATTATAACGGGAATTCGCTTTTTCTTCTCGAAGAGCGCTCAAAAACGCAATCGCGTCTCTGAGGCCGCGAGCAGGCAAGATGGGCGTACAATACTGCCGTTTTTTGAGGGTCAAAAGGAGATACCGGTGAAAACGATTTCCAGGTCAGCCACGCTGCAAGCCCTCTCGCGACTTGCCACTCTTCTTATTTGCGCCGTTTGTGTTTCTTTAACTCCGCGCATCGCCGAAGCGCAGGGTTTTACTGTCGAGCAAGTCATGAGCTCGCCGTTTCCTGAAGGTTTGACGGTAGCGTCTCATGCACCGCGCATCGCTTGGGCCTTCGACGCGAAGGGAGTGCGCAATATTTGGATTACCGACGCGCCCGGCTTCTCTTCCCGGCAAATCACCCATTATTCAGATGACGACGGAATGGCGCTCGCGAGCTTGCGGCTCACTCCCGACGGCCGCACTGTCGTTTACTCGCGAGGCAGCGAACTCAACTCAGTGGGCGAGGTGGCGGATCCCACTAGCACTGTCACGCGGCCAAACCAGCAAGTGTGGGCGGTGGACGCGGAGAAGGGTGAGCCGCGCCTGCTAGGCGAGTTGGATTGCACGAGGGAAGGCTGCGAAGACGTCGAGCTTTCACCCGACGGGACGATGGCCGTTTGGGCCGCGCGCGGACAACTCTGGGCAGCGCCAGTCTCCGGCGCCGTACCCGCGCACCAACTCGCCTTTGTGCGGGGAGAAAATGATTCACCGCAGTGGTCACCCGATGGCACGGAGGTCGCCTTCGTGTCGCATCGCGGGGATCACAGCTTCATCGGCGTCTACAATTTCGGCCGCGAATCCGTGCGCTACCTCGCTCCGTCAGTGGATCGCGACTCCATGCCCCGTTGGTCCGCTGACGGAAAGCAGATTGCATTTGTCCGAATCCATGGCTTGGAAGAGCGCCTGCCGCTGCTGCAAACTCGGCCGAATCCTTGGGCCATTTACTCTGCAGATGCCGCCACCGGCGAAGCAAGGGTCATCTGGCGTAGCACAGACGAACTGGTTGGCTCCCTTCCGAATCTCACTGAAAGCAAGTCTTTCCATTTCGTGGGAAACCGCATTGTCTTCGCTTCCGAGCAAGACGGCTGGAACCATTTGTATTCCATTCCTGCCGCGGGCGGTCCCGCAGTGCTTCTCACTCCAGGCGAATTTGAAGTGGAAGACGTCGCAGTATCACGCGACGGTCGCTCAGTCATTTACTCTTCGAATCAAGACGATGTTGACCGTCGTCATTTATGGCGCGTTCGCGTCGAAGGCGGAAAGCCCGAAGCTCTCAGCAAGGGCGAAACGATGGAATGGTTTCCCGCCGAACTCTCGGATGGCCGCACAATCGTTTGTCTCGGCTCGACTGCCACTTCCCCGGCCATGCCTTATCGGCTTACTTCGTCTGGACGCGAGATGATTGCAAGTTCGGCGCTTCCTGCAGACTTTCCTTCTTCTCAGCTCGTCGTTCCCAAACAAGTTATTTTCCCGGCAGCGGACGGGTTGCAGATTCACGGGCAGCTCTTTGTTCCACGCGGACGCACATCCGCTGGTCCCGCATTGCTTTTCATGCATGGCGGCTCGCGGCGGCAGATGATGCTGGGCTTTCACTACATGCAGTACTACCACAACGCTTACGCCGAAAATCAGTACCTCGCGTCGCGCGGCTACGTGGTTCTTTCAGTGAACTACCGCACCGGCATCATGTACGGCCGCGCTTTTCGTGAGCGCGAGAAGGGCGGACCGCGCGGCGCGGAGGAGTATCAGGACATCGTTGCGGCAGCAAAATATCTTCAGACGCTTCCCATCGTGGACGCGAAGAAAATTGGGTTGTGGGGTGGCTCTTACGGCGGATTCCTGACGGCCATGGGGCTCGCTCGCAATTCGGATATTTTCGCAGCGGGCGTGGATTTCCACGGCGTTCATGATTGGTCAGCGCGGGGCATTTTCCGTGGCGGCTCTGGTGGACAGGATGGCGGCGGGCCTCCAGACCGCGCCGAGGCTATGCGCATTGCATTCGAATCTTCGCCGAACGCCTCGATCAAATCCTGGAAATCGCCTGTCCTGCTGATTCAAGGCGATGACGACCGCAACGTGGATTTCAGCCAGATGGTGGACCTCGTCCAGCGTCTCCGCGAGCAAAAAGTTTCGTTCGAGCAGATTGTGTTTCCCGACGAGATCCACGATTTTCTTTTGTGGCGCTCATGGGTGCGCGGTTACAAAGCGACCGCAGAGTTCTTCGACCGCGTGCTGGTGAAAGGAGAATCGATCGCTAGGGGAAACTAGTCTAAATTGGACGAGAGGCTAGCCTCGCTTAGAGTAGTTTCGATCAGAAGACTTTATTCGCAAGGTAGAGACTCAACTTGGTTAGAAAGAGGTCGGCCACGATAATCATCACGGAGGAAATCACGACGGATTGCGTCGTGGCGCGGCCGACGCCTTGCGTGCCGCCCCGCACTGTCAGCCCCTTGTAGCAACCCACGGTCGCCAGAATGAAGGCAAACGCCAGCGACTTCGTGAAGCCTTGCATTAGGTCCGGAAATTCCAGGATATCCACGGCGCGGCGCCAAAATTCAATCGCGCTGAGTTGTAACGAAAAGACGGAAGCAACGCATCCGCCGAGCAGACCGACGAATACCATCAATGCGGTGAGCAGCGGCACCATCAGCATGCTCGCCAGCACACGCGGCGTCACAAGTTTGCGGCTCGGATCCGTGCCCATAGCGCGCATCGCATCCACTTGCTCGGTCACCAGCATGGAGCCCAATTCCGATGCCATTCCCGAGGAACACCGGCCGGCCGTAAGCAATCCCGTGATAGCTGGGCCAAGTTCGCGCACAAGAGCCAGGGAGACGACGTCTCCGGTAAGAGAAGTTTGTCCAAAGCGCACAAACTGCGCCCCAGTTTGCAAGACCATGACACCGCCGATAAAAAACCCCGAAAGCAGAATGATCGGCAGCGAGCCGACTCCCACGTCGTCCATTTGGTCGAGCGTGTCTTGAAAATAATGCGGAGGAGTCGCGAGATTGCTCAGCGCCCGGAAGGAAAGCTGCGAGTAGTCCTGAACGGCAGCTACAGCCCGTTTCGTTGCGCCTTCCAGCACCTCGCCGATGGAGGGCGCTTCTTCCTGTTTCGTACGGTTGCCTGTTACCTGGAGCGGAGTGTCGGCCACAAGTACCTGTTCACACCGGTCTTCTACATCCAACTTCTCGACGAAACAGCATCTTTAAAAAGCGTAACTGCACCTCAAGCGTGCGTCAAGTAAGCGATTTGGCGCGGGTTTCTTAAGTCCGCAGGCCCGCAAGTATCCATTCGGACTAACCCCGGAGCTTATTTTCATTCCAAGAGCGCGCACCTTGATGCCCGCGGGAGCCTTAGTCAATTGAGCAACATAGGCCACGCCGGTCGTGTTCCCGCAATCGTCTATCCGTTATTCTTCTCGCAGGACATTATGGCTTATCCACCAGAGCGCCGGCGGCGTGCCCGGTTAAAGCTTCCACAAGTGGTTCGTGTGCGGCCTTCGGACGCTCACCTCCATTTCGATGAGGTTCTTCCCACGCTGAACACGACTCGGGATAGTGTTTATTTCGCATCCAAAAACCCATCGTACATGGAAGGCATGCGCGTCTTTATTACCTATCCGTATTCCGACGCTCCTGGTTCCCTCAATCGCGAATCGCTCGGCCAAGTGCTTCGCGTGGATGATCTGGGGCAGGGCCGCCGCGGCATCGCCATTCAAATCCTTATGCCCCTCTACGTTGGCGGCAAAGAAACAGTTCGCTAAATTGACTTCCACAATGCCAACGTACATGAGTCTGAGGGACACAGGAAAAACCGTTCTGGAGCTATAATCCCGCGCTTATGCCCTTGTCTACAGGCACGCTGCTTGGGCCCTATGAGATTCTTGCACCGCTAGGCGCAGGAGGAATGGGAGAGGTCTATCGGGCGCGGGACTCCCGCCTCGCGCGCAACGTTGCATTAAAAGCTCTCCCGCGTGATTTTGCTCTTGATTCCGATCGTCGAGCCCGCTTCGAACGCGAAGCACGCGCGGCCGGACAGATTCATCACCCAAATATTCTGGCCATCCTGGACATTGGCGCGTATGACGGCCTGCCGTTTATCGTCACCGAGCTTTTGGAAGGTGAGACCCTGAGGGAACGCCTGCAGCCCGGACCACTTCCTCAACGTAAGGCCTTGGAAATTGCTTCGCAAATTGCAAAAGGACTCGGCGCTGCCCACGAAAGAGGCATCGTTCATCGTGACATCAAGCCGGAAAATATTTTCATCGGCAGCGACGGCCATGTGAAGATTCTCGACTTTGGACTGGCGAGCGTTTCAACTCAGGAATCGACGCCCCCGGATGCCACGATCACAGTGAAAACGGCTTCCGGAATCATTCTTGGCACAGCCGCCTATATGTCTCCGGAGCAGGCTAGAGGTCAATCAGTAGATTCCCGCTCTGACATTTTCAGTCTCGGGTCCGTCCTTTACGAAACGCTCTCAGGCCAGCGGCCTTTTTCGGGCAACACGTACGCCGATTTGATTTCCGCCATCCTTCGCCAGGATCCCGCCCCGCTCCCTTCAGAACAAAAGATTCTTCCAGCGCTGGAGCGCATCGTTCGGCGCTGCCTGGAAAAATCACCAGGGGAACGTTTCCAGTCCGCACGCGATCTTGCCTTTCAATTCGATTCCTTCGTTTCTACTATCGAGTCAGGCAGCGATCCCGCGCTACCTGGTATTGCTGCTGGGCAAGAGAACGCTCTTCGGCTTTCGAGAGTTTTTCGGTGGACTGTAATTCCCGCGATGGTTCTGGCAACCGCAACACTCGCCTGGTGGTTCCGGGGCCGGCAACTTCAGGTGGCTCATCCTCCCGTCGTGCTTTTCGAGCGGCTGACCGATTTCTCAGGGATGGAGGAAAGCCCCGCGATATCGCCGGACAGCAGGTCCGTCGCATTTGTAGCTGACTCAACGGGGTCGCGCCAAATCTGGATTCGCTTGCTGGCTGGGGGTGTTCCTTTCCAGCTGACGCACGATGCCGCCGATCATTTGTCGCCGCGCTGGTCCCCCGATTCCGCCTCTCTTTTTTATTACACTCCGCCTGCTGACGGATCGCACGAGGCGATTGTTTGGGAGATTCCTGCTCTCGGCGGAACCGCTCGCCGCCTGACCGCAAGTCTCAGTGAAGTTGATCCCAGCCATGATGGGAAGTCGTTGTCGTTTTTTCGCCTTGGAGCCGGACAGATCGAGCTCGTTCGCACGGATCGGGACGCCTCCAACCCTCAGGTTCTCGCACGGTTCCCTTCAAAAACAGCTTGCCGGCAGCCGCGCTGGTCTCCCGATGATTCCACCATCGCCTTCATGACGGCTAATGATCGCTGGTCGGATGATCTTTTTTATGTTTCCGCTTCCGGGGGCGAGCCCCGGCGCGTTACTTCCGATGCGGCGCTGTTGTCCGGATTCTCCTGGCTTCCCGGAGGTTCAGGATTCGTCTTCAGCAGTTCGCGCGGTTCCACGATTCTCTACCTGCCGACCATGCACTTGTGGCAAGTTCCACGGGATGGCGGCGAACCACGCCAGCTCACCTTCGGCGACGAGAGTGACGCTTCTCCGGACGTCGATTCTCGGGGCCGCCTGTTCTCCAGCCGCATCCGTATCAATTTCGACATCTGGAAATTCCCCGTTGAGTTTGCCCCTGCGGAAAATGTTCAACGCGCAGTTCGCGTCTCCCACCAGACGGCTCAAGTACAAACTCCCAGCCTAAGTCCCGATGGACGCCAGCTCGTGTACCTTTCCGACACCGGGGGCCATGGGAATCTATGGGTGCTGGACCTAACTTCCGGGCAGAACCGTCAAATCACTTTTGAGAAAGATCCCACGCTGATTATGGGCGTGCCGGTTTGGTCGCCAGACGGTTCGCGAATCGCTTACGCGCGCCAGTTCTTCGGCCAACCCAACAACACAGTCGCATATTGGACGGTCCGTCCGGATGGTAGCGAGAACAATCAGTTTCTTCCCACAGCCTCCTGGCTGACGTGGTCGCCCGACCGCCGCTGGGTCTACTACGCTGATATGAGCGCACGCGCGGGGGGCTCGTCCGGCCGCATTCTGAAGACTTCCACCACGAATTCCACCACCGTGGAAGTCCGCAGCGAGGTTGCCAACGGCCCAGCTGTCTCGCCGGATGGATCCACGCTTTATTACGCCAAGCTCTTGGAACCAGTTAACGGCCTCTGGGATTACGAGATTCGTGCGGCGCAACCGGATACAGCTCCTTCCCGGCTGCTTGCGCCCATCTCGGGCAACCGCGTTCCTGCATGGCAAGGGTTCCACCCTATACTTTCTTCGGATGGCAAGTGGTTAGCTCTTACGTTGAACGACGCCTTTGGTACGAATCTTTGGCTCCTTTCCACGACCGACGGGAAAATGCATCCAGTCACGGATTTCGGAGAACGCCGGACGTTCATCGCCCGGCGTGTTGCGTGGTCTCAGGACAATAAGTTCATCTTTGCCGCGGTGGGCGAAGGCGACGCGGACATTGTGTTCTTTGATGGCCTGCTTCACTAATTTTGGCTAATCAAGACTGGCCACGTCTTTTCGTCAGCAAGAAACTGCGCGTTGAACCATTAAAGGTTGCCTCTAGTTTCGACCAGAAACATGTGGAAGTCCGTGGCCACAGGCTTCGCGCCCAGCTGCCGCATCATCACCGCGACTTGGCCGCGGTGGTAAGTGGAATGATTGGCGAGATGCTGCATAAGGTGCGCCAGGCTTAGGTGCGTTTTGCGAACGGAAAGCATTTTTCTCAATGCCTCGTCTGTAAGGCGATTGACAAACTCGGTCTGTTCTTTCTCCACTTCCGCCCACTTCCGTCGAACCGCATCGACGTTGGGAAATGCGTCCGGACGAAAGAGAGTGTCGTGCCGATTCCACAAATCGGCTAAAAACTCAGCACTATGAGACGGCTCTTTCCAATATGTGAGCCAGCCCCATTCGCCGCCAACGATGTGGAGCAGCGTATCTCGCACGGAGCGAAAGCTTCCGCCCAAGTCGTGCGTGAATTGCTCCGCTGTGAGCACGGAGGCGGCTTCCAGAACACGCCCGTTTGCCCAGCGGTCGTACTCGAAGATCAGTTTAAGGTCATCCACGGTCATAACAGAGCGCTCCAAGACAGTCTGTTCGGGAATCTTACCTCGCTATAGGCGATCAGCGAACCTGATTGCACGATGCCTTGGGGACCGAGCTACGACCGCAAGCCCGTTGCTGGACGGCGAGAGCGGCTGCCGCTACACTGTCTCTTCCTCCTGATTGAACTACGAAAGGAAACGCGAGGATAGAGGCGCGGATGCTGAAGTTCTACACAGCCGGTGAATCGCACGGACAAGCGCTTTTCGCTTACATTTCCGGCCTTCCGGCGCAGCTCCCCATCGATCTCAAGTTCATCAACCAGGAATTGCACCGCCGCCAGCTTGGCTACGGACGCGGCGGCCGCCAGAAAATCGAGAAGGACAAAGCTGAGATTTTTGCGGGCGTTCGGCATGGCAAGACCATCGGCGCGCCCATCGCGCTGCGCATCGAGAATCGGGATTGGGCGAATTGGGAAAAAATCCTCCCTGTCGAGCCAACGGAAGACGATCCCGGCGCAAAGAAACTCGTCGCACCGCGGCCCGGCCACGCCGACTTGGCCGGCTCGCTGAAGTTCAATTATCACGATGCGCGTTACATCCTGGAGCGCGCTTCCGCCCGCGAAACCGCCGCGCGAGTGGCCGCCGGCGCATTTGCCAAAACCCTCATGAAGGAGTTTGGGATAGAAATTGCGAGTCATACGATTCAGGTGGGCAACATTCGTCTGGAGCATGTCGTCTCCTGGAAGAAGATTCGCGGCGTCAGCGCCGACCTGGATTCACCGCTGCGCTGCGCCGACGCCGCGCTTCAGGAAAAAATGAAAGAAGAAGTGGACGCGGCGCTCAAGGCAAACGACACCGTAGGCGGTATTTTCGAAATTGTTGTCCATAATGTTCCGCCCGGTCTTGGCAGTCACGCGCAGTGGGATGAAAAACTTGATGGCCGCTTAGCTCAGGCGCTTATGAGCGTGCAAGCCGTGAAAGCCGTCGAAATCGGCGACGGCGTATCCATTGCCGCCTCTCATGGAAGCAATGTGCAGGATGAAATCTCTTACGACAAAGCGGCGCACCGTTTTCATCGCTTTACCAATCGCGCCGGGGGCCTCGAGGGCGGCATCACCAATGGCGAAGACATCGTGGTTCGCGGCTACTTGAAGCCCATTTCGACATTGCGCAAGCCGCTGCATACCGCGAACATGGTCACGAAAGAGCCGGTGCAGGCCGCTTATGAGCGCTCCGACTGGTGCGTCGTCCCGGCCGGCGCGGTCGCCGGCGAGGCTATGGTTGCTCTTGTGTTAGCCGATGCTTTTCTGCAAAAATTTGGGGGAGACTCTCTCCCAGAGATGCGGCGAAATTTCGACAGCTATGTCCGACAAATCGACGAGTTCTAAAACGCCCGCGGCGTCCGCCACTGAAACGCCTCAGGTGTCTTCGCCGCCTCGCAAAATCTATCCCATCATCAAGTATGGCGATCCCGTGCTCGAAAAACCTGGTGCGCCTGTAAAAAAGTTTGACGCGGAACTCGAGGAACTGGCTGAGGACATGTTCGCTTCCATGTATGCGGCGCAAGGCGTGGGGCTGGCCGCGCCGCAAATTGGCAAGAGCATGCGCTTTGCGGTAGTGGATGTGACGGGCGGAAAGAATCCTGAGGGAAGAATCGTTCTCGCAAATCCCGAGGTAACTCACGCGGAAGGCGAAGTCCGCGAAGAAGAAGGCTGCCTTTCCATTCCCGGCTTCCGCGGCTACGTGGTGCGCCCGCAATTTGTCACCGTCAAAGCGCAAAACGTGAAAGGCGAACCGTTTGAAATTCGCGGCGAAAACCTCCTGGCCCGCGCGTTCTGTCACGAAATAGACCACCTCAACGGAATTCTTTTCTTGCAACATTTGGGCATGCTTAAGCGCGACATGATCAGGCGCAAAATCAAAAAGCTGCGTAAGCAAGGCGAATGGTAATCTGGAGCACGTGACTGTGCTCCTATGCGCTTAATTTTCTGTGGCACGCCTCAATTCGCGGTTCCCACCTTGAATCATCTTCTCGCCAAACCTGATTTCGAGGTTATCGGCGTCATCACGCAACCCGACCGACCGCGCGGTCGCGGCCAGCAGCTTTCCGTTTCTCCGATAAAGGAAATCGCGCTCGCCGCGAATCTTCCAGTGCATCAGCCGGAGAAGATGCGCGCTCCGGAGTTACAGCAACTCCTCGAGAGACTGGCCCCTGACGTAATCGTCATCATCGCGTACGGCCAGATTATTCCTGCGCGTCTTCTTTCAATTCCCAAACACGGCTGGATCAACCTCCACGCTTCCCTGCTGCCGAAATATCGCGGCGCGGCACCCATCAACTGGGCCATCGTGAACGGCGAGACGCGCACGGGGCTCACAACTATGCAAATCGACGCGGGCATGGACACGGGTGACACTCTTCTTCAGCGCGAAATGGAGATCGGTCCGAGCGAAACAGCTCCCGAATTAGCCGCGCGAATGTCTGAGGCCGGTGCGCCTCTTATGGAAGAAACGCTTCGCGGCCTCGCCGGAGGCACCACTGTTCCACGCCCACAGAATCACGCCGAGGCAACGGTTGCGCCCCTTCTCAAGAAAGAAGACGGCCGCATCATCTGGAATCGCTCGGCGCAGGAAATCTGCAACCGCATGCGCGGCTTCGCACCTTGGCCGGGTGCCTACACCGCGTTTCGAGGCCACAAGTGCCACCTCTGGGGCGAACCGGTACTCGCTCCCTTTTTGACAGCAGAGATCCACACCAATGCTTCATTAACCGTTGTGGATTCCACGCCCGGCACGCTCCTTGGCTTTAAGAACGAATGGTTTGCATCCTGCGGGGGAACAACTCTTTTGCGGCTGCAATCCGTCAAACTGGAAGGCCGCAAGCAAGTCAGCGCCTCCGAATTCGCCAACGGCGCTCACCTCAAATCCGGCGAACGCTTCGGTGAAGCCTGATTCCAGCCAGATGCTGAATCTTTTCTTACCAGATCGTGTGAACGGCACTCGACCGCCTGATGTCGGCGTCCGCCGTGACAAGCGCAAGTCCCTCCACCAGAGCCGTAGCGCCAATCAAGCGATCGGCAGGATCCTTAGGGTAGCTGGCAGGCAGTTCCAGGGTGCGCGCGCATGCGCGCGAACTGATGGGCAGCACGACGAACTGAGACTCTATTTCTTGCAACATGGATTCGAGGCCTATGGTCAAACGGATGCGGCCTTTGCTTGCCAGCGTGGCCAGCTCTAGGAGCGTGATCCCTGAGATTGCCAGCCCTTCTGCCGCGTGCCGCGCCTTTTCAATTCTCGCCTTCGCTTTCGGCGACAGTCGGGCAGAATCGGACTTCACCCAAAGCACGACGTGCGTATCCAGAAGGATCAAGCCAAATTGCCCCATTCTTCCAAAGTGAGGGCCGGTGAAACGACATCGCCAACGATGATGACTTTTCCGCGCAGGGAATCAAAGAGATCGTCGGTAGAGGCATCGATTGGGACGAGCTTCGCGACCGGCTTCCCTCGTTTGGTGATGACCACCGTTTCCCTCTTTGCTTGCACCTCGTCCATAATCGCAAGACAGTTGGTTTTGAAGGCCCCAGCGCCTATCCTCTTGGTCTTCATCGCGCGTCTCCTTATGTCTATGGTCATTGTACCATGGTCACATTCGCTGGAACAGTCAGTTTGCACCCTGAAAAGCCGACCTCATCGCGGCAGTTGGAGCCATAGGAAGTTTGCGCGCGTCAAAGCACTAGGGCATACTCGAATTCTTCTTTTGTTCTTGATGACTGAAACGGATCAGATCAATTGATTGTCGATCGACCGCCGTATGGGGAGTCCATCTTTCATGTCTAGCTCTGAACTTTTGAGGCATCGCAGTTCAGGAAACGCCCGCGCATCGAAGCTCTTGCACACCGCCGCGGCCTGTTTTCTCGCCGCCCAACTTGCCTTCCTGCCACTGGCGACCGCCTCTGGCGATAAGCCCGCTTCCGCAGCGGCAACAGTTCCAACCCCCGTTTCGGCCACTGATCCCGTCTTAAAAGCCATGCAAACGGAACTGGCGCGCGCCGTCACTGATTTAGGCAAGAGCGAGCAGCCTCCCTACTACCTCAGTTACACGGTTTACGACCAGGATTTCGTTGTGCTTGCCGGAGCTTACGGCAGCCTGCTTGGCAGCAACAATGTGCACCGGCGCTTTGCCGACGTGACCATGCGTGTGGGCTCCCCTGACTTGGATAACACTCACGGTCAGAGCCGCTCGAGCGGCGTCACTTCCGGTACTCTTCCTATCGGCAATGACTCAGATGCCATTGCCCGCGTTTTGTGGGAATTGACCGACCGCGAATACAAACGCGCCGCTCCCGCCCTGCTGAACGTTCGCACCGACACGGCCGTCCGAGCCGAGGAAGAAGATAAGTCCCCGGATTTTTCCAAGGAGAGGCCCGAAACGCACATCGGCGAGGCCTCCGCCACTCCGTTTGATCGCACGGCATGGGAAAGCGAAATCAAGCGCCTCTCGGCTGCATTCCGCAAATACCCTGAAGTTTATTTCGCTACCGTCGTTCTCCAAGTTGCAAATTCCAATTCGCGTATGGTTACGAATGAAGGCACTACCCTGGTTTCGCCCAGTTCCTCCACGCGCCTGATCATGGAAGCGCAGACCCGCGCAGACGATGGGATGGACCTCCTTCGCGTGGAAACTTTTCAGGCCCCCAGCGCCAAGGGCCTTCCTGCCGAAGGTGAACTCACCGCGAAAATCGAAACAATGGCGCGTGACCTAAACGACCTCCGGAAAGCCCCGGTAGCCGAACCCTACGACGGCCCTGCACTTCTGAGTGGACGCGCGGCCGCGGTTTTCTTCCACGAAGTCCTGGGCCACCGCCTCGAGGGCCACCGCCAGCGCGACGAAGAGGAAGGCCAGACCTTCACCAAGAAAATTGGCCAGGAGGTACTGCCGAAGTTCCTCAGCGTCGTGGACGACCCAACAGTTCATGAAATTGCCGGCGTGAAACTCGCAGGCGCCTATGACTACGACAATGAAGGCTCCCCGGCCCAGCATGTTGACGTCATCAGAGACGGCATTCTCAAAAATTTTCTTATGTCCCGCATGCCGATCAAGAACTTCAGCGTTTCCAATGGCCACGGCAGAAATCAACCTGGCCTTATGCCCACGGGCCGCCAGGGGAATTTGATCGTCACCTCAACGCAAACAGTGCCAGACAGCCAAATGCGCCAAAAACTCATCGACGAAGTCAAAAAGCAAGGCAAGCCTTACGGTTTGTATTTCGATGACATCCAGGGCGGCTTCACTATAACCACGCGCCAGTTGCCGCAGGCGTTTCAGGTGCTCCCCGTGATGGTGTACAAGGTTTACCCCGACGGCAGGCCCGATGAATTAGTGCGAGGCGTGGACATTGTCGGCACGCCGCTCGCAGCACTCACGCGGATTCTCACTACCGGCGACCAGCCGCACGTGTTTAACGGTGTATGCGGCGCGGAAAGCGGCCAGGTCCCTGTTGCCGCCGTCGCTCCTTCCATGCTTTTCTCTGAAATGGAAGTGCAAAAGCGCGCGCATCAGCACGAGCGTCCGCCGCTGTTGCCTCCACCGGGCTTCGAAGACAACGCAGCGCCTTCAAACGCCGCTTCAGCATCGCAGGCCAAAACCGAGGTGAAGCCATGAGCGCGCGAACGCTTCACCCCAAGTCCGCTTTTCTACTCGCTCTGGCAATCGCGCTACTCGCCCCTTCACCTCGCGCCGCTTCTAGTGCAAACGATGCGAAATCGTCGGCCGACCCTGCCATGGCCGCCGCTCACGCCGCCGCCAAAGGCGATGGTTTGCTCGAAGCACTGATGACGGAACTCGATCGTTCGAAAGCGCAGCTCAAGATGGACCAGGTTCAGCCGCCCTATTTCATCGAGTATCGCGTCAACGATGTGGACGATTTTTCAGCAGAAGCCGCTTTCGGCGCGGTGCGCGACAGCCAGCACGGGCACTTTCGCGTCTTGCGCGCCGTCGTGCGCATAGGCGATTACAAACAAGACAGTTTCTACGCGCGAGGCGAAGGCGAGTCCACCATTCTCCCGCTCGACAATGATCCCATCGCCCTTCGGCGTCAGATCTGGCTCGCTACTGACGATGCTTACAAGGCCGCCGGACAGGCGCTCGCCGAGAAACAAGCCGAACTTAAGCGCTTTACCACTGACACTAGCCCCGTGGACGATTTTGCCAAGTCTGCGCCGCTGATCGCTGTGGAACCCACGGTTTCACTCAAGGTCGATGAGGCTTCCTGGAAAAAAACCCTTGAAGATGTCACCGACCTCTATCGCAAATATCCGGATGTGCAGTCAGTGACTGCGTCTGCGCGTTTTACGGCCATCAACGAATACCTCGTCAATACCGAAGGAACCGTCACACGCTGCGGAAAGACGACCTACTCGGTGCAATTGAACGGCGCCGCACAAGCTGACGACGGCATGCGCCTCGGCCGCAGCCCCGCCTTCGTGGTCGCGCGCATGGATGAATTGCCTTCACACGACGCGCTGATGACTGATAGCAAGAACATGCTTGACACCATCGTCGCCCTTCGTAAAGCACCGATCGTCGAAGAAGAGTATCGCGGGCCGGTTTTGTTTTCCGCCGATGCCGCCGACGACATCGTTGCCTCCTTGATTGGCCAAAACGTGGTCGGCCGCAAACCGGCGCTGGGCCGCCCGAACCGCACCACCGGTGCCTTCGCCACCAGTTACAAAGCGCGTGTACTGCCGAATTTTCTTTCCGTAGTCGACGATCCCACACTGAAAGATTTCCAGGGCAAGAGCCTCATCGGCAGTTACATGTTCGATAGCGAAGGCGTAAAGGCCCAGCCCGTCAGCACTGTCGAAAGGGGAACGCTCACCAACTACCTCATCGGGCGGCAGCCGCTGCGCGACTTCCCTGCTTCGAACGGTCATGGCCGCGCCGGTGCCGGTATGGCGGCCGGTCCAAACCTCGGCGTTCTGCTGCTGAAAAGTGCCGAAGCGCAATCGCCCGAGGACTTGAAAAAGAAAGTCATGGACATGGTGAAGGAGCAGGGCAAGCCGTACGGCTACCGCGTGGAAACGCTCGGTCAGCCGGGAAACACACCGCGTCTCCTGTATCGCGTTTACGCGAGCGATGGCCACGAAGAGCTCGTGCGGGGCGCGGTCTTCAGCGAACTCGACACGCGCGCTTTGCGCACCGCCGTGATTGCGGCGGGCAATGATCCGCTGGTCAGCAATCGCCCGGGCGGCGTGCCCACTACGGTCATTAGCCCTTCGTTGTTGTTCGACGAACTGGAAGTAAAGCGCGCCGACACCAGCAAGGACAAATTGCCCGAGTACCCGGCGCCGCCGCTGTCGAAGAAATAGTAGACCGATACTGATTGACCGCGGACTTCGAACCGCAATTTGTTTGTTTTTGCTCTTTCCATTTTCCGTTTTCTATTTTCTAATTTCTCTTCACCATGACGCTCAAAGAACGGCTCGAATGGCTCACCCGCATGACGCTTCTCGTCTTCATCCTGGCGTCTGCAGCATTCCTTAGCGCGATCACCGCGATGCGCATCGCCATTCACGGCCGCGAAGTCACCATGCCCAACCTCGTCGGCAAGAACGTCTCTGAAGCAAGCAAGATGCTCCAGTCCCGCGGCCTGGTGCTGCGGGTTGCCGACCGCATCTACAGCGACCAGCCCATTAACGTTGTCCTTCGCCAAACGCCCACGGCCGGATTGCTCATGAAAGTTTCGCAGCAAGCCCACGTGGTCCTTTCTCTCGGCCAGCGCGAGTTGCAGATTCCCTTGCTCGAGGGCAATTCGCTGCGCGCCTCGCGCGTCGAATTGTTGCGCCAGGGCCTGCAAGTTGGCGAAGTCTCGGCTGTGCCTATGCCGGACCAACCCGCCGACGCCATCGTGCTTCAGAATCCCAAGCCCGGCTCCGGCGCTGCCACGCCGCGCGTCGACGTCCTCATCTCGCAAGGCCCGAAAGAAGCTTCTTACGTGATGCCGCATCTGGTGGGATTGAGCGAAGTGGATGCGCAGCGCCGCCTGGATCAAGCACAAATGCGCCGCAAAGTGAATTACGTTTCCGCGCCCCAGTGGCCCCACGGCTCTGTGATTGATCAGTCGCCGTTGGCGGGTGCGAAGGTTTCCGCCTCTGCCACGATCGAACTCACCATCGCCAACTAACGACGGCGACCCAAAAACGGACAACCTTCATCTATGCTTTGACTGGTTTCACACCACGTGCTTCTCTTAATTCGGCAACCCATTTCTCCAAAACCACTTGTTGATGCGGCTCAATCTTCGTGAATACCACTCCCATTCTCATTGCGTGTCCGGAATAAGCCACCTTGCCCAGAGTCGCAAAGTTTGCTCCGGCACGCTGAATCCTGATCAAGATCCGCGTGCCCGCCGGCAGCGGGTTTTGGGTGGTGACGCCGCATCCAAACAGGCTTAAATCGCAGGTCTGTTCGACAATCTGCTCTTCGGACTCCACATCGGTCATTTCAATCGTGGCTACAAAGCGATAGCGGCGTGCGCGTGGACGCTCAGATTGCACAAGGATTATCCTCTCCTCGAATCCATGACCTGTCGTGTAGCCGCGGGGGTTGCCCTGCATTCTATATCATGACGAACATATATTTCGAGTAAACCAAGCGTATTCGCGCGTGTTCTCTTTAAACTGCTGACAACCTGTGCTCGTGCCAAATAACTATCCATTAGGAAGAGAACCTTGCAACCAAATGCGGCGTAGAGTACTCCGGTACTATTGACCCGCCGGGCTGACCGTTGGATAAATGGCGGTGAAAGCTGCCCCGCCTTCATCTCCCCGAAAATACAGTTGTGCAGGATCACATTCGTGGACGCTCCCCTTCTGCGCCGCGCGGAAAACCGCATCTCGTTCAAGATGTTCGTGAAGCTGTCGGACCCTTCGACCGGCGCTTTCGAGATTACTTCCACAATTGATGTGAGCTGCCACGGTGCGCGCGTCGTAAGCAAGAACCTTTGGGAAACGAACCACGACCTCTTTCTTCAACCGATCCGCGGCAGCCTGCCCTCTCGCGGACGCGTGGCGCACTGCGAAACGCGCCAGGATGGCTCCTACGAAATCGGGCTTGAGCTGTATCCCCCCACCGAGGACTGGACACGGTCCGGCAAACTCCCGAGCAAGCCAATAGGAAGCAGAAACTAATATTTCCAAAACAGTACTTTGGTGCAGGTTCCTGAAAGAAAGGGCCTGTACTTTTTTCAGATTGCCTCGACTGGCCGCCACAGCCAAGATTAGGGATATGTTTGGCCGGCCTGCCACAAAAGCATCTGAGTTCGGAGACCGGGTAACCCTCAAGCCCTCTCCCCTGGAAGGGCCCGCGAGCTACTACGGGCAGTCCGCCGCGATCGATCTGAAGAAGCTGGGGCGGCGCGAATGGTGGCTCTGGTTTTCCGCGCTGGCTGTGACCATCCTCTCCGCGGCGACTCTACTTCTGACTGCGTTTTCGCGATTATTCCGGCACAAGGATCACTTTTACGATTTGACTCCCGAGCAGGCGCGCTGGGGAATCCTGTGTTTGCTCCTCCTGTTCAACGGCTGGATGTTGTACCGCCAGCGGTCCTTCCGTAGACTGCGCAGGCAAGCGACTGAGCCGAGCACGGGAGCCGAAGATAACGGAGCGGCTGTGGACGACACCGCCACAATGGATCCGGTGACGGGCTTGTATACGCGCACGGCGGCCCTGCTGCACTTGGGAAGAGAAATTGCGCGCGCGAAGAGACAGAATTCGGCGCTGAGCCTGGCCACGATTCACCTGGAAGACTTGGCCGACCTGACCCAGCAGTATGGGAAAACGGCCGTGGACCAGGCGCTGAAAGAATTTGCGCGGAGATTGAAAGAAGTGAGCCGCGGTTCGGATTACGCGGTGCGGCTGGCCAACGACGACTTCGTGCTTGTGCTACCCAAATGCAATGTCGGCGAAGTGAGCCAGGTGCTGAGCCGCATGGGCTCTATGGACCTGGAATGCGCCGGAAAGCGAATTTCGCTGGCGTACACCACGGGCTGGGTGGACTACCAGCCGGGGGACATGCCTTCCGACCTGCTGAAACGCGCCTCGCAGCTCCTGCATCTTTACGGCGACGCCGCAAAAGACAGCTACGCCGCCACAGGAACCTCGAACTAACGAAAATCCTCGCTAATTCTTATTTCAGCGAAAAAACATAAGAACCATCACTGCGCGTGGTGACTTGCGGCGCGCGGTGTTCTTTCTCGAAAAAATCGTAGCCTTCCTTGAGGTTGCTCCAGAAGGCAATGAGTTCTGATTGATAGCGCCGCGTGGCCGATAGAGATCGGAGGCCGTCATCGGTAAGGCGCGCGGGAAAAATCTCGATCGGGAGATGTTGCTGCCCCTGGCTGTGGGCCAGAACTGCAAGCCAATACACTTCCTTGATGCCGTCGTCGGTGATAGGAATGCAGCCGATGGAGGCGCAATTCCCGTGAAGGAAAATGTCGCCACCCAGGTTTTGACGATAACCAAGAACGCGGTCGGAAGCGTTCGGATAGCTGATGTGCATGCTCAAGAAAAAATTGCTCTGGGGATTGAACCAGTCGAGTTCGTAAAAACCTTCCGGAACCTGAGTGTCGCCGAATCTGCGCTTAGGACCAAGAACACCAGACGAAGTGCAGATGCTGTATTCGTGGACAAGAACGTACGGCTGGCTTTCCGCTGCCGTGGCCCACAGTTCAAGGTCAGCTTCCTTCTTGAAGGCTCGCAGCAAGATGGCGTGCGGTGGGTAAGGGAGCCCCTTTGCCTGAAACCGAACACGCATGATGGCGTCTTTTTCTGTTGCGGCGGTGCGCACGCGCGGGAACTTCCATTGTAGATCGCGAAAGGTTTTGGATTGCTCAGGAGAGGAAGGGTGAGCCGACGCCAAAACGAAAAAGAGGGCGAGAAGAGGCCTCATAGGCTGCCTTGAAGCACGATGATAGCACGAGCGCCAGAGCTAATCGGAGGGTGGCTGCTTGTGGAGCGTGGTGCAGAGCGTGAGGGCGGTGTTGGGGTCAACGGCGTTGTCTCCTTCGTCGATTAAGCGGATGATGCCCTGCTTATCAATGACGATATTCGCGCGGAGAGCCCACTGATAGTCTTCGTTCTCGACGCTGTAGGTTTTGAGGATGCCGTACGTTTTGAGCATTTTGTGGTTCATGTCGCTCAGCAGAGGAAACTGGAGGTGGTTCTGCTCGGCGAACGCGGCGTTGGCGGCAGGACTGTCGAGGCTGACGCCGAAGACGGCGGTGTCCTGCGTAGGAATGCGACCGGAATCGATGCCCGCCTGGACGGCGCGCATCTGCTGGGTGCAGCCTTCGGAAAATGCCAGCACGTAAACGGCGAGGAACACGTTTTTCTTGCCGCGGTAATCGCTGAGGCGAACGGTCTTCCACTCATTGGTGAGAAGAGTGAAATCTGGCGCCGCGTCGCCTATTTTGAGAGACATCCGGGCGACAGGGACCTTGTGAACCTGATGCGCGAGCGGAGGCGCCGCGATCGCAACAATCAAAAGCACCGCAACCAGTAGAGCACGCTTCATAAAGCTCCCAGATTCAACCGAGTTGCCAGGGGGCCGTTGGCCAATACCACTAATCCTTGTTTATATAGACGATCAAACGGGACAATTTATTTCCAAAATATTTTCCAAATAGTTGAGGGCCACGGCAGGAACCGAAGAGAAGCGCCGAAGAGAAGCGCCGCAGAGCAGCGCCACCCAGGGGATTGGGACTATAATGTGCCGCCTTTAGACGTGGAAGTGTGCCGAAGTGGAGGAAATCACAGATGAGAGTGGATTCGAGGTGGAACGCGCGAACCGGGAGGAGCCGGGCGACGCGGCTGGGGCTATACGCGTCGTTGGCGGCCGCCGGCCTGCTGGCCGCCAGGGCCTGGGCTGGGCCGGATGGCGCTTCGGCGGGAGCCAAGGCCGAAGGCGCATCAGCGGATGCCGCGGCGCATGTCGCACCTAATTACGCACTCGAAGAGCGGTTTTTGCCCGATGCCGTCAACAAACTGGTCTTTGACCTGGCCGTCACGCCGCACTGGTTCAACGAATCCGACAGATTCTGGTACAGCTACCAGACCACGGAAGGCACGCGCTACTACATTGTGGATCCGGCGAGGAGAGCGAAGAATACACTGTGGGACAACGCCAAGGTCGCCGCGGAACTCTCGAGACTGACGAATTTTCCGTATGACGCGCAGCATCTCCCGGTCAAACACCTGAAGCTCGTGCAGAAAGACTCGAAGTTGCGATTTGAGGTGGAGATTCGCAAGGACGCGGTGGTGCCAAACGAGCCGAAAAAGGAAAAGAGCCAGGAGGACGTCGAAGAGCAAGGCAAAGAAGGAGAGATGAAGCAGGGAGAACAACAAGGGCAGGCAGCAGCAGGAGCAGGGACGGGAGAAAAACCGGAAGAAACGCGCACGATTTATTTTGAGTACGACCTGGCGACGGGAAAAGTCACGCGGTTGGATAATTTCGAGGCGCCGAAGAAAAAGCCAATGTGGGCCGCCGTCTCGCCCGATGAAAAGACAGTGGTATTCGCGCGTGGACACAACCTCTACGAAATGGACTCGCAGAATTACGCAAAAGTTCTGAAAAAACCCGGCGATACCAGCGCAGTAGAAACGCAACTGACCACAGACGGCGTGGATAAATACAGCTACGCGCGAGTGCTGCTGCCTGAACAAGAAGAGCAACTGAAGAAACAGAACAAGGGCGACACCAACAAAGCGGGGCAACGAACCCCTTCAGTGACGATTCATTGGTCGAAAGATTCAAAGAAGTTTGCGCTGGAGCGGGAAGACAATCGCAAAGTGGACGACTACTGGGTGATTCATTCACTGACGAATCCACGGCCAATCCTGGAGGCGCGCAGTTATCCCTTGCCGGGCGAAGCGAACGTTCCAATCGGAGAAATCAATATCTTCGACGTGGCCGACAAACAGCGCGTGGTCGTCCAGCCAAAGAGTTTTGTGGACGAAGTGCTCACCATTTCCGACGCCGCGCAAACCGAGCGCGACCGGGAAGAACAACGGGAAGAGCAAGATCAAAACCGCCTGAATCCTGCGCCGCTTTCGCGGCTGAGCCCAAAGTGGCTGGCGGACACTTCGGACAAGCTGTACTTCACGAGCCGGAGCCGGGATTTCCGGCAAGTGGAAGTGAACGTTGCGGACAGCGCGACGGGCAAAGTGCAGAAACTCTTTGAAGAACGTTCGAACGTGTGGATGTCGCAAAAACCGCTGCGGTTGGTAGACAACGGGAAGGAAATGGTCTGGTGGTCAGAACGGGACGGATGGGGACACTTTTATTTGTATGACGGGCAGGGCAAGCTGAAGAACCAGGTCACTTCAGGCGAGTATGTGACGGATCAAATTGCCTCGGTGGATGACAAAACGCGGACTCTCTATTTCACGGCCAACGGGCGCGAAGCCGGCGAGGACCCCTACTACACACACTTGTACCGTGTCGGCATGGATGGGAATGGGCTGAAACTGCTGACACCGGGCAGCTTTAACCATGCCGCGAGCTGGCCGGATTCCGGCAAGTATTTCGTGGACACTTTTTCGCGGGTGGACACGGTACCCAAATCCGTGCTGCTGGATGGACAAGGAACCACACTCAGCGAACTGGAGACAACAGACGTTTCGCAATTGATCGCCGCAGGGTTCAAGTATCCCGAGATGTTCAAAGTCAAAGCTGACGACGGCGTGACCGATCTTTTCGGCGTGATTTACAAGCCGTTTGATTTCGATCCGAGCCGCAAGTATCCCGTCATCGAGTTTGTGTATCCCGGGCCGCAAGTGGAGCAAGTAACCAAAGCGTTTTCGCCAAAGAGCCCGAACGTGCCCCTGGCGCAACTGGGGTTCATCGTGATCGAGGTGGGCAACCGCGGTGGAAGCCCCCAGCGCGACAAGTGGTATGACAGCTACGGGTACGGGAATCTGCGGGACTACGGTCTGGCGGACAAGAAGTCGGCGGTGGAGCGGCTGGCAGCAATGCATCCGTATATGGACTTGAGCCGCGTCGGGATGTGGGGTCACTCCGGCGGAGGGTTCATGACCGCAGCGGCGATGCTGCAGTACCCGGATCTGTACAAGGCTGGATGGTCGGAATCCGGCAACCATGACAACAACGTCTACAACAACACGTGGAGCGAGAAGTACCACGGGGTACGCGAAGAAACGCAAAAAGACGGAACGGAGAAGTTCTTCTACGAAATCGACAAGAACTCCGAATTGGCAAAAAACCTAAAAGGACACCTGATGCTGACCACAGGCGATATGGACGATAACGTCAGTATGGTCAACACGATGCGCCTGGCGGACACGCTTATCAAAGCGAACAAGAGATTCGAGATGTTGGTGTTCCCTGGGATGCGGCACAGTTACATGCCGATTAACAGCTATGTGATTGTGGCGCGAGGGGACTTCTTCAGCAAATGGCTGCTGGGAAGCTCGGATACGGCCGCGGACGTCATTGAGCTCCAAAGGGCCAAGCAGGCGACTCCGAGCAAGAAGTTCAAAGAGTAGGAGTTAGACGGACAAAAGCGAGGCAACCCTCAACACGAGGCACTGGCATCTGAGGAATTGGGACTTGCGGGGCTACCCAGGGACCTTAAAAGAACTGCGCGACCCTGTCCTTTCGTTCAGGTATAATCGGGTAGTTAAATTGGAAGTTTTGCGGGTGCGCAGGGCTGTTGTAGTGTGTCGTGGGGTAATCGGTCATCCTTGATATGCAAGAGAGGTGCGGAGTGCGCTTTACTTTTTCGGGCAGTGGCGCGAAGTGGCTAACTATCATGACCGTGGCGGCAGGACTCTTCGTGCTCAGCGCCGCACCCAGCCAGGCGCAGTGGCCCATACACAAGAAGAAAAAGGTCAATAAGTCCACCAGCGCGGACAACAACGCCGAGCCGGACAAGTTGCTCTATGGCAGGGCGATGGACGACATCAAGCACGGCCGCCACGAAGTCGGCCGGTTGACCCTGCAGACCCTGATCAATACCTACCCCGACAGCGAGTACCTGGCAAAGGCGAAGCTGGCGATTGCGGATTCTTATTACAAAGAAGGCGGGACCGCGAATACCACCCAGGCCATTCAAGCGTACATGGACTTCGGAGTTTTCTTCCCCATGCTGCCCGAAGCCGCCTATGCGCAGCTCCAGGTAGCCATGGCGCATTTCCGCCAGATGGAAAAGCCGGACCGTGACCGTACGCAAGCGCTCGATGCAGAAGACGCCTTCCAGACATTTTTGCAAAAGTACCCGAAAGATCCGCTGGCCGACAAGGCGGCCCAGCATCTTCGAGAAGTGCAGGAGGTTTTGGCCGAGGGCGACTTCCGGATTGGCTATTTCTATTACACCACGCGAGGCGATAAACGGGCCGCGGCTTCGAGACTGGCTTCGCTCGTGAATCGCTATCCGTTGTACAGCAAGTCGGACCGCGCGCTGTGGATGCTGGGAAACATCTGGGAGGGCACGGAAAAGAAGGATTTGGCCGTGCCGTATTACGCAAAACTTGTGCGGGAGTATCCGCTTTCGCCGTTGGTCCCGCAAGCAAAAGATAAGCTGAAAACGTTGAAAGCGCCGATACCTCAAGCAGACCCGAAGGCTGTGGCCTGGATGACGGCGGAGAAAAATGCACCTCGGCAACATGAATCGCTAATCGGCAAACCCTTGAAGCTAGTGGAAACGAAGCCGAAGGCGGAGTTGTACACTGCAGCGAAGACGGGCACCCCGACGATGACTCCCGAGTCGAGCAACGAGGAAGGGGTGGACATTCTGCAGGGTGGAAGCAAGGCGCAAATTGGCGGCTCAGGAACGTCCATTGTGGCGGTCGTGCCGGTGGGCGGCACAGGGGGGACGACGAGCGGTGCGGAAAACGTAACGCCGCCGACGGATGGAACTGAGGCCAAGCCGGACGCGCAAAAGACAGATGCAGCGGGACCTCCAGCAGCGAATGAGCCGGCCAATGGCTCAGCCGCTGCGGGAGCTAGCGAGACTGCGCAAAAGACGGACGGAGCTGCCGAGGCACCCGGGGCAGCTGACGCGACGGCAAAGGACGACGGAGGGGCCGCAGCAACAAATCAAACCAATAGCACGAACAGCCAAACCGACAAGAAGGACAGCAAGAAAGAGTCCAGCAGCAAGAAAAAGAAGGGACTGAAGAAAATAATCCCTTGGTAGCCACTTTCGGCTGCCCACAACAGTTCTGAAGCAAAACAAGGGTGCGGCAAACAAGTCCGCACCCTTATTGTTTTGGGGGAAATGGAAGCCGTACTAGTGTGCAATTGGACAGTGTTGATTTGCGACACAATCCTACTGCGGGGTGATTGACGCGCGCCCCCGCGAATGCTCCAATAAAATGAAAGCAGGCACCCTTGTGGCTGCGGGGCAGCCGGTGTGGCTTGCGCGGTGAGGTATCGCCGGAGGGCGTGTGCCGAAGATTCTGGTTGCAGACGACAACAGCAACATCCAGAAGATGGTCGGTCTTGCATTGAAAGATCAAGGCATTGACGTGGTCGCCGTTGGAAACGGCGAAGCGGCAGTGCGAAAGATCGCGGATGTGCGGCCAGACCTGGTGCTCGCCGACGTGTTCATGCCGGTTCGCAACGGCTATGAAGTCTGCCAGTTTGTGAAGATGGATTCCTCGCTGTCGCACATTCCGGTGATTCTGCTGGTGGGAGCGTTCGATCCCCTCGATGAACAGGAAGCGCAGAGAGTGGGTGCGGACGGCGTTTTGAAAAAGCCGTTTATTCCGCCGGACCCGCTGATTTCGATGGTGAAGTCGGCGCTGCAACGCTCTGGATCAAGTCCGGCAGGCACGCCTGCTGCGAGTGCTGAAAAACTTGAAGAGTCAACGCCCTTTGGGGCCAAGGAAATGCCACAACCTGCGAACGCGAGCGTTCCGGCGGTGATGGCGAGTCCGGTACCGGAATTCAATCTCGGAAGCAGCCCCGAGGCCCTCAACGAAAGTTTTGTGGAGGATGTGCCTCCCCGTCCAGAACCATTCCGCATTGACTCGGGCTCGCAACCGGTAGCCTTCGGCAGCCTGCTGGAAACACCAGCGGAAGCGGCAGAAGTGAAAGAACCGGCAGAGGACGATTCGAATTTTACGGCGGCAAGTTCGCCCGAATTCGCCATGGAGCACGATTGGCGGGACCGGGACGAAGAAGAGATGGACGCCGAAGAGGAAGATGAGGAGCCAGCAGCCTGGCGGCCCGAAGGCACAGAGGACACGGAAGAAGTCCAGGCGGCGAAGACCAAGAAACCGAAGAGCAGCACGAACGACTGGCGCATGGGTGGATTCGAAGTTGCTAACAAATCGCGAAGCACGGGATGGGAGCCGGAGGAAGAAGCTCCAGCGCCATCAACCGTGGAAACAGCTGCGCCGGCCGCAAGCAGTCGAATCCCTGCGACATCAGCGCCAACGGAAACTCTTGCGCCAGCGGCGAAGAGTCGCGTTCCGGAAATGCCCGCGACTCCCCCAGCCCCGGTGAAACCGGTACAAGAAGAGTCCCCGGTCCCGAGCAAACCGTTTATAGCGGAAACGTGGAAGCCGCCAGTAGCTCCTGTTGTACCTCCGCCAGCTGCGGTGGGGCCACCATCCATCAACAAGATGCCCGTGACGGAGAAAGCAACGGCGGTTGTCGAGGACAGCAAGGCCAAGGCAGAAGCCGAAACAAAGCCTGCTGCTGAGAAAAAAGACGGAAAGGATTCATGGTTCTCCGTTTCCTCCAGCCCCTGGGAAGGCGAGATTCAAAAGGCCAGCCAGTTGGCTTCGACCTGGGATGCGCCATCGGTTTCCGCATCCAAAAACGGAAATGAAAAAGCGAGCGAGGCAACGCCAATACCTGAAACGGCGGCTGTAATTGAGGAAGCCGCGCTTCCACCAGCGACCGTTGAGGCGATCCGAGAGGAAGCAGCTCAGGTTGCAGAGGACGCCACGTTCATCCTGGAGACACCCGAAACCGCATCGTCCAACGGAGACAGCTTTTACGCTCACGAAGAAGAAGGTGTGCTAGAACCTAACAGCCCGACCGCTAAAGCCGCAGCGCCGGCACCGGCACCCAGCGCGACACCGGCACCCAACATGGATGACCTCGTCGCAAAAGTTCTGGCCAAGATGAATCCCGATGTGCTGCAAGCCGTGACGCGGGAAATTCTTAAGCCTGTAGTAGAAGCGATGGTCAAGGAAGAGCTGAAGTCAAAGAAATCGTAATACCCCGCGCTGTGCCGCGTTTTCCTGAATCGTTCCAGGCCACAGTCTATCGAAGGAAAGTCCCGCGAATGCCATTCCCTCGAATGCCGGTCGATATTTTCTCCGCAGCAAGGCGCATTTGACGCAGCCGCTTTTTGCCCCTTATAGTCAAAGTTTGTTCTGAATGACTTAATTTCAGCATAGAGCAAGCAAGACACGTGTCCGCAGGCTGAATGGAGAGGCGCAGCGAATGGCTCGGGAAATTGCCAAAGCTTACGAACCGCAGCAGATTGAGCCACGTTGGGCGGAATTCTGGGTGAAAGAAGCCCTCTTCAAGGCCGATCCAAGTGCGCCGGGACCCGTGTTTTCCATCGTGATTCCCCCGCCAAATGTGACCGGTTCTCTGCACATCGGGCACATGCTGGAGCACACGGAAATCGACATCCTCACCCGTTGGCACCGAATGCGGGGATACAACACGTTGTATCTCCCGGGGATGGATCATGCAGGAATTTCAACGCAACGTGTGGTGGTGAAATACCTCGCGGACCAGGGGATCAATTACCAGAAGCTCGGTCGCGAAGAATTTGAGAAGCAGGTATGGAAGTGGAAGGAAGAAGCTGGCGGGCAAATTATCGAACAGATGAAGGGCATCGGGGAAAGCTGCGATTGGTCTCGCGAGAGGTTCACCCTGTCGCCAGAAATGTCTCGAAAGGTCCGCGAAGTCTTCGTGCGCCTCTATGAAGAGGGGCTAATTTACCGAGCGACCCGGCTGGTGAACTGGTGCCCGGATTGCCTAACGGTGCTGAGCGACCTGGAAGTGGTACACGAAGAGCGCCAGGGACATCTGTGGCACATCAAGTATCCGGTTGTTGGGACGAAGGAATTCTTGACCGTGGCCACAACACGGCCGGAAACAATGCTTGGAGACACAGCCGTTGCCGTGCATCCGGAAGATGAACGCTATAAGCACCTGGTCGGAAAGAAAGCGCTCCTGCCGCTGATGAACCGCGAGATTCCCATCATTGCCGATGAAATGGTAGATCGCGAGTTTGGGACGGGAGCCGTGAAGGTCACGCCCGCACACGACCCGAATGATTTTGAAGTCGGGAAAAGACATAACCTGGCCGAAATTGATGTGATGACCGACGACGGGCATATGAACGCGAATGCTGGCGCTTACGTTGGGATGGATCGCTTCGACGCGCGCAAGAAAGTTGTCGAGGATTTGAAAGCACAAGGACTGCTCGAAAAGATTACCGACCACACCAACGCGATTGGTCTCTGCGAGCGTAGCAAGACGGTGGTGGAGCCGCGCATTTCGACGCAATGGTTTT
Source organism: Candidatus Acidiferrum sp. (assembly GCA_035280045.1). Taxonomy (GTDB): domain Bacteria; phylum Acidobacteriota; class Terriglobia; order Acidiferrales; family UBA7541; genus Acidiferrum. The sequence continues at coordinate 61,821 of DATEGP010000078.1, forward strand.
GCAAAATGAAAGACCTTGCCGCGCCCGCCATCAAAGCCGTGGAGGAATACGCGCCGGGTAAGGAAAACACCATCTACATCCTCCCGGACAATCGGCGCACTGAATATCTGAACTGGATGCACAACATCCGTGACTGGACGATCTCGCGGCAACTTTGGTGGGGACACCGCATTCCCGCGTGGTATTGCCGTGAGAACAAACACATCACCGTGGCGCGCGAGACTCCGGCAAAGTGTGCAACGTGCGGTTCTTCGAACCTGGAACAGGACCCCGACGTCCTGGATACCTGGTTCAGCTCTCAATTGTGGCCGTTTTCGACTCTGGGGTGGCCGGAAGAAACGGCGGACTTCAAGAAATATTATCCGACGACTTTAATGATCAACGGGTACGACATCCTGTTCTTCTGGGTGGCCCGGATGATCATGATGGGGTTGCATTTTACAGGCAAAGTTCCCTTCGGCACCGTATATTTGCATTCGCTCGTCCGCACGGGAAGCGGCGAGAAAATGTCGAAGTCCAAAGGAACCGGTCTCGACCCCGTCGCGCTAAATCAGCAGTACGGAACGGACGCGATACGCTTCTGTCTGGCATCGATGGCCGCGCCGGGCACCGATATCATCCTGTCCGATGACAAGCTCGCGAGCTCGCGAAATTTTGCCAACAAGATTTGGAATGCCGCGCGCTTCCTGTTCGTGAATTTCGACAAGTTTGAGCAGACCGGCGCAAAACTTGAGGATTTGGCAGCGCCCGAAGTTCGCGCCAAGGCACCGTATCCGTATGAGGGCAGCGTACCGCTAGTTGATCAGTGGTTGTATACACGCTTGGCGGATGCTATCGACGCAGTAAACGAAGCATTGAAACACTACCGATTTCACGAAGCAGCGCAGGGCATTTACCAGTTTTTCTGGGGCGACTTCTGCGACTGGTACATCGAGTGGGTCAAGCCGGAACTGCAAAGCGCCGACCGCGAGCGCGCAACAGTGGCCTGGAATAACCTGTTCGCGGCATTCGACGCGGCCTTGCGCCTGCTGCATCCACTGATGCCCTTCCTCACAGAGGAACTCTGGCATCAGTTGCCGCAGGAAAATGGTGCTAAATCGATCGCCTTGGACCGGTTTCCGGAAGCGCGCGCGGGATGGAAGAGCCCTGGCGCTGAGGACGAATTCAAGATTCTGGCAAGAGTTATCACAGCTGTCCGAGAGATGCGAGCAGATGGCAAGGTGACTGCCAAGAAGCGTGTACGGTTGGAGGTTTCACCCACAACCAAGTCCGTCCAGCGGGTGATTGAGGGGAATTTGGCCAACATTCTTCGGCTTGCAACTCTCTCGAGGATTGATTTTGTTAGCGGGCATCTGGGTGGAACCGGAATCTTTCGGTCGACCCAGTACGGTGATCTGAGAATCCCGTTTGAAGACATTGTGGACTCGACGACACTAAATCCTGAGAACGAGCGTGGGCGGCTGAAAAAAGACATTGAGGGACTGCAAAAGGCGATCGCATCCAAGGAAACCCAGTTGGGTAACGAGACATTTCGCAGCCGGGCGCCTGAGAAGATCATCAAAGGACTCGAATCCACCCTCGCCAAACAGCGCATCGAGTTGCACAAGCAAACTCGGCGCTTGGAGGAACTGGAGCGCGCCGGCTGACCAGCGCCAGGCCACATTCCATGAACTGGCATTCCGAAGAAATTGAATCCATTGTGCGCCGCGCGCTCGCGGAAGACATCGGCGCGGGCGACGCTAGCACAGCAGCCACGACCCCGCCAAACGCCCTGGTCCGTGCGCACATTCTGGCCCGCCAAACTCTCGTTTGCGCAGGATTGCCTTTGGCAGAAAACGTATTTCGCGCTCTTGACCCCGAAATAGAAATAGCCTGCCTCCACGTGGACGGCTCCTTCGTTGAGCCCGGCACGAAACTCGTCCAGATGCGAGGCAGCGCGGCCGCAATCCTGACAGGCGAACGAACCGCGCTGAACTTCCTCTCTCATCTTTGCGGAATCGCCACCTACACTCGCAGATTCGTCGAACAGCTTGCAACGACGAAGACGCGCATTCGCGACACGCGGAAAACCACGCCCGGCCTGCGATTCTTGGAAAAATATGCCGTGAAAATGGGCGGCGGCACAAATCATCGCTTAGGCCTCTACGATGCCATCCTGCTGAAGGAAAATCACATCGCCCTGGCAGGCAGTATCAAGGCAGCGCTGGACAAAGCTCACACCTATGTTGCGCCTAAAGCGCCTCCCCCGCGAACGGCAAGCGCCTACGATGCGGCAGGGCTGGATCCCGAGGTCGTAGGACCACCCCCGCTCACAGTGCAGATCGAAGTGCGCAACGAGCGCGAACTGATCGAAGCCCTGGGCGCTGGCGCCGAATCCGTTCTGCTCGACAACATGACACCCGAGCGCGCCGCGGAATGCGTGAAGATCGCCCGCGGCATTCGACCGGACTGCATCATTGAAATCTCCGGCGGGATCACTCTTGAAAATGCGCACGCCTACGCAAAAGCCGGAGCCGATTTCCTTTCTTCCGGGATGCTCACTCACTCCGCCCCCGCCGCCAACCTCAGCCTGCTTGTAGATGGCGTCGAGGACACGTAAGCTTAGGCGGCGCCGCGGCGCGACCACATCCCCATGAATTCAGAAACCTTGCCCGGAACAACCGACCGGAGAGTGGCCGGCCTGCTGCGGTTGCTGGCGGAAAACGCCACCATTGTCATCAGCGGCGCTCGCATTGCGCGGGAGATCGGCGTGTCACGCTCAACGGTGTGGCGCTGGGTCGAACGCCTGCGCGAATTGGGCGTCAAAGTCAAAGGCCAGGCTGCCACCGGATACTTCCTCGAAAAAGTTCCCGACGTTCTCACTCCCGATGTTCTCAAGCGGCAATTGAAAGGAACTCTGTTCGGCAAGCGCATCTATCACTTTTTTAAGATCGATTCGACAAATCGCGTAGCGTTTGAATTGGGGCACGCCGGCGAGCCCGAAGGCACGATCGTTCTTGCCGAAGAGCAAAACGCGGGACGAGGCCGCGCCGGGCGTGCGTGGCACTCGGAGCGCGCCACTGGCATCTACGTAACGCTTCTCCTGCGGCCGAAGCTGGCGCCAGTGCAGGCCCCACTCTTGACCATGATGGCGGGACTTTCCGCTCATACCGCCGTAGAAGCCGTTACCGGGCTGCCTGTGGACTTGAAGTGGCCGAATGATTTGATCATTCGCGGCAAAAAAGCGGGTGGCATCCTCACCGAGATGCACGCAGAGCCGGGGCTGGTCCGCTTTGTGGTCGTAGGAATCGGTTTGAACGTAAATCAAGAAAGATTTTCCGGTGAGCTTGCTGGCATCGCCACTTCCCTCCGCCAGGAAACCGGCAAAACCCAATCGCGCATGGAATTGCTCGTGCGGTTGCTGCGTGAATTCGAGAGCGACTACAATCGGTTTTTGCGCGAAGGAATCGCCAGCGTCGTCCAGCGCTTCGAGGTGGTTTCCAGTTACGCGCACGGGAAAAAAGTGCGCGTGAGCAACGGAACAGAAAGCTATGTGGGCACCACCGCCGGACTAGGCCCGGAAGGCCTGCTGCAAGTCGAGCGCGAGGACGGTCGTGTGGTAACGGTGATTGCCGGCGACGTGGCGGAGGCTCGCTAGATGCTGCTGACCATCGACGTGGGAAACACGAACACCGTGCTGGGCGTGTTTCGCGGCTCAGAGCTGATTGCCAATTGGAGGCTGACCACCGCGCGCGAGCAAACCGTGGACGAGTACGGCGTGCTCACACGCAATCTGTTCACGCTGGCCGGGCTGGACCGCAACGACATCACAGGAGTCATCATCAGCTCGGTCGTGCCGCCGGTAAACTGGACGCTAGGAGAAATGTCACGCGTCTATTTGGGCAAGAAAGCGCTCTTCGTGGAAATGGGCGTGAAGACCGGGATGGCCGTGCTCGTTGACAATCCCTCCGAAGTGGGCGCCGATCGTATCGTCAACGGCGTGGCGGCATTTCATTTGTATGGCGGGCCGTGCATCGTTGTGGATTTCGGAACCGCCATCACGTTCGATGTGATCTCCGCAAAGTGCGAATATTTAGGAGGCGTGATTGCGCCCGGTCTCGGGATTTCGTCCGAAGCTTTGTTTGCGCGGACGGCAAAACTTCCTCGCGTGGAGATCAAAGATCCAGGTAGGGTAATCGGAACAAATACCGTCAGCAACATGCAAGCAGGCTTGTACTACGGAGCCGTTGACATGGTGGACGGCATACTCGCTCGCATGAAAAAGGAACTCGGCGAAGGTGCAAAAGTGGTTGCTACCGGGGGGCAGGCGAAGCTCGTGGCAAAAGGGTCGAAGCATATTCAGCACACGGATGAATTTCTGACGCTGACGGGACTGCGCTTGATCTGGGAGAAGAATCAGCCGGCGGACCAAGGCAAAAGCGCCGCGGCGGATGGTCAGGGAACGCGCGGCGCGCTTCCCACAAAGAAAGTGCAGAGGTAAAGGCTCAGGACTTAGCGGCTGTAGCAACTCAGCGCCGCGCTCGACACTCCCAACCAACAAAATGGACGGCTGGAACTATTTCAATTACTTCACGGAAATCGAAGAATATTTTTGGAAGAAACGCGGAGCCCATTTGCTCGTTTCCCCGCTCGATTGGGCGATTATGGAAGCGTGGCAAAAAGCAGGCGTTCCGCTCGAAGCCGTGCTGAAAGGAATCGACCAAGCATTCGAGAGTTACGGACGTTCGCGGCGCGGCGCCGGGAAACCTCTGAAGAGCCTGGCGTACTGCACAGACGCGGTGCTGGAGGCAGCCGAAGAGCAACTGGAAGCTTCTGCTGGCAAAGCGCCTACATCCAAAAGAGCGTCTCACAAGGAAGCGTTTCCGCGCGAAGGGTTGAAACAATATTTTGAACGCAACGTGGCGCAATTAGTCCAAGCGGCAGAAAAGAATCAGGCACAGCCGCCCTTGGCTGCCACGCTGGCAGAAATCGCGAAATCGCTCGAGGCTGCCTCAACGTTGCTGGATACGCCGGGGGCTCTCGACTTGGAAGATTTGGAGCGGCGCCTGACGGTTTTGGATGACAAGCTGCAAGCGGCACTCACGAACCACGCGCCCGAAGAATTGATGCTCAGAATCCGGCGTGAACTCGACGGCCAACTGGCCGCCTACCGCCGAAAAATGAAAGCGGAACAGCTTGCGTTGGTTGAAAAGCAATACATCCAGAAACGCCTGCTCGAAGAATTCGGCTTGCCGCGCCTGAGCCTTTTCTATCTTTCTTGACTCCTATTCCCGATACTTTTTTCGTTTTTGCGCTTGAACTATTTTTTACTCTGTGGTACAGTATATCTTGATTACCGGGCGCGACTTCTTTCTGCCCGGCCTACTCTATGCGCGGCCACCGCGAGGTCATTCTAACTTCAAGTGGCCAGCCCCTTGCCTTTCTACAAAGCTCCCGTAAGTCCTTTCGATTGATATCGTTAGCAACCACCTGCCACTTAACCCCTTTAGAATCACATCCTTGCACAAAACATAGGGTGCCACCCCCACGCCCTAAGTTCGGCCCTGACCCAAACCTCAGTGTAGAATCACTAGCTCCTATGCCTGATGATTTCAAAGTATCCATTGAAAAGCTCGTTTACGGTGGCGAAGGCTTGGCACACGCCGATGGAAACACGGTTTTTGTGCCTTATGTCCTGCCTGGAGAAGAAGTCCGCGCGGTCGCCAGGAAGAAGCAGAAGAAATTGCTTTGGGCCGACCTCTTGGAGGTTACTTCTCCGGCCAAAGAGCGCGCCAAAGCAAAGTGCCCCCATTTCCAGAAATGCGGCGGCTGTCATTATCAACACATTTCCACCGCGGAGCAGTTGAGGCTGAAGAAAGAGATCTTGCGCGAAACGCTCTCGCGCCTCGGCGGAATCTCCTGGGATGGCTCAATTGTCGAGCATGCGGCGGAGCCCTATGGCTACCGCAACCGCGCGCAATGGGCGATACGGGAAGGGATGCCGCGAGCGCTGGGATATTTTTTGCCGGAGAGTTCGGTCATCCTCCCAATTGATGAATGCCCCGTGCTGTCTCCGTTGCTCGCGGAAACATTTTTGAAGTTGCAGGACATGACTCGCTCAGGCGCGTTGCCGGCCGGAATCGAGGAGGTTGAGGCGTTTGCAGATTCCGCTGACAAGAAAATCGCGCTCAACGTCGCTTTTGACAAATTTCCCAAGCCAGCAGGAGAGTTGACATCCGTTTTTCGCAGTTCCCTTCCGCAAATTGAAAGCCTGCTGTTGCTGGATCAGAAAAAGAACAAGTTTGAGCTGAGCGGCCCGGGCTACCTGACCCAGGAAGCGGGTGGGTATCAATATCGGGTCAGCCATCTTTCCTTCTTCCAGGTGAATCGGTTCTTGATTGAAGACCTGCTGAGAACCGTGGTTGCGAACGCGCACGGCGAGACCGCGCTGGATTTATATGCAGGTGTTGGATTCTTCACGCTGCCATTGGCAAAGACTTTTACAAAAGTGGTGAGCGTCGACGCAAATCTGGCCGCGACAAAGGACTTGCTTGCTAATGCGGAAGCCGCAAGGGTAGGCGTCGCAACACACAACGAACATACGGAAGACTTCTTGAAGAAAACAAACGAAAAGCCGGAGTTTGTGGTGCTCGATCCTCCGCGGGCGGGACTCGGAGCGCGAGCCGCAAAAGACCTTGCCGAACTTGGGGCCAATGAAATTGTCTATCTCTCTTGCGATCCGTCAACGTTGGCTCGTGATTTAGCGGTTCTCACAAATTCCTCCAGGAAACCGAAAGAAATCTCCGCGCCAAGCATTCGCTACGAAATCACAGAAATGCATTTGTTCGACCTGTTTCCACAAACCTTTCACATCGAAACGCTGGTGAGGTTGCGAAGAGCATCATGAGGCTGCCGGCCGTAGCGCTTGCCGGGGCTTTTGCCTCCGGCATCGCACTCGGCCTGCACCCCGCAGTGCCACCGCATGTAACTTCAGCCTTTTTCTTATCGGTTTTTTTCCTAAGCGCTCTCGTCCTCCTCATTGCGGGACTCGCCCTCGCAAGAATGGAACGTCTTTGGCCTGCCGCGGCCATTTCCTTGCTGAGCTGGACCTTGCTCGGCTTTCTCGGAACTTGCATCGCAGAGCAGCCCAGGCCAGCAAACCATGTAGCTGCTCTTTTGGAGCAAAAACGAATTTCGCTGAAGTCTCCTCTGCGCTGGAACGGCCGTTTGCGTGACGAACCGGCAAAGCTGCCTTGGGGCTACGGTCTCGAAATCGATCTGTCGGGAGTTGAGTTCGAGGGGGCGGCCATTTCCGCGCAAGGAGGATTGCGGGTGAGTTTCACGCCGCAGCCGGAGCAAGCGTCTTTGCCGGAACTTCACGCGGGAGATGAAGTTTCCGTGTTGACCGAAGCGAAGCTTCCTCAGGTGTTCCGCGATGAAGGTGCCTTCGACCGGCGCGCCTACCTTGCGCAACAGAACATTGATTTAGTGGCCACCCTGCGCTCGGCAGCCCTGATCGAGCGCGTTGCTAATTCCAAGCCCAGCCTAACAACGCTTTTGGCCCGGACAAGAAGGCGACTGCGCGACGAAATTGACTGGCTCTGCGGCGATTCAACTCAAACAGCAGGCGTGCTGCGCGCCATGCTGCTAGGCGATCGCAGTTTTGTGGATCGCGCCGAGTCTACGGATTTTCAAAAGACCGGCGCGTTTCACGTTCTCGTCGTAGCAGGATTGCACGTGGGCGCGATCGCGGCCGTGCTGTTTTGGATGGGACGCAAACTGCGTCTGTCGCATTCGCTAACGATGTTCCTCACCCTAGTCCTCCTTTTTTCTTATGTCGCCGTCGTCGAAGAGCGGCCTCCCGTCTTGCGCGCGGCAATCATGACGGCCATCGTGGTCCTGGGCGGATTTTTCTTCCGCCGGTTGGAGCTTCTGAATTCAGCCGCGGTCGCGGCGCTAATTCTCCTGATTGCAAAACCGCTGGCCTTGCGCGACTCCAGTTTTCAACTGACTTTTGTCGCCATTGGCTGCATTGCAGGACTGGCCGTGCCTTGGCTTGAGAAGACATTGCAGCCTTACGTGCGGGCCCTGCGAGGCTGGCGGGACGTAACCCGCGACGCGGCGTATAAACCCCGAGCAACCCAGTTCCGAATCGATTTGCGTTCTCTGGAGCGCTGGATAAGCGCACGCATGCCTGCGCGTCTTGGAAAAGCAACAGGCTACGGTATCACTGGCGGGCTGTCGCTCACGTTTCGTGTATGGGAACTGCTTGTCATCACGTTGGCCCTGCAAGCCGGAATGCTGCCGCTGATGGCGCGCGATTTTCATCGCATTTCCTTGTCAGCTCCAGTCGTGAATCTTGCGGCCGTGCCCATGGTTGGACTCCTCGTTCCACTCGGCTTTCTGACTCTTACGGCAGGTTTGATTTTTTCCGCCGCTGGAAAAGTGCTTGCCGTTCCGCTGACATGGCTCACAGGACTCCTCGTACATGCGGTTCAGTGGTTCGGCCATTTTCCGCGATGGAGCTACCGGATCCCGGGGCCACCGCTGTTGGTGATTGTGGCTTTCTTTGTGTTGGGCGTCGCGCTCGCTGCAGCGATACGAATCACGCAAACACGCTGGAAGGTTCTTGGTCCTGGAATTTGCTTCGCTTGGCTCGCGTGCGCGCTGGTGATTGCTGTTTTTCCATTCGCGCCGAATTGGTCGCAGGGGAAACTGGAAGTAAGCATACTCGACGTGGGCCAGGGCGACTCGCTATTCATCGTTTCGCCTGCCGGAAAAACGATGTTAATCGACGGGGGCGGAGCCTTCGGCGGTTTTGCGGGACGAGAAGGATCTTTTAGCATTGATCCGGGTGAAGAAGCGGTATCGCCGTATCTCTGGTCACGCGGCTTCAAACAGTTGGATGTTGTAGCGTTGACGCACGCTCATCAAGATCACCTCGGTGGCCTCGCCGCAATCCTCGAGAATTTCCACGTTGGGAAGCTCTGGATCGGGCGAGAAGTCTCATCTCCCGCCTTCGCCAGATTGGAACAACTCGCCAGAAACCGACGAATTCCCGTTGAACGCGAGCTTCGCGGGAAATCCTTTGATTGGGATGGAGTCAAGGGAGAATTTTTGTGGCCGGAAACGGACTCCTCGAACCCTGCCGCCGAAGCGAGAAACGACGACTCGATTGTCTTGAAGCTCCAGTACGGCAACAGAAACATTCTGTTGCCCGGCGACGCAGAAAGACAAGCAGAGCGCGGAATTTTATCCGAAAACCGCCGGGAAGCACTGCGGTCCGATGTACTCAAGGTTGGCCACCACGGTGGAAAAAACTCCACAACGCAGGAATTCCTCCGCGCCGTGAAACCTAAGATCGGAATCATCTCCGTGGGAGAAGCGAATGCCTACGGTCATCCCAACCCTGAATTGGTGGAGCGATTAGAGGCATCGGGTGTGCGCGTCCTCCGCACCGATCGTGATGGCGCTGTGCATGTCCTGACGGACGGACAACAATTGGAGGTCAGTTGCTTCGTGGCTTGTCCCGGCGCGGCAATGGCAGTATCAATGCCGGCGAAAATACCAAATCAAAACCAGAACGCCCAGAAGCAGTAAAAAACCGACAGCTGCCTGCCATTCGTGGTTTTTCCTGTATTGCTCGAACGAAAACGATCCCGTGGATTCTCCCGAAGCTTTCGCGGGCTGTAGCCTCGGGAAAAACAAAGGGACTGTGCTCGCATACTCTTCAAAGACAACGCCGTGGCGGAGGTGTAATTCCTTTTCCTCACGCCGCATCACCATGGAATAAAAAACTGCAAAGTAAAGAAGGAGGAGAAACGCCGAAACCAACGACCGTGTCGCAACGGCAGCTCCCAAGGCCATAATGGCGCTGCCAAAATAGAGAGGATTTCTCGTGTGGGCGTATGGGCCCGTCACGGAGAGAACTTCCTGTTTGTGTAAATAGCCGGCAGCATAGGCGCGGATCAAAAGGCCAAGTGCTCCAACGAGCCCTCCAAGCAGAATGCTGCGCGGCATAGGCCGGGAAAACCAAAGAACCGCAAGTGCCAGCGGGTAACCGAGGCGAACGCGCCAACGCATGAAGAATTCACCCGGAAGACTCATCGGCGCGCCTCGACTTGCCTGCGCACGGCGTCGAAAACCGTGGCGACGTCCAACTCGAGCAAGGAAGGGTCCGGCCTGTCTCCGCGCTTATATGTGCTCACCGCACGCGGGCTGCGCAGAACAATGTCTTTCACGGAATCGCAAGCCGGCCGATACGGACCGTTGCGAGCAGGGTCCGTCGGCCCGAAGAGCGCGACCACCGGCGTTCCCAGTGCCACAGCAAGGTGCAAAGGCCCCGTGTCTCCTGCAACGACGCAGAGCGCATTGCGCAAAAAAGCCATAAGCTGGTGCAGCGAACTGCTACACGCGACGGGAGCAGCATCGCCGCTTGCGGCTTTCACGGCGGCTATACACTCCTCGTCGCCTGGGCCCTGATTCAGGATGCACCGCAGCCCAAGGTTTGTATCAATTTGCTGACAAAGGGCGCCATAACGTTCAGGCGGCCAGCATTTCGAGCGCCATCCCCCGGCGGGACTCAGGACAACGTAGCGGTCTACGCCAAGACCGCGCAAAAGCTGCAACGCAAACGCCTCTTGGAGGGAAGGCAAAGAAAGCTGAAATGCCGCAACGCCATTTCGCGAACCCGCGCGGTGCGAAAGCTCGCCATTTTGATCGGCAACGTGAGGCTGCGTTATGCGTACTCGGTCCGTGTAAAGGAGCGGCACCCCGAACTCGCGAACCGATTGCGAAGAAAATCCAATGCGCCGCGGCACGCGCCCAAGAAACGGAATCGCCGCGGACTTCCAAAGCCCTTGATAATCGATGGCCGCCGTGAATTGCCTCTTTCGGATGCGGCTGAGAATCTCGCGGACGGAAGCATAAGCGCGCGTCTCAACCTCCCAAATCTCAGTGGCGAGTTCACTGGCCTCCACCAAATCCTTCCATCGAGGATGCGTAAGCCAAACTATCTCCGCTTTTGGAAAAGATTCACGAAGCGCAGCCACGGCGGGAAATGTATGGACAATATCTCCAAGCGAACCCAGCCGCACCACGAGAAAGCGCGGCTCAGTCATGCTCCGCCTTGCTGATGGCATCGAAAAGCGTCCGTGTCGAATGATCCTTTGGGTCGCCCACGATGGCCACGCGAATCCCAAGCCGCGCGGCCGTAGCTCGCTCCGGCACGGTTTCTGCCGTATAGTCCGTGCCCTTCGCGTGAACGTCGGGCCGCAACTCTTCGAGAAGCCGCTCGACAGTGGGTTCGGGAAAGAGCACAACATAGTCCACCAAGCGAAGAGCCGCGACAAGCAAAGCCCGCGCGTTTTCATCGAGCACGGGCCGCCCAAGCCCCTTCAAACCGCGCACACTGGAATCGTCATTAATGCCCACAACGAGGATGTCGCCCTCGCGCCGTGCCCCCTCCAGATAGCGGATGTGGCCCACGTGCAGAGTATCGAAGCAACCATTGGTAAAAACTATCCGTTCGCCACGCCGCTTGTGCTCCGCGAGTTTTTCCTGCAGCGCCTCGCGAGGAACGATTTTGCTGCGAGCTTCTCGCATGACTCAGGAAGCGGCTCCGGAAATCTCTCCGCGAATGGCATCAAGGAGTTCCTGGCGCGACACGGTCGCCGTTCCGCGCTTCATAACCACGAGCCCGCCAGCGATGTTTGCGATCTGGGCAGCCTCCAAAGGCGAGGCGCCGCACGCGAGAGCTAATGTGTATGCGGCGAGAACGGTGTCCCCTGCCCCGGTAACGTCCACCGCCTGGTCCGAGCCGTGCACCGGGATGTGGGTGAGGCGCTCATCTGCTTCAAACAAGGCCATGCCGTGCCGACCCCGAGTCACAAGGAGCGCGCGCAATTTCATGGAAGAAAGTGTTGCATTCCCCGCCCTCGCAAGTTCCCCAGCATTGGCTCCGATGGTCGTGTGATGCTCGTCCTCCAGTTCAGCCTCATTCGGAGTGGCCGACGTGATGCCTGACTTCGCATAGCGGTGCAGCCCATAACGAGCATCAAGAGTGACGGGCAGCTGCTTCTTGAGCTTTCCGGCAGCTTCGCGAACCAGTTCAGGCGTAGCAACCCCAAAGCCATAATCCGAGACGGCCAAAGCATCCGCACTGCGCAGGATCGCCAAAAGCTTTTGCTGAATTTTCTTATGCACCGCGTCAGGCAAGGGGCCTTGTGGCTCGTAGTCGAACCGCAAGACTTGTTGCGCAACCGTGTGAGCCCAGCCCGCAAGAAACCGGCTCTTGGTAGGAGTTGCCCGGCCTTTCGTGCGAACGATTCCGCTTGTGTTCACGCCTTTCTGGCGGAAATATTGGATAAGAGCGTTGCCGGCAGCATCGTCACCAACAACAGTAATCGGCAACACTTTTGCCCCGAGGGAGGAAAGATTATTGGCTGCGTTGGCTCCTCCACCCGGAACCATTTGCGTCTCGCGGTGCTTCAAGATCAAAACCGGGGCCTCGCGCGAAACGCGGGAGATGTCGCCATAACGAAATTCATCAGCGACGAAATCTCCCAGGAGAACAATGGTCTTGCTCGAGAATTTCTCCACGCACTCCGCAAGATCGCGAAGGTCCACCGACGGCGAGGCTGGCTTTGTAGCTCGGGGCCGTTTCATCGTGCTTGCCTCAAGAGCCAATCCACTGCGTGTGTCAAGTCCTCGGCTATGAAGTCGGGCGGCGCGGGCCATTTCGAAGCATGCCAGGCAAGCTCGCCTTCTCCGTAACCAGTGCGCACAAGAATTCCGCGCGCTTTGGCGTTGTGGGCCAGTTGGACGTCACCATGACGGTCCCCAACTACAAAAGACCGCTGCAAATCGATGCAATGTTCGAGGGCCGCGCGCTCCACCATCCCAGGCTTAGGCTTTCGGCACTCGCAGTTGTCCGAAGATGCGTGCGGGCAATAGTAAACGCCATCCACCTTAGCGCCTGCCTCGGAGAGTTGCTGCACCATAACCTGATTTACCTGTTGCACCAAAGACTCCGGGAAATATCCGCGCGCCACGCCAGACTGATTCGACACGACAATCACCGAAAAGTTCGCATCATTGAGCCGCCGCAACGCCGCCGCGGCAAACGGGAACATACGAAAACGGCTCACGTGATTCAAGTAGCCAACCTCATCACAAATGGTACCGTCGCGGTCGAGGAACACGGCGGGACGAAAACGAGAGGGTTCAGGCACGCTGCGCCTCCACCGCCGAGAGCCAGGGTTTCACGGCGGCCTCCACCATCTCCGGCGTCACGGCGCGCATGCAGCGATGGTCCGTCGGGCAGTGGCGAAGAAAACAAGGGCTGCAATAGGGCTTTTGCTGAACGATCGTGCACCGTGGAGTCACGGGGGCTGTACCGTGTGGATCCGTGGGGCCAAACACAGCGACCACCGGCAAGCCTACACCAGCTGCGACGTGCATCGCTCCTGAATCGTTCCCGATGAAAAGATGGCATTGTGAAAGCAACGCGGGAAGCTCCGCTATCGAGGTCTTCTCCGTGAGATCGATGGGCGGCCGGCGCAGCTCAGATGCGATCGCTCGCGTGACCGCCGCCTCGGTGGCCGTCCCGAAAAGAATTACGTCCGCGTCAGTCTCCGACTGCAGCCGATTCACGAGTTCGGCAAATCGCGATGGCGGCCAGCATTTTGCGGAGCCGTAGGAGGCTCCCGCGCCGACAGCGATGCGCAGAGCGTCGGGACGTACGCCGGATTCAGTAAGAAACTCCTCTGCGCGCTTGCGGCTTACCTTTGAAACCTTTAAAGAGATGAAAGATTCATCGGGGAGCGAATCTATCCAGCCGACACGGCGAAGAAGCTCCATATAATAAAACTTTTCGTGCGGCGGAATTTCGCCTACTTTCGGAACGCGAATCGCCTTTGTCAGCAGGAAGCTGCGCCCATCCCGTGCATAGCCGATCCTCTCCGAAATGCCCGCGCGCCACGCCAGCCATGCGGCATTAAAAGCGTTTTGAAGCAGAAGCGCCACATCGAATTTCTGGGCTCGCAATTCCGCCGCCAGCCTTTCGCGGCCGAGAACTCCCGCATGCTTCGTTTGCGATTCGTAGGCGATGAGTTGATTGCATATTTCCTGCTCGCGATAAATATCAGCCACGTACGGTCGCGCAAGAAGTGCAATTTCAGCCTCGGGAAAGCGGCTCCGCACCGCTCGCAGCGCCGGCAACGCCATGATGGCGTCCCCCACCCAGTTCGGCGCGCGAATCAGAATCTTCATGCCGCAGCACCAATCTTTGCCGCCAGCAAGCGCTCTAAGACGCTGTGAAAATCGGCTTCCGGGGTGACCTGCAAATCAATAACGGAGACGAACAGAGGTGCTTCAAACATTAGCCCTGCGAGATTCTGCGCGTCCTTCTCTGTAGTAACAAAGGCCCTGGCCCCGGCCCTTTTGCCTTCTTCTTGGATTGTGAAGACGTCCCGTGGTGAGTAATAGTGATGATCCGCAAAAATAGTCCGGCCGCAAATCGGCAAACCCCAAGATCGCAGGTCCCGCAAGAATGCCTGAGGATTCCCTATTCCGCAAAAAGCGAAGAACGGTCCCGCCCCAATATCATTAACGGACTGCAACTGAATCCCGCCTCCGCAACCCCGGAATCCCAATAATCGCGTAGTCGCGGAAAAAACCGGTAGCTGAGTGAGCCTCTCAATAGCTTCCGAGGCTCCCGGCTTTGTTTCCGAACGAGTGAACACAACTAGATTGGCGCGGTCCATGGCGGAAAGCGGCTCGCGAAGCAAACCCCCAGGAAGCAAGTGTTCCCCCTGCATCGGGCGCGACGCATCAATTAAAAGAATATCCAAGTCGCGCACAAGCTGAAGGTGCTGAAAACCGTCGTCGAGAAGGAAAACGTCAATAGGCTGCTGGGCTTCCAGCCGCTGGCCTTCCGCAAAGCGATCTTTGCCAACACCGAAAGCCACGCGTCCTTGCAGACGGAACTTCATCAGCTCGACTTCGTCGCTGGTGCCGTTCGAGCCGTGATAGCCACGGCTGAGAATCCCAACGCGCTTCCCTTCTGCAAGAAACTTTTCCGCGAGCCAAATCACCATGGGAGTCTTACCGGTGCCTCCGACGGTAAGATTCCCCACGCTGATGACCGTCCCTTTCAGCCGTTTTTGCTTGAGCAAGCCTTTTTGAAACATCCACACACGCGCCCGAACAACGCCGCCGTAGATTAAGGAAAGAGGCCAAAGGATAGCGCGTAAAAAAGGATGAGCATTCATCGCCCAGCACCCTTCAAGTGGAAGGCAATTCTCTCCAGGGCCCGGCTCGTAGCCCCGCGGCTGCCTTCAACGAGGTTGCGCGCCCTATCGCTCATTTCCTTCATGCGCTGCGGATTGCGAAACAATTCAATCCACGCCACGCCTACGTCCTCAGGACTTTCCACCTGAATGGCCGCCCCGGCCGAAACAAACCGCGATGCGATCTCCGCAAAATTTTCCATCGAAGGCCCAAAAATCGGAACCTTGCCGAATGCGGCCGGTTCCAAAATGTTATGCCCCCCCGAAGGAACAAGCGACCCCCCCACAAAGGCGCCGTCCGCTAAACGATAGAGCGACGCCAGTTCCCCGATGCTATCCAGAAGCAAAACCGTGACATCGTTCGGGATAGCAGAATTGCTCGTGTGACCGTTGCCTCCACCAGCGGCCTTGGCGGGAGCCGGAATTGGCAATTGCGATCGCCGCAGAAATTTGCGATGTGATTCTTCGACGAACTCCGCGGCGGCGGCAAATTGTTCCGGCTTCCGCGGCGCAAGCACCAGGAGCGCATTGCGGTATTCGCCCTGAAGTGTTCCAAAGGCAATCAGCGCCAACGGCTCTTCCGTGGCCACAACGCTACCGGCGACGATGACCGGTGAGCGGCCACTGCGCCTCACCTCGGCCTCAAGCCAATTGGCGAGGGGTGTCGGCGCAGGCAGCTCCGAGTCATACTTCAGATTGCCGCTAACCACAACGCGGTCGGCAGGTGCCCCGAGTGCACGAATGCGCTCCGCGTCATTCTCGCTTTGCATTAGAAAACCGCTGGCGTGAGAGAGGGAATCCTTCAGGAGCGGGCGCAGAAAAAAACCAAAAACGCCAAAAAACTTCTGATATCTGGCGAACGAGCGATCCGAAATCCGTCCACTGACAAAAAGAACTGGAACCTTGTGCTTGCCGGCCTCCCGCAGAAAATTCGGCCAGATTTCCGTTTCCAGAACGAGAACAAGGGACGGGCGGACCGCTTCAAAGGCGCGCCTGACGCAGAAATCCCAATCGAGGGGAAAGTAAACAACCCCATCTGCAAAAGGCATCCTCTCGCGAGCCAGCGTCTGCCCGGTAATCGTGGTCGTGGATACAATGAGAGGCCGCTCCGGGTAGGCTGCTTTCAACTGTCGCGCCAACGTAACGCCGGATAACACTTCACCTACACTGACCGCATGAATCCAGATCGACCCCGCGCGATCGGCGGGAAGCTTCGCCAGCGCCGGAAAGGAAAACCCCAGCCGTTCTTTCAGATTGGAAAAATACTTTCCATGGCGCAGCCCTTTCAACACCCAGTACGGTGTGAGCAGAAGAACCGCAAGGCCCATCAGCAGGCTATAAATGAAATACACTATGCGTGGCTCCGGTTAGCTCATGCCCGCCGGAAAACAAGCGGGCGTTTGACACAGGGCAACCCTGCGCATTCCCCAGGAATCGAAGGCGTCAATATGAGAAAAGTTTATTATAACCCGGCCCGAAAGCTAACTCTCTTCCTGCCAACTTTTCTGGCTCTGCATTTCGCGGCAGGCATAGCCAGGGCTCAACAGCAAGCTCCTCTCAAAGCTTCGGCCCTCGAATCCCACGAGGGAATGACCATCTCCGCCCTGCCGTGGACAAATCCGGCTCTCTACAAAGAGAAATTTCACAAGAAGTCGCCGTACGCCGCCGGAATTGTCGCCTTACAGGTGGTGTTTCGCAACGACTCCGATGACAGCTTGAAGGTGAACCTGGAGCGCATCCGCCTGAACCTTACACTTTCGGAAGAAGAACACCAGGCCCTCGATCCTCTGACTTCCGAAGAAGCCGCCGACGTGATTTTGCGGCCAAGCTTGAAGAATTTAGGCCGGAGCAGGTTTCCCCTCCCCATTGGGGGCCCGAAAGTCGGACGCGACAAAAAATGGGTGGAAGTGGAGCAGGAACTACGGGAGGCGGGAGTAAAAGCCAGCGTCGTCGCGCCTCACAGCTCTGTCCAAGGTCTGCTCTACTTTGACATGCAGAGTCAATTCGATCTGCTGAGCAACGCTCGCTTGTATGTTCCCGATATCATGGCCCTCGAAAAAAACCATGGCTTGATGTATTTCGAGATTGACTTGAGCCAAGCCGGAGAAAAGTAGCTTCTCCTGGACTTTACTCACAACAGTTTCTCCAGATTCTTTTACCACCGAAATTGTTATTCACAGGACCCGTTTGCGCGCTTCGCCACCGTCGGCTACCATTGCGTGTGCCACTTTTTCGAATGCCACGGACCACATGCTGAAACTTCTCGACGAATTGAATCCAGAACAACACCAGGCTGTCGAAACCCAGGATGGCCCCGTTTTGATTCTCGCAGGCGCGGGAACGGGTAAGACCCGCGCGATCACTTACCGCATGGCGAATCTTATAGCCAAAGGTGTTCCTGCCGAATCCATTCTTGCGGTCACATTCACAAACAAAGCCGCCGAAGAAATGCGCAATCGTGTAACGGATTTGCTTTTGCGCGCGGGCGTCCCTCCGGGGCAGCCTTGGGTTTCCACGTTCCACTCGCTCTGTGCCCGCCTGTTGCGCCGCGAAGCTCCCGCCGCGGGCTTGCCGCGCGACTTCGCCGTTTACGATGACGATGACCAGGTCGCTGCCGTAAAACTGGCCATGGCCAAGCTGCAGATTGACGCCGACGACCTTACCCCACGAAATGTTCTGAGCCGCATCAGTTATGCCAAGAATCACGGCAAGGGTCCCGAGCAGGTCCGCGCTGAAGCATTCACGCAGGACGGTCGCCAGACCGCTGACATTTTCGCCGCTTACGAAAAAGGTCTGCACGACAGCAAAGCCCTGGACTTCGACGATCTGCTCCTGCGATCTGCGCGCTTGTTGCGCGAATCGCAAGCCACGCGGGAAAAGTGGCAGGCGCGCTTTCAATACATCCACGTGGACGAGTATCAGGACACCAACCGCGTGCAATACGAACTCATGAGGCTGCTCACCGGCCCGAAACAAAATATCTGCGTTGTGGGCGACGAAGATCAGTCCATCTACGCCTGGCGCGGCGCCGACGTTTCCATCCTGCTGAGTTTCTCGCGCGACTTCCCATCGGCGCGGATTGTCAAGCTGGAGCGCAACTACCGATCGACACAAAACATTCTTGACGCTGCGGGTGCCGTGGTCGCAAACAATCCGGAGCGCTTGGGCAAGTCCCTGAAAGCCGAGAAGAGCGCCGGAATCAATCTGAAGTACTTCGAAGGCCGCGACCCGCAAGCCGAAGCCGAGTACGTCGCGGGAGAATTGGATCGCATTCTAGGCGAAGATTCCGACCAAACTTGCTCGGTCGAGTACCGCACCAATTCCCAATCGCGCGCCTTCGAAGAAGTCTTCCGCCGGCAAGGCCTTCGCTACAAACTGGTTGGTGGATTCAGCTTTTATCACCGCGCCGAAGTCAAAGACGCGCTGGCGTATGTTCGGCTCGCCATGCATCCCGAAGATGATATTTCCCTGCTGCGCGTTCTCAACGTGCCTCCTCGCGGCATCGGCAAAACCACGGTGGATGCGCTGCGCGAAACGGCGCGAGCCGATAAAACTCCTTTGTGGAATGCGATCGAGAAAGCCATCGCAGGTGGTACCACCGGCCGCGCCGTTGCGCCGTTGCGCGCGTTCCAGGAACTCATTCGCAAGCTCCAGGAAGCGCTTTCCACCAAAGAACCGGCAGAATTTTTGCACGTCGTCCTGGAAGAATCCGGCTACATGGACATGCTGAAGGACCGCAACAGCGCCGAAGACGTCGCGCGCATGGAAAACTTGGAGGAACTCGCGAACGCGGTCGCCGAGAGTATGGAAGCGGGAGAAACCTTTACAGATTTCCTCGACGCCGCCTCCCTTGTAAGCGACGCCGATCAATACGAAGGCAAGCCCGGCGTAACTCTCATCACGCTGCACAGCACCAAAGGGCTCGAGTTCGATCATGTTTTCCTGACGGGCATGGAAGAAGGCATCTGCCCGCACAGCCGCTCCGTCAAAGAAGGTGAAGACAAGGCAATCGAAGAAGAACGCCGCCTCGTTTACGTCGGCATGACGCGCGCGCGAAAATCGCTCACTCTAACCCGCGCCGTGTACCGCCGCATTTTCGGAAACGAACAGCAATTGCGCGCTTCCCTGCCCTCGCGTTTTCTGGCAGAAATTCCCGGCGAACTTGTGGACACCGTCCGCGGCTCGCTCGCCGAGATCGGCGAAACACGCCGTTACGAACCCGACCCCGAGTACTCGTATTCTTCCGAAGAATTTCTTCGCCGTGTTCGCGGTGTACAAAAACCGGCCGCGCCAGCTCGGCGTCCGGCTGCCGCAAGTTCCAGCTCGTTCGGCCGAAGCACCGCAAAACGCGGTGGAAACGCAGATCCCATGCTCGGCCGCAGAGTCCGTCATCCCAGCTATGGCGTCGGCACCATCGTCGGCGTCGAAGGCGACGACGAAGATCGCCGCGTCTCCGTCAGCTTCCCCGGTCGCGGCACAAAAAAATTCATCGAACGCTATGCTCAGCTCGAGCAGGCGTAGTGCTCTACGCTCGCTTTCGCACTTCCACGCAAGATGCATTCACACGTTGCGCCACAAACCATCTCGCGGTAAATTGAGGCTCGTCTTTGTTCCTCAATTCAGCATGACGTGACTCAACTCCGCCGGCTTCAGGGGCGCGATCGGAGAAGATGAGTGGCCTCACAACTCTTTCGCTGCAAAGACATTGACCAACTCATTTCCGATTCTGAAAATCCAGAAAAACGCCTGAAGAAAACGCTCGGCTGGATCACTCTCACCGCGCTGGGCATCGGCGCGATCATTGGAACAGGCATTTTCGTGCTGACCGGCACTGCCGCCGCGGGCGAATCCGTGGAGTATCCCTCAATTTTGAAAGCGCCTGTCCTGGATGTCCTTTTCCACGGAATGCATGCCGCAGGAGTCAGCGGGCGCCCCGGCGCCGGTCCGGCGATTGCTCTCTCCTTTTTCCTTGTCGCGGTCGTCTGCGGGTTCGCGGGACTCTGCTACGCGGAATTGGCCTCCATGATCCCCATCGCCGGCAGCGCGTACACTTACACCTACGCAACGCTTGGCGAACTTGTCGCCTGGATCATCGGCTGGGATTTAATCCTCGAATATGCCGTCTCCAACATGGCGGTTGCCGTCGGCTTCTCCGCGTACATTGACAGCTTGCTGGAAACCTTCGGGGTTCACCTTCCACCAGCGATGAGTACACCAGCGTATTCGCCGGCCACTGGATGGGTGCTTCATTTCAACCTCGTCGGCTTCATCATTGTCATGGTGCTGACCGTTCTCCTGGTGATCGGCATTCGCGAATCCGCCGGCGCCAACAGCGTCATGGTCGGAATCAAACTCATCGCGATATTCCTCTTCATCGTGTTCGCCTCAAAATACATCAAGCCGGTGAACTGGCATCCTTTCATGCCCAACGGCTGGCAAGGCGTCCTGACCGGGGGCGCCATCGTTTTCTTCAGCTACATTGGCTTCGATTCTGTCTCCACGGCAGCGGAGGAATGCAAGAATCCCAAGCGCGATCTCCCACTGGGCATCCTGACTTCCCTCTTGGTTTGTGCTGCGCTCTACGTTGGGGTCGCCGTCGTTCTGACAGGTATTCAGCCGTTCCACATTTTCAAGGGTGACGCGGCGCCCGTCGCCACCGCCCTGCACAACATCGGTTTGGATCGTCTGCAACAATGGGTCACGGTTGGCGCGCTCATGGGGATGATTTCTTCCCTGCTCGTTTATCAACTCGGCCAGGCTCGCGTGTGGTTCGCCATGTCGCGCGATGGCCTCCTTCCCGGCGCCTTCTCGAAAGTACACAGGCGGTTTCGTACGCCGCACGTGGCCACCTGGGTCGCCGGAATTTTCGTAGGCATCCCCGCCGGGATTTTTGATATCGGGACGCTCGCCGACCTCTCCAACATCGGCACCTTATTTGCTTTTCTGCTCGTTGCCATTGCCGTCCTGATTCTCAGAAAATCCCAGCCGGACCGCCCGCGCGGTTTCCGCGTGCCTTTAGTGCCCTGGGTTCCGATTCTTTCCATCCTCAGCTGCCTCTTGCTCATGGCCAGCCTGACGCTGGAGAATTGGATTCGCTTTTTCGTATGGCTGGCCATCGGACTGGTCATCTATTTCCTTTACAGCCGCAAACGGAGCACCTTGTGTCTGCCCACGCCACCCCTGTCCACGCAACAATGAGGAAGTAGCAAAAATGCGGCGGAGAGTAGCTAACAACTCGAGAACACGACTCATCGCCATTTTTGCGGTAACCGCGGCGTTTGGAGCGTTTCCTAGCTGTGCCGAGGCCTGGGGCAGGAATGCGCACAGGCTCATCATCAACAAAGCGGTGGATGCGCTCCCCTCCGACGTTCGCCCCTTTTTCGAAACCAGCCGCGGCTCGATCCTCCAGCACGTCACCGATCCGCTCGATGCGCTCGCAAAAAATCCCGTTGAGAAGCGCAACGGCTTCATCGCCCTGGACAAATACGGCCGCTTCCCCTTTGAGGCTTTGCCGCGCAGCTACAAATCGGCCGTCACGAAATTCGGCAAATTGAAATTGGAAACGAACGGTCTCCTTCCGTGGCAGATCGGCGTTTACAGCGAAAAGCTGACCAACGCTATGAAAGCCGGAAAATGGGACGAAGCCCGGCTCGATGCGGCCATCCTCGCCCACTACATCGCCCAGGCACACGATCCCTTTAACACGACCGATAATTCCGACGGCCACCTGAGCGGCCAAACCGGCATCAACGAGCGTTTTGGCAGCGCACTGATTGATCGCTATTCTTCTTTTTTCCCCATGCGTCCCAACGACGCGGCGTTCATCAGCGACCCAACCGACCACGCTTTTGATGCCTGCCTCAGAGCTCACCGGTGGCTCGAAACGATTCTTCTTGCCGACCGTGATGCCCTCCGCGGACAAAATTCTTACACCGACGAGTATTACGACCGCTTCTACAATGAAGCTGGAGCCATTCTGATCCGCCAGCTCTCCGACGCCGCGACCGACGTGGGCTCCTTCTGGCTCACCGCCTGGACCAACGCCGGCCGCCCCGCCCTCCCCTCCCACTGAGAAGGCCATGAAACTTCCGGTCTCGCCCGAAGACTCGACACTGTTATGGGAACTTCCTAAGGCCGAGCTGCATGTTCACCTCGAAGGGACCATCAACCCATATGTCGCGGTCGATCTTGCAAAACGAAATGGGGTGACCGTCGATTATGAAAGAATGGCGGCACGCTACAATTTCAGGACCTTCGAAGAATTCCTGTCTCTGTTCAAGGATGTAACTGCCTTTCTGAAGAACCCCGAAGACTACGCGCTGGTGGCCAATATTTTCGGAACACACCTTGACAAAACGCTCTATGCAGAAATCACTCTGTCCGCCGGGGTAATGCTGCTTCGCAAACAAAACGTGGACCGCAATTTTCAGGCGCTTCAAACTGCGTTGGAGAAAACCACTCTTTCCCGGACCCGCGTGCAATGGATTTTTGACGCTGTCAGGCAGTTTGGTCCAGAGGCGGCAATGGAAGTCGCCAAACTTGCCGTCAAGCTGAAATCATCAGGTGTCGTGGCATTTGGCCTGGGTGGAAATGAACTGTCCGTCCCCTTGGTTGAATTCCGCCGTGTCTATGACTATGTCGCGGAAAACGGACTTCATCGCGTGGTTCATGCCGGAGAGATCGGTGGGCCCGACCAAATCCGCGACGCCATTAACCTCTTGGGAGCGGAAAGGATAGGCCACGGCATCGCCGCCATTCGCGACCCGGAACTCATGAGCTTATTGGCTGAGAAAGGCATTCCCCTGGAGATTTGCCCGTCGAGCAACGTTCGGACAGGGGCTCTCGCTGAGCAACTCGGCAAGAAGCAAGCGCGAGTCTCTGATCACCCCTTGCCAACGTTTGTTAGGCGCGGCATTCCAGTAACGCTCGCGACGGACGACCCCGCCATGTTTCATACCTCGCTTTATGCCGAGTTCTTGATTGCTAGAGGGATTGGTATGGAAATGAAAGAGGTGGTGAGGCTTGCGCGGGCCGGCTTTGAATGCGCTTTCCTTTCCCAGCCCGAAAAACAGATTCTCCTGGATCATTTCGATGCTAAGACGAAAGACCTGGGCCTGCTATAATGCCCGCATGAAAGCACACGTCTGGGTCATGCCCAAGCGCACCGTTCTCGATCCCCAGGGTCAAACCATCCATCACGCTCTGTCTGGCCTCGGCTACGCCGCCGTGAAAGACGTCCGCCAGGGAAAATTTTTCGTCCTGAATCTCGACGGCTGGAACCGCGACGAAGCCCAAAACCAGCTCGAGCGCATTTCCAAAGAAGTCCTCACCAATCCGGTAATCGAGGAATACCGCTTCGAAATCGTGGATTAACCCAAGCCGCCCTCAGCATCAACTTTTCCGGTTATCCGGTTTACCTTGAGGCTTTCAGCACATCAAAATCCCGGCCTCAAAGGTGTCCCATATAACCAACGACACCAAACCTAGCAACCACGTCCACATATCCTTCTATCAGCGCCAGGCACTCATCCAAGTCTCGGTAGGCGAAGGGGCCATCAGTTCGTAGCGAAGCATCTTCTACCCCAAACGGAATTAGGATGGATTTGCGCAAAGACGCGAAGTCATAGGCCTCAGCGAGGGCCTTAGAGTCGCTCCTCGACATTGCACGACCAGTCCCATGGCTCATTGAGTTGAGGATATTCGTGACTCTCTCTTTAGCCCTCACAAGCACCACGTCTCCAGACATGTGCGAAGGCAAGACTGACAGTTCCCCAGGGAGCAATCGAACGGAACCCTTCCGTATAATCACGCCACCGTTGGCTAGCTGTTCGTAAGTGTTGTGAGGTAGGTCGAGTAGGAGTTCTGTTTTGCCAAAGACCAATTCAAGCTTTTCATGAATTGCGGCGCGGTTGTCAGCTGCCCAACGGACAACCCGGTTGAATTCATTGTCAAAACTGCTCGCGGTGTCGACCAGCTTGTCGACATGGCCAGACTCGTTGCGTGACCCGGTATGAATCAGGAAACAGAGTGGCCCATCGTCATAAGGGGCGATGGCGTCGAGAAAATGATTGCCGCCGCCCAAGTCACCTAAGCCACCTTTATTCGCTCGCAGCGAATCCGCCACCCTGCTCCAGCGCTCAAGGCCTAAGTCCTTCCCTTGAACAGTCGACCGCACGAGTCGCATACCGCAACCACAATCCGAAACAGCAAATCGTCGCCAGTCGCTCTGGTGCGTTAGAACGGCCGTTCCTGTAGGCAGAGGAGATTTCCCGGGACAGGCATCCGGGAGAAAGACGACCTGCTCAGCTTTCAGGTCGTGCGGAATCCAGGAGTGGAGTTTGCCGAGCGGCTCAGCAGAGAGGTTAGTGATTTGCATCGAGCATCCCCTCGGGGCAAACTGAATGAAAAAGAAAACCACGAATTGCTTCAGAAGTAGTGTACTTCAGGCATGAGTTCATGGTTTCGAGTTCCGCGGAATTGCTAGCAAAGCCGCTACTCAGGCGGGTGGAACATGGACCAACTCCGCGAACAACCCGAGGGTGCTGCACCCTGCTTGCCTTGAGGTACGAAGGGCGGTTTTCAGGCTTGCCCGCCACAGGAGGGGTGCGGCTTTTCTCTTCATTCCTCGCTCCTCTAAGCCGCGCCTTTCCCGCCAGCGCCGCTTACTTTCTTTCGTTTCTCTACCTTCTGCTTTCCGCCTTCCCTCTGTGCACTCTACCTATTTGTTTTCTTGCTCTTACGCAAAACCTGTTCGAATGACGCCCCGTGGGCAAATTCTCCTAGTACTAAGAAAGGACTTGACAAAATAGCTACGATATGCATATCATAGGTCGTGAACTCTCGGCTCAATTCTCGCCAACCCGCCCCGTGCCCCTCCGTTGCCTTTCCCCGCCCTTCCGTCTTTCTTTTTCTGCCTTCTGCCCTCTCCTTTCTGCTTTCTGCCTCGCCCCGTTTCACCCCTTTGCCGTTTCTTTATTTTCAATCACTTACAACCGTGGCAATTTGCAAGCCCTTTGTTTTCAAATCATTACAACAGTGGGGTGGGTGTGTATCCCCCGCCACCCAGAAAGATGAGAAACCATGACCACACAAGTCCCCGGGATCGCCGAACACCAGTTCGGCGAACCAAATGTCGAAATACTCACGCTGGAAACTCCCAAGTCGGAAGCTCCACCCGCTGGTACCGCAGCTAGCGCAGGATCGAATCCCGCCCGCTGCCAGCATTTCTATCCCAACGGCACCCAGTGCCGCTTTCGAGGTCCGGATCTTCAGTCCGGCCTCTGCCTCCGTCATTTCCGCGAGAAGGTCGCTACCGTCCTGCCGCCGTCTCCGAGCGACTCCGAAGATCTCTCCGCCGACCTCCTCCCCGAACCCACCGACTTCTCTTTAGGCGAAGACGTCCAGAAATTTCTCGCCCGCCTTGTCGCCCAGGTCACCAAAGGACGCATCTCGCCTCGCCGCGCTGCCGTTCTTGGCTACCTCACCAACCAGCTTCTTCATTCCCATCGCGCCATCGACTTCGACAAGAAATTGGAGAGCGAGCCCCAAGGATTCATCTTCGACCTCCCGCGCCCCAAACGCGACTAAGGAAAAATGGCTCGATGACCGGTTACTGCTGTCCGCTTGCGAGGGATTACCCGATGGCGTCGCGCGTGTTAGGCTGATATAGCCAAATTTGAGGACAAAGCGTTTATGTGTGGAATTCTCGGATACATTGGCCCCAAAAAAGTCGTTCCCGTAGTCATTGAAGGACTTCGGAAGCTCGAATACCGCGGATACGATTCCGCGGGCATCGCCGTCGTCAACGGCACCGGCAAGCTGGAGATTCGCCGCGCGCCGGGAAAACTTCGCAACCTCGAAGAAGCGATTGCGAAATCTCCCATTGAAGGCACTTACGGGATTGGCCACACCCGCTGGGCCACTCATGGCAGACCTACCGAGGAAAATGCCCACCCGCATCGCGATTGCACTGGCCAAATTGTCGTGGTGCACAACGGCATCATCGAAAACTATCTCGAACTCAAGGAAAAACTTCAAAAGGAAGAGCACAAGTTCGTCACGGAAACGGACACGGAAATCGTTGCGCACCTCGTGGAGAAACATTCTCAGGGCGGCGTTCCGCTAGAGGAAGCCGTTCGCCGCTCGCTAAAAGAGTTGCGCGGCATCTATGCCCTTGTATTTCTTTCAGCGAGAGACCCGCAAAAAATCGTTGCCGCACGGCTGGGCCCTCCTTCGGTCGTAGGATTGGGAGACCACGAGTATTTCGTCGCCAGTGATATTCCCGCCCTGCTCGAGCACACGCGCAAAATCTTTTTCCTGGCTGACGGCGACATCGCCGTGCTCACCAAAGACGGCGTCCGCGTCATGGATCACGACGGCCATCCCGTCGAACGCCCCCCTCAACACGTCGCCTGGGATCCCATCATGGCGGAAAAGGGCGGCTACAAGCACTTCATGCAAAAGGAGATTTTCGAGCAGCCGCGAGCCGTGCGCGACACGCTGCTTGGCCGGATTTCCCAGGACACCGGGAAAGTCTTCCTTGATGAGATGGAACTTACCGAGAAACAGTTTCGTGAATTTCGGCAGGTGCGCATCGTGGCTTGCGGAACGAGCTGGCATGCGGGCCTGGCCGGAAAATTCATGGTCGAGCGGCTGGCACGCCTTCCGGTAGAAGTCGATTACGGCAGCGAGTTTCGTTATCGCGATCCCATCATTGATTCCAACACGTTGACCGTCTGCATCAGCCAGTCCGGCGAAACGGCGGACACGCTCGCGGCCCAACGCGAGGCAAAACTCAAAGGCTCGCCGACTCTTGCGATTTGCAACGTCATTGGTTCGATGATCACACGAGAAGCTGGCGGCACGATTCCCACGCATGCGGGACCAGAGATCGGCGTGGCATCCACAAAGGCATTTACGTCGCAATTGGCGGCGCTTCTGCTTCTCGCGTCTTACCTCGGGCAGGTCCGCGGGAAAGTCAGTGACGCTGCTGCAAGGAACTTGATGCAGGAGTCCCTGCGCATCCCTCACAAGATGGAAACCATTTTGCAGGCGGACGCTTCCGGCTTTTACGAAAGTCTTGCGCGGCAATTTTTCCGCAACACGGATTTTCTGTATCTGGGGCGCGGCATCCATTACCCCATCGCCCTCGAAGGCGCACTGAAGCTCAAGGAGATTTCTTACATTCACGCCGAAGGCTATCCCGCCGGCGAAATGAAGCACGGGCCAAACGCGCTCATTGACGAGAATCTTCCCGTCGTGGTGCTGGCTACACGCGATGAATTGGACGCCGAAGCGATGACGCGCTATGAAAAAAGCGTGTCGAACATCAAGGAAGTAAAGGCGCGCGACGGCATCGTGATTTCTGTCGTCACCAAAAACGATCAGCTTGCCCGCGAAGCGTCAGACCACATTATCGAGCTGCCGCCCGCTCCGGAGCTGCTCGCGCCCTTGCTGGAAATCATTCCGTTGCAATTGCTCGCGTATCACATCGCGGTGCGCCGAGGCTGTGACGTGGATCAACCGCGCAATTTGGCGAAATCCGTCACCGTCGAGTGATCGGCGCAAGGTGATCGAGAGCCTGCACGAAGCCGGGCGGTTTGGCTAAAATAAGGTCTGGGCAAAATAGGCCCCCAGAATAAATATGAAGCTCAGTTTCCGAATCATCGGCGTCGCGCCGCTGTTATCGCTGACAGCGGCCTCGTGCCTGTTGCTGGCGCAAACTGCCGATAACGTAACGGCATCCCTGCGCGAAATTCACATCGAAGGCCAAAAGCATCTCTCTGAAGCGCAGATTTCCGCGCTGACCGGTCTTGTCCCAGGCTCGCAAGTGGGCCGCGCGGATTTGCAAGCTGCTGCGGACAAACTCACGCAAACGGGCCTCTTCGACAAAATCAGCTACCGCTTTGAGACTCGCACGGGCGTTGTTGTTACCTACCAGGTCGTGGAATCTCCGAGGATTCCAGCGTATTTTGACAATATTCCGTGGTTCGCGGATTCCGAGCTCCTCGACGCCATCCGCAAAAAACTTCCTTACTTCGATGGGACGTTGCCGGAGGGCGGCGGCGCAGTCGACCAGGCTGCGGACGCGATCAAGGAATTGATTACGTCGCACGGCTTGCAGGTGACCCTGCAGCACGAGGTCACCGGCAATCCCGATGGAGACGGAAAAATCCAGATGTTCAGAGTGGAAGGCCCGTCGCTGCGAATTGAAAAACTGGAGTTCGGTGACTCTTCCCTGCTGGCCTCCAAAGCCGTCCAGCAACATTTCGAGGAAATCGTCGGCAAGCCGTATTCGAGAATGACGATCGATTTGTTTCTCACCGAAGCGATCCGGCCCGTTTACCTCGCCAAAGGCTGCCTGCATCCAAAGCTGGGCCCGCCGGAAATCCGTTTGACGGGCGATCCGAGTCAAAAATTGCCCGAACAGGTTCCCGTGTTTGTTCCCGTGGATCCGGGACCGGTTTATCACTGGAGGGAAGTTCGCTGGGCGGGGAACGCTACCGTCTCGGAGTTCACTTTGAGTGGCGACGCTGGGCTAAAGCCCGGCGACGTTGCCGACGGCATGAAAATCGAAGCTGGCTGGGACCGCATTCGTGAAGAGTTTGCCCATCACGGCTATCTTGATGCGAAAGTCGATCCCGTTCCCACGTTTGACGAATCAGCCCACACGGTTTCCTATTCCGTGGGGATTCAGGAAGGAAAACAGTACCGTTTCGGCAAAATGGTGTTAACCGGCCTCTCGCCGGCCGCCGAAAAGAAATTGCATGCGGCATGGCCCATTCCGCAGGGAGAAGTCTTCGACAAAATCAAGTACGAAGAGATTTTAATAAAGCTGCAGCTTCACCAGGAGCAGGTTTTCGGCGAGCTGCCCCTGCATTACCAAAGTGTTGGCCATTGGCTGCAAGCTGATGCGAATACTGGCACGGTTGACGTGCTTCTGGACTTTAAATGAGTTTTTGATTAGCTGAGTCCGCGCGGTAAAGACAGGCGCTGCGCTATACTCAGCATGTACATGAAGAGTCTCATTCAAATTCGGAGTGGGGAGCAGGGCGCTCTCTCCCTGGATGAAAAAGAAAATCTTTTAATCTCGCGCCTTGCGGCAACTCCTGCGATTGTCGTTGCGCTTTCCGGCGGCGCGGATTCTGCGTATTTGGCCTGGGCCGCGAATCGAGCTCTGGGCAATCGCGCGCTGTCGGTTACCGCCCTTTCCCCGAGTTTTGCCACACACGACAAAAACATCGTCGAGCAGTTTGTGAAGGATTTTGCGCTACGGCACGAATTCATCGAAACGCATGAAATGGAAAATCCGGGTTACCGCGCGAACCAGCCCGACCGCTGCTACTTCTGCAAAGACGAATTGTTTTCCGCGCTCGACGATCTGGCGCGATCTCGCGGATTCTCCGCTGTCGCCTATGGCGTGAACGCTGACGACACGCTCGACTTTCGTCCCGGTCATCGTGCCGCTACGGAGCACAGAGTTCTTGCGCCGTTGCTCGACGCCAACCTCACCAAGCCAGAAATTCGCGCACTCTCGCGGCGTGCCGGCCTGCCCACCTGGGACCGCCCCGCCTCGGCCTGCCTCGCCTCGCGGGTTCCTTACGGCACGGAAGTTACTCCTGAACGGCTTGCGCTTATCGAGCGCGGTGAAGCGGCGCTTCGCGAATTAGGCTTCCGGCAATTCCGCGTGCGCATACATGACAATCTCGCGCGCGTCGAAATCTCGCAAGACGAAATGCCGCGCGCACTATCGCAGGAAATGGCCGCGGCAATCTCGGAGCGCCTCAAGTCCGCCGGTTTCGCTTACGTTGCCCTGGATCTCCAAGGTTATCGCCAGGGTTCTCTCAACGAAGCGCTGAAGCTTTCGACGTCGCTGCGGAAGGCAGTTTCAGGAACATAATCCATTGTTTTTGCGTAGCTACTTGTGGAACATCCGAGTAGTTAGTTAGGATTTTCTTGGAGGAAGAATGGCGCGTTACCGCAAAACTCGCGGGTTTCTGCCGCTCTTGCCTGCTTTGTTTGCACTGGCTGTCTTGGGGGGCTGCAATACCGGGGTAGCGGCGACCGGTAACTTCGACCGCAGCTTCAACGTGAGCGGGCCGATTCGCCTGGAACTCTCAAACGCCTCGGGCGACGTGAACATCACCGGAAGTTCCGATGGCAAAGTGCACGTGCATGGCGAAGTGCGAGCGTCGGGCTTCGGGTTTGACAATCCGCAAAAGCGCCTTGACGACACCGTTTCCAATCCCCCTATCGAGCAGCGGGGCGACACCATTCGCGTTGGCGCGGACTTCTCGCACCTGCGCAACGTCAGCATCGCTTATACCATTCAGGTTCCGCACGACACGGAGGTGGATGCCAACGTTGCTTCGGGCGCAGAGAACATTCGCGATTTGCGAGGCCCGGTAAAGGTCCACGCCGCCTCAGGCACGATTCGCGTGGAAAAGATCGACCGCGATGCGGATCTCTCGACTTTGAGCGGCTCTGTCACCGCCAACAACGTAGGCAACGACGTCAGGGTTTCCAGTGCCTCCGGCAACGTCATCATTTCCGATGTAAAAGGAGATGTGCGTGCTAGCGGTTTTTCTAGCGTCATCCGTGTCTCTCACCCAGGCGGGCGTGTAGAAGGGGACACGAAGAGCGGAGAGGTCGAAATACAAGGTGCGGCAAATGACGTCATGGCGCACAGCCTCTCCGGGCGCGTTTATGTGCAGGGAAATCCCGGCGCACAAGGCTATTGGAATTTGAAGACCGCTTCCGGCGGCGTGCAAATCAGCGTTCCCGCTTCAGCAAACTTCCACCTCTCGGCTGAAGCAGTCTCAGGGGAGATTCGAACCGACATTCCCATCGTCGTCGAGGAACAAGGAAAACACTCTCTGCGAGCGCGGGTGGGAAATGGCGGGGGACGAATCGAAGTGCATACAGCCTCCGGCGAGATTCAGGTTACCGGATCAAAGTAATCACAAGTCCAAGCGAGAAACTTAATTTGAACTCGTAGCCGAGGTCTTTTACTAAGCAAGATTTGTCTTGATAGCGACAATTTTCCCCTGAGTGATTAGAATCGCGGCATGCCCTCTCAACGCTTTTCCCCGGCCTTGGCGGCGCTTGTGCTCTGCGCCCTCGTTTCGCCGCGGTGCGCCGCCCAACGAACTCCCTCGCAAGCTTCCAACGCTGGCGGTAAAGACAAGTCTTCAGTCAAGCCGCCAAACCCCGACGAGGAATTGCAGCGAGCTCTTGGCGATGCCGGAGGCGACCGCGCGGCGCTACTCCATAATCTTGAAGGCTTCCTGAAAAAATATCCGGACTATCCCAATCGAACGAGCATCTACCGCGCGCTTGTGGAAGCGAGTCTTCAACTAAAGGACAATGCCCGGGCTGCTGACTACTCCGAGCGGATGGTGTCGCTCAATCCGAACGACATTTCCATGTTGCTGCTGGCCATTGAGCTTCTGGAGCGACAGGAGGACCCGGCCGGGTTCCGGCGCGCCCTCAGTTACTCGACGCGCATTCTGGACCTCGTGGAGCGCATGTCTCCCTCGGAACGGTCCGCGCGGGTTTCTCTCGAGCAGTGGGAGCAGCAAAGAAAAAGCGACCTTGCCAACACGCACTTTTTGCGGGGGGACCTCTACTTCAAGCTGAAGGATTACGACGAGGCCCGAAAGGATTTGGAGACGAGCTATGAGATTTTTCCAAACGGCGCCGCCGCGGAAAAGCTGGGAGAAACCGCGGAGCTTCAAAAAGATTTAAATACCGCGACCCAAGAATATGCGCGCGCTTTCGCTCTGGCGGAAGGAAAGAGCGGAAGCGTCAGCCGAGAGGAAATTCGGAAGAAAATCGGCAACGTCTGGCGGATTGCGCATGGTTCGGAAAATGGGCTGGGCGAGTATTTGCTCAAGACTTATGACGCCGTGACGCGGAATGGGATGAAAAAATCGGCGCGCAATGACGGTGCCAAGGAATTCTCAGAATTCACGCTTCGCAAGGCGGCGAACGGCGCGCCATATCCCTTGAAGGACACGAAAGGAAGAGTCGTCGTGCTGAATTTCTGGGCGACCTGGTGCGGTCCTTGCCACGAACTGGAGCCGCTCTACGCGCATGTGGCCGCCGATTTCCGCGACCTGCCTGGGGCGCTCTTTTTGTCGGCAAACTGCGATGAGGACGAAACTCTGGTTGCGCCTTACTTACAGAAGGACAAGATTGCGACCGAAGTTGTTTTTGCCGATGGTCTGGACCGACTTTTTTCTGTCAATTCCTTCCCTACCGTCATCGTAATCGATCGGCAAGGAAAAATCGCTTTTCGCTCCGACGGGTTCCAGCCGGACACTTTCGAACGCGATCTTTCTTCGGCAGTCCGCCGCACGCTGGACAAAACGGAGGTAGCGCCTGAGACCAAATGATAGGTAATGGCTTGTAGGCGTTCTTTTAAGGAGTCAAATCCGGACTGTATCCGTCCACCACGTCCACGAAGTCCGACACTTCCGCCATGTCCTTGCCCACGAAGCGAATCGTGTGCGAGTCCACGCGCTGCACCGACCGCAGATAGCTGATCATCTGCGCCGGCGTGTAATTTTTGAAGCTGACTTCGAGAGTGACCGGGGTTTTGATGACGTACGCTTTGAAATCGTGGAGGCGGGCGAGCGCGGCTTTCACTCCGGCGGCGATTCTTTCGCAAGACGCCTCGGGCGTAAGGGTTTCAGCGGAGTGGAAGCTCAGGTTCTTTTTCGTTTCCGCCGTTTCAATGTTTCCCAGCCGCGATTTCAGTTCTTCCATTGCGGCGTCGTCCCCGGACGCAAAAATCACCGGTACGCCCAAGGCTCCTGCATAAGCGGCGTTGAATTCGCCTTCCGTGACGGCGTTGCCATTCAGCGACACGCGCGTGAGATGCGCGCTGGAAAAGGTATGCGCTCGCACGCCGCGCATGTTCGTTGTGGACGCATGATAGCCAACAAAAAGAGCCGCGTCGAAGCTCGAATCGAGGCCGGCCATCATGCTGCCGTGGCGTGGCCAAGAACGCACGATTCGGACATTTTTTGGAAATTCCTCAATCAGCAGGTTCTCGCCATTTCCGTGTGAGTCGCTCACGACGATCTCCGATGCGCCGGATTGAGTGGCGGCACTTACGGCGGCGAGTGTTTCGTTGGTCATGAAGTGGCGAAAGCGCTCGTACTCGAATCCGCCTGGGCCCAATTGGTCCGCGGTGACCACGCCCGCCACACCTTCCATATCTACGGAAATGTAAATCTTGAGCTTCTTCGCCGCCGGCGCGGAAGCTTGTGGCTTCGCTTCGGAACACAAGAGCAACGCAAAAACGCCGGCGATGAAGAGCGGGCGGCAGATGCGATGTGAAATACTCATGAACACACCTCTGACAATTCTGGAATCAGGAATTCTGCGAACGGGAGTGTATCAGCTTCGCGCCGCGGACGCCGGAGGAAAAGCATGTGCGACTTCGTTTGCGGCGAGAATGGTATTCACGTGAATGCGAACCGTATCTTCCACACGGCGCGCATAACCACCAGCCAGAGTGGTGGCGACAGGAATGCCGCGCCGCCGCGCTTCTTGAAACACGCCTTGGTCGCGCTTTTTTAGTCCTTCTTTTGTGAGCGACAGCCCGCCAAGCTGGTCTTCGCAGTAGGGATCGGCGCCGCCAACATAAAAAAGAATTTCCGGTCGAAAATTGTCCAGCGCCTGTTGGACGGCGGGAATCAAAGCGCCAAGATACTCATTGTCTTCCGCGCCGTCATCCATGTGCAGATCGACATTGGAGGATGGCTTGTGCGCCGGGTAGTTATTGAAATGGTGGATCGAAAGGGTGAACACGGTTGGATCGCTTTGAAAGATTGCGGCTGTGCCATTGCCGTGGTGCACGTCCGTGTCCACGACGATGGCTCTCTTGATAGCGCCATCCGCCTGCAGCCTGCGGATCGCCACCGCCACATCGTGAATCGCGCAAAAACCTTCTCCATGCTCAGGATATGCATGGTGAAATCCGCCGCTGAGGTTGGAAGCGAATCCGTCGCGGAGCGCCATTTGGCCTGCGAGGATCGTTCCGCCGGCCGCCAACCAGACCGCTTCTACTAGCTCCGCGGAATAAGGAACTTCCAAGAGCATAATCTCACTTGCCGAGAGCGTACCGGTCTTCAGCTTGCGCACCCAGTCGGCAGTGTGCACGCGCAAAATGTCTTCGTCGCTCGCTGGTGCGGGTCGAACGAAGTCCTCTTGCTTTGCCAGATTCTCGCGCAAGAGCATGTCGTAAATCAGACGGAATTTTTGAGAGGGAAATACGTGCGGACCGAGATTGAGATCGTAGTGGTCGTGATAAACAAGCTTGAATGGCAGAGAGGCAGTCATGAAGCAATTTGGCGTGGCTGTCGAACTCTTGAACCTTGAACTTTTTGACCCTTCCTAGTTCTCGCGCTCGAGGATAAAATCGGGAAGCGTCGCCAGCGCACGGGCATATTCAGAGTCACGATGGCCATTGAGGCAGGACTTGGCCCGCTGCGCGTAGTCTTGCGCGAGGCAGCGCGCCCGGTCGAGCGCGCCTGAATCTTGCACAAGGGAGACGATGGTCTCGGGCCGTACGGAATCAAACTCCTTTTCCGCGAGCACGCGAGCGACCAGTTCGCGAGCTTCGCGATGGCCGTTTTCCATGGCATAAATCAGCGGCAGCGTGACTTTGCCTTCTTTCAGATCGCTCAACACCGGCTTCCCGAGTTGCTGCGCGGATGCGGTGAAGTCCAGCAGATCGTCCACCAACTGAAACGCCAATCCTGCGTTTCTTCCGTACTCCGCCAGCGCCTGCTCTTCCTCGTCTTCGAGCCGCCCCAGCACCGCACCGAGGCGCGCGCAACCGCTGAACAAGCACGCCGTTTTATAAGTGGCCAGGCGCAACGCATCATCTTCAGTGACATCAATGCGGCCGATTTTTTCGAGCTGAATCAACTCGCCTTCCACCATTTTCTGCGTCAGATCGATGAGGGTATCGAGAATGTGGAAGTTGCGCTCTTCGAGCGCCATTTGAAAGGACTGCATGTACAGCCAGTCGCCCGCTAATACGCTGCGATGATTTCCCCAGCGCGCATTCGCCGAGGGGCGCCCGCGCCGTGTGCCCGCGCTGTCAATCACGTCGTCGTGGATCAGCGTGGCGCTGTGAAGCAATTCGACTACCGCGGCGAGGCGGATGGCACTGCGGTCCTTTCGCCCAGCATAACTTGCGGAAAGAAGCAGGAGCGCGGGGCGCAGGCGCTTTCCCCCACCGCCGAGCAGATACGCGGCAACTTCCGACACCGCGGGAAACGCCGTGTCGCTTTGACGGGCTAGCTCGTCTTCCACCAGAGCGAGGTCGTCGCGGACGAGGTCAAAAACTTCTTTCACTGTGAGCAGTGCGATGGCCTTCCTCCGGCCTGTTTCTACGTGCGAGATTCAACGGCCATGGTGCCCTGCGGCCGCGGGAGACGGAAAAGACGCCGGAAATTTGCGGAAGTTGCGGCGGCAATTTCGTCCGGCGACAAGTCTCTCACACTCGCTATTGTACGCGCTACTTCGGCAACGTAGGCAGGCTCGTTGCGCTTGCCGCGGTGGGCTTGTGGCGCCAGATACGGAGAGTCCGTTTCGATCAATATTTTTTCCAGCGGCAAAGCCTTTGCAACGTCGCGAAGGTTCTGGGCTTTCGGATAAGTTGAATTTCCTGCAAAAGAAATCAGGAAGCCCATGTCGATTCCCCGCTTCGCGTCTTCGAGCGTGCTGGTGAAGCAGTGAAGAATGCCGCCGATGCCCGTGGGCTTCCAAAGCTCTTCAAGTATATTCATGCAATCCGCCCAGGCGTCGCGGCAATGGATGATGATGGGGAGTTTCGCCTGCTTCGCCAGGGCCATTTGGTCGCGGAACACTTTGTGCTGAGTTTCGCGCGGGGAGTGATCGTAGAAATAATCGAGGCCGATTTCGCCCCAGGCGATGACTTTGGGATGCTTCGCCAGGTTCGACAGTTCATCGAGGTGTTTCGGAGTTACTTCTTTGGCTTCGTGAGGATGGATGCCGATCGTAGCGTAAATCCAATCGTGCTGTTCGGCGAAGGGTAGGGCTGAGTCGAGCTTTTCGGGTCCTGGGCCGGTGCCAATCGCCAGAAGTGTGGTTACGCCTGCCGCGCGCGCTCGCTCGAGCATTGCTTCGCGGTCTTCCGCAAACTGCGGAAAGTCGATGTGGGCATGCGAATCAATCAACTCCATTCGTGGCTAATCCCTGGAAAAAAGTCTTGAGAGAATTCCCTTTTTCCTCGGACGGCGTTCTAGTTCCGCCCGAATCCGACGCCAGGCATCAATCGGTTCACCATCCGCTATAGCTTGCGAGAGGCCAAGACTTTCTGCGTATGACTTAAAAGCATCGCGAAGAGGAAATGCAGGCGCACTTGAGCTCACGCTCTTAAGTTTTCCCGTTTTGAAGGTCGTGGTTGAAGTTACAGCGACGGATACACCAGCTCCATTCACATCCCAGAAAACGTACTCGTCGTTCTCGATGTCGATCGCCTCGCAATGATGAAGAATTTGCGTTTCCTTGTCGATCAAACGAATGGATTTGTCATCCTTCTCAAAAACAAAGAGTGGGTACGTAACGCTCACTTTAGTCTGGCGCCGATTTCGACGTCTTCGTCGGGGAAGCCAGCGAGGACGGGACGCCCCTCGGGGCCGACGGAGGCTGCGATGATCATGCCGTTGGATTCGACGCCACGCAGCTTGCGTGGAGCGAGATTCACAACTACGGCGACCTTGCGCCCAACGAGTTTTTCTGGCTCGTAGTATTGCGCGATGCCAGCGCAAATCTGGCGAATTTCCGAGCCGATATCCACGGTGAGCTTCAGAAGCTTGTCCGCGCCGACAATGCGCTCCGCCGTTTTGATTTGGCCGACGCGCATCTCGACTTTTGCGAAATCCTCGATGCCGATTTTTTCGGGGGCGGCTTGTGGGGCCGCGGCTGCTCCTCCAGGGGTTGCGGTGGCCGCAGGTTTTGCAGGCGGCGCGGCCGGTGCGGGATTCAATTCTTCATTTGCCATCGCTTCAATCCTTTCTATCGCCTCGTTGTGATCAACTCTAGGGTACAACGGCGCACCCACCGTAATTGCCTCTCCGCTGGTCAAACCTCCCCAGGAGATTTGGTCTATCCTCTGGGCAGTAATCGGGCTCTTGAGGCCCAGTTTTTCCCAAAGCAGCTGTGTCGTGCTTGGAAGAACTGGATGCGCCAAGATGCTGATAGCTCGAAGGGCCTCTGCACTATCGTACAGAACATCCAGAAGCTCGCTTCGTTTGTTCGGGTCTTTTGCAAGATCCCACGGCTTGGTTGTCGTCACATAGTTGTCGACGAGAGAAATGTACTGCCAGATTTCATAGATGACTTGTGAAAACGACATCGACTCAAAGGCACCAAGCACACCTACCTTCACGGCCGGCAGCGTGCGGCTCAAGACACTTCCGGCACCACTCGGCCTCGGAACCTTCATATCAGAAAAGTTCTGAATCATCGTCAAAACACGGCTCCCGAGATTTCCGAGTCCGTTTGCCAAGTCGCTGTTGTAGCGAGTGACCAGCGCGTCGTAGCTAAAGTTGCCGTCTTGACCGAAGACGGTCTCGCGCAACAAGAAATAGCGCAGCGCGTCGAAACCAAGGACGTTGACGATGGGTCTGGGTCGCACAACATTGCCGACGGACTTACTCATCTTGGCGCTGTCCATCAGCAGCCATCCATGAGCCCAGATTTGCTTTGGCAGCGGTAATCCCGCGGCCATGAGAAACGCAGGCCAATAGACAGCGTGGAAGCGAATAATTTCTTTGCCGACGAGATGAACGTCGGCGGGCCAGTACCCTTGCTTCTCGTAATTTGGTCCGCCGACGGCGCTGAGATAGGCGGTCAGCGCATCAAACCAGACGTAGAAAACGTGGGGCTCTTCTCCGGGCACGGGGATTCCCCAGCGAATTGACGTTCGCGTGATGCTGAGATCGCGAAGGCCACCTTCAACGAAACTGAGAACTTCATTACGGCGAGATTCCGGCTGGATGAACTCCGGGTGCTTCGCGTACCAGTCGAGCAGCGGCTTCTGGAACGCAGAGAGCTTGAAGAAATAGTTTGCTTCCGCGACTGTTTCCGTGGGGCGGCCGCAGTCCGGACAATCCTCGCCAGGTTTTACATCCACATAGGCATTGTCGTAGATGCAGTACTGGCCGGTGTAGTGGCCCGGATAGACAAAACCGTTTTCGCGACACTGTTTGAAAAGCCACTGCACCGTGTGCGCGTGCTTCAAATCGGTCGTGCGGATGAATTCATCGCCCTGAATTCCTAGTTCGTCCCAGAGCGCTTTCCACTCCGCGGCCATTTTGCTGACGAATTCAGCTTCAGACACGCCCGCCTTTTTCGCGGAGCGCTCGACGTTGATGCCGTGCTCATCCGTACCGGTAGTCATGACCACATCGTAACCAAGCATGCGTTTGTAACGCCGGATGGTGTCGCAGACAATCGTCGAATAGGTGTGGCCGATGTGCGGCAGGCCGTTCGTGTAGTAGATCGGCGTGGTCAAGTAGAATTTTGGTTTTCCGGCTGACATGTTCAGTTTGTTTTGCCCGCCGTTTCATATGCGCGCAAGGCTTCGCTGATGACGCGCTGCAGCGGGATGTTTTTTTCGACCGCCAGCTTGCGGCAATCGTCGTATTCCGGCGCGACGTGCAGGATGCGGCCGTTGACGCGCGAAACTTTGATGCGCACGTCGCCGAAACCGGTCGAGACGCTGACGAATTCGCGAGGCAATGTCCGGCGCTGCGCGCGATATGTGCGGGCGCCAAACGTCGTAGTCTCTGCGAAAATCAGCGACATCAGCGTTTGAGTGTCGTGAGGGTTGCACAAGACTGTGAGCAATGTCCCCGGACGATTTTTCTTCATTTGCACCGGCGTCGTGTAGACGTCAAGCGCACCGGCAGCCAGGGCCTTTTCTAGAAAGTAGCCGTAGATTTGCGGATTCATGTCGTCCAGGTTAGCTTCGATGACTGCGATTTCATCATCAAAGCCGGGGACGGTCTTTTCGGCGGCTTCGCCGATCATCAGCCGCACGACATTCGGCTGGCCTTCCAGATCGGCCGTACCCGCGCCGTAGCCAATCGCGATGACGCTCATCGGGGGCTGCGGACCAAAGGAATCGCAAAGAGTCGCGATAATCGCAGCACCAGTTGGCGTCACAAGCTCCTTCTGCACACCATTTGAATACGTCGGTTTCCCTTGCAACAAATTTGCCGTGGCAGGCGCAGGCACCGGCAAAACCCCGTGAGCCATCTTCGCCGTTCCGCCGCCAACATTCAGAGCTGAGCAGGCAAATTTCTCGACTCCGAGAAAATGGAATCCAACACAAGCGCCAACAATATCCACTATGGCGTCGACGGCACCGACTTCATGAAAATGAATCTTTTCGAGCGGCACGTCATGCACGCGCGCCTCGGCTTCGCCAAGCTTCGTGAAAATCGCGGCAGCGCGCGCTCCCACAGGTGCGCCGAGCCGCGAATTCTTCAAAATTTCCAGAATCATGCTGAGCGACCGATGCTTCTGCCGATCCTCGGTCTTCACCTTGACGTACGTGGCGGCCATGCCGTTCTTCCAAACTTTGTCGGCGGAAAGCTCCCAGCCCGGAACCTGCAGCCCGCGAAGCTCCGAGCGCAAATGCTCGAGCGGACAGCCGGCATCGACCAGGGCCCCGAGGGTCATGTCGCCACTAATGCCGGAAAAACAGTCAAAATAGGCCAGTTTCATCGAAAAACCGCCGAACGGTGGGACTTCAAGCCGGAAATGTCACTCCGTCGGATTCAAATTGATACTATCGGCGCAGGCAGGTGCTGTCAAACGGCCTTGCTGCGGGGCGCGCTTTGACCCCCGTCGCGGGCATCTCCTATACTGCCTAGATTCCAATCCGGCGCAGGCTCACCTAGAGGACCCGTGTATCAGACACTGACGAAAAGATTAAGCGAGGCGCTTTCGAAGCACATACGGGAAAAGTATGGCGTGGAGCTTGCGATTGTGTTGAACCGCCCGCCAAAACTTGATATGGGCGAGGCGGCGTCGCCGGTGTGTTTTGAATTGGCAAAGCGCCTGAAAAAAGCTCCGCGCCAGATTGCCCAGGAGATCGCGGGCGGTCTGGGGAGAGTCGAAGGCATCGCGCGGGTGGAAGTCGCCGGGGGTGGATACCTGAACGCCTACTTCGACCGTGGCGCTTTTTGGGAGAGCGCGCAGAGGGAAGCGAATGAGCCGGGCGCAGCCGCGAATGCTACACAGGAAAAAATCATCGTCGAGCACACCAGCATCAACCCCAACAAAGCCGCGCACATTGGACACGTGAGGAACGCTGTTCTTGGCGACACCATGGTTCGCATCCTGCGGCACGCGGGCAAGCGTGTGCAGATTCAAAACTACATTGACAACACCGGGGTGCAAGTCGCTGACGTGGTCATCGGACTTTTGCGAATGGAGCAACGAACCGCCACGAACGTGATGGCGCTGGCGCGCGAGCCGAAATTTGATTATTACTGCTGGGATTTGTACGCAAAAGTGACAAGCTTTTTTTCGGAAGATGCAGCGCGTGCGGCCAAGCTGCGCGGCGAGACCCTCAAGGCTATTGAAGAGAATCGCGGTGAAGATGCGGAAGCGGCTCAAATCGTTGCAGATGCCATCGTGACTTGCCACGTGAACACGATGGCGCGGTTGGATATTCATTACGACTTGCTGGCGCGCGAAAGCGAGATTTTGCATTTGAAGTTTTGGGACACGGCGTTTGAGATGCTGAAGAAGTCCGGCGCGATTCACTTTGCGGAAAGCGGAAAGATGAAGGGTTGCTGGGTTTTGCCTTGGGAAGAGAAAAGAATTAACACAGAGATCACAGAGGCGAAGAGCACAGAGGGCACGGAGAAGGAAAAGGCCACAGAAGAAGACGATGAAAACGAGCAGGACAAGATCATCGTGCGCTCAAATGGCACTGTGACGTACGTCGGGAAAGATATTGCTTACCAGCTTTGGAAATTCGGCTTGCTGGGAAAGGATTTTCTCTATCTGAAGTGGCCTGGCGTTCCGACTGGCCAAACCGTTTGGGCCACAACAAGCAAAAAAAGCGAACTCGATGCGCCCCACTTTGGCGAACCAGCGGCCACGGTCTACAACGTGATTGATGCGCGGCAGGCTTATCCCCAGGATGTTGTGGTCGAGGGTTTACGGCGTCTCGGCCACTCGGAGGCCGCCGAGAATTCGATCCACTTGTCGTATTCCTTCGTGGTGTTGACTCCTCGCTGCGCGATGGAACTGGGGTACGAACTTTCTCCGGAAGATGCCAAACGCCCATTCGTGGACATGAGCGGCCGCAAAGGATTCGGAGTCAAAGCAGACGACTTGATGGACAAACTGGAAGAGGCGACTCTGAGCGAAGTCCAACAGCGGCATCCGGAAATGACCGAGAAAGAGCAGAAGCGCACCGCGCACGCGATCGCCGTGGGAGCGCTGCGATTCTTCTTGCTGAAAGTGACGCGAAACTCGATCATCGCGTTCGACTTCAAGGACGCGCTCAGTTTTGAAGGGGAAACCGGACCATATTGCCAATATGCGGTCGTGCGCATCCGTGGAATCCGCCGCAAAGGTGCGGAGGCGGCAACTCAGGCGACGAAATTGAATGCCGATTCTGCTAAGCGATTTCTTTCCGAGGCCGATGGGACGGATCTGTGGGAATTATTGCTTGGAGCAGGTTCCCTTGATTACTCAGCAGATGCGGCGATCGCCACGCAGGAGCCCGCGTTCGTTACAAAGTATGCTTTTCAACTGGCACAGGCGTTCAACTACTTTTACCACAAGCATCACATTCTTTCGGAAACTGACGAACAGAAACGCGCGTTCCTGCTGCAACTGACCGAATTAGTCGAAACGCAACTCGTTCGCGCCCTGAGTCTACTGGGAATCGAGGCTCCGGAAAAAATGTAGGAACCTTCCCAGACTTGGCGCAGCAAGCTGCGCCACTACAAAGAAAACTAATACGACATGACGAGGTGCACTAGCGTGCGAAGCGCAACGCCCGTGGGGCCTTTCGCCATCCATGGCTTCACGTCGTCATTCCATGCCGTTCCCGCAATATCCAGGTGAATCCACGGCGAGTCGCCGGTAAATTCCTTGATGAACAAGGCGCCGATCGTGGCTCCGGCCCCTTTTCCGCTGCTGATGTTCTGAATATCCGCGACGGTGCCCTTGATGAATTCGCGATATTCCTCATCGATCGGCATCTGCCACATTTTTTCGCCCGCGGCTTTCGCGCTGGCCAGAAATTTGTCGGTGAAGGCCTGGTCTGAGCCAAAAACGCCCACATTGATACCCGCCAGAGCCACTACTATCGCGCCCGTCAGCGTGGCCGCGTCAATCAAATGCGTGGCGCCAAGCTGCTTCGCATAGTACACGCCGTCGGCGAGAATCAACCGGCCCTCGGCATCGGTGTTGAGCACTTCGATCGTTTTCCCGGACATTGCCGTCTGGATGTCTCCTGGCTTTTGCGCGCGGCCCCCCGGCATGTTTTCTGTGGAGGGTACCACGCAGATGACTTTGACACTGGGCTTGAGCGCAGCCAAAGCGCGCATTACGCCAATCATCGTCGCTCCGCCCGCCATGTCGTACTTCATTTTCTCCATGCCATCTGCCGGCTTGATGGAGATTCCGCCGGTATCAAACGTCACGGCTTTGCCAATCAAGCCAATCACCGGCGCGCCCGGCTTGGTCGCCGGCGGATTGTAAGTGATGACCATCATGCGCGGCGGCTCGACGCTGCCTTGCGCAACACTAAGCAGCGCGCCCATCTTCAATTCAGCGATTCTCTTTTCGTCCAGAATTTCAACCGACAGGCCTGCAGCCTTGGCCATCGCCTCAGCTTTTTGCGCCAAGATCGCCGGGGTCATCTTGTTCGAAGGCTCGTTAATCAAATCCCGCGCAAAATTCTGCGAATCCGCAATGATGCGGCCTTTCGCCAGGCCCTTTTCCCCTGCCGCGCGTTCGGAGTCGGAATACCCGGCGATGGAGACGGAATCTATCCTCTTGTCGTTCTTTTTGTCGGTCTTGTATTTGTCGGACTCGAAGTCGGCCGTTAGTATCCCTTCGACGATGGCCTGCGCGGCTTCTTCCGTGGCACCGCCTTCGCGTACGAGCAAAGAGAGATTCTTTACAAAGCGTGATTTCAAATAGCGCAGTGCGGCCCCGGCCACTTTTCGGAACGTAGCCGTGTTGAATTGCTCGCGCTTCCCCGCTCCAACCAAGAGCAATCGCGCCGCTTTCAGTCCCGCGGGCGCGTGAATCAGCGTGAACTCCAACGTTTTCCCTGTCAGTTCCCCACTTTTCGCCAGCCTCCCCAGCAAACCGCCGGCGAGCTTGTCGATCTCCGAAACGCGCCCCTGGATCGGGTCGCTTTCTTCAAACACATACGAAATCAGGGCCTCTGTTTCGATTCCTGCAAACGGCATACTCTCCAGCGTGATTTGCATAGTTGCTCTATCGCCTCCGATTGCGATACATGGATTCTTCCACTTCCCTTCGAGCTTCCTTGGCGCGTTCGTCCGCGCGGCGGTCCCAAGCCTTCTTGCCTTGCACCAGCGCGATTTCGACCTTCGCTATGCTGTTCCGGAAGTAGATTCGCAGGGGGATGACCGTCAATCCTTTAGACTCGGCGCGCCCTGAAAGTTTGTGAATTTCGTTCTTGTGCAACAGCAGTTTCCGTGCGCCCAGCGGCTCATGATTCCAGGGCCCGCCCGGTAAGTACTGTGCAATGTGTGCGTTAACAAGCCAAGGCCCATTCGGCTTGAAATCCACGTAAGCGTCCCGAATGTTGGCCTTCCCTTCGCGCAGGGCCTTCACTTCGGTGCCATGCAAGACCAAACCGGCCTCGTGTTTCTCAAGAATATGGTAGTTATATGAGGCAGCGCGGTTCTGCGCCACGATTAGCTCGCCCGGTTTTGCGCCCTTCGCAGATTTTTTTGCTGACTTGGCCACGACCGTCCCATCATAGCCGCAGTGGAAAAAGTTGTCACTCTCGGGTGAAAACAAGATGCAAAATTGCTGTTATTTCCTATAGGACAGTCAACCTCTGGTGCCTTGCCGCACGTCTAATGCGAGTGTTAGACTTCAAAGGCAAGATCTTCACACGCCTCGGAGAGAGCATGCAGCAAAAGCGAGGAAGCCTAATCCTTTGTGTGAGTTGTGTGAGTCTCGGCCTTCTTGCGGCCGGATGCCCCAAGGGCGGCGGCGAATATCACCAGGGTGTGAAAGCAGAAAACCTCCAGGACTTCGACGCGGCTGTCGCGTATTACCAAAAAGCAGTCAAAGAGGATCCCCAGAACGCTACTTACAGAATCAGGCTGCACCAAGCGCGATTTGACGCCGGCGAATTCCACATCAAGCGCGGCCTGGAAATGCGAAAGAGGGGCGAACTGGACGGGGCCGCCATCGAATTCCAAAAAGCGTTTGCCGCCGACCCTTCCAGCTCCATCGCCGAGCAGGAACTGAAGCGCACCGCGGATATGATTGAGGAGAGGGCTCACCCAAACCAACCCGAAGCCCCGACCGATCACAATCAGCAGCCGCTTGCGTCCTTGCCGCCGGAAATCAAGCCGCTCACGCGGGCCCCCATCAGCATGAAAATGTCGAACGACGCCAAGATCGTTTTTGACACCATCGGGAAATACGC
Source organism: Candidatus Acidiferrum sp. (assembly GCA_035280045.1). Taxonomy (GTDB): domain Bacteria; phylum Acidobacteriota; class Terriglobia; order Acidiferrales; family UBA7541; genus Acidiferrum. The sequence continues at coordinate 106,809 of DATEGP010000078.1, forward strand.
GGGCCTGACAATGATCTATGACCCCGACTTCCCTGCCCGCAAAATCAATTTCGAAGTCAACAATGTCACGCTGGAGCAGGCGCTGGAAATCGCGTCCTTGGAGAGCAAGGCCGTAGTCAAGCCCGTGACGGAAAACACGCTTTTCGTTTATCCGGATCAGGTGCAGAAGCGGCGTGAGAATGAAGAAGAAGTCGTCAAGACTTTTTATCTTTCCAACGTCAGCTCGCCTCAGGACATAACCGAAATCATGACCGGGCTGAGGCAATTGCTCGACCTGAAGCGCATTCAGCAGGTCAATGCGCAAAACGCCATCATCATCCGCGACACGCCCGACAGATTGATGCTTGTCCAAAAAATGCTTGATGACATTGATAAGGCGAAGCCGGAAGTCGTCGTCCAGGTGGAAGTTCTGCAGGTCAGCAAGGATCGGCTCCGCGAACTTGGCATTCAACCCGGTTCTCAAGCCTCTGTGGCGGTGACGAACGGCACGACCACGTCGTCCACCGGGTCCACCACAAGCAATCCGATGAGTTTTGATACGTTCCGCCACCTTAACCCCGGCAGCTTCAGCGTCACGCTTCCAAGCCTCACGTTAAACCTGGTAGAAAACGATTCGGACACCAAGATTATCCAGAACCCGGAAATTCGCTCCGTTGACAACCAAACGGCCAAGCTGAAGATCGGCCAGCGTATTCCTGTCGCAACAGGCAGCTTTCAAGCAGGCGTTGGCGTTGGCGCCACGGGTGGGGCAGGCTTTGTCAATCCGCTGGTCAACACGCAGTTCAACTATATAGACGTCGGCGTTAACATCGACGTAACGCCGCACATACACCCGAACCACGAAGTTACCTTGAAGCTGCGTATCGAAATCTCCTCGCAAAACGGTAATGTGAATATCGGCGGAATTACTCAGCCCGTGATTGGCTCGAAGACCATCGAGCACGACATACGCCTTAAAGAAGGCGAGACCAATATTCTCGCCGGCTTGATTGAGCGCACGGACACAAAAACCATAAGCGGATGGCCAGGTCTCGCGAGAGTCCCGATCCTCGGACGCTTTTTCTCCGACAACAAGGTGGATCATCAGGAAGACGAGACTTTGATCGTCTTAACTCCACATATCGTTCGAATGCCCGAATGGACGAAAGCGAATCTGCGCCCCATGCTATCGGGTCCGGATCAGAACCCCCAAACCAGGCGCGAGAGCGAAATTCGCTCGCCGCAACCGGAGACGCAGCAACCCGCTGCGCCTGCAACACAACCTCAACAGCCGCAACAACAGCCGCCAGCAACGACTCCCTCAACTCCGAACTCAACAACATCACCATCCACACAACCCACGCAGTCGGGCGTCGCCAAGATTCGCTTCGAACCACAGACTCTTACTCTTAAAGCGGGGCAAAGTGCTACTTTGGGCGTGGTCGTCGAAAACGTAAACGATCTTTACTCTATCCCGATGCTCTTGCAGTACGATCCTAGAGTCATCAGCGTTGAAGAAGTGCAGCATGGCGGCTTCCTCTCGGGAGGCGGCACGCAGGTCATTGCCATTCCCTGGCAAGTCCTCAAGGACAAAGGCCAGGCGATTATTTCTGCCACGCGCCCGCCCAGCACTCCGGGAGTCAGCGGCAGCGGCACGCTGATCGGCGTCGTGGTGAAAGCATTGGCGCCCGGCTCCACGAACTTGTCTATCGTCCAGGTGAACGCCAAGGACTCGCAGCAAAAGCCTATCCAGCTGGTCACTAGCGAGGCAACTTTACAAGTTCAGCAGTAGTCCAATTTAGAGAAGCCCCATTCTGGTGGTTTGATTTATTCTAGAGAGAGATGGTGTCTCATTTTCCAATTCGGGAGTGTACCCGCCGACAGCGGCAAGTTTCGCAAGCGGGTCTGACTCTTCTCGAGTTGATCCTGACGTGCGGCATCCTGCTGATTTTGTCTTCCGCCGCTCTGCCGATCGCCAGATACGCCGTGGTTCGCGAGAAAGAAGCAATCCTTCGCCACAATCTTGACGAAATCCGCGACGCCATTGACCGTTACAAAGACGCCGCGGACCACCAGGCAATCCGTGTCGAAATTGGAACGGAGGGTTACCCACCGGATCTTCAGACGCTTGTCACGGGCGTGAAGCTGGGAAGCAACATTGGAAACAGCGCTGGCAGCAGCGGCGATAAAAAAATTGTCTTCTTGCGGAAGATTCCTATCGATCCCATGACCGGGCGCGCCGATTGGGGGTTGCGCGCCGTCCAGGATGATCCGGATTCGAAGCAGTGGAGCGGCAAGGACGTTTTTGATGTGTATTCCCAATCTACCGGAACGGCCATGGATGGCACGAAGTACTCGGATTGGTGATAGGAGGTTGAACTTAACGTGAGGATTCAACTCGACAATCGAATTGCTGCGCGGCATTTGCGGACGGGTCGCCGAGGGAATGTCGGCTTCACGCTCATTGAGTTGATGATCGTCATGGCTATCATCGCGATTCTCATCGGGATGGCGGCGATTCGCTATGACCAGACTGTACGGCGTTCCCAGGAAGCAGTACTAAAAACCGACCTGCGCACTATGCGCGACGCCATCGACAATTACACGCTGGACAAGCAAGCCGCCCCGCAATCCGTCGATGACTTACAGCAGGCCGGCTACCTCCGCTCCGTGCCTGTTGATCCCATGACCAAAGCCAAGGATTGGGTGCCCCAGTTCGACAGCGTGGTTCTTAGCCCTGACCAGACCACCACGGGAATGACCGATGTGCATTCGAATTCCAGCAGGACTGCCCTCGACGGCACCCCTTACAACGAGTGGTAGTCGCGTAGTGCGGCCCGGGTCTCGCGCGTCGTTTGCTGTCACATTCTGCACTCGTCCAAAAAACAAAGGGCCGGAGTCCTGGCCTCCGGCCTGTAATTCAAAATGGTTGCGGGGGTCAGATTTGAACTGACGACCTTCGGGTTATGAGCTGCAAAATCAATTAGCCCGTCTTTGCTTTTCAACAACTTACGTACCGCTTGATCCCCCCATTTCGGGGGTGTTTTTGCCCATCTGTTCCCAACTTGTTCCCGATCTGTTCCCAATATATATTTCAGGGGAGGCATAACAAGAGTGAACTACGTATACTTGTTCCCAATTTGTTCGTGATTTGTTCCCAGTTTTTTGGCCTTTGGCCAGAACGCTGCCAGTGACAGTAGCGGGATACGAGTACTTTCAAAGACGTGAAAGAGCGTCCTGACTGTCTCTGGTGGGATCCAAGAAGAGACGACCGCTCTCGCGTGTCTTGTCTGACACTTCGCAAGAACACGAGCGGCCCGTTGCGGTCAGCGAAGGAACAAACGGATTGGTAGGTCAAAACCCTTCAAGATTTGTCCCCTCAGCGCGGTAAATCCTGGGAGGAAAGACTAGCAGATGGCAGGTACCCCGGCTCTGAGATGACCACGCGGCCGAACCGATCGTCGAGATGCTTCGACGAAAAGGGCACTAAGGGAGTTGAGGGAAGTTTGCGTGGAGGGAGTCTGCAGAAGTTAGACTCCAGATTCAAACTTCGAATATCAAATCTGCTCAATGAACCATGATTTGGCTTCTGCCCCGAAGAGCCTTTTCAAGGACAAGGCGTGCAATGGTGGGGTGGTCAGTCGTTAGCTGAGGCTGTTTTGACTCGAGTCTCAGCAGGTTTCTGACTGGGGCCTGAGGCTTGGGAAACTTCCAGATAAGAATATCCCGGCACAATTTCCTTAATTTTGGCGCGAACAGGTGCCGCGCCATCGATGTTCATCGAGGCGCGAAGTTCATCCAATTGACAACACAATTTTGACCAGTTTTTGAGTGTTCCGTTTGTTCGCTTGATTTTTTCACACGAGGTGGGAATAACCTCCTCGTGCTCATAGAAAAGCTCTTCCTTGAGTTTTTCCCCTTCGCGCAATCCCGTGAAGCGAATCCCTACATCATGCTCGGACTTGCCGGAAAGGCGGATGAGAGTGCGAGCCAAGTCTAAAATCCTCACTGGCTCGCCCATGTCCAAGACAAGAATGTCGCCATGTTTTCCAATCGCGAAGGCTTGCAGAACCAAGGCGACTGCTTCTCGAGTCATCATAAAGAACCGTTTGATCTCGGGGTGGGTGACGGTCAGAGGCTCATGATTCTGCAATTGCTGCTTCAACACAAGAATGACGCTTCCGCTGGATCCCAGAACATTTCCGAATCGCACGGAAACGCAGCGCATTCCATTTGGCGGGCGTGAAGAGAGGATTAACTCACAAATTCGCTTGGTCGCACCCATAACATTCGTCGGATTGACTGCTTTGTCGGAAGAAATCAAAACAAAATCCTTACAACCTGCTTCATCAGCAAGGTCCAATAAGCTTAGCAGGCCCAACACGTTGTTCTTAACTGCCTCTTGGACATTGCATTCCATCATGGGCACATGCTTGTAAGCGGCCGCATGGAAGATAACGTCAGGTCGGAATTCCGAGAAAACATACCGAATACGCTCACTGTCAGCCACATCGGCAACGCGAAACGCGAGCTGCGCGCCGTTTTTATGCTTATCAAGCTCCAATCGAAGGAAAAACAGTCCGGTTTCGCTTTGATCTAAACAGACTAGTTGAGCCGGGCTGTAATCGATAATCTGACGGCAGAGTTCCGAACCGATCGAGCCAGCCGCCCCCGTCACAACTACAGTTCTCCCGGCAATTTCCTTGTTAACAGATTCAAGATCAATCTGAACGGGTTCTCTCCCAAGCAGGTCTTCCAGACTAACTTCGCGCAACTGACTTACTACCACCTGACCGGCGATGATGTCCTTGAGTCCAGGAACGGTCCGAAACTTCACCTTGGCCTGATTGCAGATTTCCACAAACCTGCGCATTTGCTGGCCCGTGGCAGATGGCACAGCGATCAACACCTCGTCCACACTCTCAGAGGAAATTACCAAGGGAAGTTGATCAACAGTGCCAAGCACCGGGATGCCATTGATTCGAACACCTAGTTTGGAGCGATTGTCATCCAAGCAACCTACTGGAATGTAACCGCTACCGGGTCGACGGATTTCCCGAAGGATTGTCTTCGCCGCAGACCCGGCCCCTATCACAATCACTCTTTTAGACGCCGAAAGGTTTTCGCGCACTGACTCTGCGATGAGTCGCGAGAGAACACGCACTCCAACCAGCAGCCCAGCAGTAAGTAAGGCCTCCGAAATATAAATCGTTCGCGGGAAAGATACGAGCCCTAAAATGTAGCGAGTGACAAGAAAGAAGGCTGCCGAGCCTGCCGTTACTGCTTTCAGGATGTCCATTCCGTCGCTGATTCCTGTGTACCTCCACCAGCCGCGGTGCAGACCGAAACATGCCATGGCCGTTATCCTGATCAACACCAGAACTGGAGCTGTCCCAAAAAGAATGGCCTTATACGGCAGGCTAAAATCAAATCGAAGTAGCCAGCCGAGAACTAGCGAGCAGAAAACCAAGCAAGCTTGGAAGCATGCAATAAACCAGGGCCTGCGGCGCAACAGCAATAGTGGCATTCCATCAGTTTTCATAATTCGGTTCTAGTAATTCAAACAAGCGCACAAGGGAGAGGGCAAATATCAAGCTAAGCGGAAACTCATTACGGAACCTTCTGCTTTGCTTTACTCTAGCGGATAGAATGCGATTCGCGAATGCGCAGGAACACGTTGCCTGATCTAAGCACTTCGCCTCGTCAAAGAGAGCATCAAGGCTTCTGACCTAGAACGCAGCGTTAGCGCGAACTGACCTCGATTGCGCGGCAAAAAATTCGCGGACACAGCCGGTCGTGATTGCAACATCTTCAGGCGTCGTTTCCGCACTCATCGGCAGAGAAATAACTTCCTTACAAATATGTTCGGTCTCCGCGAGGCCGGGGTCTTCGAGGCAGAGTCCTTTGTGTTCCCACATTGGCGTCGCCCAGTGAACAAGGGTCTCCACTCCGTTGTCTTTTAGGTGTTGGCGTAATTCGTCGCGTTGCCTCGTTCGAATCACATAGTTCTGGTAGCTGTCAAAGTACTGATCGCCAAAAAAATGAGGTAAGTGGAGTCCCTCAATCCCTTCTAGGCCTTCTCGATACAGGGTGGCAATCTTTCGGCGATGTTCGATCCAAGAGGGAAGATGCCGCAATTTGACATCGAGAACGGCCGCCTGGACATTATCGAGCAAGGCCGTATAACCGTGGTAATGGAACTCCCCGGTCTGCCGATCTTCACCATTGAATCTTAGGAGAGTCGCCATTCGGGCAACATCTTGGTCATCAGTGGTTACTGCTCCACCGTCTCCCAGGCCCCCCAGAGACTTGAAAGGATAAAAACTGAAGCAGCCAGCCAAACCAAACGAGCCTGCTCTCTTCCCTTGAAACGTGGCTCCAAGGGCTTGGGCTGCGTCTTCGATTACAACCAACTTGTATTCATTCGCTATGGCCAGAATGCGATCCATTTCGCATACTCGGCCGTTCAAATGGACGGGCATTATAGCCTTAGTCTTGGATGTGACTGCGGCCTCGAGTTTGCTGGGGTCCATGTTGTAGTCATCGCGAACATCGATAAGCACAGGCTTCGCGCCGACGTGAACAATGGCGGACACGCTAGCTACAAAAGTGTGCCCAACAGTAATGACTTCGTCCCCGGGTCCAATTCTCGCCGCGAGCAGTGAGAAGTGCAGCGCATGATAACAACTGTTGACTCCGACTGCATACTTGACGCCGACGAACTCCGCTAAGTGTCTCTCGAAGTCATGTAATTGTTGGCGTAAAACCAAGTCACCCTTCGAAAGCGTATCGGTAATAACGAAATCGATCTCTTCCTTTATCCTGCGGTAATGCTCGCGGGGATTTACGAACGGCACTCGATAAGACAAGTTCTTCTCCTCCTTTTTTGCGCTTGACAAGGTCATTGATTGCCGATCATTCACGGTTAGTCAGCCCAGCTGCACTTAAAGCACGTGTTTTCTGCAAAACGGTCCGGATATCAGCCATCAAAGAGGTCGCCGAGAGTCCGTATTTAGCGCGAAGATGCTCCTGCGTTCCCACCACAGAGGCAAAGTCAGGCGGTAAGCCAAATCTCTTAAAAGTAACCGGCGATTCGCTCGATTCGGCCAGAATCTCAGCCACAGCTCCCCCAAGACCACCAGTCACGCTATGTTCCTCGATAGTGAAGATTGCGCCGGTATCGCGGGCTGCCTTCTCGATGGCGTCCACGTCTAGAGGTTGGACGGTGTGCATACTCAGTACGCGAGCCTCAAGACCCGCGGAATGAAGGAGCTCTGAAACCTGTACAGCAGTTTCCAAAAGTCCTCCCGTGGATATGAGTGTTAGGTCCGTGCCTTCGCGGAACTGAATAGATTTTCCTAGGTGAAAATCGATCTCCTCCCGCCGATGCACTCTGGGTTCACCAGCTCGGCCCAAACGCAAGTAACAAGGACCGGAATGCGCTGCTATCGCCTGAGTTGCGGCCTCAGTCTCGGCAGGGTCGCCCGGAGCAACCACAACCATTCCAGGAAGCGACCGCATAATCGCTAAGTCTTCCGTTGCATGATGAGTTGAGCCGAGGGATCCGTAAGCAAATCCGCCTCCCACGGCAACGACCTTCACGTTTGCGTTGTGGTAACAAACATCATTGCGCACCTGTTCTAAGCACCGCAGGATCGGGAAGTTGGCGATCGAATAAGTAAAAACTATTTTGCCGCTAAGCGCCATGCCCACGGCGACGCTAGTCATGTTTTGTTCGGCAACGCCCACGTTGAGAAACCGATTTGGAAAGCGCTGTGCGAACCCTTCAACAACTCCAAATCCGAGGTCTCCCACAATGAGGTGCACACGCTCGTCGTGCTCGGCGAGTCTCGTCAATGCGCTAAAAAAGGCACCTCTCATCCCTCGTCTCCTAACTCAGCTAGAGCCTTCGTCATCTCCTCGCTATCCGGAGACCGGTAATGCCACAAGAGTTTGTCCTCCATGAAGTTGACGCCTTTCCCCTTTACGGTATGAGCCACAACACAAGTTGGTTTACCCGGCTCGGCCGGAAGATCTTCTAGGACCCGCTCGATCTGTTCTGTATTGTGGCCATCGATCTCACGTATTGCCCACCCGAATGCTTGCCACTTTGCTGCGAACGGCTCTAGGTCCAGAACTTCCTTTACGGTGCCGAGGCTCTGAATTTTGTTGTAGTCAATAATTGCAACCAAGTTGTCTAATTCATGGTGTGGAGCGAACAAGGCTGCCTCCCAAGTTGAGCCTTCATCGCATTCGCCATCGCTCAGCAGCGCAAACACACGATAGCTCTTGCCATCGCGCTTGCCAGCAAGTGCCATTCCGCATGCTATTGACAACCCATGACCCAGCGAACCGGTGGACACCTCCACGCCAGGAACACCCTTGTGAGTCACGTGCCCAGGTAGATGCGAATCATTCTGGTAAAAATCATCCAACCATGCTGTTGGAAAGAATCCACGTTCCGCCAAGACGACGTAGAGGGGCGCACACGCATGACCCTTGCTCAGGACAAACCGATCTCTGTCCGGCCAATCTGGGCGATGGGGATCTATCCGCAGAGTCTTCGTGTATAGCACTGCCAACAAATCCGTCATCGAAAAAGCCGAACCAAGGTGTGAACTCTTGGCCTTATGAATCATGCCAAGCGTCTTTCGGCGGATTCGTTTGGCGAGTAATGCTGGACTTCGCCCATGTCCATTTGAAGAGTGCATCGTTTGGTCCCTCAGGGCAGTCTTATAACGTGGAGAAAGGCTCGCTTTTTGTAGCAATTATTTTGGGGTCTTCAGATTACTCGAGAACCGCAAATCCCACATAAGGATCCCATTCGAGGCGTTGGATCTTGAGCCGGTTTATCGGCAGTGTGTCCAGTAAAGCTTTTGTCTCTCCCGGCCAGATCGGATTGTCCAGTTCGTCAAACGCGAGGACCGCACCCTTAGGCATCCTCGGCACAAGTTGCTCCAAGGCTGCCTTGGTGGGTTCGTAGAGATCGAAATCCAGGAAGAGTAAGCTGACAATCAAATGGCTGTTTTGCTGCACGAACTCGGGAATTGTTCTGGAAGCGTCGCCGCGAATCAACTGCACTTTTGGAATATGGCCGAGAAAACGATCCAAATCGTACACTCGGATTAATTCCAAGAGTTCTTCATAACTCGCAGTCCCAAAGTCGCCCGGTGCAGCCACACCTGCGCTCGCTCGGTCTTCTACGCTGACCGTGGGAAATCCATCAAAACTGTCAAACCCGTAGATACGGCGCGTCAAGTTCTCTGGCTCGAGGATCGCGCTCAATTTTGCCCAAGCCATCACGCTGAACCCGCGATATACACCGCACTCAATGATCGACCCTTTCACCGGTAGGATCAATTTGAAGATCTCATACATGGCCAGGAAGCGCTTCAAGTGCTGCCGTCGCACGTACTTTGGAAAATTCTCAAGCTTGGTCTCAATTCCATCTGGGCAATTGACAAAGATATTTTCCACAAGCTTCCCGACCTCAACTTCTTTTTCCGTCTTAAACGATTTCATCAACCCACCTTAGTCCTTCGCCTGAAAGAATGGAACCTGTTACCGCGAGGCCGTCCGAGGAGTGGGCTTCCCGCCAGCTCTGGCTCCAGTTTGAGCCGGCATGGGCCGCAAAAGGACCGCGCTCAGCGTTTTCAATAGAATCTGGCAATCCAGCCAAACGGATTGGTTTCGGACGTACTCGAGGCTGAGTCGCATTTTCTCCGGGTGGATTTTGTCGAGATAATCCTTGTCAGGGTTTGCACTGCCCCGCAAAATTTCTCCCTCGTCGCGAAATCGCAATGAAGCGTAGTCGGTGATGCCAGGCCGAGCGCCGAGAATAGCGCGTTCTTCTTGGCTGTACAGTTCCACGGCCCAGGGAACTTGCGGTCTTGGTCCGACCAGGCTCATCTCCCCCTTGATCACATTCAGGAGTTGCGGTAATTCATCTAGCTTGTACTCTCTCAAGAATCTTCCGACCCGCGTTACGCGTGGATCATCCCCTGGTGTCGAATCTCCTCCGAGCTTTTCTGCATCTTCCACCATGCTGCGGAACTTGAAAATCTGAAAAGGCTTCCCAAATCGCCCTATGCGCACGCCACGATAGAAAACGGGTCCCCGCGACTCCAACTTGGTAAGAATCGCCAGCACCAGTAAGAGCGGCAAAGAGGCAACCAGGCCAAGTGTAGAAAGCACCAAATCAAGAGCGCGTTTCAGCACCGTACGTATCAGGCCTTTCGGCCTCTCCTTCCTTTCCAGTGTTCCCCTGGCAACGCTACCAAAGCCAGTCCAAACAGTGTCCCGGCGCCGTGCGCAAAGTGCCGCACAGCAAACACAGTGGGCAATAGAAATACATACCGCGCATCTCGCTCGCGCACTGCAATCTGCGCCGACACTGCAAGGCTTGCGCTTGCATACACTCCCGCGGTTGCCAGCCCTAGCCACAAGAACACCGGATACACTGCGCCAAGCGCGAGCGACCCAAGCAAACTCAGCACGAAGGCAGCAGGAACCCAGTGCCTCCATGACCACGCTTTCTTGCGGAACTTCATCACGTAACTAACCCACACCCCATCGGCAAAAATGTGTCTGCGAAACGCTTGCAGATTGGCATCCGCCGCATACTGGATGACCACATCGGGGGCGATTAGAATCCCTCCGCCGGCTGCCTGAATGCGCTGGTTTAAGTCTAGGTCCGAGCTGCTCAGCAGATTCTCGTCGTACGTTCCGATGCGCTCGAAGAGCTCCCTCTTGAAGCAGCCGAAAGCCGTTGTATCCGACCAAGTGGGCTTGTCCACGCCAACCTTCACGTTGGCGTTCCCCGACCCAAACCGGTGACCCAGCCCCAGCACGATGGCTTTGGCCATCGCCGTCTCCGCTCCCGGCACCATCCTGCACACACCCCCGACGTTCTGCGCCTCATATTTCTTCTGATATCCCACGCAAAGCGAAATATGGTTGCTCTGGTACGTCGAATGCGCGTCCATCTTGATGACTGTCTCGCCGCGGGCATTCTGAATCCCCATGTTCATCGCCGCAGGGATATGCTTCTTTGGGTTGTCCACCAGGCGAATTCCGGCATACTTCTCAGCATAACTCGCCACAATCTCCCGCGTCTGATCCTCGCTCATCCCGTCCAACACTAGGATCTCCATTCGGTCTTTCGGATAATCGTTCACCAGGATCGATTCCAGGCATCGCGCAATGTGCTTCTCCTCGTTCCGGCACGGCACAATCACCGTGACGAATGGCAACCGTTCTTCCGCCTGCGCTACTGAGGATGCGAGCACTCCGCGCTCTTCCGTTCTTGCCTCTGTGGCTAGCTCTTTGCTCATCCGCAACTCACGCCTTTCGCAGCACTGTAGTCACCTGCCCTACCAGAAACGGCATTAGCCCTTGCACGAAGAAATACAGCGATGGCAGCCGCCGCGAAAGAAACCGTCCCAGCGGCGGCAGCAGCGGGCCAGGAAAAACCCCGCAGCGAAACGTATCTCTCCCCACGCCAAACAGCTTTGCGATTCTCTTTTGCCTTAAGGCCTTGTGCACGCCGCTTCCTGGCTTTGTATATCTCCAGTCGGACAACAGCACGTGCCCGCCCACTTTCGTTACCCGCAACATCTCGCTGGCGATTTGCTGCGATAGCTGCTCATCCACGCTGTGGATGAACATCGTCGACTCAAACACGATGTCGAACGACTCGTCCTCATACTCCATCTTCGTCGCGTCCCCGCTTCGAAAATTCATCCCCGGACATCTTTCCTTCGCCCGCCGTATCCGCTCTTCTTGGAAGTCAATGCCAAATAAATTCTCCGCCGCAAAGCCGAGCCGCAGAAACGTAATCAAGCTTGCGCCCTCCCCGCAACCGACATCCAGAACTCGCTCAGCCTCATCTGGACCGATTGATTGCAACGCCCGCACGATCGCTGCGTCTTGCGCCAGCGTTTGGAAGAGCACTTCCGGATTGTGCAGCAAGCTGTTCCGGTCCGCGCCTTTCTGCGCGTAGTAACCCCTGTACCAAGATTCTTTAACAACGACAGGCGCCTTTGCCGGGACTTCCGACTCGTTTTCTTGCATGCTGCCAGCATGTGGGATAGGGGCGTTCATGGCGATTCAGGTCGCCGAATCTATCGGCTTGCGCGAACCCGACAAGTAGCGGGAGGTAACATACTGGAGCGCTTTTTTCTGACACTCGAATGTAAACCGGCTGATGCGCTTCCCGGTGCTTCGATGTTCGTCATGGACCACGCACAGGGAGGGTTCGTAGACTACCGGCACGCCTAGCGACCGGCAAATCTCTGCAACCGAGATCTCCTCTCCATACAAGAAAAGATTTCCATCCAGATACCCACCCGCCTCGAAATATCTCCGGCTGAAAATGAAGAACGACCCATGAGGCGCATAGATCTGTTGTGGCCGTGCGCTGTCATTCGAAGACGAGTTCCAGCCGGAAATCCAATTTTGTGATTTCACGCGTCTCTTCTGGCGGGCGAGCCAATGCCAGACCTTAGCCAACGAGTAGTTGGAGAAAATGAATTGTAAACTCGCCCACCGCAGCCAGCTCGGCTTCTGACGCATGAAGGGATTCTGGTCCACTCTGCCCGGTAGAACGCGAATTCGCGGAGCGAGCACGCCGGCTGTGGCTCGGTCGATCGCAAACAGTTTTTCCAGGAAATCTTTATCCTCGATTAACACGTCGTGGTTGCACACAATTACCCAGTCCGGCAGGGCTCTCCCTTGCTTCAAGTAATTTTCCAGAGCGAATCGCGCAGCGCCGAAATATCCCCTGTTTGTTTGGGACTCTAGTAATTCGGCATTCGGAATCTCTGCAATCTTGCCGCGAATTCCGAACAAATACTCTTCGCCAGAGCAACTGTCGACAATGATAATCGCAACTTCTGAGAGCTCTCTCGCCCCTCGAAGGCTGTCCAGCAGAGCCAGCAGGCTATCCGGGCCTTTGTAATGTACCGAGACAATTACCGCCCTAGGAGTGTTAGGGTGCATCTAGACAGCACCTACCGGCTGCCTCGGAAGGCGACGCACTGGAATCTCAGACCTAATACTGCTTCGGGAGCTTCTGAATGCAACCACCCCAACAAAAAAAGCAAGGAGAGGGCCATTATAAACAAATACGGACCCGAGCGCCGACCAGAGGAGGAATACATAAAACCCAGCCAACCCGAGCGTCCACGTTTCGCGGCCGAGCGAGGAATTCTTGTACGCCCGACCCGAAAGAAAACCTGCTAGGAAACAAAAAGCTGCCGCCCCGGGAAATGAAAAATCCTCGATGAGGCCACGAAAGGCGGTGTAAATGTTTGACTCATCGCCTCCTTCAAGCTCGATCGATTCCCTGTAGACGCCGAGTTCACGTGGGTGCAGTCCGGCGACTTCCAGTACGCCACCAAACGTATACGCGCCAAAGCCCAGATGAAGGGATCCAGGCCCGTCTGGGCTATTTGCCCAGCGACTAAAAACTGCTAAGTACCCAATGGAGGCGGACTTAATACGAAGCCAATCGGCCTGCAGCTCAATATCTTGCTCTTGCTCGTGTGTTCGAAGAGCATCAACCGTCACGAAGAACAACACCACAACTGTGACGGCGCTCCCTAAGGCTAAAAGCGACTTCCGCCGGATCAGCTTCTGAGCCTCTCCCCCTATAAAAACTTTCATTCCCAGATATCCGCTTAATCCCAAGGCTACGGCAATCAAAGTGTTGGCCTTTGCCGCTTGAAGAATGCTAAGCAACAGCGAAAAAGCTATGGGGAGGAAACAAAGCACCCGCTCTCGATGCCTGCGCGCCACCGCGAAACTCATACCGGCAAGAAGCGCTGCAGGGTAAATCCAGATGACCAGGGCCCGCACAATGACTGGTGGTTGCTCACCGGCGTAGCGGTCCACGGAAAGAAGGTGGCCTAAGGCTAACAACCCGGGGATGGAAAAGTCCAGGCCATTATCGCCCAGCGCTTTCATTGTCCAGTACACGGCTCCCAGCACACCGACAACCGCCAGAAGCAAACTCAGACGAAGCATTCTTTTCGACTGTGAAGGCTCGCGAGGCGTCCTTGGCCCACTCGCGATATCTCGCCCCGCGCCGAGCTCGGCGCCAACGGCCATGCAACTAACCAGCAAAAGTATGATCCATGCGCCGATCGCCGGCACTCGGTATTCCGGGGCCAGCGCCAGCGGAACAATCAGGTACACGCTCCAGATCCCCAATGCGAAAGGACCCGGAACAAGCCAGCTCTTGGACAATAGCCGCATTCGGCACGCCAATAGGAGCAGGATGGCCGTTGGAATCCACGGAGATGTAAGAAGACTACTCACCCCTACCTTTCACATACCGGGTCGCTATCGGCGCAATCCCGATCAGCCCGTCAAGAACCGGCCGTCAGATCAACATTCTGACGAATGGATTGCGCCTTGACGCACAGTAGGTTCGAAGAGAGTTGGGGGAGCCTGCGGGTCAAAGCCCCCAAGGCTTCGGAGATGTAGCGCGCAGACTTCCGAACGTGAGCAAACATGGTATCGCTGGCGGCGCAGCCTACGACACTCTCCGCAACAGCTTTCATTCCATATCCAACGTTAAGGATGCCCACCCCATAAACTCTGTATCCGCGTTCTTGGAAGTTGCGCGGCTTCCACTTTGACAAGTGTCTTTGAAACACGTTGCCGTCGTATTCGCTTTGCTGGAAATCGATGTTTGGAGTCGTCACAATAATATGCGACCCGATTCGCTCAAGCTCATCGAGGAGCTTCTGTCCTGCACTCCATTCTAAGTGTTCGATGACTTCCGTACACGTCACCACTTCGAATTCTTGGCTGCGGAACGGGAGCGGCATATCGTTCAAGTTTCGCAATAGGGTCTCGTCGTACATTCCAGCTGAGCGAGTGAACTCCACGTAGGGCGCAAAGCCATCAATACCCACAAGCCGCTCCGGCAGCCGATAAATTCTGCACAGAGCTCCGATGATCCCTCGGCCGCACCCTACGTCTAGGAGAGATCTGCAACCCACCGGAATGGCATCGAGGATGAGTGGTAGTGCGCGGTGAGTCCAAGTAATATCTGGTGCGCTGGTTGCCAGACTCATTTCCTTCGTCAAGCTCATATCAGGTACCTTTCAAACTCCGGGACCACGAAACCGTTCTTGGCAAAAGCGATTCAGTCGCATTGGTTGAAATCCTGAACAACTAAGGGGACCGTCGAAACGGAAATCTCTCGGCGAAATTCCTTCAGAGGAGTCAATGCCCAGGCAATGATTAGGTATGCCGCTGGTGCAGCCATGGCCATATACGCCGCAGCCGGATACCCAAAGACTGGAATGAACAGGTAATTTCCAATGCCACTTACGGCAAGTGCTATGATCATGGCCGCCAGCATTCGTTTTGTTAGGCACATGAGTTCTAACGGCTTGTGCACCAAATACGAAATCTGCCATAGGAAACCCCCGAATGCTAAAGGCAAGACCAGGGAAGAATTTGCTTCGTGTTGGCGACCGAGGATGGCGTGGCTAACTTGTCGCGTCAAGAGACCTAATGCAAGAAGGAAGACGATTGAAATCGCTGTTTGATATTTCAGAGATGATGCAATTACGGAAATTGCTCCCCTCTTATCGCCCTTGTTCCATCTCGACATGACAAGGGAATTTGCAGACAGAACCAGTGGAAAACAAAGCAGGCTAAAGGACCGCACGATGACGTCATACATTGCGGCGTAGGATCCCGCGTTTGCATCCCCGGAAAAGCGCTGGATGAAGAAACGATCGAGCGCGCTTTGCAAGGTCAAACACATGCTCCATACGCCCACAGGCCAGCCGTACGCCCAAAGCTCACTCAAAACCTTCCGCTGCCCGACGGACAACCAGAGTTGGCCACGCTCCGCATGCAACCTTGCCTGCGACAAAGCTGGTTCAAGCAAAGGCAGCGAGTACCCCAGCGCGATTCCTAGTAGAAGCAAGCGGAAATCTCTGGAACCTGTAATCCAAAAAAGCGCAATGGGGATAAAGAAGCATCCCACGGACCGTACAGCCTCGATTCTGAGCACCTGTCCCGATCGCAGCGATGCCTGGAAGCGAGCGAGTCTAACGGTGTAAACCAGTAGCACTCCAAACAGCGCCAGCGAAATCAGCAGAGGCCAACCCTTCTGTAACCCAAAAGCGGGTATCGCAATGCCGAGAATAATCCCGCCCACAACCACGGAGAGGATAGTGCCAGCAACGGCGGAGTGGAGAAAACTCGCAGCCTCCGCAGGTTCCCCCCACTGACTCTGAAAACGGATGATGCCTTGACTCAGCCAGCCTGCCAAACCCGCGGCTGAAGCCATCACAAATCCGAATATGACGGCGTACCGCCCATACTGCTCCACTCCAACCATGCGCACAAAGACGAGAACGGACAGGAACCCCATGAGGCCGGGAACAACTTTGCTCAAAAAATAGTTGAACGCGTCTGTCACCAACTGACGGCCCAGACGGCCAGGGGCTCCCCCCTCTTCACCGGCGCGAGTAAGCTTAGCGCCTAACACGGCCTCAATCAGTTTTCCGACTTCGCGTTTTGCGCTTCCGGCCATATTCTTCGCTCTATACCCTTGGGACTGGGCCAGGATTCCCAAAAGTCATGTGCCCGCAATCACGGCAGCTGATCGACAAGGTTGCAAATACCGCTTCGCTGCCAAATACCGGTGAAGGGCGTCGCTCCAACTCGGGATCTTGCCAGCGAGTTCGGCGGCCTTCCGATTGTCCAGCGCCGTGTAGGAAGGGCGAATCGCGGCGGTGGGATACTCGCTGCTGGACACCGGTACGACCTTTGCTTGGATCCCCGCCTCTTCCACGATCTGCCGCGCAAACTCAAACCACGTCGCCAAACCCGAATTCACCACGTGGTACGTCCCGGCCGCCGCGTCACTCTCCAGCAGTTTCAAAATCACACGCGCTGCGTCCGCGGTGGACGTGGGCGACATCGTGACATCATTCACCACGCGGACTTCGCCGGACTCTCTCGCCTTGCTCAAAATCGTCTCGACAAAATTTCCGCCCTTGCCGCTCGAACCCGCCACGCCAAACAGCGACGCCACGCGCGCGATGAGCGTCCCATTCGGATACTCGCGCGTCGCGAACTTTTCCCCGAGCAACTTCGACGCGCCGTAAACATTGACCGGGGCAACTGGGTCTGTCTCCGTATAGGGCCGAGTGCTTTCTCCGTCAAAAACATAATCCGTGCTGATATAAACGAAACGAACATCGTGGGATTTACATACTTTCGCGATTGCCGCCACGGCATGCGCATTAACGCGAAACGCCTCCGTCGCCCGCCCCTCCACTTCATCCGTTTTGTGATAACTCGTGCAGTTCACAACCGCATCGAACTCCTTTTCAGCCAGAGCTTGCGGAATCGACGCCAAGTCGCAAACGTCCAGATGCTGCCTTGTCAGCGGCAGCGTTTTCATATCCTGAAATTCTCTTGCCACGCGCACGAGGTCGCTGCCCAGTTGCCCATTCGCTCCCAGCACCGCCACGATCATGTGCTTACGATCCCCCGACTCCCGCCGAGCGTGGAAAGGATTCTATGCTGACGATCCCCTCGTACATTTCCACTTCCTTAGTGATCTTGTGCCACTTTGTCAGCTCTTTGTACCAATCGAGCGTGATGGTTTGCGGCGTCTTCTGCAGCACGCCGGATTCGAGCGCCTGGTACACTTCTAGCGCGCCTTCTTTGGCTCCGTATTTCGCCTCAAATCCCAGCTCCTGGATCTTGTCGAACGACACTTGGTACGACCGCTTGTCCGGATCGCCGTACCACTCCACGCGGATTTCTTTCGGCAAGCATCCGATCACAATTTCCGCCAAGGGACCCACTTGGTAGTTGTTGCGATTCGCTCCGATATTAAAAATTTGCCTGTTGACTTTCGCCGCATCTGCCTTCAGCAAAAAACAGATCGCCGCCGCCGCGTCCCGAACGTGTAACATCGGCCGCCACTGCGATCCGTCGCGCATGAGCGGAAGCACGCCGGTTTTCCATGCCCCGTAAGTCATCCCGTTGATTGCAAGGTCGAAACGCATCCGCGGCGAATAGCCGAACACCGTCGCCTGCCGAATCACGACGGAACAAAAGCCGTTCCTCCCCAGCGGCAGAATCCCGTCCTCCGCCGCGCGATTCGCTTTCGCGTAAGTCGTCAGCGGATTCGTCTCGCTCGTCTCGCACACCGCGTGCCCGTTAGACTGAAAGCCGTACACGCTGCACGACGACGGCAATATGTACCTCTTAACGCCAAGTTCCTTCGCCAGCGACGCTGTGCGCACGCGGGCGTCGCGGTTGATCTCCCACGTCTCTTTCTGGAACAGCTCACCGCTGGGATCGTTCGAGAGTGCCGCAAGGTCCACCACTGCATCGATTCCCTTGAGATGCTCTGGTCGGATTCTCCGCGAATCTTCTTGCACGACTTCGACCCTTGGATCTTCTGCAAGCAACTGCTTTCCGAAGAAGAACCGATCCAGCGCTCGCACTTTGTATCCTTGTTCCAGCAGCGTGGGCACAAGAACTGTCCCAATGTACCCCCCCGCTCCTGTCACCAGCACTCTTGCCATGCGCTCCTCTTTCTTTCCTCAGAAGTACTGCGGCAAATCCTGGAACCGCGGTTGCCTCATGTCCTTGTCCGAAAGAACTGCTTCTGTTTCCCTGATGGGCCACGCAATCGCCAAATCCGGGTCGTTCCAGAGCAATCCGCGGTCATGCTCCGGCGAATAATAATTTGTCACCTTGTAGATGACTTCCGTGTTCGATTCCAGCGTGCAAAACGCATGCGCGAAGCCAGCCGGAACCAGGAACTGGTTCCAATCAGCAGCGCTGATGATTCGCGCCACATGCTTCCCGTACGTCGGGGATCCGCGCCGAATGTCCACAGCTACGTCGAAAACCGATCCGCGTATCACGCGCACCAATTTGTCCTGTGCGAACGGCGGAATCTGGAAATGCAATCCGCGCACGACTCCCCGCTCCACCGACAGAGAATGATTGTCCTGGACGAAATCCAGATTGCCACCCAACTCCGCGAGTCCAGCTTTGTTATACGTCTCCGAGAAGAATCCTCGATGATCCCTATGGATTCGCGGCACAATCAGCTTCACGTCCGCAATCTCCGTCGCGAGCACTTGCAGGGATGGTACCGCGCTAGCGGCCATGGAGCCCCCCATTCGTTCGTTGTGGAACTGGTTTTTGATCACTCTGCGACGGTGAAACGAAAAGCTGCTTTCTGGAAGCTGCTGCCAGGGCGAGTTCTTCACCCAGCAGCGCCTTCTCGCGCATCATTTTTGTCGCCCGCCACAACGATTCAAACGTCCCCGCGTCCGTCCATCCGCCTTCGATGATTTCATAATCAAGTTTTCCTTCGCGAAGGTAGGAATTATTCACGTCCGTGATCTCCAGTTCTCCGCGGCCCGAAGGTCTTAGTGGCCGCACGCGGTCGAACACGGTGCCGTCGTAGAAATACACACCAATAATGGCGTAGGGCGAGCTCGCCAATTTGGGCTTCTCCTCGATCTTCACAATTCGCTTGCCTTCGAACACCGGCACGCCAAAACGTTCTGGGTCCGGAACTTTCTTCAACAATACCAATCCACCCTCCTCTTGCCTCTCAAACCTCTCCTTGGACGATTGAATGCTGTTTTCCAGGATGTTGTCTCCGAGGATCACGCAGATTTTTTCGCCTGCCGCGAACGGTTCTGCCAACCGCAGCGCGTCCGCGATCCCTCCTTCGCCTTCCTGGTACGCGAAACTCAGCTGCTTCAGGCCAAAATCTTTACCGTTGCGGAGCAATCGCAGGAAGTCTCCCGCGTTGTTGCCGCCCGTCACGATCAATATGTCCATGATTCCGGCATCAACCAAGGTCTGGAGGGGGTAATACAACATCGGCTTGTCATACACGGGCAGGAGATGCTTGTTCGTTACGCGTGTCAGTGGATAAAGCCGCGACCCCGTTCCCCCGGCTAGAATCACACCCTTCATCGAGTTCCCCCTATTCTTTTTGCTGCACTGCCTCTCACAGCGGACCCAAATCCCCTTCGTCCATCTCGATCGCCATCGACCGCTGGATCAGGTCGAACGAGAGCACCAGGCGGCTGCGATTCTTGCGCCGCAAGATGATTCCTTCCATGCCCGCCAACGGGCCGTGGACTACACGCGCTTTCCTCCCGGCTTGCAGATACGGGTGTGGCTCTGCCCGCCAACCCTGCCCAAGGAACTCCCGTATCCTCTCTATATCCTCCTGCGGCATCGGCGTCGGGCTCCCCTTGAACCCCACCAACTGGACCACGCCAGGAACTTGCAGCACTCGAAGCCGCTCCTGCACCACCATATGAACGAACAGGTAGCCAGGGAAGAGTGGCAATTGCAACCGGACCTTGCGGTCTTTCCATCGGCGCACGGATTCGTACTGCGGCAGGAAATGCACAATGTTTCGGCCAGCGAATTGATCTGCCACACGCCTCTCGTGATTCGCGCAGGTGTATACCGCATACCAGCTCGCTTCCGAGGCAACCTGCACTTTGTCGGGGAACGAAACAACCTGTCCCGCGACGGCCTCCGCAAGAGGCTGGATTACCTCAGGCTGAATCACACCTGGCTGAATGATCGAGGCGCTCATCTGTTCTCTACAGCTCCGCCCCGTCACTTACAGGGCGATATGTGACCTAACCCAATTATTTTCTTTAGCTTACGCACACCGTAACAGCTCTTCGTCACTCTCGTACAGCTTTTCGGGACAGCCTTACCGCTCTTCCGGCCCGTCTGACGACGGCCACCGGTCGAGTCGTCCCAAAACTCTCTCTTTCCCAACGTTATTTCTACCCAAAGAGTCATTCTCTTCCGCCCCGTGGCCGTTGCGGGCTATCCACGGAACGCGCGTTCGGACAGTGGCCACAACTTCCTGCGCGAGCACCTTGCGGGGATCTGTGGGGTCGGCCTGCTGCCACTGATTGGCCGCCAACACCCCAACCGCGGATATCGACAAAGCCAGGACCGTCCCGAGGAACATGATCAACAAACGCGGAGGAAACGACTTCTTCTCCGGAACTCTACCTGGGTCCAAAACTTTTACGCTGGGTGTCTCCTTTGCTTCCTGCACTTTGGCCAATTCGTATTGCTGGGTTAGCAACTCGAAAACGGTCTCCTGAATCTTTGCGCGCCGATAATAGTCGGAGTATTTTGCTCCCAGCAGAGGCAAACTCCGGATGGTGGGATAAGGCATACTGCCCGATTGCGCAACCTGATCGGCCGATTGATCCCCGGGCGGATCCGCAGCTTGTCCTGAAGGCGGGTCCGCGACTTCTCCGGGTGGTGGATCTGCAGCCTGATTTTTCGCCGAGCTCAACACCGGACCATTCTTCGTACGGTTACCTTGCGTGCCTCCAAGTTTTTCGAGTTGCCGGCGAAGTTCTGCGACGCGACCCCGCATAGCCCGAACGCGGGAATTATTGTCTGTGTAAATTTGGCGGAGCCCCTCAAGTTGCGACTGTGCAGCGATCAGTTCGCCGGCAATCGTTCCAGCGGCATCCAGCATGGCTTTGCCTTCTTGCTGGATGTCGAGCGTGTTGTTCTTGCTGGAGAATTGCGCAAGCTCGTTGGCAGCTTCGTCCAAATCTCGTTTGGCAACTCTAAGGCGCTCTTCCAGGAACACGCGTTCGCGGTGGGCCGAGGAGGTTGATAGTTCGGCCACCAGTGAATTCAATTCGTCGACGTATGCGTTAGCAATCGCCGCAGCGCGCTGGGGACTGTGATCCGTTACGCTGATACTGATAATGCCGCTCTTGCGGTCCTCCGAAATCGACGTATTTTCGTCTAGCCTCCTGCGTGCATCCGCGGTGAGACGGCTGCCATATACTTTTCTCAAATCGAATTTCTCTACGAGGCGGTCCTCGGCCGTCTCGCTTCTGAGCATTCCGATAAACAGTGCGCCCGAACTTTTGATTCCTAACAGATCGCCAGCCACGGCGCCGAGTCCGCCTCCGGCTTTCGCCGCCATTCCCGCCATCATTCCCAGTGCCGACGAAGATTGCTGATCCGGCGGCATGAGCTGCGCCGTCGACGTGTAGGATTTCGGAATTAAGAAAGCGACAAGCGTCGAAGCCAGCAGTGCAATTGAGCTCGCACGAAAGAGGAAAAGGCGGCCCTCCCAGAGCAAACGAAAGTGCGCCGCCTCCAGTTCGGGCGAATCCTCCAGCGGAACTTCAGGCAACAGAACCTCGCCCGCGGCTGGTTGAGGCGCGGCTTCGGGCTGCGGCTTGGCAGCTGTCTGCGTCATTTCTCTCTTGTTTCCATCGCTAAATTCTCTTGCCCAGACTTCATGCGCTCACTTCCAGAGGTGAGGCCAGAACGTGAACCCCACGCTGGTAGCCCAATCGGACCTCGCTTCCGGAGCGAGCACCGGGTAATTCCACTCCTCGTATTGCACAGAACCCGAAAGCGTTACGGCAGGCCTGACTTGAAACTCCAGACTTACTCCGCCGTCGTTCAAAGTGCCTCCTTGCGGCACGTAATCTCCGTCAACCTTCTGATGGCGGTAGGCGAATTGAATCTTGTTGCGTGGAGACAGCCAGTAAGTGCTCCAGACACGTTCGCCTTGCCCACCGCGGCCCAACCAACTGCCCAGCAGGTTTCCGTTGTTCACATAGGAGCCGCCTGGATAACGACCGTTGACATAAAAACAGCCAGCGCACTCTGGAAAATCGACGGGCGCCGTAGTTCCTCCTTCTAGGCGAAGGTCGAGCTTGGGGACACCTGGAATTCGCGGAAGATAAATTCCACCCTCTATCGCAGATTTGCGCGGGTAACCCAACGGAGAGAATTCGTCTTCCGTAAAGGCATCACCGTAAAATGTCAGCCAATTGCGCAGCCCCGGCACTTTGTAGCTAAAGTCCACTCCCGAGCGCCGGTCGCCTGGATCTGTTGGGCCTGGTAAACCGTTGCCTTGGCCAATCGAATAGCTTTTGATTAAACTGTGCGAAGTCAGGGCACCCGGACCGCCAGCAAACACTACCGTTAGTGAAACACTGAACTCAAAATTCGATGTGGGCTTGAAAGCGAATTTCTGCCCTTGCAGGAACGGCTGCCTGCCCAGAGGTTGGCCAAACTGCCCCACGGTGCCGGTGTCAGTTTGGAAAACGAAGTCGTGGCCGCTGAGCTGCCCGAGGAACCACTCCATCCGAATGGGTCCCAGCCAGCCCAAAATGCTGGGAAGCTGGAATGGAGAAACCCGGCTGATGCGGAACATATTGATCGGTTCCGCGTTGTCGCTAAACATCAGCGGGCCGCTCTGCATCGGGCTCCACGCCAAGCTCTGCTTTCCGAAAGAAAGCTGCCAGTTGTCGAAGGTCAGCCCCACATAGGCGTCCAGCAACCGCGCCTGGTTCACCGCAGCGAATGGGGTTGCAGGTGGAACGCTAGGGAGACTATCGACAGAACCGATGAACTGCCTTACTTGCAAAGGCTCCGCGGAAGAGGAAGGAGAATGCTGATATTCGGCCCGCACGTAACTCGCCCAGCGTCCGCTTGTCGTCCAGCCGGAAATCCCATCGACAGAATTGGATCCTTCCTGATAGGGTCTGCCGAAGTCATTTGTGATTGTTTGACCAAAGTGATTGCCGTCGGTGAGTGGCTGGCCTGAGACTTCTGTTATGCGGGCATAGACCGCCTCGACTTGGGCCCGGGTGCGGCCCCCACTATCAAGGCGTTCTCTATCAGCACGGAATTCCGTTTCGAGCAGACTGTAAATCTTCTCCGCCTCGGGGCCACCCATCCCTGACCCGACGTGCTCTCCGGCTTCATCCAAAAGTCGTACGCACTCGTTTCGTGTCCAGGGCTTCATGCCAGCGAATCCACTTTCGATCAAGCCCATGGCCGCGAGACGATCGAGGTCCGGATAAATCCAGCTATCGAGCGGAACATACGGGGAACCTTGATTCGCGGGAGAAGCGCTTCCGTCACCGCGAAATACCTGACTAATCGACCGCCAAGCTTCACCACCAAGCTCAGGATCGTGATGACGCGCGTAGATGTTCTGCGCGATGAGATTGCCAAGCACGCTGCCAACGAACACGTCCGAAGGGAAGTGCCGATGTCCTTTCACGCGAGAAATATCCACTAAAGACGCAAGGCCATACGCGAAGATCTTCGTCAACGGGCCTGGATATTCGTGGGCGACCACGCTGGCGACGGACCAGGCTGCGGCTGCATGCTCCGAAGGAAACGACGTGCCGCCGCTTTGAAAAAATGCGCCGCTGCCGTCGCCTTGGTAGGGCCGCTCGCGCCGCAGGGAGTACTTCATTCCCTCAACCATCACGAGACTGTTGATGGCAGCCTCTCCTGCCAGGAAACCAGTCTCGCTCCAATGTTCGTTGTGAGCCGCGTGACCGAGCAGCCACATGCCGCCGGCGCCGCCAATGAGAGCCCCCACGCCGGCATTCGAAAGTGTTTTGTAATGGCTGATTGTTGTTGGACTTTGCGATAGGTGTTTGCTGAAATCGCGGTCCGTCACAAAGAGTCCTGCAGTAATTCCGGACAAAGGCACTAGCCACTCTGCATCCGAAAGCCTGAGCTTCGTGGGGCTCGTCCAGATTTCTTTTTGGTCCATCAGGAAGTCGGTGGCCAGTTTCGAGACACCGTGGTGCTGTGTTGTTGAGAACTGGTACGGTTCGGCATTCGCGCTCGGTGTATCTTTAGTTTTCTCTTCTGACACCATTTCCGCAGAGCTCTTTGGGGCCGCGGTGTCATTCTGCTTTTCGGGCGCTTGGGGCAGTGGAGCAGCAGAAGACACTGCACTCGTCAGCCAAGAGGCAACGAGACAAGTCAACAAGACTGCGATGTTTTTCAACCTTCTCAAAACTCCCCCATCAAACCTTCTCTACCCTTCCCTCATCACGGATGGATGTAAGCCACCGTCAGCGCTATGGACGAAGCCATCTGCGCAGCCTGCATCACCGTCGCCCAATTGCGACCGCCAATCTTCGGGGCCTTTTCCGGCACAACGACCGTATCGCCCGGTTTCAATGCCGCGCTCAACGGATCGCCTGACCACCATCCGCTGCTGTTATTCTTTGCGGCAATCACAGAGCCGTCCGCTCGAATCACAAAAACACCTTTGCGATCCGCGAGCGGAGTGAGTCCGCCAGCCTGGCTGAGGTACCATTTCGCGCTTCTTCCGGACTGGAAGCCGATAGCGGTCGCGTTAAACACTTGCCCGTTCACCATGACGTAGCCCGCCTTCTTGGGAACAAAAAGCACGTCGCCATCGCGGACAGCAATGTCTTTCGGCGTGTTCTGCCACTCCTTGGGGTTCGGCTGTACGTGAATCACGACGCGGCCGATGGGAGGATTGACTTGGAGTTGCTGCAACGTCGTTTCCGTTTCGGCAATGGCCGTCAATTTTGCATTCTTCTGATCTGCATCCGATTCCGGCAAGGATTTGAGCGACACCTGCTCGGCCTTGACGCGCTGCACAAGTTCCATGCGAGATTGCATCTCCAACTCTCGGACGTCACGCCTCATTAGAACGGCGCCATAGGGATAAGCTTGCGCATTGAAGCCACCGGCTCTTGCCAAGATCGAGCTGAGCCGTTCCCCGGGTCGAATGCCGTACGTTCCCGGATGCTGCACTTCTCCCTTGAGGGTGATCATGGCACCGATGTCGTTCCAACCAGGGCTTTGCCGAATGGTGAGGACATCGCCATCGTGCAGCGGCAAATCTGCGGATGCGTCCCCTTGCATAGCTGCCGAGAGCTTGATGTTCAAGTTCTGCGCGACGGGCTTGGCACTATGACTCTCGGCATAGCTCGTCAGGTCGGCGGTGTCGGTATCCGCACTTTTCTTGAGGCCGCCGGCGACGCGAACCAAGTCCTCAACATGCATATTGGTGGTCAGCGGGTAGCGGCCGGGTTTATCCACCTCGCCTTTCACGTACACCGTTGGCGGGTCAACTTTCGCTGCACTTCGATGAACGATGAGGCGGTCGCGCGGCTCGAGCAAAATGTTGTCCCTGGAGTTTCCGGCCAAACCCCTGGCCAAGTTCACGCTTAGAATTTTCAGCGTGCCGTCGGGTTCGGTGCGGAAGAGCTGCGCAGAATCGAGTAATGCGTCCTGCGTGACACCGCCCGCAAGAAACACCGCATCCTTCAGGCGCACTTGACCAGAAGTGCGGTACTTGCCAGGAACACGCACTTCTCCACCGACCCAAATTTCCGGAGCAGGCTCGAAGTCATAACGGCTAAAGATGCGAACGGTGTCGAGCGGCTGAAGTCCGGGAGCCGAAGCTGGATTCGCCAAAGCCGCGGAGAGATCAAAGCTTTCTACACTTGGACGAAAATCGGGAGCATTCAACCGGACGATTTCCGCATAGTGAGGCGCTGGCTCCGGCAGTAGGTCCTTGTAAGAGCCAATCAGGTCGGAAAGTTTCATGCCGGACTTATACGAATATCGGCCGGGGCGCAGGACATGCCCTTGCACATAGATCGCATCTTCGTTGTAAGGAGCGATGGGGAAAATATGCACTTCGTCGCCATCGTGGATGGCGAAAGAATCCAATTGCTTCTTGACATCATCGGAATCGCCGCTCGGAGAGAGGTTGAGCGTCAGCATGGTCCGCTTTTCGTGCGCCTCGACACGCTGAACCTCAATGTGTCGCAGCGTTGCAGTGGGAAGAATCCCACCAGCTAGTCCCAGCACATCAGCAAGTG
Source organism: Candidatus Acidiferrum sp. (assembly GCA_035280045.1). GTDB lineage: Bacteria > Acidobacteriota > Terriglobia > Acidiferrales > UBA7541 > Acidiferrum. The sequence goes on from DATEGP010000078.1 coordinate 133,499, forward strand.
ATTTTTCGCCATTCAGCTCGTAGATAGCGGGACGGCGAACCATCCCATCCACCGTAACCTGCGGGCCAAGCGGGGGAACCAACAGAGTGTCGCCATTCTCCAGCCGGCGCAAATCGGAGCGAACGCCGTGAAGGAGCAGATCGTAGGCATCCACTTCTTCCACAAGCTGCTTGCCTCGTAAATGTTTGAGCGCGCGCAAGGAGCCACGAGGAGTAATTCCACCAGCCACGAACAGTGCGTTGAGCGGAGTCGAGAGAGAACTGATGTCGTATGCACCAGGCTGCCCTACTTCACCGACTACATACACACGCACAGTCCTTAGTTTAGAGACGGAAACGTCCGCGGAAACATCCCTAAACTGTGTGCGCAACGTCTGTTGCACAGTTTGTTGCACATCCGATAAGTTCCGTCCGCTGACCAAAAGCGGGCCGGCCTCCGGCAACGATACGCGTCCTTCGCGATCAACGACACGGAATAGGCGTTGCGACACAGCTCCCCACATGTCGATTTCCAAGCTGTCCCCTGGACCAACGACATAGTCGGGCCCAACCGGGAGATCCATCGGAAGCTCCTCAGGATCGTTAGCCGTGTTGCGAAACACGTCGAGGCCAAAGCGTTCCGTCGGCCTCTGCCGCACTGAAGCTTGCACATACATGTCGTAAAGCGACGGAATGTCCGCGTAAGGATTAGCGCGATGAGACATTTTCACGGGGGTGACATCTTCTTCTTCCGTGCCCCGGCCTCGGTAAGGACCAGTCCGCTTCACTCGCGCCATTTCGTTCGTCCGCGTGGAAGTTTCATCCGGGGCGGTTCGTTCGCGATCTAAGGCTAGAAGGCTTTGCGGAAGCAGCAACCCATCGACGGCGCTTCCACCAAGGGACGGAGCGCCGTTGAGAGGGTTTGTGTTCCGTGAGATTGGGTTGGAGGCCAATTGATAAGCGGCCGAAGAATTCGAACCGTCCTTCAGGTCCGGAAGCTCCGGCAATCCGTCTGCCTGAATCAGGCGAGGCGAACTCTGCTGCGGCAATTGCTCGGGCGCTTCCTGAGAATTTGGATTTCTCTCGCGCAGGGGCGCACTACCAGGAGAACGAGTGCGTTGTCCGCGCCCGGTCGGTGACTGCTGCGGGCAATCTTCCTGGGTGCGCGGGTCGCAAGAGGCCGTCTCCTCCAGTTCTTCACGGCTTCCTTGCGGTCGAAGGGAGTCTGTATCTTCCTGCGATTCAATTTGGACCAGGCGGCGTGCCCGCTCTTTGAGGACTAATTCTTTTTCTTTGGCAACATCGGAATCGGGATTGGCAGCGGGCATGAGGTAGCCGTATCGCTGCAGCAGACGCGTAGCAACAGAACGAAACACGACGTCCTGCTCCAAGCGGTCGAAGATCGCCTGGTCAGTTAGATTCGCATCGTCGATGACTTGGCCATTGTCGGTCGCTTCCTTGGCCACCCAGCGCTTCAGTTCGACCAACAAACCCTCGTCCTTGGCAAGGACTGCGCGAATCTGGGCCGCAGAGGCGGCAACGCGGTTGAGATTCTCCTGGGCGAGATCGGAGGGCTCTTGCGTTCGGTAATTGCTAGCGCCTTGCTCGCGAACGGACCTAGGGGTTTGGTCTTGCTGTTGCGCGCAAAGAGGAAGACAGAGAATAAGCCCTAAGCAAAGAAACTGCACTCTCCCCATCCATTGTTTTGTGCTGCCAAGCATTTCTCTCTCCTGGCCGGGCAGAAACCGGTTCAATTCAATTCATCTTGGTAGTGACCAATTTACTTCGCACGGCGCTAAGCACTCCTTCTTCGGAAGCCTCGACGGTACTTGAATGAATATCGAGCGAGGCCCAGTAATAAACGACATAGTTTTTCGCAGGTGCCACGGCGATTACGCGCACTTCCGGATGCTCTCGAAGTAAAACGTCGCAGATTCGCGGCCGTTCTCCCGGGTGGTCGAGAGCGATCACCACGAAATTCGGAAGTGTCCTTCTCACACTCTCGGAAATCTCCGACTCTTCATCGACCTCGCCGACAATTTCAATGTCGGGCTGGTCAGCAAAAGTCGTGAGAATCGTTTCCCGCATAAGGCGCGGATGATTCGCCACGAGGACACGGATGGACTTTTCCATGGCATACTCTCTGCGTGAACGAGTATCGCGGCGGCGGCAAACGAACGTAAGAATCAAAAGTGCTCTATTAGCACGACCTAATCCGGTAGGAGGTCAGGAACCGGCAACGTTTTGGTGAGTACCACCCTTGACCTAGTTTGCTTAGAGAAATGACCCATAAAAATAACTGTCGTGAAAAGGCGACAGCAAAGCGTGAGTATTCATTTCTTGGTTTTCCAAGCAACTTTTTTTGCTTTGCCCAGGCAACTTAGCCATGGTTTATGGAATCAATCGCGTTTGGAGTTGTAGGGTCAGCTTTCCCATCTTATTAATCTAAGATTTCTAGCTGCGTTGGCGACCAGCTTGTGTGGCTTTACAACTTTTGCTGTTGAACCTCGATGATAATGTCCCCTTTTGTCCTCGATAGAAATGTCCCCTTAATAGGACCTCCGAGAGGAGGTCAGATTGGGGCGGACGGAGATGAGCAAGAGGGAGTTGGGAAGGGTGGAAGTGCTGGCGCGGGTGA
>DATEGP010000079.1:0-37644 GCA_035280045.1 Candidatus Acidiferrum sp.
ACTGTTCCATCCCGGAAGCGTCTTGTATTCCGGCGTGACGTGTTCGTATTCTTCCGCCAGCGCGGGCATTTCTTTCAGCAGCTTCCCTTTGTATTTGTAGCCGACACACACTTGGATTTCGCGCTGGGTGTCAAAAACGTCCAGCTTGGTGATCACTAAGGAATCGATGCCGTTGATCATCTTTGCGTAGCGCAGAACCTGTAAATCCAACCAGCCGCAGCGCCTGGGACGGCCAGTCACAGCGCCAAATTCATTTCCGCGGTCGCGGACTTCCTTGGCGTCGAGGTCAGGCATTTCAGTCGGAAATGGCCCGCCTCCCACGCGCGTGGTATACGCCTTGGAGATCCCCAGCACGTTTTTAATTTTTGTGGGAGGCACGCCTACGCCCGTTGCGGCACCACCGGAAGTCGCACTCGAGGAGGTCACGAACGGATACGTTCCGTGATCGATGTCCAGCATGGTGCCTTGAGCGCCCTCGAACAGCACGGACTTCCCTTGTTCCATAGCTCCGTTGACGAGTTCTGCGGTGTCGCAGATATAGCCACGGATTTTTTCGCCGAGCTTCAGCGTTTCTTCCACTTCCTGCGAAAAATCAATGTCCGCGCCGTAAGCGCCCTTGGCAAGGCGGTTTTTCTCCGCAACAACCTGGGCGGCTTTCTTTCGAAAAAGTTCCGGCTCGAGCAAATCGCACATGCGCAGGCCGCGCCGCGCCATCTTGTCTTCGTAAGCAGGACCGATTCCGCGTGAAGTGGTGCCGATTTTGTTGGCGCCGCGCGCGATCTCCGCCGCTTTGTCTAGCTCGCGATGATAGGGAAAAATCAGGTGCGCGCGATTGCTGACGTGCAACCGTCCGCTCACGTCTACGCCCGCTTTTGAAAGCGTTTCAATCTCTGCTACCAGCGCCGCGGGATCCACTACCACGCCGGTGCCAATTACCGCATGCTGCTTTGGCCGCAAAATCCCGCACGGAATGAGCTGCAAAACAAACCGTTCTTTTCCAATGATGACTGTATGCCCAGCGTTGTGTCCGCCAGCGACGCGCGCGATGTAATCAAATGAGCCGGAGAGATAGTCGACGACTTTGCCCTTGCCCTCATCACCCCATTGCGCGCCGACCACGACGACGGATTTCATGCGGGCCTCTTCCCTATCCACACTTCCGCGCCGTATCGCTCATTTCCCCGTGACTTCTGTGGATTTCACAACGAACGGCAGCCTCTTATCGTAAGCTGGCCCTGTCCTCAGCGCAAGCCAATGGCGGCAGTCCTAACATATCAATTTTAATCCGGCGCTAACGGTTAGTGCTATAATCCCCCTCCCCGCGGGAGAAGAGCCCATGAAAAAAGCCCTCGTCTTCCTTGCTTTTGCCGGCCTGTTTGCGGTGCTTTCATTTGCCCGGAGCCAAAAAGAGTCCAGGGCGCAAGAGGAACAGGCGCTCCGAAAAATCGAAGCGCAAACGGCTCAATTTGAACAGCAAAACGATACATCGAAGATGGGCGCGCTTGCCGACGACTGGGTGTGTGTTGTGGACGGCGGCAAAGAGGCGGTGTCAAAGGCGGAGCTTCAGCAAAACGTGAAACACAATTTTGCGCAGCACGATAACGGGCCAAGTCCTTACACCATCGAGAAAAAGAACATGCGTGTGTATTTCTTCGGCAACACGGCCGTCGTGAGTTACATCAAAGAGTATCGGCAAGCGCCGGACACCACGAAGTTCTTTGACGAAGACGATACTGATGTTTTCACGCGGTCTTTTGGCGGATGGCATCTACGATTCACCAAGATCGCTCCCGCCCCGCAAGCACTCAAGGCAAAATGACCGGCCTTTCAGGATTTTCTGCCGGTCATTCCCAAATCAGCATGTCGAAAGCAAGTTACGAGATGATCGTTGACCATGCCTGTGGCTTGCATCAGGGCGTAGGAAATTGTTGAGCCAACGAAGCGGAAGCCGCGCTTTTGCAGATCTTTGCTTAGCGCATCGGATTGCGGCGTCTTCGCGGGCACCTGCTTGTGCGTTTTCCAGGCATTCTGTCTCGGCCGGCCATCCACGAATCTCCAAACGTAATTGTCGAACGATCCGAACTCTTCCTGCACTTTCAAAAACGCCCGGGCATTCTCAATCGTTGCGGCGATTTTCAACTTGTTACGGATAATTCCTTCATCGCGCAACAGGTCGCGCACCTTCTTCTTGTCATATCGCGCCACTTTCGAAGGATCGAATCCATCAAACACTTCGGGGTATCGCGAGCGTTTCCGTAGAATCGTGTCCCAGCTGAGCCCCGCCTGCGCGCCTTCCAAAATCAAAAATTCAAACCATGTCCTCTCGTCATGAACGGGCACACCCCATTCCTCGTCGTGATAAGGAATGTTCAGCCCGTTCTGCGCCCAGGTGCAGCGCACCAGACTTGTAGGCGGAGATTTCTTCATTAGAGTTTGCGCCCCACGGATGTCCCTGCCTACTTGGCGGGGGGCCGCCACACATAGTATTGGGTTTGCCCCACTTCCTGCCATCCGTCCGTCGAATGCGCCACCGCCGCATTCTTCGTCACGACCGCCTTCGCTCCAAGTTCCACGAATTTTTTGAGGGCCTCGCTTCTCCTAACGGAATCCGCGGCCAGGAAGCTCTCTCCCTTTGCGGGAACCTCGGCGATGATTCTTACTTCCGCGAGATGCGCCCAATACGCCTCTAGCCCCGTGCCAATCGTAGTCACTTGCGCCCCAGGGAGAATCCCCATTTCGCGCAAGCCGTCCGCGACTTCCTGCTGATCATAGGGCCGGTTAGCAATCGTCGCCCGCACATTCACAACCAGCGGCCACAACATAGCCACTGCCGGCGCGAGGATTGTCGCCAGAATCGCCCGTTTCTTGAAGACCTGATCACCTGACAACGAAATGCGCGCGCTTGAGAGAACCCACAGAACCAGCATGAGCGCAAATCCGCTCACGTACCTCTGTTTGACCAGCACGAGCGAATACATCCCCAGTGCGCCAAAGGACGGAAGCCAGACCAGCCGGAACCATCTTCCTCCCCATTCCCATTTTCCCGCCTTCCGCACAAGCAAAATGAGCGCCAGAAACACAACATAGAGCGCGCCGCTCCTGGAAAACAGTTTGAAATAGATATTGGCGCTCTTGAACAACACCCACAATTGGCCTCTCAGCGAAAAATGCGTGCTGATGCCCTCATACCAATAAGAAGGGTCGTACCAAGGAGGATAGCTTCCGGCAACGGGCTGGGCGAATTCATAGATGAGAGGATCCGCTGAAACCTTTCGCGTTGGGTGCGCCGGAGTGCCCGTTCCTGGCGGCTGCCCCTGCCAATGGGTCATTGATGGAGCACCGTCCACGAACGTTGCGTACGCGAGCTTTCCGCTGTCGCCGAACGTCACGCGATGCTTCGCCTTCGAAATCACCACAATGAACGGAACAGCGATGATCGCGAATACCGCCAGTGCCAAGGCAGACCTTGCCAGCGCCCGCGGATAGGACTGCCGAGTCTTTCCGAAAAGCAGAAACGCGCACGCGAGAAATACGAACGACAGAGGGAACATGGCCGCCTTCGCGAGATAAGCCACTCCTAACACGGTCCCTAGACCCGAGAAAGCAAGCCAGTCTCGCTCACACCTGTAAATCCGCAACAGTAGCCCTGTTGCCAGATAGACGAGTCCTGCGACAATAATGTCCGGATTGACCTGCTGGGGCCTTAGCCAAAACAGGTTGCTCCAAATGAAAAGCAGGTATCCCCAAGTCCAAAAAATCTTTTCCGGCACGCGCCTCAAGTCGTCTTTCGAACTAGTTTCGCTTCGCCGCGCGGCGAGCAGTTCTCTCAGGAAGAATTCAAAGCAAACCAGGTCGGCTAGATATACAACGAAGTTCACCAAGTGGACGACCGTAAACTCCCAATACATGGTCGGATGAAAAATGCGAAAGGCCACGCTCACGAACGTTGGATAAAGAGGGCTCCAATAGGCGCTCACCAGCGCGTGCCATCCGCTTCGCACCGCACCTTCGGCCATTTCAATGTACGAAACGCTGTCTGGGTTTAGGTCATTCCGGTACACCCACGTGTGCAGCGCCCCCATCACAACGGCGAGACACCAAAAAAGCACGCGCAGGCGCGGACTAAGCGGCCCTTCAGCTAGAAACTGCGGATCCCCATGTTCCGGTTTCGCGCGTTCCAGAAGAGTATCTCCTCCGCAAACCTGATTTGCTCTCAAATGATTTCTGTCAGTGGATTTCGCGAGAGGCTCCGTTGCTCTCTGCCCCTAATGATACTCAAATGCCGGAGTCCGCAAAAACAAGAAAGGTGGCGTCGCTTTGGATGACGCCACCGATTGCTTCGTTTTAGCCTTTAACTAAGCCATGTGGCGATCCAGCGCCTTGGTGATCTGCTCTTTCGGGACAGCTCCTACGATCTGCTCCACCACCTGCCCGTTCTTGAACACAAGCAGCGTCGGGATTCCGCGGATGCCATACCGCCCCGCGGAATTCATCGCTTCATCCACATTCAACTTCATCACTTTCAGCTTGCCTTCGTAGTCGTGCGCGATTTCCGCTACCGTAGGCGCCAGCATGTGACACGGCCGGCACCACTCGGCCCAGAAATCCACCATCACGGGCTTGGAATTGCTCGCGGCCAGCACTTCCGCTTCAAAATTTCCGTCGGTTGCCGCCGGAATAGAATTGTCTGCCATAACCTTTGTTCTAAGCGGCTTGCCTTTCGGCTAGCCGCTTATCTCTCCTTTGTCTGTTTAATTAGATGTTGTAGCAGGTTTTTGGTTTCTCCCTGCTCGCCCCGAGGGATCAGGGCCTTCCTCCGAAACCCGAGGGGCTTGCTCCGATCCTTCCAGGGCTTTTGAGCCCGAACTTTGCAATTTCTTCCGCGAATCTGGACCTTCTTGCGCCGCCTCCTGAGACTTCTGCCCTTTCCCTTGTTCTGACTTTGGCCGCGACGGAGAACCCTCCGCAGATGTTTGAGAACCCTGGCTGGCTCCCTGAGTCGCTTTCTTGGGAACGCGGCGCACCGGCGTTTCTGCTTTTTCCTGCTTTTCCGCTACCGCCGTCTTTTCCAGGCTCTCCGCCGGAATTATCTTCTCCAGCTTCTCGGGCTCTTGCACCGTCGCCCGGTATCCGCGTGACACTCGCGCCGCCTCATACAGCTTTGCGTATTCCCTGGCCGGCCCTTTCCAGGAAAAATCCTTGGCCATTCCGTTCAACTGAATGCGCTTCCAGATGCGCTCGTCCATGTAATGATGCAACGCCTGCCGCACCGCGTACAAGAGCGCTTCTCCGGAGTATTCCTTAAACTTGAAACCCGTTCCCGTGCCATGCTCCACGTCAAACGGCTGGATGCTGTCGTCCAGCCCTCCGGTCGCTCTTACAATCGGAACCGTACCATATTTCAAGCTGTACATCTGATTCAAGCCCGAGGGCTCGTAGCGCGACGGCATCAGAAATATGTCCGCGCCCGCTTCCACCTTATGCGCCAGCGTATTGTCGTAGGCGATTTTCAATCCCACCCGCCCCGGGAATGTCGACGCCAAAGCCCCGAACAATTTTTCATATTTCCTGTCGCCCGTTCCGAGCACCACCAGCGCCAAATCTTCCTTCATCAACTCGAGCGCTTCCTCCGCGATCAGGTCGAATCCCTTCTGGTCCGCGAAGCGCGACACGATTCCGATAACTGGGCGTTCCAGATGCTCGTGCGACAGCCCAAACGTCTCCAGCAAGTCCTGTTTGCACGTTTGCTTGCCGCTCAAATCCTTCGACGAATAACTTGCCGCAATCAGCGAGTCTTTTGCAGGATCCCAAGCCCCGTAATCCACACCGTTCAATATCCCTACCAGCCGGTCCGCCCTTTTTCGCGCCACGCCATCGAGTCCGTACCCAAATTCTCTCGTTTGGATTTCTTGCGCGTACTTCTTGCTCACCGTCGTCAAGTAATCCGAATAAATCAGTCCGCCCTTCAGCAAATTCACGCTGCCGTAAAACTCGATTCCCTCGGGATGAAAAACGGTCGCGGGGATTCCGCCGCGGTCGAGCACGTCTCTCGGAAACTGCCCGTGATACCCCATGTTGTGAATCGTGAAGACCACCGGGATGTTCTTCAACAGTGGATCATCGCTATACGAACTCCGTAGCAGCACCGGCACAAGTCCGGTCTGCCAGTCATGGCAATGAAAAACGTCGGTTGGCCAAATGTGCTTGGCAACTTCGATTGCCGCCCGGCACAACTCCGTGTAGCGCTCTGCATTATCGGGATAATCTTTCCCGGCAGTCCCGTACAGTCCTTCGCGGTCAAAATACGCCGGGTCGTCCACGAAGAAATAACGCACTCCACCAATCAGCGCGCCGTCCACAATCGCTGGAAAGCGCAGCCGCCCGCCTCCCATAGGAATCGTCAGGCTCGGCATCACCACCGAAGCGGCTTCGGTACCACGATAGTGCGGCAACACCACGGCGACTTCGTGGCCCTGCGCCACCAACGCCTTGGGCAGTGCTTCCACCACGTCCGCCAAGCCGCCTGTCTTCGAAAACGGCAGCCCTTCCGATGCCACAAACAGAATTCTCATGAAATATCCATTACGGGTTGGGAGACCATTTTACGCTACTGGACACTAACTCTCCATCAAGCTAACCTTCCGCTTCGAGTTTCTATGGTGAGCTATCACGACATCGTCAGCAATCTCAAAGATTGGGCTGAAATCATTGGCCTGCCCGCTGCATTTTTTGCGGCAAGCAAAGCCGTCTACGAAATCCGCGAGAGCCGAAAGTTGCGCGCTGAAGAACTCCGCTGGAAAAAGGCCAACTCCGCAAAAGAACTCCTCGACGACATTCACAATCACGAACTCGAAAAGAGCGCTGTTCGCATGCTCGATTGGCACGATGGACAGGCCGAATATGAGATCTCTCCCGGACAAAAAGCGACCGTCTCCTACGCGGATGTGCTTGCCGCCCTTGCAAAGAACGGCTCAGAATTACGCGACCGCAAGGACGTCTACATTCGCGACTGTTTCGATTGGTTCTTCTACCGCGTGGATCGCATTCAGCACTACATCGACCGAGACTTGATCGATTTCGACGATGTCAAACCCGTTTTCCGCATCTACGCAAGGGAGATCGAAAAACACCGTAAGATCTACGGTGCCTTCCTCAATTTCCACGAATACGATTTGGCGCGCTCGTTCTTTCTTCGCTGCAAATAGGCGCTCCCTGCGATTGACAACGTTATTCGTAACGTAGTGCTACAACTGGATCGACGCGAACTGCACGGCGGGCCGGAATGTAGCTCGCCAGAAACGCAATGCCGAGCAAAAACACTGGCACGCCGATGAACGCAATCGGATCGTGGGAGCCTATCCCATACAGCACATCCGAAAGAACCTGAGACACGGCCGCGCACCCAACTACGCCAACAATCGCGCCGATCACTACTGGCCGCAGCGCTTGTCGCAAAACCAGGCGCATCACGTCGCGTCCGTCTGCGCCAAGCGTCATTCTGATGCCAATCTCACGAATCCGCTGGCTAACTCCATAGGATATGACGCCATGGACGCCGATGGATGCCAACAACAACGCCAGCGCTCCCAGCACACCGGACATCACCGCCACAATCCGCGATGGTATTCGCCAGGCCTCCAAGTTGTCCGCCAGCTTCGTTACACTCACCATCAAACCCGGATCCTGCGCGTGCATCGCCTCGCCAATACCCCGTACTGTGGCCGCGTCGCTGCTCTTGCTGTGCACGAGTAGTTGCAGCCTGTCCTGTTCTTTCGGTCCGGCAGGTGTGTAGAAAAACAGCCCATCCGCCTGCCCCAGGTGAGAGGCCTGCGAGTCCCTCACCACCCCGACGACTTGAAATTGTTGCTTTTCCCATCCCCGCAGCGTCTTTCCAATCGCATCTTGCCCCGGCCACAGTCGACGGGCAGTTGACTCTGTCACTACTAATACCGGTGCTTCAGAACCGGTCTCAACCTCCGTAAACGTTCGACCGCGCACCATGGGCATCCCAAGCATTCCGAAAAAACCTGGTGAAACAACATTGAACTCGAACTTTCGGTCTTGTGTCTCGCCTGGAATCATCATTCCCGTTCCCATAAACTGGTGGCTCAGCGGGGTAACACGCGCTTGCTCCACTTCATCCACGCCAGGCAATGCCTCCACCCGCGCCACCAGTTCGCGTTGAAAGGCCTGCGCGCGCTCCAAGGTGTAACCCTGCGAAGGCAAATCAAATTGCGCCTGCGCAATCCCTTTCATCTCGAACCCTGGATCCATCGTTTGAGCCAAGTACAGGCCGCGCATCAGCAATCCCGCGGCAATTAGCAAAATCATGCAGACCGCCACCTGAGCGCCAACGAGGGTGCTGCGCAGCTTTCCTCCACGTGCCTTTCCCGTGGACTCATTCCCCTTTACCGCTGTACTCAAGTCCTGCCGCGTTGCGTGAAGCGCAGGTGCCAATCCAAAGACGATCCCCGTCAAAGTAGTAAGAATCAACGAATATCCCCAAACGTGCAGGTCCGGACTTACATTCCACGCCAGTTGCGGTGCACCCTGAGGCAGATGGGTCAGCAAGTATTGCGCGATGCCTCCGAGCGACCAGAAGGCTATGAGCGACCCAAGCGTCCCACCAAGAAACGCAATCAACAGGCTTTCCGTCAGAAGTTGCCGGACAAGGCGCCAACGGCTTCCTCCAATCGAAAGCCGGATCGCGATTTCCCTCTGCCTCGCCGATGCTCGCGCCAAAAGCAGGTTCGCTACATTGGCGCACGCAATCAGTAGCACCAATCCAACTGCTGCCAGAACCACCGAGCCAATTCCAAACACTACGGATCGCTCTTCCGGCCGTCCCATGAAAGTCGCACGATGAATCACCAGCGCGGTTGTTCTCCCCGTATATTGCTGATCAATTCGCCCCGCGATCACCCCAAGGTCCGCGCGCACCTCTTCGAGTGAAACGCCGGGTCGCATGCGTCCCAGTAACGCCAGCCAGCCTGTGTTGCCTTCAGTGAGGATGTCGCGATCTGGTTGCAGCCCCTTCTGCATGGTGACGGGCGCCCAGAAGGAAGCCAGCCATGGATCGGTTCCACTAAAACCCTGCTTTGCGATTCCAATCACAGTGAATCTTGTTCGATTTAGCGAAATGGCCTTCCCAATAATCGTTGGATCGCTTCCAAACCGGCTCTTCCACAGGTCGTCGCTCAACACGGTCACTGCGCTCGCCCCGGCCGCCCGGCAATCTTCATCAACAAAGGTTCGCCCCAGTCGAGCCTGCTCCCTAAGCACATCGAAGTAGTTGCAAGAGACCGTCGCTCCCGAAAGCTGCTGCGGAATTTCTCCCCCCAGAGTCGCCTCCACGAAAGGTGCATACGCCAGCAAGCTCGAGAATACGTGATTGTTCTGGCGGTAATTCTGGTATTCCGAGTAGGAGAACAAACCGGGCTCGCCTTCCACATTGCGGGAGACTTTGCCATGGAAAAGCTGATCGACGCTGACTAGCTGATCTGCTCGTGGCACCGGAAGTAGCTTTAGCGCAACTCCGTTCATCACAGAAAAAATCCCCGTGTTCACACCAATCCCGAGGGCCGTTGCCAGTACTGCAACCACTGTGAATCCCGGATTCTTCGCCAGCGTTCGCGCTCCATAGCGCAGATCGCGCCAAGTCGTCTCCAGTGACATGAAGCTCCAGGCTTCCCGGCAGACTTCCTTGATGCGCGTCACGTTCCCAAACTGCCGCCGCGCCGCGTAGCGCGCTTCTTTGCCCGCAGCCCCCCGCTCGCGATTCTTCGCCTCGCGCATCGCCAGGTGAAACGCCAGCTCATCCTCCAAGTCCCGGTCAAGTTGCTTCCTCTTGAATAGCGCCTTCACTCTCATCCAGTAGCTCATACTCTTCTCCGTTACCGACCTTGCTCCCGCCAGACTCTTTCTGCTTTCTGCTTTCTGCTTTCTGCTTTCTGCTTTCTGCTTTCTGCTTTCTGCTTTCTGCTTTCTGCTTCACTCTTTACGCCGTTTGCATCACCCTCGCAATTGCCCCCGACATCCGCCTCCAATACTCAGCTTCTTCCGCCAGCTTCTTGCGCCCCGCCGCCGTCAGCGAGTAATATTTGGCGCGCCGGTTGTTCTCCGACATGCCCCAGTCCGCAGCCAGCAACCCCTTCAGCTCCAACCGGTGGAGGGCCGGGTAAAGCGCGCCTTCTTCCACCTGCAACACGTCGTTTGAGCTTTCATGAATCCATTCTGCGACCCCGTATCCGTGCTTCGCCCCTCGTGCCAGCGCCTTCAGCACCAGCATGTCCAGCGTTCCCTGCATTAAATCGCCGTCTTTTTCCATTCCATCTCCCGATTCCTTTGGTTGCAACTCCGCGGCACTCACCCATAAACCCTTTAGGGCACCCATTCTATACCCCTAAACGGATAAGGGGTCATTTTTGTTTCAAACCAATTGAGGAATTCTGGCCCGCAGGAAGGAAAACTCGAACACGTGTCACGAAATCACTCACTGCCGCTGTTAGACTGTTCTACCCATGGCTCGCCAACGGCTTGGTCAGCATTTTCTGGCGGACCTCGACTGGCGCGAACAGATCGCCCGCGCCATTCGCGTTTCCCCGCATTCCACCGTTCCGTTGCCCAAGGACGACCAGCACTGCTGGATTGAAATTGGCTCCGGCCACGGCGAAATGACACGGCATCTGCTTGCGCCTGGCGGCCCGGTCAGCGCTATCGAATTGGATCCCGGACTCGCCAGCGGCCTTCGCCGTCTCGCGAAAGAATTTCCCCAGCTCACCGTCGCCTCCCAGGACATTCTTAAAACCGACCTCGCCGTTCTCGCGTCCGGCCGGCGCATCCGCGTCTACGGCAACCTTCCCTACTACATCACCTCGCCCATCCTGCATCACCTTTTCGATTTCGCAACGATCATCGACGAAATGCACTTGGTGATCCAGACCGAAGTCGCACAACGTTTGGCCGCACAACCAGGCACGCGCGACTATGGCTACCTATCTGTCGTCACGCAGCTCTACACGCGTCCTGAATTGGTTTTCGAGATTCCGCGCGAGGCTTTCCAGCCTCCGCCGCAGGTGACTTCCGCGCTCGTCACGCTGCGGCTTCCCGGCGAACGCTCCAAGCTTCGTCTGAAGAACGAACAAGGTTTCCTGAATTTTGTGAAATTGTCTTTCTCGCAGAAGCGCAAGACGCTCGTGAACAACCTGAAGTCCCTGGCCAAGCCCGAAAAAATTCGCGCGGCCCTTGCCTCGCTGACTCTGCGTCCCGACGCCCGCGCCGAGCAGCTTACGGTCGCCCAACTCGCCGCCCTTCAGGCTCTGGTGGAAAGTTTGTGATTGGAGATCGATTCGGGCAGACAGAAAAATGAAGTCACAATACCGTTTCGCTTTCTTTCTTCAGCGCCGCGACCAGGCGGTCCGGGTAGTCGCTCATGATTCCCTGAATGCCTGCTTCTATGAGCAATCGCATGTGCGCGGGCTGATTGATGGTCCAGCAGACGACCTGCAAATCCTCTTTTCGCGCCTGCTCCAGGAGTGCGGGCGTGACCAGGTCCCCCCGCACAGCCAGCTGCCTGGCGCCAATTTCAACGGCTTTCTCCACCGGGTTCGCAAGCTGTCCATCGTAGAGCAATCCCGTCATCACCGTGGGCTCGATCTTGTGGACGTTCAACACCAGAGATGCCTCAAAAGAAATGACCACCGCACGGGGAATTTCTCCCGATTCGCGCAGCGCGGCAATCATGGCATGCTCGCCGCCCCAGGAGCCGCTCGGCTTCATTTCCAGGTAAAACACCACGTCGTTTTTCTTCGAGAATTGCAGGATCTCTTCGAGTGTGGGAATGCGCTCGCCGGCAAATTCGCTGCCGAACCAGGAGCCCGCGTCCAGTTGCCTCAATTCCGCGAGCGTCAGGTCGTGCACGGAGCCACGACCGCTGGTCGTGCGATTCACCGTGTTGTCGTGGACCGCCACGAAGTGCGCGTCGCGGGAGAGCTGCAAATCGGTTTCAATGAATGTCGCGCCCATGGCCACAGCCTTGCGAAATGCGGCAATCGTATTTTCGGGCGCGTGCCCCGAAGCTCCGCGATGTGCGATCACCAGCATTCCGATTGGCTCTCCCCTCGTATTGCCTCAGCAACACGATGCCGCCAAAAAAGTTTCGCCTCAACCACCATGTTAGCATCCAATTTTTCCTTCGTTTCGTACACCTATTTGCCGTTCACCCTGAATCTAACTCAGCAGGGACCTAAAGCAGTTTGAGGGAGTTCGTCGAGGGAGGATGCAATGAGGAAGGAAATTCGGGCCCTGTTTGCAGGACTAATACTGGCCGCCATGAGCGCGGCGATGACCGGCGCGGCGGGATTGCCGCAGGAAAGCAAGCACCAACGCAGCGAAGAGAAATACCGGACTGCGCTCGCCAGGAAAGTGCGCCACGAATTGGTAATGCTGCCGTGGTATTCGGTGTTCGACGACCTGGCGTTTCGCGTGGACGGCGACAACGTAACTTTGATGGGCGAGGTAACGCGCCCGACGCTCAAGTCTGACGCGGAAGGAGTGGTAAAAGGCATCGAAGGCGTGGTGGCTGTGAAGAATGAAATCGAGGTGCTTCCGCTGTCGCCGATGGACGATCAATTGCGGCGCGCCGAGTACCGCTCGATTTATGGCGGGCCTGGACTCCAGCGTTATGGGCTTGGGTCGATGCCGGCGATTCACATCATCGTGAAAAACGGAAACGTTACGCTGGAAGGCGTCGTAGACAACGAGACGGACAGGAACGTCGCGAATTTGCGCGCCAACCAGGTTCCAAATGTTTTTTCCGTGAAGAACAACCTGGTCGTGGCTCGTAGCGAGAGAAAGGGCGCGTGAATTTTATGACCCGGCGCGGAGCTGCGTGATTCGCAAGAATCGCATTGAAAAAGAGTCGAATCACGCCGCTCCGGCAGCTCCACTTCTCTGTAACTGGCGCGAGATGCGACGCGCAGTTTCCTTCAAGGCATCAGCGAGTCGTGGCATGCTGGCTTCATCCACCTGGGTCAGTGTGCCGCTGGCTCCGAGCGCCGCGACCACGTTTCCTGTGACATCAAAAACCGGCGCGCCGAGACATCGCGCGCCCAAGCTATTTTCTTCGTCGTCTACCGCGTAGCCCTCGTCTTTCACGCGCTCCAGATCCGCGAGCAATTTGCTCAACGCCGTGATGGTTTTTGGCGTCCGCTTTTTGAGGCCCTGTTGCTTCATGATTGTTTCCACTTCTTGTTTTGGCAGCCAGGCGAGCAGGCATTTTCCCACGCTGGTGGAATGCAGATACATGCGCCGGCCCACCCAAGTGTTCACCTTGAAGAACCCCGGAGCCTCCACTTTTTCGATGTAGACCGCTTCGCCCTGATCCAACACGGCGAGGTGCACGGTCATGTGGATTTTCTCTTCCAGGGCACGCATAAATGGGAGGGCGACATCGGCGATATCAAGGTTGGCTTGTGCATCGCCGCCAAGGCTGAGAATTTTCAAACCAAGGCGGTAGCGGCCGCTTTCCTCGTGCCGGCGCAAGTAGCCACGGCGCTCGAGGGTTCGCAAGATGTAGCTGGCAGAACTCTTGGGGATGCCGAGTTTGCGGCTGATTTCCGAGTTGGTGAGGCCATCGCGGCGTTGTGCCGCGGCCTCCAGAATATTGAGGGCGCGTTCGACGGCGGTGGCGGGACTAGCATCCGAAACGGGCATGGAAACTCCTGATGCAAATGTAAGGCGTTCACAGCATAGAATATTTGTTCAGAATACTGAACAACATCTTGCGCCACCGCGTGTTTTAGGGGATAGAAGTGGATGGGAGGTTGAACAGATGTTCAGCCTATTGAACATACGACTTACGTACGGAAAACATCGGGCGAGGATGCGCAAATTTCTCAACTCTTTGACCCAAATTTTCCGCAACCTCTGGCGTCCCTTTTCGAAGACTTCCTATCTTATTGAAGAAGCAAAGCTTAGGGGAACGCATTTCCCGAATGTTGGACATCGAATTGCCTTCTCTCTTTCCCAACCGGTCCTGCTTGAAATTCGCTTCAGAAAGGACTGAGGAGCATCATGGCAGCCGCCACCGCAAAGCTGAATCCGGCGCTTATGCCGTTTCCCCTCTCCAACCGCGTTGTGCCGGTAAACACGGCTCCCAAAGATTTTGACCCCGAGCGCGACCTGCCGGAAGGATTCCTGGATTTCCTGGCTCCCATACATGCCGCGCTCACGCTTCGGCAGAGAGCCCTCCTGGCGCGGCGGGAAAATGCGCTCACCGAAGCGCACGCGGGAAAGGTTCCTTCGTATTTGCCGGCATCCGTAGCGACGATGAGTTCCTGGAAGATCAAACTGCCAGCGTGGTGCGCGGATCAACGCAACCAAATGACTGGTCCGGCCGACGACGCGGACCTCGTCGTGAAAATGCTGAATTCCGGGGCACCCGGCGTGATGCTCGATTTGGAAGATTCAACGGCGAACACCTGGGAGCACAACGCAGAGGGCATCAAGAATACTTTGGAGGCGCTGGTCGGGCGGCTCACGTATTTTGATCGCAAGCGTAACAAAACCGTTGGGATCAATTCCAGTGGGACAGTGATTTTCACGCGGCCGCGCGGTTTGCACCTTCACCAAGCGGGTATTTTGCCAGGGGAACTCCTGCCTGCTTCTCTATTCGACGTGGCAATGGTCGCCCACCAAGTAGACTTCAACGCGCTGAAGCATCCGCTCTGCATTTACATTCCGAAATCGGAATCTGCGGACGAAGCGCTGTGGTGGCGCGACCTGTTCCAAATGATTGCGCGGTTGAAGGGCCTACCAAAAGACGCCATCAAGTGCATGGCTCTGGTGGAGTCGCATCCTCTGGCGTTTCAGATGGAAGAGTTTGCGTGGAACCTGCGCGACCACATCGTGGGTCTGAACCTGGGCCGCTGGGACTACATGGCCAGCCTGATCCACTTCAATCTGGAAAACGCTGAATGGGTGCTCCCTGACCGCAACACCATTCCGCACAACGTGGCATTTTTCCAGAACCTGCGCAACTTGATGCCGGAGATTTGCCACAAGCATGGATTGCTAGCAATTGGCGGAATGACCGCGCTCTACCCGAGCCGGGAAGATGCGGAACTGAATGCTCGCGCATTGAAAGTGTTGGCCGAAGACAAAAAGAACGAAGCGAACTCGCTGATGGACGGGGCGTGGACCGGGCATCCCGACCAGAACGAAATTGCGGTGAGCCAATTCCCAGTTCCAAACCAGTTGCAGGCGAGGCCCGCTAACGCCAATCCGCATCCTGATTTGCGGCCACTGCCAACGGGAGTTGGCAAGTGCACTCTGGCCGGAACGCGAGCGGCAGTGCGAACCGTGATTCGTTATCGCAACGGCGTGCTGAACGGAAAAGGCGCGATTTTGCTCGATGGCTACATGGAGGATCTCGCGACGGACCGGATTTACCGCTTAATGGTCGCGCAGCGCATGCGACATTCGCGTTCGGTGGAAGTTCTCGATGAAAGCGGCGTCGCCGTGCCGCACACGCCGGAATTGATTAGCCGGCTTTTCGACGAAGAACTGGACCGGCTGCTTCGCGAAACGAAGAGCGACGACGCGCAGATCGCTGCAACGCTACGCGAAGCGCGGCGGATCAGCGAGGAGATGATTCGGCGAGAAGAGTTCGATCCGAGGTAGTCGCTGAAGTTATTCGGGATTTTGTTTCGGTTCCGCAGAATGTCAGGCAGTCTGAGGAAATTCAAAAGCAGGGAGCAGGAAAAATGGCAGCAAACGGAAGCAACGGGACTAACGGCAAAGCAAACGGTATCAATGGCAAGGCCAACGGAAACGGGAAAACGCACCCTTCCATAAATAATTGGAGTAGTGATCCGCGCTGGTGCGGAATCACGCGGCCGTATGCCTACTCGGATGTCTTGCGGTTGCGCGGCTCGATTCAAATTGAGTACACGCTGGCCCGCTTGGGCGCCGAGCGGCTCTGGAATTTGATGCAGGCGGAGCCGTATGTTCCAGCGTTGGGCGCGATCACTGGGAACCAGGCGATTGAAATGGTGCAGGCCGGATTGAAAGCGATCTACGGCAGCGGCTGGCAAGTGGCGGCGGACAATAATACTGCCGGAGACGTCTATCCCGATCAGTCCTTGTATCCCTGCAACTCGGCGCCGGAGCTAGTGAAACGCATCAATCGTGCTCTCCTGCGGGCAGATCAGATTGAATCCGCCGAGGGCAAGAAATCAGGAACCTATTGGTTCGCCCCGATTGTCGCGGACGCCGAAGCCGGCTTTGGAGGCTCGCTGAACGCGTACGAATTGATGAAAGCGATGATCGAGGCGGGCGCTGCCGCCGTGCATTTCGAGGATCAGCTTTCTTCAGCAAAAAAGTGCGGGCACTTGGGCGGCAAAGTGGTGGTGCCCACGCGCGAATTCGTGGAGAAACTGATTGCTGCGCGCCTTGCCGCGGACGTTTGTGGCGTGCCAACAATTCTCATCGCACGCACGGACGCAAATTCAGCGGGCCTGCTCCTTTCCGACGCCGATCCGCGCGACCGCGAATTTATCTACGGTGAGCGCACATCGGAAGGCTTCTATCAATTCCGCGGTGGAATCGACGCGGCGATTGCACGCGGCCTGGCCTACGCGCCTTATGCCGACATGATTTGGTGCGAGACTTCGACCCCGGACCTAGCCGAGGCGAAGAAATTCGCCGACGCCATCCATGCGAAATTCCCGGGCAAGCTGCTGGCGTACAACTGCTCGCCTTCATTTAACTGGAAGAAAAAGCTCGACGACGTGACCATCGCGAACTTCCAGCAGGAGCTGGGCAAGATGGGCTATAAGTTCCAGTTCGTCACGCTGGCGGGCTTCCACGCGCTGAACATGTCCATGTTCCACCTCGCGCGCGGCTATGCACAGGCCGGCATGACCGCGTACTCGAAGCTCCAGCAGGAAGAGTTCGCCGCCCAAGAACTAGGGTACTGCGCCGTGACGCACCAGAAATTCGTCGGCACCGGCTACTTCGACGAGATCGCCCAAGTTGTGTCCAGCGGAAATTCTTCGACAACCGCGCTGGCAGGCTCAACCGAAGCTGAACAGTTCCATTCCAGCGCCACAATCGCCCAGCAAACGGGCACACCGAAGCCCACGCCTGAGAGAGGGCGGCCTGTCGTCGCTTGTCAGGGCAGAGGCGTAGGGGAATTTGCGGGCCCGATGCGTCTGTAGATCTTCCTGATTTCAAGAAGGAATACTGCGAGGATTGAAGCGTTTAGTACCTCGGCCAAGATCACCGCCACAAGAGGGATTTGGCCTATGTACGCAAAGCCGATTCGTAAACCATTGAGGAATATCAGAAAATAAGTTCCTGCGCCTACCCAGAGCCATTTCAATCTTCGGCAGTCGAAATCCATTCGACGTTGCGCCGTTGCCGCATCAACTTCCATTCCTTGGGGAGCCGTTATTCCCTTCATTCGCAAATATACTTTCCTTATCCCGAACACGAAGGCTCCAATAATGACAAAGTTGAGAACCCCGCACAGAACGAAGACCTGATAAGGCAAAACGGACGCTTTGGGGAGCGCAAACACCATGAACGCGAAGTAGGCGATGAACCCACTGATGAGCCATCTCAACTTAACACGATCTGGCATTCCTGGATTGGTTACTAACTCTGAGGCGCCATCTACGCGCGCGGGAACCTGGTCCCGTCGGCGTAGAAATAGTCGCGATGCGAACCGGCTGCACTTGCCGGGAGCGCGTAGCTCACGCTAGTGGAATTCTTCATCACCTTGGCAAAGGCGGTCTGGAACGCGTCCATTTCCGCCTGCGTGCCGACGGTGATGCGCGCGTGCGTTGGCCAGACGGGCCACGGGCGCCCGATAAACACCTTTTCCGCCGCCATCGAAGCGATGACTTCCTTGACCGGCCGCTTTGTATCCAGCATGAAAAAATTGGCTTGCGAAGGCGTGAAGGAATACCCCTGGCTGCGGAGCCAATCGAAGGTTTTTTCGCGAATCGTCGTGTTGATGAGCTTGCGCTCAGGAACCAGATGCTCGTGTTTCAGGCTGCCCATCGCCGCCACCAGCGCCGTGATAGGCATGGCGCTTCCGCCGCCCTGCGGAACTAGTTTCTCGATCAAATCGGGGCGTGCGATGGCCGCGCCGCAGCGTATGCCCGCCATTCCGTAAATCTTCGAGAAGGTGCGCAGCACGACCAGGTCCTGCCCGGCTTTGACTAAGTCGATGGCCGTGGCGTTCAGGTCCGCAAAATGGATGTAGGCCTCATCCACAAGCACGATCGAGCCCTTCGGCTTCTTCGCGAGTAATTCTTCGATGGCAGCGTGCGGCGTGACCGTGCCGGTAGGATTGTTCGGCGTGCACACATAAAAAAGGCCGGCGTCCGGGGCGGCCGCCAGCATCGCGGAAATATCGTGCGCGTAGGACTTTGTCAGTGCAGTCGTGACCACACGCGCGCCCGAGAATTTTGCGGAGTGCATTCCCGATTCATAACCGGGATCCGCTGTGACGTAGCTGTGCGTCGGTGATGTGAATGCCATCACCGAAAAATGTAGCGGCTCGCTCGACCCGGGAAAAATCGCGACGTTTTCTGGCTTCACGCCCACCGAGTCGGCAAAAGACTTCGTAAGCTCATCCTTGAGCCACCAGCAGTAGCGGCCGCCCTCCGGGATGATGTCGCTAAGCGCTTTTCGGGCCAGGTCGCAGGGCCCAAGTGGATTTTCGTTGGCGTTGATAACCACGGAGCCCGGTGGGAAGTGCTGCATATCGCGATTCACGCGGTCCACAGCTGCGGCGGCCAGCATCGGCTCATTCATAATATGGAACGTGGAAGCGGCGGCAGCGGCGACGGAGAATTTCAAAAACGTTCTGCGGGAATCGTTGCGAAGCGTCTGGTTCGGGCTCATGCGAACCTCCTAAACAGAAATCCGACCGGGGTTCTGGCTGTAGGCACCCACTATAGCACCGAATTTGGCTGCGGTATTCGGATAGATTTGACAATTTCGCTTAGCCTACACTTTGAATTTGACTCGCTTCGCCTTTCGGACCGCTGAGGGCTTCTATGGCAAACGTCGCTCAAGAAACATCGGAGATATCGTTGATAGCAAACCGCATCGACGGCCTGGACTGGAAAACCGCAGCCGACTCCCTTTCTCAACGCGGCTACGCGGTGACCGAGCAAATTCTTTCGCCCGAAGAGTGCAAATTGCTTACCGCCATGTATGGCGACGAAACCCGCTTCCGCAGCCGTATCGTCATGGAGCGCTACCGCTTCGGCGTAGGTGATTACAAATACTTTGACAATCCGCTGCCGGAAGTCGTGGCCTCCCTGCGAACCGCCGCTTACCCGCATCTCGCCAGCGTGGCAAACGAGTGGGTTGAACATCTCGGCGAAAAAAGCCGGCGCTTCCCAGTAGAACACGCAGCCTTCCTGAAAACCTGTCACAAGTCCGGCCAAACCAAGCCCACGCCGCTCCTGCTTCACTACGAAGCGGGCGGATACAACTGCCTTCATCAGGACACTTATGGCGAAGTCGCGTTTCCGTTGCAGATGGTTTTTCTCTTGGGTCAACAGGGCCGCGAATGGGAAGGCGGTGAATTCTTGTTAGTCGAGCAGCAGCCTCGCGCGCAGTCCAAAGCCGAAGTGGTCCACGCTGATCAGGGTCATGCCATCATTTTCACCACGCGGCACCGCCCCGTCCGCGGCACCCGTGGCTACTATCGAGTGAACATGAAACATGGCGTAAGCCGCGTCCACAGTGGCACGCGGTACACGCTTGGAATCATTTTCCACGACGCGAAGTGAAGAGATCAGAAACCTGAGGGAATAAAGATCGAACAGCTATGGAGGTTGATTCTTTCTTTTTCTGAATGAAAACTTGCAGTTTTTATTCGTGGCCGCCGGCCATCTCGCGGACAATAGAACCAACAAAATTCTTGGCGTCACCGAAGAGCATCAGGGTCTTGTCCAAGTAATACAGCGGATTCTCGATGCCCGCGAACCCCGCGCCCATGCTGCGCTTGATGACCATCACGGTGCGCGCTTTGTCAACGTCGAGAATCGGCATGCCGAAAATCGGGCTGGTATTGTCCGTGCGCGCCGCGGGATTGGTCACGTCGTTCGCGCCAATAATCAGGGCAACGTCGGTGTGCGCGAATTCGCCGTTGATTTCGTCCATGTCCAGCAGCTTGTCGTAAGGAATGTCCGCCTCAGCGAGCAGCACGTTCATGTGCCCTGGCATGCGCCCTGCCACAGGATGGATGCCGAATTTCACGTCAATCCCACGCTTCGTGAGTCCGTCAAAGAGTTCGCGCACTTTATGCTGCGCCTGCGCCACGGCCATGCCATACCCTGGAACGATGACTACTTTGTTGGCGGCGGCAAGAATGCCCGCAGCCTCCTCGGGACTGGCGCTGCGAACGGTGCGCTCTTCGGTAGCTTTGCCCGCGGATACTTGTACTTGGCCAAAAGCGCCGAAAAGAACGTTTGTGAACGACCGGTTCATGGCTTTGCACATGATCACAGAAAGAATGAAACCAGAGGCGCCATCAAGAGCGCCAGCGACCACCAGAACCTTGCTATTGAGCACAAATCCCAAGAGCGCTGCCGAGAAACCAGCGTAGGAGTTCAAGAGCGAAATAACCGTGGGCATGTCCGCTCCGCCGATGGGAGTGACCAGCATCACGCCAAAAAGCAGCGCAACCACGACCATTGCCACGAAGAAATGTGTGTATTCCGGATGAACCATGAGGATGAGCATGAGGGCAATCGCGGCTCCGAGAGTGGAAAGGCTGACGATGTTTTGACCTCTATAAGTGATGGGCCGCTGCGGAAGAATCTCCTGAAGTTTCCCGGCAGCGATCAAGCTTCCCGTGAACGTCAGAGAACCAATGATGACTTCGAGGCCGATCTCCAGCATCTCGAACTTGGTGAGATGCGGAGTACCCACGTAATATTCCCCGATGCCGATGAGCGCGGCGGAAAGAGCGCCAAAGGCGTGGCTCATTGCCGTTCGTTGCGGGACGGCAGTCATCTTCACCATCCCCAGTGGAACGCCGATGGCGGCGCCAATAATCAGGGTGATGATGATCCATTTGTAGTGCGTGACCTGCGGATCGAAAAGCGTGGCGATGACCGCCACGCCCGAAGCGATTTCGCCGATAAGAACACCACGCATGGCGGAAATCGGCGAACTGAGCCATTTGATCGCGAGGATGAATCCGATAACCGCGGCGATGTACGAAAAATCGATGAGTTGCTGCGTGGCAACGGCGGTCATGACTTTTTCGCCTTGCCCGCGCGGAACATGTGCAGCATGCGGTCGGTAATCAGGAAGCCGCCGACCATGTTGCTGAAAGAAGCGGCCACGGCGATCAAGCCCAGCAGAGTGGAAAGCTTCGTTTCATGCCGGCCCGCAATGATGATGGCCGCAACGACCACGATGGCGTCGAGAGCGTTGGTCAAGGACATAAGGGGAGTGTGCAGCAATGGAGACACCCGCTTGATCAACTCGAACCCCAAAAACGCCGCGAGGATGAACACAAAAAGACTTGAGATGAAATCAGCGGGCACATTTCCTCCTTAAGCTTTGGCCACCAGGGCAGGTAGCGAAAAGAATTCCCGCACGCGCGCGTTCACCACTTCTTCGTCACGAGTGAGCAACGTCTCGCGCACAATTTCGTCGTCAAGGTTGAGTTGGAGCTTGCCGTCTTTAACCAGGTGCAAGAGAAACGCAGTCAAGTTTCGCGCATACATCTGACTGGCGTGGTAAGGCATGCCGGTGGCCAGATTGAAATAGCCGATGATGGTTACGCCGTGTTCGATGATGACTTCGCCCGGCTTTGTGAGTTCGCAGTTGCCGCCGCGCTCGCTCGCCAGATCCACAATCACTGAACCCAGCGCCATGCTGGCAACCATTTCCTTAGTGACGAGAGTTGGCGGCTTTTTACCTGGGATGACCGCGGCCGTAATCACCACGTCGCTATCCGCAACCGCCTTGCCGAGAAGCTCGCGCTGCCGCTGATAAAACGTTTCGTCCTGCGCGCGCGCGTAGCCTCGGGCATCCTGCGCATCTTTTGCTTCAATCGGAAGTTCCACGAACCGCCCACCGAGACTTTGCACCTGCTCTTTGGCGGCAGGCCGCAGATCGTACGCCGAAGTAACCGCACCAAGCCGTCGCGCCGTGGAAATCGCCTGCAAGCCAGCAACTCCAGCACCGATGATGAACACTCGCGCCGGCGTGATGGTTCCCGCGGCTGTTGTAAGCATGGGAAAAATCCGTGGCAATTTGTCAGCGGCCAGCACCACTGCTTTGTACCCGCAAGCGGTGGCCATGGACGAAAGCGCATCCATGCTCTGCGCGCGCGTCGTCCGCGGCATCAGTTCCACGGAAAATGAGGTCACGCCTTTGGACGCAATCTCCTGAATCGATTCGATCGAGCCCAGCGGCCTCAAAAATCCAATCAGCACTTGCCCAGAGTGGTACAAAGAAACATCCGCTTT
This sequence comes from Candidatus Acidiferrum sp., assembly GCA_035280045.1. Lineage (GTDB taxonomy): Bacteria > Acidobacteriota > Terriglobia > Acidiferrales > UBA7541 > Acidiferrum. The sequence continues at coordinate 22,512 of DATEGP010000079.1, forward strand.
GCCGGTTTTGTCATTCGAGCCGTAACACAGGACCTGTACAACAATATCGGCAGCGCGAAAGACTTCCGCGCGGCTCGCTACAATCTTTGCGCCTTTGGAAACGTAATCCTCATCCGGATAGCCGGCGCCAGCTCCGGCGCCTGCTTCCACCAGAACTTCAAATCCGGCTTTTGTGAGATTCGGCACTACCACCGGCACTAACGCTACGCGGCGCTCTCCCGGAAAACTTTCTCGCGGAACACCCACAATCATGATGTTTCCTCCGGAACCAATGCCCTCAACTTATGGGATTGCACACTATCGACGAGACGCACCCAAGCGCTCAACTGAGGTCTACCCCACTCGACCAACAGTCTCAAAGCATACACTCTTGGCACGCATTCGGTAAGACCCGCGGGCGACCGCGCTGCATTGACTAGAACGCATTCTTCCCAAACTTTGCCATTCTAAATCACTCTTGGCACTGCAAAGGCCTCACCCCTTGTAATGCCTTGCGACCTTTCCTCTGTGATGTGCGTCACTGTCCTTCGTGATGCCGCCGAGACTCGAGCATCTTGCCGCTCCCGAGTTATACTTCCGTATGCGTTCCCGGTATCGGCTTCCACGGCTCTCTGCCGTCCTTGCAGGCCTTCTGCTTGCAACCGCAGTTCTCTCTCAGGACGGTAATTTCGATCAGGAAACCTCCGCCTGGCGCACGCAACACACGGCTGATTTGCTCAAGCCCGACGGCTGGCTCTCTCTCGTCGGGCTGGAATGGCTGCAACCTGGCGACACTTCCCTGGGTTCGGCCCCCGACAACAAAATCCATCTCAGCAAAGGCCCTGCGCATCTTGCCGTTCTGCATCTCGAAGGCGACAATGTCACGCTAAATCCGCCTCCCGGCGGCTTCCCTCAAGACTTTCTTGTATCCGGCGCCCCTGCGAAGCCGCAATCTCTTCACGCGGAAGGCAACAAAGACAAACTCGCTCCACGAATGACCATCGGCGATCTCAACCTGTACGTTATTCGCCGCGAATCCCGCTTCGCCCTGCGCATCAAAGACGCCCGCTCGCCCTCAATCACAGGATTTCACGGGCTCAAGTGGTATCCGCCAGACGAAACGTACCGCGTCACAGCAAAATGGGTTCCCTACACTCCGTACAAGACCATCACGCTCGCCACGTTAGTCGGGACTAGTTACGATCTTCCCGTTCCCGGAGTTGCGGAATTTACTCTCGTCGGAAAAGCCTGGCGCCTCGAACCGGTCCTCGAAGATCCCGCAGTACCCAAACTTTTCTTCATCCTTCGCGACACCACCAGCACCACCACAACGTATGGCGCCTGCCGTTTCCTCTACACCGGTTTCCCATCAAACGGCCTCGAAAAGCCCGGTAAACTCGTCCTCGACTTCAACCGCCTCGAAAACCCTCCGTGCGCCTACACGCCCTTTTCCACCTGCCCGCTCCCACCTCCCGGCAACCGCCTCCCGATTCCGCTACCCGTCGGCGAGCAGCGCTACCACGACTAGTTTCGAGTTTCCAGTTTCGGTCTTCTAATTGGTCTTGACCGTTGGATATTGAATTCCCATCTGTTCGAGATAACTCTTGTACCGTGTCGGGTCGTAATAGAACTTCTTCAGTTGCGGCAGAAACTTTTCCATCTTTTCTTTGTTCATCTCAATCGCAGGCTTGTCCTCGGCACTAAGGAACGACGAGTAGTGGATGTCTTTCGTCTGCACGTTTCGGAAATAATCCCAGGCTTGCTGAACCAACTGTGGCTGCAAAAGAAAATCGAGCGCGGTGAGCGTCTGGACTTTCGCGCCGGCCATGGAACCCTTGTGCGCGATGGGCGTGGCCATCGCCACGGCGTTCGGCCAGCTGTGGCCCGGAAGATTCGGGATGTTTGCCGGGTAAATAAGATAGGTCATGGGAACATTCCAGGAGATGTCGCCTACGTCGTCCGATGGGCCGCCCGTTTGTTCTTTCGCCGGCGCAGTGAGCGGTTCTACTTTCTCCTTTAGACCCTCTACTTTTGAGTCGATTTCTTTCTGGAGAGCTTTCGCCAGTGTATGATCCGCGTCGCTCCATTTGGGCATGCCCACAACCTCGATGTTTTTCTGTTGCGCTTCCGCAATCACCTTGTTGAAAAATGGCGGCCATGCGGAGCCGACCAGCTTGTGGTCCACCGTGGTAGCGGTCATCTTCGCCGCCGAATCGGCGATCGTGTTTCCGAGGTCGTAGAGTTCTTTGATGTGGGGATAATCCAGTTCGCGAAAGTAATACCAAACTGCTGCTTCCGAAGGAACGACGTTCGGCTGATCGCCGCCGTTGACGATAACGCGGTGAGAGCGCTGTGCCGGGCGCAGGTGCTCGCGGCGAAAATCCCATCCCGTGTCCATCAACTCGACCGCATCGAGGGCGCTTCGCCCCTTCCAAGGCGCCATAGCTGCATGAGCCGCTTTGCCGTGGAAGAAATATTGCACGGAAACCAGCCCGCTATCCTCACCGTCTCCGGTAGCGTAAGAAGTCGCGAACTCCGACCCCACATGCGCCCCAAGCACAATGTCCACATCCCTGAACAATCCCGCGCGAACGTAAAAAGCCTTAGTCCCAAGCAGTTCTTCTGCCACGCCGGGAAAAATCTTGCTGGTTCCGGAAAGGTGATGCTCGTCGATCAGTTTCTTCAACACGAGCGCAGCTGTCACATTGACTGCCATGCCGGAGTTGTGGCCCTCCCCATGTCCGGGCGCGCCCTCCACCAACGGATCGTGATAGGCCACTCCAGGCTTCTGAGAAGCGCGCGGAATACAGTCAATGTCCGTGATAAAAGCGATCACGGGTTTGCCGGTTCCATAGGTCGCAACCCAGGCCGTGGGGATGCCCGCGACTTCGCGCAGGATGTGGAAGCCGTTCTTCTCCAGAATTCCAGTCACGTAGCGCGAGGTCTCGAATTCCTGGAAGCCCAGCTCGCTGAAGCTGAAAATCTCATCCACCATTTGTTGCGTGAGCGTTTGCAGTTTGTCAGCTTCTTTGACCGCCTCTTCCTTCAAAGCGGGCAGCGAACTGGGCTGCTGCCCCAAGACAGGCGGAGTTGCGCAAAGCATCAAAACAACCAGACAAGCTCTTCTCATTGCCTTCTCCCATCAATTGCGCCCGCATAGTACATCGGATGACCGGAAAAGACTGTCTTAACTCGGCAGGTTGCTTTGAAAATGGCTGCGGCTATCGGAAAATAGTTATGTCGGCAAACATGGACTCCGTGAACTCCAAATTGGAAGGCTCTAATCACGACTCCCCGGCGCGCGAAAAGCTGATTGCCCTCCGGCTCGCTCTACTTCGCGTGCACAAGACGCTGCTCGAAATGGAGCGCCGCATTTACGAGCGCGAGCACGGCCAAGTCAACGTTGGCGAACTATTCCGTCTTGTCGTAGACCACTCACAATTCGCCTGGTTGCATAACCTTTCAGAATTTGTGGTGCGCATTGACGAATCTCTCGCCGCAAAAGAGCCCATCACTCCGGAATACACGAAAGTGGCGTTTTCGCTCGCAAGGAAGATGTTTGTTCCCACGGAATCCGGCGACAATTTCCAAAAAAAATATTTCGATGCTATCCAGAACGACCCCGCCGTAGTCATCGAGCACGCTGAACTCGCCAAGCTCTTCAACAACGAACCGCCCGACTCCTCTGCAGCGTAAGGTCTGCGCAGATTCCTGATAGAATTCGTCATTGGCAGCGGAGAGGGATCGTGGAATTAAACTTGGACGCCGTCACTGTCACGCACCATGAAGAAGCTCATCGCTTCGAGGCCGCCGTGGACGACTTTCGTTCTCTTCTCGCGTATCGCCCGTTCCACGACCGCCTTGTGCTTTATCACACGGAAGTGCCCGCGCCAATCGAAGGCCAAGGAATCGCCGCCAAGCTTACGCGCGCCGCTCTCGACTTTGCCCGCGCCAATCATTTGCGCGTCGTCCCCTTGTGCCCCTATGTTTCCAGCTTCATGCGCCAGCATCGCGAATATCAGGACTTGCTTTCCCCTGACGACCTTCAGAAACTCCTGTCCGCTGAATCTGCTTGAAAATGCCCTCACCCCTCACTGCTCGCAAGACAACCGCAATCAAGAAACCTGCCAAAATTCCAATTCGCCGGATTCGCCGATCCGAGCTTCCTGAAGACACCGTCAAACTCTCGCGCTTCCTCATCGGCAAAGTCGTCGTGCACGAACTTCCCGCCGGCCGTGTCAGCGGGCGCATCGTCGAAACCGAAGCGTATCCTCCCGGCGATCCCGCCGGACATCATTTCCGCGGACCCACACCGCGTATCAAATCCATGTATCTCGCTCCCGGCCACGTCTACGTTTTTTTCAACTACGGCGCGCACTTCATGCTCAACATCGTGAGCGAACCACCTCAAACCGCTGCGGCTATCTTGATTCGCGCGCTTGAGCCGCTCGAAGGCATCGAAATCATGCAGCGCCACCGCAAAACCACCGAGCTTCTGGATCTCACGCGCGGTCCGGGACGCCTTGCAAAAGCGCTGCAAATCGATCGCCGCCACGATGGCGTTGATCTCTGCGCAGATGAAAAACTCTGGCTAGGGGAAATCACCCATCCCGCAGCTCCGATCGGCAAAAGCGCGCGTATCGGCATCACCCGCGCCGCCGATAAACTCCTTCGTTTTTTCGAGCGCGACAACCCCTTCGTCAGCGGCCCCAAACGGCTCAACCGCTCAACGCCAAAACGCCGCAAGCACACCGCACGCTCCGCGTAAGCGCAAATCAGCATCCAATTCACAGGCGCTTCTTTACTGTTAGGTTTCGTCTGACTCGAACGCTCGCAATGCCAACGATTTCGTGCCAGAATAAATTCGGCGAGCGCCTTGGCCCCGGGCGCCTCCGAATTGCAAGTCTCGACGACGATCCAGCCCCGTCCAAGACGCCATCGCCCTCAGTTGAAGTTCGGCCGGACGAAGTGCGCGTGTCCGAATTGCCGGCGAGGGTTCTCCTGCTTGAGGTGTAAGATGAGTTTTTCCTGGAAACAATACGAAGGCCAGGTGGTCAACAACGCCTTCCCTCTCCAACGCTATCTTGGCGGCTCCAGCGAATCCGCGGTTTTCCTCACTCAGCTCGCCGGCCCGCAATCTTCCAAAGCGGCGATCAAACTTGTTCCCGAAAGCGCATCGACCGATCTCCAACTCTCTCTATGGCGGCGCGCCTCCAAGCTTACGCATCCGAATCTGCTTCAGTTGTACCAAGGCGGCCGCTGCCGTCTCGCGGACATGGATCTTCTCTACATCGTCATGGAATACGCTGAAGAAGATCTTTCGCAGATTCTTCCTCAGCGGGCCCTCACTTCCGCGGAAGCGCGCGACATGCTCGGCCCTGTGCTCGACGCTCTTAGCAATTTGCACGCGCAAGGCCTCGTCCACTCGCGCTTGAAACCTTCCAACATTCTGGCCACCGCCGACCAAGTCAAACTTTCCGCCGACCGCCTCTTCCCCGCCGGCGAATTTCGCAAGTCTTCAGCAAAGCGCACCGCCTACGACGCGCCGGAAACCGCGAGTGACGCACTCACTCCCGGCAGCGACGTCTGGTCGCTCGGGGTACTTCTCATCGAAGTTCTCACGCAACGCGCGCCGGACTCACAGGCACGCGCCCCGCTCCAGTTTGCAGCCGAATCTCTGGCGCAACCCTTCCGCGATATCGCGCGACACGCGCTTGAACCAGATCCTCAGCTTCGCTGGACCATCGCCACCATCGAAGCCAGCCTGAATCCTCGCGCGGCAGCGGCTGTTCAAGGGGCATCTCGCGCGGCTATCCCGGTGTCCAAAGCTCCAGCTGTTCCCGCCGCAAAGCCGCAGGTTCCGAGACCAGCGCCTAATGCTCCCCCGCCTGCACCGCCAATCATTCAGCAGCCCGCCGCATCTGCAGCTCCAGCGCCCCTCTCACCAGTTATTCCGACAATAGGCAGAGGTCCGTTGACGTCCTCCTTGACAGCTCCCAAGCACACGCCCTTAGTGCCATCATTGGGCGTGCCGCCCGCTACGAAAGCTTCCGGCAAAATACCTCCGTCTTTCCCCTTGCCGCCGATCGCTGCTGTAAGCGCGCAGAAGAACGCTCCGAGGAGTGCCCCGAAACAACCGATTGTCTTGCCAAGTTACGTGATTCCCATTGCGGTTGGGCTTGTAGTTGTTGGTTCTATCATCGCGTTGCCGAAAATCCTCGGCTGGCGCGCTGATACTTCTTCCGCCTCCACAACCGCGAAAACGCGGGCCGCTGCACCGCAATCCCACGATCAGCCGGCCGATGCGAAAGTCTCCCGCGGCATAAAACCGAACGCCTCTTCTCCTGGCCGCGATTCCTCCAAGTCCGCCGCGGCGAAACCCTCCGCGAAGGACGTTTCTCACCCGTCGCCATCATCGCCTTCTCCCGCTACTCTCCGCACCGAGACAAAAGCTTCGCCTGACGTGTCAAAGAACTCCGCAGCCTCTTCGGCTTCTGCACCCGGTGCCAGTGCGACTTCAGGAAAAGGTGAAGTGCTGGACCAGGTTCTGCCCGATGTTTCCGGGAAAGCGCTCGCCACGATCTCCGGCAAAGTTCGCGTCACAGTGATGGCTCACGTCGATGCCTCCGGCAATGTCTCCTCAGCCGATTTCGAAAATCCGGGCCCGAGCCAGTATTTCGCGGATCTCGCTATGAAAGCCATGCGCCGCTGGGAATTCAACTCCGCCGAAGTGAACGGTCGCAGCGTCCCAAGCCAGTGGCTTGTTCGTTTTGAGTTCACTTCCTCCGGTGTGAAGGTATTCCCGCAGCAAATCACGCCGTAGAATGTAGCGCCGACGCTTCTATTCATCCTGAGCCTCGAAGCCGCGGTATCTCCGCCCAACGTAGTGGCGATCTTAGGTCTGTTCTTTTCCAGTTGTAGGGACGCAACTTGCTGTGCCCGCCCTCGATGGTCACACCGAACCCGCTCGCGTGCTTTCCCGAGGCAAAACGGGCCTAAGAAAAGTAGACGCGAACGGGTGAGCCCTCTGCCTTCTGCCTTCTGCCTTCTGCCTTCTGCCTTCTCCTTTTTCCGCCCGTATCCTTGTGCCGACTCCCGCATCTAAATGTTTCTAGGTCATGAAGCTTATCTCCCTCAACGTCGGCCTCCCTCGCGAAGTCCCTTGGCACAACACGGTTGTCACCACGGGCATCTTCAAGCAACCAGTCTCCGGCCGCCTTGCTCTCCGCAAGCTGAATCTCGATGGCGACCGCCAAGCTGACCTCCGGGTTCACGGAGGCGAATACAAAGCGGTGTACTGCTATCCCGTCGAACACTACGCCTACTGGAAGAAGGAGCTGCCCGGACGCGATCTGGGCTTTGCCATTTTCGGAGAGAATTTCACAACCGAAGGCTTGCTCGAAGATTCCGTGCTTCTGGGCGACCGCTTCAGCATCGGCTCCGCGGAAGTGGTCGTCACGCAGCCGCGCCTGCCTTGCTACAAACTCGGCATCCGATTTGGGTCCGACGACATGGTCAAGCGCTTTCTCGCCAGCGCACGCACCGGTTTCTACCTGGCCGTCACGCGCGAGGGTGAAGTAGGCGCAGGCGATGAAATCCAGCTGCTTTCTCGTGACCCCAACGCCGTCCCCATCTCGGAGATCACTCGCCTGTACCTGGCCATCCACGCAGCGCCTACCAAAACCGCCTCCGCCGCGCCTGGCAAGACTTTTAGCGAAGCGGACGCCGCCGTCGCCCACCGCGCCCTACAGGTTGACGCGTTGCCCGAAAGCTGGAAGAGCTATCTCCGCGACCGCCTGCTTACGGTGAGCGCGTAAGAGTGGTTTCGTAAGGTCGCGAAAGGTCTGGGTCGTACTACAGGCGTCAAGCCTATTCGCGCGTCCCGCAAGCTTAGCGCGGACGCTCTGATGATAGCGACTCTTGGGCGCTTGCAAACCTGTGGCACTCCCTCTACCCTACTCGCGGAGGAAACCACAACTCACTTGATGCCCGATCTTTCACCGGAAGCACTGGCCAGCGGCTTCATCTTGTTCGTGGTTTTTCTTTTCTCGACGACGTGCCACGAAGCGGCGCACGCGCTGGTGGCGAAAATTGGGGGCGACGAAACGGCCTCGCAGGGCGGGCAGGTGACGCTGAATCCCGTGCCGCACATCCAGCGCGAGCCCTGGGGCATGGTGGTTATTCCCATTGCGCTGCTGGTCTTCAGCGGCGGCAGGTCTCTCATGGGATGGGCCAGCGCGCCTTACGATCCCGACTGGGCGCGGCGCCATCCGCATCGCGCCGCGTGGATGGCGCTGGCGGGCCCTGCAACGAACTTCACGCTGATGCTTATCGCAACGATTGTTCTGCGAACGGGATTGGCCCAGGGCTGGTTGCACCGAGGTTCCTTCGCCCTGGAGCTGCTCTGGGACATGCTCTCGCTCAATCTTTTGCTCGGAGTGTTCAACCTGCTGCCGGTGCAGCCGCTCGACGGCAGCTCAGCCATCATGCTGTTCATGCCGGAGTACCGAGCGGCGCGCTACCTGGACTGGGTGCGCGGCAATCACTACGGCATCCTCGGTTTAGTGCTGGTGCTGTTCGGCTTCCAATACATCTATCGTCCGATCGAAGCCTTTGCCATGGGGATTCTGCTGGGCAGCCACTTTTGAAAGTAGAAGCAGAAAGCACAAGGCGGGAAAAAGCCCGGTAGCTGACAGTCAACTGCCTGAAAGACGAAGAGGAAAGAAAGAGGCTTAACACAGAGGGCGCAGAGAAAGAAGTAGAAAGCAGAAAGGAGACCCTTCCGCAGTTTGTGACTACCCTCTATCCATTGGGACGCAACGGGGGACGACGCGCGTAATCCTAAATTGTTGTGTTCTTTCGGAGGCTTCTGACAACGCTTCTGTTTCATACGCCACGGGAAATGCGCGCTCGCCGTCGATGGTCTGGAGCAGGCGCACGAAAATCATCGCGTTGAGAGGAAGTCTGCGGGAAAGCGTCAGCAACTTGCCAGTTTCTTCGCTCCAAGTGAGTTCGGAGCGCTCGACGAAAAAAATATGAGAATGATCCCAGCCCGAAACCTCCACGCTGTAGGTGCCGGCAAGGGGCTGATGTTCGATCGCGGCCATCACGACCTCCGGAAGAAAGAATTGCAGAAGTCGGGCCATGCGTACTGGCGTTATGCGAATGAAAACACGGAAGTTAATTTGCGACGCGCAACTTGAAACAGTGCGCCGCCGGGACGTCTGGCTTAAGAATGTTCACAATTGGTGCAGCACGCGGAGGGGCTCGCCGCAGTCTGGCAAAGAACTTTGCCAAAATTTCTTGGAGAAGGAGGCTTTCGCGACCTTTTGAGCACGGGGCTTGTGCGGGGCTTGTGCCAGATTGGGAAGCCGAGACTCATTTCTGCACCAAGATGGGGCAAGGCCAAACTACAAGGCAAGCCTGGAAACAATGGATTCCGAGGCTTGGGGCTCTGCCGCTTCTTTGCGAGCACAGAGGCTAAGCATCGCGTTTTCTAGCGATTGGCAATCACCAAGATTCGTAAGAGCGCCGTTACTTGTGAAGGGGAGATAAGAAGAAACGTAGCTAGAGAAAATGGAACATAGAGTGCCCTAGTTGTCGGCACTGTGGCATTAGGATTGACTAAACCAGCGGAGTTGCTAACGCCTAAAACGTCGCTGACGCCCTGCATTCTGGATGATGATCCAGGGCAACTGGAGATGCTGACGTCGCTGATGGCGAGCATGGGATACGAAGCTATCCCCACGGCGGATCCCGAAGAAGCGCTCAAACTGATCAAACGAGGGCGGTGCCGGCTCACGCTGGTAGACGTGCACATGCCGGGGATGGATGGCTACGAGTTTCTGAAGCAGGCGCTGCAAATCGATCCTGGGGTGCACGTGCTGCTGATGACCGGCGATTACACGCTGGATTCGGCGCTGGAAGCAATACGGCGCGGGGCGTCAGATTTTCTGCCGAAGCCAATTGACCGCGCGCATCTGAAGAAAACGCTGGATGACACGGCGAGGCTTTACGACCAGCGGAGGCGCGTGCGCGTGCTGGAAGAGCAGTTGCTCAAGGACTTGGAATTCCACGGCATTGTGGGAAAAAGCCCGGCGATGCTGGAGGTTTTTGATTTTGCGCGCAAAGTGGCGAGACACTATTCGAACGTGCTGCTGGCGGGGCCAACGGGGTCGGGAAAAGAGCTGGTGGCGCGGGCGATTCATCAGCTGAGCCCGGTGAGCCAGCAAAAGCTGGCTGTTTGTAACTGTTCGGCCCTGGTGGACACGTTGCTGGAGAGCCAGCTTTTTGGCCACATGCGCGGAGCGTTTACCGGCGCGACAGACACACGGCAAGGGCTGTTCGAGTACGCGAACGGCGGAACGGTTTTTCTGGACGAGGTCGGCGAAATGTCGCTGGCCATGCAGGCGAAGCTTTTGCGAGTGATTCAGAACCGCGAGATTCAGCGCGTCGGCTCGCCGGAAGTGCGGCAGGTGAACGTGCGGCTGATTGCGGCGACCAACCGGGATTTGCGCGCGGAAGTGCTTGCGGGGCGTTTTCGCGAGGATCTTTTTTACCGCTTGAGTTCGATTCAGATCCGGATTCCCTCTCTTGCGGAACGGCTCGAGGATATACCCCTGCTGGTGCAATTTTTTCTGTACAAATACAACTCTGCTTACGGAAAAAATATCGCGGGGCTGACGCGGCGCGCGCAGACGGTGTTGCTGCAGCATCCCTGGCCGGGAAACGTGCGGGAGCTTGAGAATGTGATTTCGAGCGCGTGCATCACCACGGCAGGCGACTTTGTGGATTTGGCGGATTTGCCGGAGCATTTGCAGCATCGCGGAGCGCGCGGATTGAATGGAGATGAGTGGCGGCCGCTGTCGCTCGAAGAAGTGCGCAAGATGCACATTCAGCGTGTGCTGGAAATGTGCCAGGGAAACCGGCTGCGGGCGGCGCAGATTTTGGGGGTCGGACGCACGAGCCTGTACCGTTACTTGAAGCGCGACGGTTATGACACGACCAGAGTCACACCGGGAAATGCTGAAGCCTGAGTTGGGGCGGCGAATGGATTGGACTTCGGCGCTGAAAGCCGCGTTGCGAAAAATATGTCCATGAATAGAATCGCGGAAAGAAGAAAATCGCTCGCGCCGTTTCAGCCTTGATGCGGCGGTGTTTCAATCCCGCACAGTTTCCCGGGCTGAAGCAAAGCGACCTTTCAGGTTCATTTCCAACTCACTGAAAACACATGAAATGCCCGATGCACAGTTTGGCCATTCTCCTGCAACTCTCTATGGTGGTTGAGGGCCACTGTCGCAGCGACCTGAGCAACATCGAGAGTCAGCAGGGCGCCGCAGCAAGCCACAGAGATTGAAAAAAGTTTCGCGCGGACGCAAGTTTGGCGGTTGCCGCCTGGCGTTAGCGAAAAGGGTCCTACCGACCGTAGTTCCGCAAGCTGTCCACAGCCAGCCTGCCAGAACCCCCTGGGAGCGCCGCGCTAGGGAACTCACATCCGGAGCGCGGCGCCATACCTCCCTAAATCAGTTCTTAGACATGAGCATGGTGAGCAGAATCATCACTCTGCTCGCAGGGCTTCAACGGGATCGACCGCGGCAGCGCGGCGCGAAGGCAGGTAGCTCGCAACCCACGCCGTTGCCAAAAGCCCTAGAGCGGCTACGGAGTAAGTGATCGGGTCGAGCGGTTTGACGTTGAAGAGCAGGGACGACAATAGCCGCATCGAAGCGGCAGCGCCGGCCAGCCCAAGGCCTACGCCGATACCGGTCAGCACCAGGCCATGACGCACGAACATGCCGGTGAGTTTCTTCTGCTGTGCTCCCAAGGCCATGCGAATGCCAATCTCACGGGTGCGCTGGGAAACAGAATAGGCGATTACGCCGTAGATTCCGACGACGCCCAGCAAAAGCGCCATGCTGCCCGCGACACCGAGCATAATGAGAGTGAATGAGGTGCGGGCGAGCGACTTTCCGTAGTAGTAGCGGACAGTGTGAACGGCGGGCAGCGGGAGATTGGCATTGACGGACCAGACCGCTTCCCGGACACTCTTCAAAAAGTTTTCAGAACCCGCCTGGGGACTTCGGATGACATAGGAGACTTCGCGGCGTACCGAAACGTCGTCGCTTTCGAATTTGTTCAGAATGAGGGGCCAGTAGGCGGCGGTTTGCGCTTTTTGATTCACGCCGTCGTCGTGAACGTCTTGCACAACACCAACAATTTCCCGCCAGTCATCATTCGAGCCAATGCGAATCCGTTTGCCGAGCGCGCCGGCAGGATCGCCCCAATACTCGCGTGCGAAGTTCTCAGAAACCAGGGCCACGGGAATCCTGTTATAAGTGTCTGTCCAGGTCAGATCACGTCCCGCAATGAGCCGAGCACCCAAGGTAGCGAGAAAGCCCGGCGACACGAACTTTTGCCAGCTTATCGGCGGAAGCTGGCCCTCGGCATAGGCGTGGCCTTCTACGAAAATGGGATCGTGCCACCCGCCTCCGGCCATGGGAATCACCGTGCCGATACTGGCGGAGGAGACTCCCGGAATTGCCGCGAGCCTGTGCTGGATTTCCTCTTCCATGCGGACGACGCTCTCGGGTTCTTTGACCTGTGTGTCAGGGATGAAGATGCGGAAAGTTTGCAACTCGGCCGAACCCGTGAATCCAGGATTGATCTTGGTCAAAGCTCGAAAAGTGCGGATCATCAAGCCGGAGCAAATCACAAGAATCAAGGCCAGCGCCACTTGGGCGATAACGAGCACGCTCCGCGCGCGATGCTGCTCTCTGCTTTGGCTGAGGCTGCGCCCGCCCTCGCGAATCCCCGTGTTGAGGTGCACTCCGGCGTACTTGAAAATTGGAACGCAACAGACCAGCAGGCTTGCAACTAGCACCGCCAGCAAAGTGAACAGCAGAACAGGTCCATCAATGCCGATTTCTTGAATGCGAGGAAGCCCTGAGGGAGCAATGGCACGCAGGATGCGTATCGTCCCATAAGCCAGGCCAAGCCCGAGCGCGCCCCCAACAGTGGCAAGTGCGAGGCTTTCCAGCATCAATTCGCCGGCGATGCGCGCCCGGCCCGCACCCAGCGCCGCGCGCAAAGCGAGTTCCTGCCGGCGGCCCTCGACTCGAACGAGCAAGAGGTTCGCTACATTGGCGCACGCGATCAAAAGGACCATGGCGATGGAGCCCATCAAGACCCAGAGCGTGTTGCCCACGTCTCCTACGACGCTCTGCTTTAGTGGGCGGGCATTCGGGCCGATGCGCGCATCTTCAAACAGTTTTATGCTGAAGCCAGGAGGCGCGGGAAAACTGCTCAAGACGGTGGGGAGCATCCGCGCCATGTCCGCGTTCAGTTGGGCGATTGAGACACCGGGCTTGAGGCGGGCAATCCCTTGATAGCTAAAGTTGCCGAGATGCATTTTGTTGCGATCAAAGCCGAAGGCCTGGACCACGGCAGGGTCTTCCCAGTCCAGGAAATGAAAGTTTTTCGGCAGCACACCGATGATCTGGGTCCTTTTGCCGTCGACCATAAGCGTTCGCCCAATGGCGGACGCATCGCCGCCAAACCTCCTGCGCCAATAGCCGTACATCAAGATCGCGGTTTCGGGGGCGCCTGGGGAATCGTCCTGCTTTGTGAACAAACGCCCCAGAAACGGCTGAACGCCGAGGAGCGGAAGCGTGCCGTCGGTTACAAGCAGAGCTTGGACCTGCTCCGGCTCAGCCATTCCCGTGATACTCACAGAATTGCCGGTATATAAACCGATGTCCTGAAAAGTGCGTCCTTGCTCGCGAAAGATGAAATAATCCGAGGGTGAGAGCTCAAAATCGTTCAACTGAATGCCTGGCGCAGTGAGCCGGACGCTTGCTAACTGTTCGCCGCCAGGGTACGCCAAGGGCTTGAGGAGCACTCCTTCCAAAACACTGAAGACGGCGGTGTTGGCCCCTACTGCCGCGGCTAGAGTGACAAGGGTTATTACGGCAAACATCGGCGCGCGGGTCAATCTGCGAAAAACCTGCCGAAGCTGGTTGGTCAGGGAACTCATGAGTTCCGCCTCGCTCCTCCTGGTTGCGAGCTACCGGTATCAAATTGTTCATACGATGGGAAGGGGCGCGAAGTTCCCGGAAAAAACGGGCTGGAGCACGGTCACAGAAGAAACAGCCCAATTGGCCGACCGCACCAACGATACGGGTATGCTATGATTTTGTTCCCCCGTTTCGCCGACCAAAGTCAAGTAAGAGGAGAAGCACATCATGAGGAAGAAATCCCTGGCAGGGGCGCTCTCGGCACTGTTTTTGTTTGCCGGAGCGGCTGCGGCGTCCGCTCAAGAAGTGACCCAGGCGGAGAAGGAGCGGGCGCTGCAATACCTGGAAACGACAAAGAAAAACGTTTTGGAGGCGACGAAGGGCCTTTCCGAGGCGCAGTGGAACTTCAAGCCGGCGCCGGACCGCTGGTCGGTGGCGCAAGTGATGGAACACATCGCGGCGGCGGAGGATTTTATTCTGGAAACGGCCAGGGAAAAAGTGATGACCGCACCGGCAGGCGAGCCTGGGCGGGATGTGAAGAAAACCGATGACGCGGTTCTCATGATGGTTCCCGACCGTTCGCACAAAGCGCAAGCGCCGGAACCGCTGGTGCCCAGCAACCGTTTTGGCTCGCCAGAAGGCTCGGTGAAGCATTTTGCGGACAGCCGAGCAGTAACGGAGGATTTCCTGAAGAACACCGCAGGGCTGCGCGATCACGTGATGGACAGCCCGCTGGGAAAACTCGATGGCTACGAGTTTGTATTGTTTATTGCCGCGCACAGCGAGAGGCACACCAAGCAAATCAATGAAGTGAAGGCCGACCCGAATTTTCCGAAACATTAGTTAAGCGGCTGCGGCCAAACCCACAACCTGCGCGAGTGGGATCCTGGCGCAGCGTTTGTGTTTGCGCAGGCCTTTTACGCTGTCACAAAGCCTGTCTCTCTGTCCCCCTCCGGTTAAAGCCTTTTCCTAGTTACTTGAGAGATGAGAAGCTCGCCGCGAATCTGTTGAACCTCGATGATAATGTCCCCTTTTGTCCTCGATAGAAATGTCCCCTTAATAGGACCTCCGAGAGGAGGTCAGATTGGGGCGGACGGAGATGAGCAAGAGGGAGTTGGGAAGGGTGGAAGTGCTGGCGCGGGTGA
>DATEGP010000080.1:0-36870 GCA_035280045.1 Candidatus Acidiferrum sp.
GAAGCAACGGCGCGGCCACGTTCGGGATCGGCCGCAGATGCTGGAACGTAGAGCCACGTGAAGCTGGAGATGGGGTAGCTTTCTTTGCCGGGAGCGTTGGTGAGGGAAACACGAAAATCGTCGTTCTTTTTTCCCCCGCCCGCGGAGGCCGCAGCTCCAATGGATTGCGACGATGGCTTGACGAACTCGCCCGCGGCATTTTTGACGCTGGCCATGTGTACACCGGAGCTGACGGCAAGATTCAATTCGGTGTAGCCGATCGCTCCGGGAGTGGAATGCAACTCGTTCACGAGTTCTTGCGACCGCTGGAAGCTTTGTCCCACAGGCCACTTGGGAGATTCGCCGCGCCCTGCAACAGCGAGGAACTCTGGGCTCACTTTGCAAAGATAATCAGAAAGAATGTAGTTGGAACCTTTGCCGTCGGTGCGGTGAAAAACATGAATGGGGAGAGCAGGCAAGTTCATTTCCGGGTTCAGGTGAGTCAGAGCCGGATCGTTCCACGTTTTGATTTTCCCGAGAAAAATGCCGGCGAGCACGGGGCCGGTAAGCTTGAGCTCTCCCCTTACACCGGGCAACTCATAAATGGCGACAATGCCAATCAATACTGCGGGCAGCTCAAGTACCGATTTGTTCGCGGCGCGAAGTTGGGCCTCCGGGATAGGCGCGTCGCCTCCGCCAAGGTCGCCGGAGCCAGCGAGAATGTTGCGCGCGCTTTCACCCGTACCTACGGGCATGTAACGAATCTGCGTGGAAGCGGTTTCCTTGTGATAGGCGTCAATCCAGCTCTTATAGAGCGGCTCCGGCATGCTCGAGCCGGTCTGAACCAAGACCACGCGTTCCTGACTGACGACACCGCCCGCACACAAGGCAAATGTGAGAAAAGCCGCAAGCACACCAAGAAATTGTGAGCGCACACGCCCCCTTCGATTTTCGAAAAAACCCGAATTCCCTGAAATCCGGATCCCTTGGACAAAGAAGCTGCGATGGACGGCCTAAGCTCCTAAGCTAACGGATTCCTGAGCCGGAGCGAAATGGGCCGAAGTACGAATGTGTAGAATGCGTAACGGGAGCTAGCTGCACGCAACTTGTCTGAGTCGGCTCCCGTCCAAAGGTGGACGAGGGGAAATGAAGGAATTGGGCGAGGAG
The DNA here is from genome assembly GCA_035280045.1 of Candidatus Acidiferrum sp. GTDB lineage: Bacteria > Acidobacteriota > Terriglobia > Acidiferrales > UBA7541 > Acidiferrum. Next base: position 1,147 of record DATEGP010000080.1, read on the forward strand.
CAAATCCAAGGATGCGAACGATACTGCTGCTGACGATTTCAAACGTCTTCATGACGGTGGCGTGGTACGGTCACCTGAAATTCAGAAGTGAGGCGCTGTGGAAAGTGATTCTTGTGAGCTGGGGCATCGCTTTTTTCGAGTACTGCTTCCAGGTGCCGGCGAACCGCATCGGCTCTTATGAATTCACGCCCGCGCAATTGAAGACGATTCAAGAGATCATTACGCTTTCAATTTTCCCGGTCTTTTCGGTCTTTTATCTGGGGGACCGCTTCAAATGGAATTATGGCGTGGGTTTTGCCCTCATTGTGGCGGCGGCGTTCTTTATTTTCCACAAATGGTAGACTGAACCGCTCCTCTCCCCCGGCTGAGGAACAGGAGGCTGGGATGGCCTTGCATTGTTCGATGATTCGCGCGAGTTGGCTGGCGTTGCTGAGCTGCGCTGCTCTGGCGAATTGCTGGCCTATGTCGGCGCAAAACGTAACGCCGACGCCGGAAACCGGCGTGACGCCAAGCACGCTGCTCCTGTACCGCGCCGACTTGTTATCCGGCAAGGAAACGGCTTACGAACAGACCGAATCCCAAATCGTCCGCGCATATGCGGACGCAAAAATCCCGATCTACTGGAGCGCGCTGGAAGCTGTGACCGGTTCGCCTCACGTGCTTTATTTCAATGGATTCGACAATTTCGCGGACATCGAGAAGTCCGGGACGGACCTGGCACAGGGGCTGGACGCCCATCCGGAGATCGGAGGGTTGCAACAACAGCTTGCGGATTTGGTTGGTTCAACGCGCACGGTGCTGGCTTTCCGGAGGGATGATCTGGGCTACCGCTTGAACAAGATTGATCTGGCCAAAGCAATTTATGTGCGTGTCTCCATTTTCCAGTATCGCGCAGGATACGAAGAAGATTTTGCGGAAGCGGTTCGCACGCGCGCGAGGATGTATGAGGCGAACGACATTGACACCCCGTGGATGACCTACCAGGTTATCTCGGGATATTCGCTGCCAACGTATATCGAATTTCAACCCATGAATTCGCTTAGCGAAATTGACGATGCGCTGGACCGCAACGCCAAGGCCCGCCGCACCGGGCCGGGAGCGTTGTCGGCGCAGAAATGGATTCGCGAGGCGGACCTCGGAATAGACATACAGATTTACCGCGTTAGCCAGAGCATGAGCCATTTGTCGCCGGCTGAAGCAGCGGCAGCGCATAATCCAAAACGCGACACGGCTTCGGCGGCGCGCGTTCGCAAATATACCCTTCCGGCGCGGCCGTGAATCGAATTCCAGGAATCACGACAGATAAACGAAAAAGAGGAGAGAAAACATGCAGCGCAAAGGTTCGGCGGTGTGGCAAGGCGGGTTGAAAGACGGAAAAGGTACGGTTTCGACAGACAGCGGCGTGCTGAAGGAGGCAAAGTATTCGTTCAGCACGCGCTTTGAGAACGGCGTCGGAACGAATCCGGAAGAACTGCTGGCGGCGGCCCATGCAGGGTGCTTTACCATGGCGCTTTCCGCGCAATTGGGAAATGCGGGGATGACGGCAACTAAACTGGAAACTACGGCCACGGTGTCGCTGGAAAAACTGGAAGGCGGATTTGCCATTACGAAGAGTCATTTGGACCTGGTGGCCCATGTTCCCGGCGCAGACAAAGCGAAGTTTGATACAGCCGTCAAGAATGCGGAGACCGGCTGCCCGGTTTCGAAGCTCTTCAAGGCGGAGATCACCGTCAACGCGAAACTGGTTTCGTGACAATTTCGCAAAAGCTTTCCCATCGAGCCCTGGCACTCTGAAGAGCGAGACAAGCGAGTACAATGCCGCACATGATTCCAGCGCCGGGTGCGTTCGCTGCAGGTGTCGCAATCTTCGCGATTGTGCTGTGGGATGCGTTTGAGGCCATCATTCTGCCGCGCCGCGTGACCCGAAGATTCCGGCTCGCACGCGCCTTTTACAAATTTACGTGGACAAACTGGAAGTTTGTTACTCACTTGATTCCTTCGCGTAAGAGACGCGAGACGCTGCTTAGTTTTTTCGGGCCGCTTTCGCTGCTGGTGCTGGTGGCTGTCTGGGCGGTTGGGCTGGTGCTTGCGTTTGGGCTGATGCAGTACGGGGCGGGATCCGCGGTCAATATCACAGGCGGCCAGCCTGGTTTCAGCATGGACGTTTACCTCAGCGGAACGACTTTTTTCACCCTGGGCCTTGGCGACGTGGTGCCGCGAACCGGGCTCGCGCGCCTCCTCGTGGTAACGGAAGCTGGATTCGGCTTCGGTTTTCTTGCGGCGGTCATAGGCTACTTGCCATTTATCTACGGATCGTTTTCCAAACGCGAAGTAAACATTTCCCTTCTGGATGCGCGCGCGGGAACGCCCCCCACGGCGGGCGAGCTTCTTCGACGCCACGCTTATCCCGGCGGCGGCGAAGCGCTGCGCCTGCTTTTCAAGGATTGGGAATTCTGGGCTGCGGAACTGATGGAGAGCCATCTTTCGTATCCGGTGCTGGCGTTCTTCCGTTCGCAGCACGACAACCAGTCGTGGATCGCCGCGCTGACCGCGATTCTCGACAGCTGCGCGCTGGTGAAAGTGGCCGTGCCGGATGCCTGCCAGCGGCAGGCGGAACTGACGTTTGCGATTGCGCGCCATGCCGCGGTGGACCTGTCGCAGGTTTTCAAGATGCGGCCGCGCGGGCTTACGCACAACCGGCTTCCTGCCGAGGATTTGAAGCTGATTTGCGACATGCTGACGCAACACGGATTGAAGACATGCAATTTCGCCGAAATGGGCGAACGGCTCGCCGATTTGAGGAAAATGTACGAGCCATATCTCTTCGCGCTGGCGGAATATTTGAGGCTATCCTTGCCGCCGTGGATCCCCGCAACAAAGGCGAAAGATAATTGGCAGACCATGGCATGGGGCCGCTCCGCCGGACTCGTGGAGAAGGAAAGCGCGGCCATCGGCACCGATGATCATTTTTAGTTTTTGGTTTTCATGCCGGAGCTTGGGGACTGCCGGCGTTGTGGATTCTCTGGAGAAAAGTCATGAAAGCCATTCTTGTTCGTCAATTCGGCGGCCCGGAAGTTCTGAAACTCGAGGATTTGCCCACCCCTAAGCCTGCGGCCGGGCAAGTGCTCGTGCGCATCCGCGCGGCAGGCGTGAATCCCTACGACACGTACATGCGTGCGGGAACTTACGCCGTGAAGCCGCCTCTTCCTTACACGCCAGGTTCGGACGGCGCGGGTGTGATTGAGGCGGTCGGCGATGGTGTGAAAAAAGTGAAAGTAGGTGACCGAGTCTACACGGCGAGGACCGTGACAGGAGCTTATGCGGAATATGCGTTGGCGCTGGAGGAACAAGTCCATCCGCTTCCCGCGAAAATCAGCTTCAGCCAGGGCGCGGGTGTTTGGGTGCCTTACGGAACTGCCTATCATGCGCTGCATCATTCGGCGAAGGCGCGTTCGTCCGAAACTGTGCTGGTGCACGGTGCGAGCGGGGGCGTAGGTTCGGCGGCGGTGCAGATGGCCCGCGCGATGGGGCTTACTGTGTTTGGCACGGCGGGAACGAGGAAAGGGCTCGAACTAGTGAAGCAGGAAGGCGCGCATCAAGCATTCGAGCACAGCAAGCCGGGTTATCACGAAGAAATCATGAAAGCGACTGGCGGGCGGGGCGTAGACATTGTTTTGGAAATGCTCGCAAACGTGAACCTAGCGACGGACTTGAAACTGCTGGCACTCAATGGGCGAGTCATAATCATAGGCAACCGCGGGGAAATCACCATTAATCCGCGGGACCTCATGGCGCGGCGCGCCTCAGCTCGCGGATTTACGCTGTGGGCCATCACGCCCGAGGAAGAAGCGGACATCCATGCCGGGCTGATTGCCGGCCTGGAAAACGGTACGTTGCGCCCCGTGGTGGGCAAGGAATTGCCTTTGGCCGAGGCAGCGCGCGCACACAAAGAAATTCTGGAGCCTGGCGCGGCAGGAAAAATGGTCCTCGTGCCATGACTGCGCCCGACGCAGCTTTTGCTTTCTGAGGGGTTCAGCAGAGGGCGAGATTCTGTTTTATAATTGAGGTTCGCCAGAAACGACACAAAGAGACTTTTGACATCGGGACTTTCTATCTTGCGCTCTGTCTTCACACTCACAATCTTCCTTGCCCAGCAAGGAGCCGTAAGCCGCTTCTTTCACAGGCTTACCGACAAGACCTTCAGCGGCATTTATCACGCCAACGCCTTCGACGTGGCCATGATGATTCCATACTTCCTCGTGCTGCTGGTTCTGGCGATGTACGGGCTGCACCGCTACTGGCTGGTCTACGATTATTTCCTGTATTCGAAGAATGTGCCGCCGCCACCTCCCCCGGTCACGAACTGGCCGCGCGTCACTGTGCAGTTGCCGATCTTCAATGAACGCTACGTGATCGAGCGGCTTACCGAAGCCGTGGCGCGGTTTGATTATCCGAGGGAGTTGCTCGACGTTCAGGTGCTGGACGATTCTACCGACGAAACCCAGGAAGTTGCGCGGGCCTGTGTGGAGCGCCATGCCGCGCAGGGCATGCCTATCACCTACATTCATCGCACAAATCGCGAGGGCTACAAAGCTGGGGCACTTGAAAACGGCTTGAAAACGGCGCAGGGCGAATTCGTGGCGATTTTTGACGCGGATTTCATTCCGGAACCGGACTTTCTCCGGCGGACGATTCCTTATTTCCTGAATCCCGACGGTGGCGAAAACATCGGGATGGTGCAGACCCGCTGGACTTACCTGAACAGCGACTATTCCCTGCTGACGAACGTCGAGACGATCCTTCTCGACGGCCACTTCGTGGTCGAGCATGGCGCGCGTTCGCGGCGTGGCACGTTTTTTAATTTCAATGGCACTGCAGGCGTTTGGCGGCGCAAAGGGATTGCCGATGCCGGCGGCTGGCAGCACGACACCTTGACGGAAGACACCGACCTTTCTTACCGCGCGCAGCTCAAAGGCTGGAAGTTCCTCTATCTTCCGCACATCGAATGCGCCTCCGAGTTGCCGGTGGACATGAACGGCTTCAAATCGCAGCAAGCGCGCTGGGCCAAAGGATTGATGCAGACGGCGAAGAAAATCTTGCCAAGGGTTTTCGAAGCTGACGTGCCATGGCACGTCAAAGCTGAAGCCTTTTTCCATCTGACCGCAAACATCAGCTATCCGTTGATGATAGTGCTCTCCACCATGCTGCTGCCGGTGATGATCGTGCGCTTTCAGCAGGGCTGGTTTCAGATGCTGCTGATCGATCTGCCGCTGTTTTTGGCCTCGACGTGCTCGATTTCGAGCTTTTACCTCGTAGCGCAAAAAGAGCTGCGGCCCAAAACCTGGTGGCGCACATTTCTGTACATGCCGTTTGTCATGGCCACGGGCATAGGCATTTCCGTCCGCAACGCGCAAGCAGTAATCGAAGCGCTCATTGGCAAGCAAAGTGAATTCGCACGCACACCAAAATTCAAGATTGAAGGCAAAACAGGAACGTTCGCGAAAAAATCCTACAAGAACAAAGCAGGCTGGATTCCTTACGCGGAAGTCTTGTTGGGAATTTATTTTTCTTTCACCGTCGTGTACGCCATCACCAACGACAATTACGGCACCGTGCCTTTCCTGCTTCTGTTCGTTTGGGGCTATCTGTACACGGGCCTTATGTCGCTCGGGCAAACGTATTTTGCACATTTGCGCTTTGGCGTGAACGCGCCCGAGATGCGGCCAGCGGCCTCCGGCGCGCCAGGGTTCTGATTATCAGGCGCACCGCCTGCCTTGGAGAGTCACCCATTCGCGTATAGACTCTGCTTCCATGGAAACGCCACACGAGGAACAGCGTTTTCAAAATAGCAGTGTAACCTTGCACGCCGTCGTCTCCGGGCCAAGAGAAGGCCCGGTTGTTGTGCTCCTGCACGGTTTCCCTGAGTTTTGGTATGGATGGCGAAAGCAAATCGAGCCGCTGGCTGCGTCAGGATTTCGCGTCATCGTGCCCGACCAGCGCGGTTACAACCTCAGCAGCAAACCGCGCGGCGTGGCTTCATACGCGTTGAACGAGTTGGTTTCCGATGTCATCGCGATTGCTGACCAGCTTGGGCAACGGAAGATCTTTCTCGCAGGTCACGATTGGGGCGCGGCCGTCGCGTGGAGCACCGCTTTGCTTCATCCCGAGCGCATCGCCAAACTTGCCGTTTTGAACGTGCCGCACCCTTCTGTGATGCGGCGCTATGTTTATACACGGCTTCCGCAGATGCTGCGAAGCTGGTACATCTTTTTCTTCCAGATTCCTTGGGTGCCGGAAGCACTCTTGTCCGCATTCAACTTTCGAGTCGCGGCCCAGGCACTGCAAGGCTCCAGCCGCCCCGGCACATTTTCTGCGGAGGACCTTACCCAATATCGCGCAGCTTGGTCGCAGACCGGCGCGCTCACAGCGATGATCAACTGGTATCGCGCCGCGGTGCGCTGTCGCACGCCATTGCAGAACCGCACTGTGCGCGTGCCCACGCGCGTTTTGTGGGGGGAGCGCGACCGGTTCCTCATGACGGAAATGGCTCACGAAAGCCTGCGCTATTGCACGAACGGTGAACTCTTCACATTTGTAGAAGCCAGCCACTGGCTGCAGCACGAAGAACCGGAAAAGGTTTCTCAGCGCCTGGTGGAGTTTTTTCGTTCATAACGCGCAATCCGTCTTTTCTTCGGATACAATCACACACCCGCGAAAAGTACGCATTTGTTCTAAGACAGCCCGCTCCTGCGCCCTGCGGGAGCAGACAAATCTGTGGTGATGAGGTGGATGCATGAGTGGTCGTCATTGGATTGTCGCAACCGTGGTGGCTGTCAGTTTTCTCACTCTGGCAACATGCGCACAGGAACGGCGCGAGCGCGAACCGAACATTGTTTATGCCGAGCGCCGCGCCAAACTGTCTTCTCAGGTGGACGCCCCCATCGTCTTGTGGGGCTTCAGCGGGCGCGAGGAAATTTCCCAGGACTATATTTTCGCCCAGGAGGAGAATTTTTATTATTTGACGGGCCACAACGAAGAAGGCGCTGGGCTGATCTTGCTTCCCGCAGCTCAAGACCCTCAAGGAACCGCCGCTCCTGCGTCCTGGAATGGACCGCGAGAAATCCTTTTTCTCCCGGCAAAAAATCTGGGCAAAGAAAAATGGAACAGCGTCCGCATGTCCCCCTCGGATCCCGGAATCGAGGCGCGCACGGGGTTCACCAGCGTAAAGCCTTTCCCCGAAATGCGCGCAACGGTGGAAAATCTTGCCAAACTCTATCCGTCCTTCTACACGATCCTTCCCTACGACAAAGAACTGGGCGGCTACCCGCATGAAAAGGCAGTCGTGGACTGGCTCCAGCTTGCCGCGCCGCAGGTTGCACAAAAAGACGTTCGGACGCAGATCGCCGCGATGCGCCCGGTGAAGTCTCCCGGCGAAGTTGCTTTTCTGAAGCAGGCGATTGACCTAACAGTGGATTCCCACCTTGAAGCCATGAAAATGATGCGCCCCGGCTTGTACGAATATCAGGTGGCCGCAAAAATGGTGGAAGTGCATGAGATGGGTGGCTCCGAAAGAGAAGGCTACGCGCCCATCGTCGGCGCAGGACCTAATTCAACGGCGCTGCATTACGACAAGCTTTCACGCACAATTGAAGATGGCGACATCGTAGTCATCGACGTCGGCGCGCAATATTCCGGCTATTCCGCGGACATCACGCGCACAGTTCCGGCCAATGGCAAGTTCACACCGCGGCAGCGTGAAATCTACGAAATCGTTCTTGGCGCGCAAAACGCCGCACTCACCGCCATCAGGCCCGGCGCGCACTTCTCCTGCAGAGGCAAAAAAGACGGGCTGATGAATATCGCCTACGATTACATCAACTCGCACGGGAAGGACCGCGAAGGGAGGTCGTTAGGTCAGTATTTCATCCACGGGCTGGGACACAACATTGGACTCAATGTGCACGATCCGGGGGATTACTGCAGCCCATTGCAACCGGGAATGGTCGTCACCGTCGAACCAGGGATCTATATCCCGGAAGAAAACCTCGGTGTGCGGATTGAAGACGACGTTCTGATCACCGACTCCGGCTACAAATTGCTGAGCGAGCGGCTGCCGCGCAATCCGGACGAAGTCGAAAAAACTATGGCTGGCGCTGCGAAGGAACACGGCAGCCTAGCGCACAGTCCCGTCGGCGGAGACTCAAACAAATCTGACAACGCGAGCTCTAGCGAGGAAATTAAGAGCTTGGTTGCAAAGTACGCAAAATCCATTGATGCTGCAGACACGAACCTGGCCTCACAGATCTGGTGGGATTCTCCCGAAGCATCGTTCATTCACCCCTTGGGCCACGAACACGGCTTCGAGCAGATCAAAGAAAACGTGTACAAGCGGTTGATGGGCGGGATGTTCTCGGAGAGAAAGCTGAGCCCCCATGACATTGCAGTGCAAGTACTTGGTGACACTGCGCTGGCGGAATTTTACTGGGATTTCAACGCGAAGATGCGCAAGGATGGCTCTGCGATTACGACACACGGCCGCGAAACTCAGGTTTATCGAAAGACGCCGGACGGCTGGCGCCTGGTCCATGTGCACTATTCTGGAATGCCCGTCGCGGGCGAGCGCCAGGGTTCTTAAGCAAGCTGTTACCCAGCCAAGGATTGACGGGATTGCGGATACAGCGCGGAAAAAGGGACCACCCCCCCACGGGTCTCACCCGAGGGGAAATTCGCGGTTTCTCAGATTTGCCGGACCCTTCTTCTGATTGGGGCTCGGCCCGCACGTCGTTCTTCGCTATGGTGGCGGGCTTGGCGCAGCAACTTTATGGAAATTGGACGAAGTTCCTCCGGGTGCAGCCGGACATAGGCTAGTACCCGGTGTTTCTTCTCGCGTCCCCGATCTCCTTCTGGTTCGCTGTAGGACGTCTTCTCCACGATCGCAAGGCCGTTCGTCTGGACACGCTCATAAATCAGACGCCATGTCTTCTTTACTGCGGAGCTTGAGATTTGCAACTCGGCCGCCAACTCCTCATCGGTGCCGCCTCGAAGTGCCTCGATTAGCAAGCGTTGCTCACTCGGCCGAAACCCGATTTGGGGCGGCCGATGCACAAACAGAAGGCTAGTCCAAGTCCCCATTCGCGATAACGCGTGTTCGCGTTGCACGCCAAAGACATGTGGTTCACGATAGATATCTTCACAGTTCTTCTCGGCTGGTCCGTAACGACCGTCGTCCCCGAGAAGGAGTCCACCGGAATGAATTACAGTCTCCAACTCCAACGCGGTGGTTGCCTGCCCCACAAGCTCCTTCAACAAGAATCCATCCATTTGGTACGCGAAAGAGTCCATGGCATGCTTGCGGACTTCTAGCCTCTCGATCTCGCGGGGCAACACGACCCACAGCCAGCTGTAGACAGTCAGGCCGCCTACCGTGTTTGCTAGCCGAAGCTCATCGTCATTGAGTAGTGGCATTTCACCTCTAGCAAGACGCTTCGCGAGCTCCACTCCGATCCAAAAACGCGGCGGCTGCTTAATCTCCAGGACAAACTGGTCGTTCAAGAATGTCGCGACGCCGTAACCGAGCGTTCGCGTCTTAGCAGCTTGAGATTCCTCAAACACGACGGCGCGTACGGCAAGCAAGTCGAGGCCACGCCGCAGAGCTCTCTCAAGTTCCACAAGAATTGGTTCATATCGAATCGCGTATGCTGGGTTCGCCGCCGCGGCCTGGACACAGGCGCCCACGTCCTGTGGCCTCATCGGCCTGTAGCTAAGTGGCATGTCTCCGTGTCTTCATCCGTAGTGGGCACCTAAGCGTCATCAAACGGCGGCACAGAAGCACTACGGGGATTTGTCGAATTGGTATCCTTTTAGGGCACTTGCTTATAACCTCTTTATCACTAAAATGCCAGCATAACAAGCCTGTAAGGCGTCGAATCACGACAGCGGGCCTAATCGGAATGTCGAACTTTGTCGCTTGCCGCTGCTGGTGTGTCCGCTAGGGTGCCGCGACGGCCTACAAACAGCGCAAACAGTTGAGCTTCAACAAGGAGAGTCTATGAAACCCAAGTTCATCGAGTACTCTACGGCATCGCATGCCAGAGCACGGTGGAATTCCACAAGGCGAGGAGAGACAATGAAGGTCAAAATTGTGACACTCGTAGTTTTGGGGACACTTGCAATTTCGGCGGCATCAGCACAAAGCACACCAAACCAAAACACCCAACAGCAAGCGGTCCAGGGTGGAGGAACACCGAATTACATCACTAAGTTCACCGACAAGCACGCGATCGGAAACTCGGGTGTCGCTGAGGCGGGAGGGAATCTCACGACCAGCGAGAGCCTAACCGTTGGCGGTGTGCGGTCATCGGTCTTCGGATCACCCAGCATCGGCGTCAGGGCTACGAACACCACGACGGATGGCGCCACGGGGACCGACGCTTGGGTCTCCAGTGGTCTGATCGGCATCCTGGGCGAAACGATGAGTCCCGCGAGTGTGGCGTTGGAGGGAATGGCCTCGGCGACTATCGGTGATCCTGTTGGAGTATTCGGTAAGACTGTGAGCACCGATAGGGGCATAGGCGTCCGCGGACAGGCGGTAGCGCCTTCGGGTGGCGGCATCGGGGTGCTCGGTGAAGCACTGAGCCCGGCGGCTTTTGCGGGTCTTTTCAGTCAGATGTCTTCCACTGGCTATCCTATTGCCCTCTTCGGGTCTTCCGGCAGTTCGGAGGGTGGCGAGGGCGTCCATGGCCGAACAAATGGGACCACAGGCCTGGGGATCGGAGTGAACGGAGACACCTTCAGTCCCAACGGATTTGGAGGTTCGTTCACGAACTTTGCAGGTGGCAACATCCTTCGCGGCGTGAATAACAATACAGTAGTATTCCGAGTTGATGGGAACGGTACCGTCTTTGCGAATGGGGGACTTCAACCCGGTGGAGCTGACTTCGCCGAATCCGTTGCCGTGTCGGGCGACAGTCGCAAATACACGCCTGGAGATTTGCTCGTGATCGATCCAGTTTCAAATCGTCAGTTGGCGTTGGCTCAACAGCCGTACTCGACTTTGGTCGCTGGAATTTACTCGACCAAGCCCGGAATGCTCGGTTCTACCCACAACATGGCTGGGGCCGAGATCCCGTCGATGCGTGAGATTCCACTAGCAATCGTTGGCATCGTGCCGTGCAAGGTGAGCGCTGAGAATGGAGCAATTCGTTCAGGCGATCTTCTCGTGACTTCTTCAACTCCGGGACACGCGATGAAGGGCACCGATCGGCAAAGGATGCTTGGTGCCGTGGTAGGCAAGGCGCTTGAGCCGCTGGATAAAGATACCGGAATGATCCAGGTCCTCGTGACCCTGCAATAGAGCCTCGCTGCGACATTGAAAGGGGCGGCCCGCAACCGCTGGCCACTATAGGCCGCCCCGCAGGCTCAAGCTCGCTCAACTATTAGCCTAGTTCAGATCATTACTGAGAAACATCCCACGCTAGCTGACTTTGGAAAAGCCGCTCTTTACAGTCTTTTCTGGGTTGGTTTCTTTGGTGTCTTCGACTTATTTTTGCGTCTGAGGTTACGCGCAAAAGGCAAGCGTGCACAACTGGCTAGCTCCCGGTAAAAAGCGCTTATTCGGAAGTTCGATCCACAGCAGGGGGGGCTGGTCCCTTTTTCCGCGCTGTATCCGCAATCCCAGCGAAGGATTGACCGCGCAGAAGCGGGGCCTTTATACTGAATATCCGCGTCGGCTGTGGAAACGTGCTGGCGTGCCTCGAGTCATTCCGGATGCGGCCACATTCCTGGCCCGCCTGAATTTCCGATATTGAAACTCTTAGGGAGCTTATGAGTAGCGTCAAGGCCACACAACTTCGCCCCGGCATGGTTATTCAGCACGAGGGCCAGCTTTTCACCGTGTTCAGCACGGAACATCGCACGCCGGGCAACAAGCGCGGTTCGATGCAAACGCGCATGAAAAACCTCAAGACTGGGGCGATCATTGATTACCGGTTTCGCGCCGAAGAATTCGTGGAACGTGCGATTCTGGATGAAATCGAGTTCGAGTACCTCTACAACGAGGGCGACGACTTCCACTTCATGAACACGCAAACGTACGAGCAGATGCACCTGACGCGCGACCAGCTCGGCGAGACGGTTTACTACCTCATTCCCAACACCGTGGTGAGCGTGGAATATTTTGACAACAAGCCCATGGGCGTTGCCTTGCCGGATACCATGGACCTGAAGGTCACGCAAACCGAGCCGACTCTACAGAAGGCTACTGCCAGCGCAGTGATGAAGCCGGCGACGCTGGAGACCGGTTTGGTCGTGCAGGTCCCGCCATTCGTAAATGAAGGCGACAAAATCAAGGTAGACACTTCGGAAGCGCGTTACGTGCAGCGCGTCGAATAGCTTTTCAGATTTCCGCCTCCGCAGCTAATTTCAGCGCAAGCCGGAATTAGAAGAGGCTGAAGGCGCCCCAGGGAAAAACTGGGGCGCGTTTTTTTGCGACACGAACCTGTTTGAAATCTCGGAAGCGCAGGAAAAGAAGAAACTTTTCTCTCTTGGGGTTAATCTCTTCCTCCAGAGCTGGCCACCGATTTTTCGCCGGGAGGATGCGGGCCAAACACACGGTCGAAAATGGCGTCGACATAGCGAAGCTGGCGCTTCAGATCAAAAGTATGCGACAACGCTTTCGCATCAAGATACTTTGTGATGCGCTTGTCGGCAGCAACGCGCTCGCGGAAGCTGGTGTCCGATTCCCACGCAGCCATGGCGTTTTCCTGAACGGCTTTATAGGCATCGTCCCGCGGCATGCCGCTTTCCACCAAGTCCTGAAGCAACTGTCCTGAGAAAACGAGGCCATGAGTGGACTCAAGATTGCGCAGCATGCGTTCCGGAAACACGCGCATCTGGCCTACGATGGTAATCATTTTCGAGAGCATGTAATCCACAAGAATCGTGGAATCCGGGAGAATCACGCGTTCCACCGAACTGTGCGAAATATCCCGCTCATGCCACAACGCCACGTTTTCAAACGCGGCCAACATGTTGGAACGCACCAACCGCGCCAGGCCGCAGATTTGTTCGCATGTCACAGGATTGCGCTTGTGCGGCATTGCCGAGCTGCCGCGCTGCCCTTCGCTGAAAGGCTCTTCGGCTTCGCGGACTTCCGTGCGCTGTAAATGGCGAATTTCCAGCGCGATTCGTTCCAGAGTGGCCCCGATCTGCGCCAGAGCACTGAGATACTGCGCATGGTGGTCGCGTTGAATCACCTGGGAAGCCACGGGATCAACTCCCAACCCAAGCCGTTTGCAGATGTGCTCTTCGATTTCCGGGCCGAGATGCGAGGCCGTACCCACGGCTCCGGAAATCTTACCTACAGCCATTTGCGCCGCAGCGTCAAGGAAGCGCGCGATATTGCGCTGGTTCTCGGAAAACCAATTGGCGATTTTCAGGCCGAAGGTAATGGGTTCAGCGTGGATGCCATGCGTGCGCCCGATTTGCGGCGTGTGGCGGAATTCATGCGCCCGAAGATCCAGAATCTCTCCAAACATCACCAGGGCGCGCTCGATCAATTTCGAAGCATCATGAACCTGAAGCGCCTGCGCCGTGTCCACAACGTCATTCGACGTCATGCCATAGTGCAGCCAGCGCGCCGCAGCGGGATCGCCAATCGATTCGCCCACAGCCATGGTGAACGCGATGACGTCGTGCTTTACTTTGGCTTCAAGCTCTTGAATGCGCGAAACGTCTACCTTGGCGCGCGCGCGAATCGCCGCGGCAGCATCCTTCGGCACCTGCCCCGCTTCCGCCAGAGTCTCCGTAGCGGCAATTTCCACCTCAAGCCACTTAGCAAAGCGGTTCGCGTCGCTCCAGACGTGGCCCATCTCCGGGCGCGTGTAGCGTGGAATCAATTCTTTCTCCTGAAAGCATCAACGGAAAACTGACGACTGCCCTCAATCCCTATCTTCATCATACCGCAATAGGCGGTTCCTTTCGGCCGCGGAACCTAAGTTCGGACCATCTCACGCCGTAGTACCGCGAAGGCTTGATTTGGGCTAACTTGTTGGCCTGACAGCCCTTAGGTCCACCTAACCGCAAGGGCAAATTTCTGTCTAATGAATCGAATGCATCCGAGCGTCGAGAACGCCCAGACCATCGCCGACAGCGACGCCGTCGCTGTGGAGCGCACGCTCGCTGGCGACCGGGATGCCTTTCGCGTTCTCGTTGAGCGGCACAGCCAGAACGTTTTCCGGCTGGCATACCGCATGGCGCGGAACCGGCCTGATGCCGAAGAAATAGTCCAGGAGGCGTTCTTGCGCGCCTATCAAAAGCTCGGAAAGTTTGAAGCGCGAGCGAATTTCGGGACTTGGGTCTATCGCATTGCCGCGAACTACGCAATTGACCGCATGCGCCAGCGGAAGAAAGAAGAAGCTCGCAAGGTTGAGCCGGCGGTGCACGAAGAAGGGACAGAAAGCGATCCCGTCGCGCTGGTGCACGACGCCGCGCCGACTCCAGAACGCCTGGCGCATAACATCGAATTGCGAAAACAGATGGAGATTGCGCTAGCCGCGCTTTCATATTCAGAAAGGACCGCATTCGTGATGCGGCATTGGGAAGGCTGCGCGATCGAAGAGATTGCGACGGTTCTGAAATCGAGTTCAGGGGCGGCGAAGAACACCGTTTTTCGCGCAGTCCAGAAATTGCGTCTGGCCCTTCATCCCTTCGTGGGGAGAGGGACGCAAGCCAGGGCGATGGGAACGGAATCATGAAACACGTGACCGAGGAAGAATTGATTGCTTACAAGGAAGGCGTAGCCGCTCAACGCGTTGTCATTGCTCAGCACCTGGCGGCTTGCGAAGAATGCCGGGCGGAGTTGGAACGTATCGAAGCGGTGCTAGCAGCGCTCGATACGCTCCCGGTGCCCAATCCCGGCGACGATTATGGACGTCATGTCTGGCAGAAGATTGCGTCGCGCTTGCCGGAGAAACCGGCGCGGTGGTGGCAGGGGTGGTTTGAAACGAAACGGCTTGCCGCAATGGGAACTCTTGCCGCGATCATTGTGGCGGCCTTCCTGCTCGGAAGATACTCAAAAGACAGACGAACGCCAGATGTCATCGCGAACAAAGAGCAAATTCGCGAGCGAGTACTGGTTGTCGCCGTAGGCGATCACCTCAACAAGTCGGAAATGTTTCTCGTCGAACTTTCCAACGCGCAACCTAACTCTTCCTCTGAAAAACTCGTCAATATCTCCGGAGAGCAGCGCAGAGCCGAAGATTTGCTTGAAGAAAACCGCCTTTACCGGCAAACGGCTCTTCAGGAAGGCGACAAAGTCATGGCCAGCACTCTCGATGAACTCGAACGCCTTCTGCTTGACGTCGCCAATAGTCCGGATGAAATCACTACAGCGCAACTGGAAAAGATTCGCCAGAAGATCGAGGCGCGCGGAATTCTGTTCAAAGTTCGGGTGGTCGGCAGGGAGCTCCAGGAGCGGCAAAAAGCCACAACGCCCGCTCCGGCGCAGAACGACTCTACGAAGATCGAAAGGAACAAGGCATGACCCAGCGGAACGCAGTTTGTAAAAGCACTTTGGTTTGGATCGCGTTTGGAGCGCTGTTGCTATCTCCAACAGGCGCGCGTGCGGTGAAGCTGGCCGCGACTCATCTCGGCGACCGGGATTATTTTCAAGACCCGCAAGATGCTCAGGGCAGCGAGCAGGAGCGCCGTGATCGCGAGCAAGAAGCCCGTGACCGAGAACAAGAGAAGCGCGACAGAGAGCAGGAAAAACGCGATCGGGAGGAAGAGGCCCGCGACCGTGCTCAGGAAAAGGCCGAACGCCTCGAGGAACTCTATGACGACGGCCGCGAAGCTCTGGATGACGACCGCTACGAGCAAGCCGAGGCGAAATTCAAGATGTTAGCGGACATGAACGGCCCGCAGACAGACGCGGCTCTCTACTGGAAGGCCTACGCAGAAAATCGCCTGGGCAAGCGCGAAATGGCTTTGACCACACTGGCCGACATGAAGAAGCGCTTCCCACAAAGCCGCTGGCAGAAGGATGCAGGCGTCCTCGAGTTGGAAGTCAAGCAATCCAGCGGACAACAAATAAAGCCCACCGACCAGGGCGACGAAGAACTGAAGCTAATGGCCATTCAGGGATTGATGAACAGCGATGCCGAGCGCGCCATGCCGCTGTTGGAGAAAGTGATCAACGGTTCGGGCACGCCAAAGGAAAAATCGCGCGCGTTGTTTGTTCTGGCACAGAGTGGATCCCCACAAGGCCGCGAAATCATCGGGAGAATTGCCAAGGGCCAGAGCAATCCGGAACTGCAGCGTGAAGCGATCAAATACCTGGGATTGTTCGGCGGAGCGCAGTCCCGCCAAATCATGGCCGAGGTCTATGCATCGAATCCCGATGCTTCGGTGCGACGCGCTATCCTTCGCGCCTACATGCTGGGAGGCGATAAGGAACGTCTGTTTGCCGCAGCGAAGAGTGAGAAAGATGAATCCCTCCGCCGCGAGGCCATCCGCCAGCTTGGCCTGGTTCATGGCGTCGGCGAACTCGAGCAGTTGTACCAGATGGAAACTTCCACGGATCTTCGCCGAGAAATCCTACAGGCATTTTTTCTTGCCGGAGAATCGGGAAAGCTCGTCCAAGCCGCGCAGTCCGAGAAGGATCCTGAATTGCGCCGGACCGCGATCCGTAACCTGGGCCTTATCCACTCCGATGAATCGGGCAAAGCGCTTCAGGCCATTTACGGCCGGGAGACAGATCGCCAGTTGAAAGAAGAGGTACTGAACGCTTACTTCCTGCAAGGAAATGCCTCCGCGCTGGTGACCATCGCCCGCAACGAAAAGGATCCCGAGCTCAGGAAAACCGCGGTTTCCAAACTTTCGCTGATGCACTCCAAGGAAGCGACCGACTACTTGATGGAACTCTTGCAGAAGTGAGGTGGCAAATGAACACGAACGGCGCATTGTCAAAAACTCGAAGAATCCTTGGCTTGGCAATGATTGCGGTCGGGATTTTCTGTACCCTCTCGCAATTCTCGAACGGCCGCGGACTTCAAGCAAGTTTTGGCCCGGGGTTAACTTACGCCGCGACAATTCAAGCGGGCACCGACATGCCCCGCGTAGAGAGCGCACAGGCGGAAACGCGCGCCGTTGCGGGATCTCTCGAAGCGACCTTCCGCGGTATCCTCGCGCAGGCCGAAAAGCCTGAATGGGTTGGCTACAGTGTGGATGAAACCGCGGGCGAGCGTGGCATGTGCTGCGGCAATTGGAACGATGGAGCGGGATGCGGCACTTGTCGCCTGGAAAACGATCAAAACTATTGGACAAGCGGCACGAAGAAAGGCGACAGCCAGGCCAGCGGCAGTATCAAGCTCGAAGGGTCGCGGCGGCTCGTCGTGCTTTTCCGGCTCGAAGCCAAACAAGTCGACCGCATTCGCGTGGCATCTGAAGACTGCACGCTGGATGCGGGCGGACTTCCCTTTCTTTGGCTGACCGGCGTGAAGCCGTCGGAAAGCGTCGCCTTGCTCACTAATTATGTGCAAGGAGCCGAGTTCGAGCGTCACGAGCACCACAACATCGGTCAGGGTGCGTTGACTGCGATTGCTCTGCACGCGGACCCGTCAGCAGATCGCGCTATGGAATCCTTCGTTCAGCCCGACCAGCGCGAAGAGCTGCGCAGACAAGCGGCATTCTGGCTCGGCGCCGCCCGCGGGAAGGAAGGACTGAACACGCTGCTGCAAATGGCCAAGAACGATCCCAGTTCCGAAGTGCGCGCGCATGTGGCGTTTGCGCTGTCCGTCAGCCACGAACCAGGCGCCCTCGAGGAAATGATTCGCATGGCGCACGACGACTCCAGTTCGCACGTGCGCGGGCAGGCGCTCTTCTGGCTGGCTCAAAAAGCCGGAAAGAAAGCCGTCGGCACTATCACCGGCGCCATCGAAAATGACCCCGACACCGAAGTAAAGAAAAAAGCCGTCTTCGCCCTAAGCCAATTGCCCAAAGACGAAGGCGTGCCCAAACTCATCGAAGTCGCCCAGACCAACCGCAACCGCGAAGTGCGCAAGCAAGCCATGTTCTGGCTCGGCCAATCCAACGACCCCCGCGCCCTCCAATTCTTCGAGCAGGTGCTTTTGAAATAAAGCGTCAGCAAAAAGCCGGGCGCGATTGCAGACTGGTAACCCAAATTGAACGGCCTTCCTGATTATGAGAACATCAATAAAAGAGCATGACCCCGAAGCAGCGAAAACTCGCTTACGAATTGATCACTAACCCTCCGCCTGGAAGCGCAATTGCCGCCGCCAAAGAATATGGAATTGACCTTACGTTGCTGGTGGAGAATTTGGATTTGACGGTGGCGGAACGCTTGCGCAAGCTATACTCCGTCGCCACCTTCTTAGAAAAGATGCGCAGCAGCAACAGCGTCGGACAATGACGCCAAACTCGGAAAAATTCATCAACATACTCAATCAGTCGGAGGTCGAATACATTGTAATCGGTGGAGTGGCCTTGGTAGCCCATGGTTCGGCAAAAGCGACGTTCGATTTGGATGTTTGCTACCACCGCTCGAAAGACAATATTGAGAGATTATGCAGTGCTATCCAGCCATTCCATCCCCGGCTGCGCGGCGCCCCCCTAGACCTGCCTTTTCGATTTGACCCCAAGACTGTCGCGGCTGGTCTCAACTTCACGCTTGCTACGGATTTGGGCGACTTCGATCTCCTAGGAGAAGTTGCAGGTCTAGGATTCTACGATGCGGTGTACAAGTCTTCCCAAATCAAGAGGGTTGAAAACATTACCTGCAGAGTGCTTTCTCTCGATGGGCTCTACAAAGCCAAATCCGCCGCCGGACGCGACAAAGATATAGAAGCGTTGAAAGAAATTAAGGGCCTCAAAGAATTGAAAGAACGTCTCGGAGAGGAGTAGCCACGAGGTTAAGGACTAGCGCAAAAGGTCTTCAAGCTGCACTCGTGCATCGGTCTTCGCATCTCGGTATTTCACGATCACGGCAGCCTGAAGCGACAGCCCCCACTTCGCACCTGCAGGATGCGATACCGCGCGCGAACCAGGAACCACGATCGCTTCCTCCGGAATAACCAGCGGCTCCGCATCTGTCGCCGTATAAACCGCTTCCCGCACTAGGTCATACACGGGAATCGATCCGTTGAGAATCGTCCCCGTCCCCAGCACCGCGCGCCGCTTCACTACCGTTCCCTCATAAACGCCGCAGTTCCCGCCAACCAATACCTCATCTTCAATGATCACCGGCAGTGCTCCCGCCGGTTCAAGCACGCCGCCAATTTGCGCGCCCGCAGAAAGATGGCAATTCTTCCCCACCTGCGCGCAACTTCCGACCAGCGCGTGGGAATCAATCATCGTCCCTTCGCCCACGTACGCACCCACGTTCACGAACATCGGCGGCATGCAAATCACGCCGCGGCCAATGTACGTTCCGTCGCGAATGCTGGACCCGCCGGGAACGATGCGCACTCCATCCGACATGGAGAAACTCCTCACCGGATAAGTCGCTTTATCGAAGAACGGCTGCCTTGCCGCGTTAATGGACATATCCGCAATGGCGCCCATGCGAAAGCCGAGAAGAATTCCCTTCTTCACCCAGGCATTCACGCGCCATCCGGATTTCGCATGCGGATCCGGCTCAGCGGCGCGAATTCCGCCGCGGTTCAGCGCCGCCTTGAAATCGCGAAAGAGCCGGTGATGTTCCTCTTCGTAGTGTTTCGGAGCTTCGTCGAATAGCTTCTCAATTGTATTTTCAATGAGCGAAGGCTGCATGCGATCTCTCGCCGGCATACGCGGCAGCCTCACGCTGAACAAGTCCCAGCGATTCCAGCACCGCGCGGATGCGCGCTCGATTCTCCGCTTTCGGCGGCACTAGTGGCAAGCGCCACACCGGTTCGAGCAGTCCCATCTCCGCTAGCGCCGCCTTTACCGGGATGGGATTCGATTCCACGAAATTGATTTCCATCAATGGATGGTAGCGCCGGTGAATCTCGCGCGCCCCGTCGAAATCGCCCCGTAGCGCCTGCCGGGTGAGATGCGCCATTTCTCCTGGAATCTCATTTGAAACAACCGAAATCACTCCGCGCCCTCCGAGCGCCATCAGTGGCAGCGTGAGCGCGTCGTCACCGGAAAGTACGACGAAATCCTCCGGTACCGCATTCAGAATCGCCGCCATCTGCGAAACATTTCCCGAAGCTTCCTTGATACCCACAATGTTCTCAATCTCCGCGAGACGCTTCACCGTGGCCGGCTCGATGTTCACCCCTGTCCGCCCCTGCACGCTGTAAAGAATAATCGGCAGCGAAACGGCCTCGGCTATGGTTCGAAAGTGCTGATACAAACCTTCTTGCGTCGGCTTGTTGTAATACGGCGTGACGGAAAGAATTCCATCCGCGCCGAGATTTGCAAGTTCCCGTGCGCGTTCGATGACTTCAGTCGTGTTGTACCCCCCCGCGCCCGCAAGAACGGGAATCTTTCCCTTCGCCAAGTTCACTGCAATCTCGACGACACGAAGGTGCTCCTCATGCGTCAGCGTGGGGCTTTCTCCTGTTGTTCCGCAAGGAACCAGAAAATCGATTCCGGCCTCAATCTGGCGCTGAATCAGTCGATGTAACGCCCTCTCGTCCAGAGAACCATCGCGGCGAAACGGTGTGACCAGCGCCGTTCCGGTGCCTGTAAAGCGATTGCCAGTAACCATGTTTCCCCTCTCCTGCATAACTGTTTTTTTCACCGAGGGCCTGATTTCGCGGCCTGGGATGCCGCTTCGGAGAATCCTCAGCTCAACTCGCCGAGAATCTCTCGAAACTCAAACACTCCTTGCTTGCCGGCTACCCACCGCGCCGCCCGCAGAGCCCCGCGCGCAAAGCCTTCGCGGCTCCTCGCCGTGTGCCGCAGCGTGATGGTATCGGCTGCCGAATCAAAACCAATCTCATGAGTGCCCGGATGCGCGCCGGCGCGATTCGCAGTCAGTGTGAGCGTGCGCTTGTAGCCGGATGCGCGGATTTGTTCCGCAAGCTTCTTCAACGTGCCGGAAGGCGCGTCCTTTTTCGCCGAATGGTGGATCTCCCATCCCCACGCCTCGTATTCCGGATACTTCGCAAAAAAACACGCCGCGTGCGCCACCGCCTGCATAAACACGTTCACGCCAACGGAGAAATTCGGGCTGTACACCAATCCCGTCCCCGCCGCGAGAACAGATTCGTTAATCGCCGGTAGTTCCTCGTACCATCCCGTCGTCCCGCAAATCGCGTTAACACCTAGCGACGCAAGCCGCCGCAAATTGTCCGGCGCGGCATCCGGGATGCTGAATTCCACAGCGGCATCAATTCCGCGCAAAGATTCCGCGGTGATCGCAGCATCGCGCAGATTATTTTCGCGGCCGAATTTCGCACGCACTTCGAAACCGTACTCCGGCGCAAGCTGCGCAATCATGCGTCCCATTTTCCCGCAGCCGACAATCGCTAGCCCGAGACTCATGCCGCGCTTCCTGTCACCAGCAATTGCGTAGTCATTCGCGCGTAAATCTCTACCGCATCGCACAATTCTTTCTTAGGAATGCGTTCCTCCGCCGTGTGCGCCACGTGAATGCTCCCCGGCCCGATCAAGAACGGCTCCCCCCATGCGCCATTGAACGTCGGAATGTCCGTGGTAAACGCAACCACAGTCGTGGGCAGCCCTTCGAATTTGTTCAAGCGAATCGCCGGCGTATGCAGCACCTCGCGCGCTTCCCCGCGACCCTCCACCGCCGAAGCCACCGCTCTCCGCAACTCGGCAGGATCCCCCACCGTTCGAAACATCACTTCCGCTTCCGCGTGATCCGCTACCACGTTCGGCGCGCGTCCGCCGCTGATGGTTCCAATGTTCAAAGTGCTTCGCCCCAACAGCGGATCTTCTGGCAGCGGAATCCCCCGAATCTCCTGCAGCACGTCAAGCAGCGTGTGAATCGCGGAATGCCCCAGTTCCGGATAAGCCGAATGCGCCAGCTTGCCGCGCGCGGTAATTTCGTAGCGCAACGCCCCTTTCGAACCAAGCGCCAGTTGGTTCTCTGTCGGCTCGCCATTGATAAGAAACCGCGACCCGCTTGGCTGCGCCGCAGCCACTTTCGCCCCGGCGCTGTTCCGCTCTTCGCCTACCACAAACAACAATCCAAAATTGCTCGTGCGCGCAGCCAGCAGCCTCTCCGCCGCTGTAATCATCGCCGCGATGATGCCTTTCGCGTCGCAAGCGCCCCGCCCAAAAATAAAGTTCTGGTCTTCGCTCGAACCAAAAAAAGGCGGCACCGTGTCCATGTGCGTCGACAGCGTCACCACTGGCTCGCCCCATGACGCAAACAAATTGTCGCGATTGGGTTCCGCCGCCATGCGATTCACGCGCCCGTTGCTTCGCGAGGCCAGCGCGGACAAATGCGCAAACAGGTAGTCGCCCACGTTTTTCTCGTGGTTCGTCGTGGACTCGATGTCCACCAGCGCGCGCGTCAATTCGAACAGTTGCACTTTTGCCTTTTCTGTCCGTCTTGTCTTTGGAAAGAAGCGAAACGAAAGGAAGGAAACCGCGAAGTAATGCCGCGCGGGCTGCCGCCTCTCGATAGCGCTTCATCCGCGCGGCCCGTAAGGCCGCTACAACGCGACCGGAAAGGCCGCTACTAAAATGACGGACGACAGTGGACAGGCCTTAAACCTGCCCCCCAACCCCGCGCTTCTCGCCTTGCGCGGCAGTTTCGGCGGACAACCTAACTGAAATTGCCTCCGGCGTTATCGGCCGGAAAGGAGCCCCTTTCGCCCAGGCGTCCGAAGCGGATCGGAACAGCGCGCCCGGCTACTCTTGGCCTCCGCACCTCTACCAAGAAAAATCCAGTCTAGGACAATAGACGCAAAAACGCCAATGAAATTTCAAATTGCTCGAATTCAATAATTTGCTAGAGTTCCAACGGTTTCAAGGGCTTGTGCTGCGATGCAACCAGGAGTTGCCCCGTAAACGCCGCTTCCGCCGGCCGCCGCCCCAGCGCTTCCTGCGCGCAAATCTCGGCCGTAAACGGATTGTTGTTTTCTTCCGAAAGGTGTGCCAGCACTAGGTACCGCGCCGCGGCGTCGAAACCATCAGGGTCCGAAAGATACTCGCTCACCGCGTGATTCGAGAGATGCCCCGTGCGGCTCAAGATGCGCTGCTTCACTACCCATGGGTACGGCCCGACCTTCAGCATCTCGAGATCGTGATTGGACTCCAAGATCAGGCACTCCGCCCCACGCAAATGCACTTTCACCAGCTCTGGCATATAGCCCAAATCGGTCACCAGCGCCACTTTCGTCCCATTGGTTCGAAACGTGAAGCCGATCGGATCTGCCGCATCATGAGGAATCGCAAACGCGTGTACTTCAATGTCGCCCACCGCAAATCGCTGCCCCGCATGAATCGTCTCAACGCCGCGCAGCCGCTTTCCAAAAGTTTCCGGAAGAATCCGCTGCAGCGCGTCCATGGTCGGCTCAGTCACATACAGCGGAGCCTTCCACAGCCCCAGCATCTGCGGTAATCCATTGCAATGATCGGTGTGTTCGTGAGTGATCAGGATGCCGTCGATTTTTTTGACGTCGTTTTCGACGGCGGCCAGCCGCGCCAGCGTCTCGCGCTTGCCCAAGCCGGCGTCCACCAGGAGGCGGGTGCTCTCCGTCTCAAGCAACGTGATGTTACCCGAGCTCCCGGACGCCAATATGGAGACCCGCAAGCCGATCGTTGACTCCCCAAAAAAAACCTTAACCCAAACTCTGAACCGCGACGCAAAAACAAATTTTCAGCATCATGGCAGAGCGCGAACGCGCCGTCAACAAGTGTCATGCACCAGCTGTGGAATCTTTGCTGAGGTTGATTCAGCCTTGCGCCATCACTCGGGCCCTTCACTCGGCCCCTTCACTCAGCGAAGTCGCGGCCTCTGCTGGAGCCTGCCGTCGCCAGCTTTTCTGCCCGCTGCACTAAATAACCTTCCAAAACTTCGTCCAACTCCCGCGGCCGAATGGGTTTCGTTAAGTACCCATCCATCCCCGCAGCCAGGCATCTCTCCCGATCCCCTTTAATGGCATGCGCCGTCAGCGCGATGACGGGCAAGTGCGTGCTCGTACCCGTTTCCTTTTCGCGAATGATCCCTGTCGCTTGAAACCCATCCATTTCCGGCATTTGCACATCCATAAAGACAACGTCGAAGCTTCCCTTTTCCAGCGCTTCCAGTGCTTCGCGGCCGTTTCCCGCCAGTACCACGCGATGCCCTCTCTTTTCTAGCATCCTCGTCGCCAGCCGCTGATTCACGGGGTTATCTTCCACCAACAACACGCTCAACACGTTCTCCGGAGCGCGCGCGTCATAAAGCGAGTAACGCGTGATTAGTGGTATCGCCCCTTGCTGCTCTTTTGCCCCTAGCACGCGCGCAATCGCCTCGCGCAATTCGGATTGCCGGATCGGCTTCAATAAATACGCGGAAATGCCCAGTGCTTTGCAGCGGTCCGCATCTCCCCTATGGCCCGCGGAAGTCAGCATCATGATTGTTGCGGTTGCCAGTTCCGGCTTCTTCCGGAGGCGTTCCACAAATTGAAAGCCATCCATCCCCGGCATGTGCATGTCCAGCAAAATCAGCCCGTGCGGCTCCCCGGCCTTCTTGGCCTCCGTCAATTCCCGCAGCGCTTCTTCACCGCCCTCCACCAGCGTCGGTTTCATCTCCCAGCGCTTCAGCATTCCATCCAGGATTCTGCGGTTGGTTTGGTTATCGTCCACCACCAGGACCTTTACTCCGCGCAAGATCTCCGGTGGCGCCGGCTCTCCCACTTCAATTTCTTTGGCTTCGACGAGTCCCAGCCGCGTCGTGAAGTGGAACCGACTCCCTTTCCCTTCTTCGCTCTCCAGCCAGATTTCCCCGCCCATTAGGCGCACAAGCCGCGTCGAAATGCTCAATCCCAAGCCGGTCCCGCCGTATTTCCGCGTCGTCGAACTGTCAGCTTGGGCAAAAGGATTAAAAATCAACGCATGTTTTTCCGGCGGTATCCCAATGCCCGTGTCCGAAACCGTGAAATGCAAAATGCGCTCTTCGCCCTCCTTCTCGGCAACCTCCGCTTTCAGCGCCACTTCACCCTCATGCGTGAATTTGATCGCGTTGCCCACAAGGTTCATTACCACCTGCCCCAGCCGGCTGGCGTCGCCGCGAACCAGTTCCGGAATTTCCGGCGCCAGTTCACATAACAATTCAAGATTCTTTTCGTCAGCCCGCACCGCCAGCGTCCTCATTACCCCTTCCAAAGTGTCGCGAAGATTGAACGGGCGATTCTCCAGTTCGGCCTTTCCTGCTTCAATCTTGGAGAAGTCCAGAATGTCGTTGATCACGATAAGCAGCGAATCCGCCGAAAGTTTTACGGTTTCCAGGTACTCTCGTTGCTCCGCGTCAAGCTCCGTGCCCAGCGCCAGATCCGTCATGCCCATAACGCCGTTCAGCGGAGTCCGAATCTCATGGCTCATGTTGGCAAGGAATTCGCTCTTCGCGCGGCTGGCCGCTTCCGCCGCTTCTTTTGCTCGCAAAATGGCTTCTTCGCTGCGCTTTCGTACAGAAATGTCTTGATAGAGTACCAGCGTGCCTTTCACCACCCCCTTCACAACAAGTCCCACGGTGTGGACTTCTACGTCCACCAACGTCCCATCTTTTCGGTGGCGCTGGGTGACTTTCGAGATGTGCTCTCCAACGCGCGCCCGCCTCGATATGTCCTTGGCTTCTTCAAGCAATTCTCCGTCTGCGAGCAACCCATACACCGGCCTTCCCAGAACTTCCTGCTTCGGGTATTGGAAAAGCTTTTCAAAAGCCGGATTGCACAGCTCTATGTTCTCTTGCGCATCGAGCACCATGATGGCCAAGGGACTGGCTTCGATGAGCGCATTGAGATAGGCAGTCCGTTCAGCCACTCTCCTTTCCAGGCTGTGGTGAGCATGTTGCAGCGCTGTGTCCCGCTCCTGAATGTCCTCCAGCATTTGATTGAAGGAGCCCACCAGCAGGCCGACTTCGTCCCCGCCTCCGCCTGTGGCCCGGAGCGAGTAATCTTTCTGCGAGGAAACCCTTCCCGCGAGTCCTGCAAGCTGCAGAATCGGCGAGGTAATTTTGCGCAGAAAGTGCGAAGACACAAGAAACGCGAGCAAAACGGAAACCAGTAGCACGAACCCCGAAATCTTCAGGTATTGCCTGAATTGAGCGCGCAAGATGCTGAGGTCCGACACAATGACGATGACCCCTACCTTCGTTCTCTCAAAGTTCACGCTTTCCGCCAGCGTAAGACTCTGTTTGTCAAATTGTGCTTCAGCCTCGTCCCAAGTGGGTGCAACCCAGTTCGCCGGAACTCCCGGACGACGATATTCCGCAATGACCTTGCCCTGTCGATCGTACAGAAGCCCGGCAACGATATGTTTTTCACCCTGGAGCGCGGCCATCATTTCCCGGGCGGACTTGGAATCATGGAACATTAGAGCTGCCGCGGTGTTTGCCCCCAGCGTATCTGTAAGCGCGCTCAGCTCATTGACCATCATCGTTCGATAACTAGCCCGCTCGTACAGTCCTACTCCCAGGCTTGCTAGCGCAACGGCCAGAACGCCAGTCATCAGAATGACTGCCGCCAGCTTCTGCCGGATCGAGTGCAGACGGAGCGCGTGCATTCTCATCGCCGCCCCTCTAGCCCAAGCCCATCGCTCGAATTGCTGGAAATAAGGGTTTCTTCAAACTCGCATTCGCGCTCGGTCTTTGGTGTTTGCGCGGAAGCAAATTCAGGCGATGACGACCTGAGCGCAGAGCCTTCCCTGCCCGGATTCTTATTCGGATCCTTCACCACTCGCGCCAGCACCAGCAGTCTCGAACTGATCTTCAACTCCGACTCGGAAGCCGCCTCCAGGTTGACCTCGAAGCGAACCTGCTTTTCTTCCAGCGAAAACTGAATCATCCCGCCACGCGCCGCGAATTGCGCCATCTCCCCAACCGTCAGCACACTGTTTCCCTTGAGCGTGGCCAGAATCTGCGCGATGTCCTTGCGTTCCGAAGAGCTGATGTACACCACGTGACACCCTCGGATTTCTTTGACATTGGCGATGTGCCGAATTTGTACGGCTCTGCCGCTGGCGCTCTGGCTCGACGCGAGGGACGTCAATGAATCTCCAAAGGGATCCCGCCCCAGAATGCACAGCACTATGGGATCTTGTGCATCCGCATGAGCCGACGCCGGCCACTCCACAAACCGCGTCAGATTGAGAAGCATAGCCGCCTTCAATTCGTACTCGCTCGCCGCTCCTTGTCCTTCCGCCACCTCGGGGAACACGCCGAAAGCCAGCGCTAGGCACAAAACCGCCAGCGCGAGGAGCACGCCCCTCTCAAAGCGATTGCCCAGCCTCCTCCCTGGCCTACGTCGCTCCTTGCCTTCCGGGCTCTTTTGCTTTTCTTTGCTGGCCACGCGACGTTTCATCTCGCGTTACCTCTCGCTTACCCGAGGCCTGTACGTAAGTTTGAATCGAAGGCTCCGTCCATCTTGCGGGATCGATGTTTGCAGGTGTTCCAGCCCGCCGGACTCCGCGTACGGCTTATTCAACAGGTTGTATACACTCGCCGAGATGTCGAATCTCTCCGTAAGTTTGCGGCTAAACAATGTTGCATTCAGCAGCAGGTACCCCCCCAACTCGGTCTGCGGTATGGTCCTTCTCTTGCTCACGTATTGCGCTTCCAGTCCCGCGAAGATTTTCCTTTGCTGCAATGGAATGCTGAGATTCGCCTTGACCAACTGCTTGGGCGAATTGGTCATCACTGCTCCGGTCTGCAAAATCCGCGAGTCTTGCAACGAATGTGAAATTGTTCCTTCCATGCCGCTCGCCCACTGAGCAGCGAATTCCCATTCAAGGCCTTTGCTTTGTTCCGGAGGTGAGTTCGAGAACACCGGGTACGGGAAGGCTGGATTGATTTGCTGCTCGAGAACACCGTCCATTCGATTCAGAAAACCGCCGGTCAATACGCGATAGGTCTTCCCGAAGCGGTGCTCCACCTCGAGTTGCCAGCTTCGGATTAACTCCGGATCCAGGCCAGGGCCCGTGGGATTCACGTTGCTGCTGTACAAAGTTTCAAAGCCGTTTGGCTCGCGGAAGGCCCAACTATATGTCGCTTTGATGTCTGTACTCTGCGTTGGCGAATACAACAGCCCGAGGCGCGGACTGATCTTGTTCTTGTACCGGTCGTGCCAGTCGCTGCGCAAGCCGGCGACGAAGGCGAAATTCTTCCGGACGAAATACTCGTCCTGAAAATAAACCGCCCAGTCCCGCGCCGACCGGTTAGCCTCCAGATTCAGCAGATAGGGCTGGGCGTTGTAGTTCCACTGCTTCATCTGCAAATCCTGGCGCAACTCCGTCCCCGCCGTCACATTGTGCCGTTTGAAGAAAACTCGCGACGCATCTCCTTCAAAGTCCAGCCACGTTCCATAAGCCTCATCGTTGACCTGCGTATAGGGCGGCACGCCTGTTCCCGCAAGATCAGCGATATAAATCCCTTCGTAGCGGTACCGGTCAAAGGAAGCCCGTCCCAGTGTTTCCCAGGACCCAAACGTGTGGTGGTACTGGATATCCGCCCATGCGCGTGCATCCGTGGTCCGCGTGTTGGGGTCGTTAAACACCGTGCCGAACGAGGCCGTCGGAATGTGTTTCGTGCGCGAAGCATCCACAAGATGAATGTTGAAGTCCCTGTAGATCAGGTCGGCAAAAAAGCTGTACGACTCTTCGCCATCAACGTCTTCCGCGATGCCGTTGTTCGTCGCGGGACTGTTGAACTCCGGATAGAAGAGACGTTCGTGCCCTGCGCTGTTGTAAAAGGAGCCGGATACCAGGGTTTCAAATCCGTTGTCCAACCGGCTCCCATACGTCGCGCGGCCTTTGTAAGAGTTCCAGCTCCCGACGTCCGACGAAACTTCGCTCGCGCTCACGTCGCGCCCCCGCTTGGTGATCACGTTGACCACCGCCACAAACGCTCCCGCCCCGTACACCGAAGAACTGGGTCCTCGGGTGACCTCGATGCGCTCGATTAAGTCAATGTCCACAGGGAATTCCGTCCCCACATAAGCGCCGTCGAAAATGTTTTCATTCACCCGATGTCCGTCCACAAGAAAAAGAATCCGTGCGTTGACATCCCCGGGTCTCGAAAATCCCCGGACTCCGACGTAGCTGTAGTTGCGGTCGTTGATCACATAAAATCCGCGAACGCTCTTCAACACGTCCGCCAGTGTGCGGTAGCCGTACTTTTGGATTTGCTCCGCCGTCACCACGGTTACTGAGCTCGGCACATCCGAAGCCTTCTGCAGAAATTTGGCCGCCCCGTAAACCGACTCGACCTTAACCTTGGCAAGTTCTTCCAGGCTCATTCCGCCCAGATCGTTCTGCTTTGATTCTTGTGCTGCCGCCGAGCCCGCAAGAACCTTTACGCCAGCCAGAAGCCACAAAGCCCCGCGCAGTACCTTCATAAACACCTGTAGGGTCCTGCTTCGCCCACTTGGGCTGGCGATGTTTTTCTGAAACCGGGAAATCCCGGCTGTGTTCGTTCCCTGCTTCATCGCCCCTTCCGCTTTGGCAAATCCGAAGAGACTTCGCCGTCCGGGTTCTTGCTTTGTTCCTTCACGATCCGCGCCAGCACCAGCAGTCTCGAACTGATCTTCAACTCCGACTCGGAAGCCGCCTCCAGGTTGACCTCGAAGCGAACCTGCTTTTCTTCCAGCGAAAACTGAATCATCCCGCCACGCGCCGCGAATTGCGCCATCTCTCCAACCGTCAGAACGCTGGTCCCTTTGAGCCTGGCCAGAATCTGCGCGATGTCCTTGCGTTCCGAAGAGCTGATGTAAACCACGTGACACCCCCGAATTTCTTTGCCATGGGCAATGCGCCGAATCTGCACGGCTCTGCCGCTGGCGCCTGGGTTCGACGCTATGGACGTCAGTGAATCTCCGAAGGGATCCCGTCCCAGGATGCAGAGAACCATCGGTGTCTGTGCATCGGCATGCGCCGACGCCGGCCACTCCACAAACCGCGTCAGATTGAGAAGCATAGCCGCCTTCAATTCGTATTCACCCGCTGAGTCCTGCGCGAGAGCTGTCTCGGGAACAAAAACAAGCGCTAGCACGAGACACAAAAGCAAATCCAAACGCAGGGCGCGCGCTGCCCGCCCCGCGAGCCTGCTCTCTCGCCAGTGGCGAGGCTCGTTCGCGGCGCGCTTTTTCTCCAAGCCATTCATGGACGAATTCGTTCTCTTCTATCTCGCGCTCAAATGCGGCCGATAGCTCAGCTTCAGTCGAAAGCTTCGGCCATCCTGCGGAATGGAGGTCTCCCGGTGTTCGAGCCCGCCCGACTCCGCGTAATGCTTGTCAAAAACGTTGTAGAGTCCGCCCGAAATGTCCAACCTCTCTGTGAGTTTGCGGCTGAATAGCGTCACATTGACGACTGCGTACCCGCCCAAGTCCGTTTGCGCAACGGTTCTTCTCCCGCTGACGTATTGCGCATCCACGCTGGCAAAAAGCTTTCTTTGCACCAAAGGAATGCTCAGATTCACCTTGCCCAGTTGTTTTGGAGAGTTGGTCAGCACGTCTCCCGTCGCTATGTTCTGCGAGGCCTGCAATGTATGGGAGATGGAGCCCTCCAGCCCGTTCGACCACTTCCCGTCAAATTCCCATTCAATTCCCTTGTTCTGGATAGGGGAGGTATTCAGATAAATCGGGTTGCCCGTGGCCGGATCAATCGTTGGATTAATCAAATCGTTAATCCGGTTCAGAAATCCTGCAGCTGAAAATTGATACGCCTTTCCGAACCGGTGATTCACTTCCAGCTCCCAGCTGCAAATCTTTTCCGGTTTCAGCAAAGGATTCGCCGTATTGCTGATCTTCACGGAATAAAACGTCTCGTAGCTGTTGGGCGCGCGAAATGCCCAGGAGTAAGTGGCTTTCAAGTCGGTATTGAACCCAGCCCGATAAACGATTCCCAGCCGCGGACTCAGCGTGGTTCCGTACTTCTTGTGCCAGTCGCTTCGCAGGCCGGCCACCAACGCAAGTCTCTTTCGGATCGCATACTCGTCTTGAAGGTAAAATGCCGCAATCCACGCCGAGCGGTGGTCATTCAGATAAAGCGCGTAGGGCTGAATGTCGTAGTTGATCTGGTGCTGCCGGAGGTCCTGCCGGAATTCCGCGCCCAGCGTGACCTTATGCCGTTTCGCAAAGACTCTTGATGCGTCGCCTTGAAAATTCAGCCAGCTTCCGTTCGCAGCGTCGTAGTTCAGCGTGTATGGCGGAATCCCCTGGCCCGCGTAGTCCATCGCGTAAATTCCGTGATAGTCGTACCAATCGTACGACGCCCGTCCAAGCGCTTCCCAGCCGCCAAACATGTGCCGGTACTGCACATCGAGGTAGCCGCGCGCGTCGGTGGTTTCCGTCCTCGGATCGTTGAACACCGTGCCGAAAGAGGCCGTTGGAATATGTTTTGTGCGCGAGTTTTGGACAAAGTGCACATTGAAGTCCCTGTAGATGATGTCCACGAACCCGCTGTAAGCCTGGTCCCCGTCCGCGTCCACCGCGATGCCGTTGTTCGTGGCCGGGCTGTTGAATTTGGGGAAAAACAGATTCTTCTGGCCTTGGCTGTTGTAAAACGTTCCTGACAAGAGAGTTTCCATCCCATTGTCAAAGCGGTCGCCATACGTCACCCGGCCCTTGTACGAATTCCAGCTTCCAGCTTCCGCGGAAACTTCGTTGGCCCGCAAGTCGCGCCCTCTCTTGGTGATGACGTTGATCACCGCCGCAAAAGCCCCTGTGCCGTACGCCGAGGAATTCGGGCCACGAATGATCTCAATCCGCTCGATCAAATCCACATCGACCGGAAATTCGCTCCCAACATAAGCTCCGTCATAAATGTTGTCGTTGACCCGGTGCCCATCCAGCAGAAAAAGAATCCGCGCGTTGTAGTCTCCCGGCCTCGAAAACCCGCGCACGCCCACGTAAGTGTAATTGCGGTCGTAAATCACGTAGAAGCCGCGCACGCTGCGCAGCACGTCCGCCAGCGTGCGATAGCCATATTTTTGAATTTCTTCCGCCGTAACGACGGTAACGGAAGTCGGCGCATCAGAAGCTTGCTGAAGGAACTTGGAGGCTCCATAGACCGACTCCACCTGTATTTTCGCGAGATCTTCCAGGCTCATTCCGTCCAGGTTGGCTTGTTTTGATTCCTGCGCTGCCGCGGAACCCGCAAAAAATATTGCGACAAGCAGAATCCATAACACGGAGCGCAACAATAACGCCGGCTGGAGGTTGAACGCGAACACCTGGCCTTCGTCCCAGCCCACACTGACGGCGCCGGCGCCTTGCTGTGACGCGAGCGGGGCTCCATCCCGCATTTTTACCTGAGCGTCTTCGCAGGCGCGGCAATGTTCGCGGTTTCCAGAGACGATTTCCGGTTTGGCACACACGAGCGCAGATTTCCCCAACCGCATCAGCGCAAGTGGATGTCCAAACAGGAAGAGAGGCTCCCTCTCTTCAGCCCGTAAAATCAGTCACTTAGTCGCCATCGCAGGAAATCTGGCGGAGGTCCCTCTGAACCACTGTTCCGTTTCGGACAGTCTGTCACCAATCTGAACGCGCTGCCCTTTCGCTGTTCTGGATCCCATCAGGAGTTCTTCTGCTTTCTGCTTTCTGCTTTCTGCTTTCTGCTTTCTGCTTTCTGCTTTCTGCTTTCTGCTTTCTGCTTTCTGCTTTCTGCTTTCTGCTTTCTGCTTTCTGCTTTCTGCCTTCTCTTTTTCCATCGAGCGTTCAACTTCCAACATCTGACTTCTGACGTTTGATATACTCGCGCCTCCAACCATGGAAAAGTACGATCTCATCGTGGTCGGCTCCGGCCCCGGAGGGCAGCGCGCCGCCATTCAAGCCGCCAAATTCGGCAAGCGCGCCGCGCTCATCGAAAAGCTGGAGGTTGTCGGCGGCACGGCTATTAACACCGGCACCATTCCCAGTAAAACCATCCGCGAAGCCGTGCTCCATCTTTCCGGCTACCAATACCAAAACATTTACGGCGTGAACTACCGCGTGAAAGATCCCATCACCATGGCGGACCTTTCCTTCCGCGCGCTCAACGTCATCAAAACGGAGATCGACGTCATCCGCGCGCAGCTTTCGCGGAATGGCATTGACGTCATCACCGGCACGGCCAGTTTTCTTGATTCCCACCGCATCCAGGTGACCAACTCGCGCGGCCAATCTGAATTTGCGACCGAGCACATCATCCTCGCCACCGGCACCAAGCCCGCCGTGTCTCCGCTGGTGCCGTTCAACAACAAGACCATCATCAACAGCGACCAGATCCTCAGCATGCCGGAAATTCCCAAGGCCATGATCGTCGTGGGTGGCGGCGTCATCGGCGTCGAGTACACCTGCATGTTCGCCACGCTGGGAGTGCGCGTCACGCTGATCGAAAAGCGCCCGCGCCTGCTCGAATTTGCCGACCAGGAAATGGTCGAAGCGCTTTGCTACCACTTGCGCGACCGCCGCGTCACCCTGCGCCTGAACGAAGAAGTGGAAAGCGTCGAGGAAACGCCGGAGCATTCCGTCGTCGCCAACCTGAAGAGCAAGAAAAAAATCTCGGGCGAAGCGCTGCTCTACGCTGTGGGCCGCCAGGGCAACGTGGACGAACTAAATCTGGCCGCCGCCGGGCTTGAAGCCGACTCGCGCGGACGCATCCCCGTGGACGAGGAGTACCACACGAAGCAGCCGCACATTTTTGCCGTCGGGGACCTCATCGGTTTTCCCAGCCTTGGTTCCGTTTCCATGGAGCAAGGCCGCATCGCTGCAGCCAAGGCCTTCGGGATGGCGGTGCATTCCAACCGCGCGAATTATCCTTACGGGATTTATACCATTCCCGAAATTTCGTTCATCGGCAAAACCGAAGAACAGCTCACCGACGAAGGCATTCCCTACGAAGTCGGCATGGCGTACTTCCGCGAAATTGCGCGCGGCCAGATTCGCGGCGACACTACGGGCCGGCTGAAATTGCTCTTCGATCCTACGTCCAAGGAGCTGCTGGGTGTGCACATCATCGGCGAAGGCGCGTCGGAGTTGCTGCACATCGGGCAAGCGGTTTTCGCGCTGAAAGGCACGGTGGAATATTTCGTGGACACGGTTTTCAATTACCCGACGCTGGCGGAGTGCTACAAAGCGGCCGCGTTCAATGGGCTCAATAAATTGAAGTAGGGGCACGAGGAGCAAAGCCCGCCGCAGGCGGGCGTAGGGACGAGGTATTCTTCGGCATCGAGCGGTTTTTGCTCGATGAATCTTGGCTCGGCTTTTGTAACGAAAGAGATGGCAGAGGACTGGCGGTAACACAATGAGCAGGACAGTCGGCGTTTTGGTGCAGGAACATATCGCGGCGGGGCTGGTGGACGGCAACAAGGTCGTTGGCCCGCTGAAACTTTTCCCGGAGACGGCGCAGTCGCTGGATCCCTTGCAGTCCATGCCCTCGGCGGAGATTGCCGAGACTATCCACGGACTCGTCGAAAAGGTGGCCGGGGGAGAAAAACTCGAAGCCGTCGGCATCGGCTTCCCGGGCATTATTCGCAACGGCGTGGTCGAGGAATCGCCCAACCTCCAACAAGTGAAAGGGTTCGCGTTGCAATCCGTGCTTTCCGCTTCGTTCAAAGGCAAAGCCGCCGGAGTTCCCGTTGGCGTTTTCAATGATGCGGACGTGATGGCCGCGGGCATCGCTGCGACGCATGGCAAGCTGAACCAGCTTACGCGCGTGTGGACGCTCGGAAACGGCATCGGCTTTGGGCGGTATCCCGCCAGAGAGGGCGTTTGGGAAGGCGGCCACTCCGTGGTCACGCTGGACCCGAAGGAAAGTTTCTGCGGTTGCGGCGGCAAAGGCCACCTCGAGGGGATTCTTGGCCGCCGCTCGATGCGCATGCGCTTCCTGGATCTCGAGCCGGAGGAAATTTTTGAAAACGCGCGCGCGGGCGACGCCCG
Source organism: Candidatus Acidiferrum sp. (assembly GCA_035280045.1). GTDB lineage: Bacteria > Acidobacteriota > Terriglobia > Acidiferrales > UBA7541 > Acidiferrum. The sequence continues at coordinate 36,177 of DATEGP010000080.1, forward strand.
TTGCGCCGAATTTGTCATTTTGTGCCATCGCGCGCTGGCCGCCGCCACCGCCACCAGCATCCACATGAGTGGTCCCGGCACATTCTTCATCACCGGGCCGGAAACCAAATTCATTGATACGGGCCTGCTCGACCGGCTGGTCCACGAAATGGTGAAGATGAGCCCGCTGCAAGGCAGCCGCTTTGAAGTGATCCCCGCCATGTCCGACGAACTCGGCATCATCGGCGCCGCTGTAAACGCCTCCCACACCACGAAATAACCAAACGCTGGGGTGTGTAGCGCCGGGGGTGTACACCCCCCCCCACTGTTGTATTGTCATCAAAACAAAGGGGTTGCAAATTGCCACTGTTGTAAGTCGTTGAAAACAAAGGAAGCGGGGATAGGGTGCCGCAGGGGTTGATGGTGCTCATAGAGGACCAGTGAAGATGGAGCCGAGAGTTCACGACCTATGATAAGCACATCGTAGCTATTTTTTCAAGTCCTTTCTTAGTACTAGTAGAATTTGCCCACGCGTGGTCATTCGAACCGATTTTGCGTAAGAGAAAGAAAACACAGGGGTAGCGACTGTCTGATTTGTCAAGAGGAGAGTGTCGCGGTTGGGTCACTGCAGGTCTTCCTTTCAAGACCACTCGCCGCCGAGAGTCTTAACCGAGTGCCGGCCGACAAGGAGTCGCTGGTGCAAACTCGCTTCGTA
>DATEGP010000081.1:0-64091 GCA_035280045.1 Candidatus Acidiferrum sp.
TCACCCGCGCCAGCACTTCCACCCTTCCCAACTCCCTCTTGCTCATCTCCGTCCGCCCCAATCTGACCTCCTCTCGGAGGTCCTATTAAGGGGACATTTCTATCGAGGACAAAAGGGGACATTATCATCGAGGTTCAACACCTCCTTGGGTCATAAATCTCCTTATTCACGATTGCAAAAAACGTGCCTCACGTTGTAGGCTGCATTTCCCTGTGAGTCTTTCTCTTGATTCCAGTTTCTCAGGCTCTATGACCGTAACTTGCCCAACGGAGGCCCTCCCATGCTCAGCGAAAGGCAGTTGCGTTTCTTCCTGATTTCCTCTTTGGAAATGTTGCGAGCTCACGATGCGAAACTCAATTCCATCATGGTGGAAATCGCCGCCGTAAGAGACGCCTTAAACGAGATTGGTCCGAGGTACGCCGAAGTTCTCGCGCGTCATCGAAAAAGGAATGAAGAAGAAGTGCAGCTTTCGATTGACGGGCAGTTGCAGCGGTTCGACGAGCTGATTCACCAATTGAAAGCCTCTTAGGCGTTAACGAATTCTCTTGAGACGCCGAGCGCGCGTGACTCACGCCCGCCTGTCGATGATTCACCCCAGAGCAAATCCAGGTATTCACCGGATTGAAGAGTTAAGGTACATGCCCCAACCATGGGCGCTGTATCAGCGTGACAGGGGGGTGAAGCTTCTTCCGGTCTAGCCTTCTGTGATTGGGGAGAGGATTCCGAGGAGAAGTCACCCCCCGCCTCCGAACGTCCTCGACACGCAATCTCTCCCTGCAAGCAATCAAATTTGCTTTGCGGAGTTCTCCAATGCTCAAGCAGAACTGTGTCGTAAAGTTCGTGGATACGTTTGGGATCGAGCATGCCATAAAGGTTGAGGCGGGAACGCTGTTTGAAGCCGCGATCCTTGGGCTGCAACGGCTGGACTCCAGCTTCGGGGCCGAAATGTGGGATCGGATGTCCATCACGGTCGAGATCTCCGCGGAGCCAACGACCTACGCATCCATGGTCCAGAAGTTAAAACCGTGGATTCAATCGGAAGTGAGTCGTCCACAGAAGGAAGTGAACCCGGTGCATTTACCGCAAGAAGGGAAGCCGGGGCATTTGCCGCTACCTCCTAAGAATGGCAGGAAAGATCTAAAAACAGATTTGGGCAACGCGCGCCAAAACCTCCCCCGTCCGGTTTAGGGTTTTGTAGCGGCGCAGCGCTGCTGCGCCCCAATTGCTAACAACACGCTGGCGGCACCGCATGCCGCGCCTTTCGGACTGCTCCAGCCTGTCTGCCCGCAGCAGGCGGGCAAGCAGGCTGGGACTTGCTTTGACCTTTTTTTGTTATTTTTTCCTCTTTTCGTCGCCGACCGCCCTCTCTCGGTCTCCGTATCCTATTGACCCGTAAGCCTTTACATTTTTCTGTATTTTTCTCAACTTTCTACTTGACAAGAAAAGTACTAGCTTGGTAGACTTCTCTTATTAAGAACTGCGCCCCGACTTCGGTCGGGGCGTTTTCTTTTTTGGAGTGCGGGAGCCTGCTGCCGCCTTCCTCCGTCTCCAAACTGCAGTCAGCTTCTTTCGCTTTCTGCCTTCTGCCTTCTGCTTTCTGATCTCCGATCTCTGTTCTCAAGGACTACCTATGAACGTCAAAAAAGTGAATGCCAAACTCCTCTGGATGCAGTTTGAAGATGTTGTCGCCCCGCGTCTCGGCCTGTCCGTCTGGTGCCGCGCCGTTTATTCTTATCTCCTGCGCCACTCGCTTGTCGTAGGCAAGTTCCGCTTGCACTTTGCGGTGACCAACGTAGCTAAGGACCTGGGTCTTTCCACTGCACCGGTGCGCCAAGCCGTCCGCCGTCTCGATGAGCTAGGAGCTCTGCGCCTGCTCGAACGCACCAAAGCCGGCCACCTCGTCGAGATGCGCCTCCCCGAGGAGATCCGCGCGCTCCACACGGGCGAATTCCCGCGAGCGCCAATCGCCGGATTGCCAAACGGCGCGTCCCCCGACGCCGCGGAGCCGCCCGCCCCGGACATCGAGTCCATCGATTTCCTCAGCACCTGGGCGCTCCGCAAAACCATTCATGATCGCGAACGCCGCGCCTGCTTTTACTGCCTCCGCGTCACTCCCGCGAATGTCCGCTGCCTCGACCACGTCGTCCCGCGCGCTCTCTCCGGACGCAACTCTTACCGCAACTTGGTTTCCTGCTGTATGGAATGCAACTTTCGCAAGAGCGACAATCCCGCCCCGGATTTTCTCCGCACGCTCTACCGCCAGGGCCGCCTAACGCCCTCCGAACTCGACGCCGCCCTTCAAAAGTTGCAAGACCTCGCCGCAGGCAAACTCCGCCCCGCAATCCCCGGCCCCGAATACCTTCGTTTAGTGTCATCCCGAAGCCGGTCCCACGCGTCCCGCGGCAAGCGGGTTTCAGGAGGTTGTCGTGGGAACAGGGCTGAGGGATCTGCTTCTTCGTTGCCCGCCACTCGCCCACCGCGCTCGCCCCGAGCTTCGGGAGCAGCTTCGAGGGCCCACTCGTTTACCCAGAGCGAAGTCGAGCGGGCACTCGCCACTTCCACCCAAACGAATTCCCTCCACAAAACGAGCGGCTGGCGCGGGAACCACGCCCCGTGCGACGCCGCGCCCAATCCACCCGAAAACGAATAGCGCCAGCCCGCCCGTCCGCCCATTGTGGCGAGGGAATAGAGAGGCGAAGCGCCCAGTCATTATCCTTGGCAATCTGCGGTCAGGCAGGTGCTTGCAGAGGAGAATTAGATGAGATTCGCGGTGGCGATAGTTGTTACGCTTCTGGTTTTTGCCGGGTCTTCTGCGCCTTCCCCCGGATTTCGGCAAATCGACATCCCAGATCCGCCCGGCAAGCCGATAACCATTGGAATTTGGTACCCAAGCAACGCGCACACTTCCCCTCAGCGAGTCGGCCCGTTTCAGCAGAACGTAGCTCTGAACGCCACGATTACCGGAACCGAATTGCCGGTCGTCTTCATCTCTCACGGCACTTCAGGTTCGTTGGGCAGCCACTACGACACAGCACTAGCTCTGGCGCAGGCCGGTTTCGTAGTTGTTGCACTGACCCACACCGGGGACAACTCCCAGGATCAAAGCCGTACCGGCAGTCGTATCAACCTTACCGACAGGCCGCGGCAACTAAAGCAGGTCATCGGGTTTGTGCTCGAAGAATGGACCGAGCGAACGCATATTGACGCAAACAAGGTCGGAGTATTCGGCTTCTCTCTCGGTGGTTTTACTGCCATGGTTGAGGCCGGAGGGGTTCCCGACCTCAGTCGAATGACGCAACTTTGCGAAGAGCGTCCGACAGCGCCCGAATGTAGCTTTAATGGGCAACGCGGCGGAGGCATATCGGCGCCGATCAACGAGGATCCTCCTGTGTGGGTGCACGATTCTCGAATTCGGGCCGCAGTGATTGCAGCTCCGGCGGTTTCTTATTCCTTTGGGGCCGATGGTCTGAAGCAGGTAACGATCCCCATCCAATTATGGCGTGCCGTCTTGGACGACCAGGCCCCGCATGAATGGAACTCGGCCGTAGTTCAAAAAGGCTTACCCACTCCGCCCGATCTACACACGGTCCCAAATGCCGGTCACTACGCCTTCCTACCCCCTTGCAGTGACGCTTTGAGGCAGGCCGTGCCATCTATCTGTGTTGATGGACCAGGCTTCGACCGAGTCAGCTTTCACAAACAGTTCAACCAGCACGTGGTTGCGTTTTTTGCTCACACGCTTCGCGGGAAACCGTAGCGGTCAAATCAAATCCTTGTATCGAGCGGATGGCGCGGAAACCACGCCCGTGGCGATGCCCGGCCTCTACAAAACCTTCAACTCGCGGCAGCTTTCGCTGGCTTGTAGCGGCCCGGCACGGCGCGCAGGGAAATCGCCAAACGATTCCACAGATTAATGGCCCCAACCCCGAACGTCAGGTCCACAATCTCTTTTTCGCTGAAGTGTTTTCAGTTCATCGTAGACATCGTCGGGAGCATGTGTTTGCGAAATGAGCGTCACTGCTTCCGTCCACGCCAACGCAGCGCGTTCGCGCTCGGTGAAAAAGGGAGTCTCGCGCCAAGCATCCAGCGTGTACAGGCGCTGCTCGGACTCACCTGCGGCGCGAGCATCGAGGGAGTGCATGTCGAGGCAGTACGCGCAGCCATTGATTTGTGAGGCGCGCATCTTCATCTATTAGATTAGCCCAGCACGGAGGACACGACCATGCAACCTCGGATCGACTGCCGAAAGTACGCGCAAGAACCTCTTCAACACATGCTTGCGTTGGAGAAATACATTTCCGAAATCGGCCTGGATCCCAAACTCGTTCACCTCTTGAAGGCGACACAGTGCCTCGACGGCACGAAACTTGATCGTCATGAATACATCCTGACGAGCCCCGATGCACTACCCGAACTTGACGTTTTATGGGTTTGAGGCCATGCCGGCCCCCGACAGAAATATTCGGCAAACGTTTTCGTGAGTCCCCGATTTTCCAGCGCGTAAGAGCTGGGCGCTGGCCCAAAGTACAGGTTAGAAGGTCGGCACACGAGGAATCGGCGGTCCCTCCCGCTGCTATGCTAGGGCTATTCGGCGTAGGAAGGAGCTGAAGTCGTGAATAAGACTCTAAATCTGGTTCTCATGATCCTGATGGCCGCGCTGGCAGCGGTCGAGGGTTACAACGTCGTACAAAACGGCGCCAACTCAAGGAATGTCCTTTTCTGTCTGCTCTTTGCGGCGTTTGCCGTACGCCGGTTCCTCATTCACCAGAAGCTGACCGCATAGCACGTTTTGGCGGGTGAGGCTGAGACCGAGCCTAGAGAATTGGGTGCCGCATACGCCGATTTTGCGTGTGCGGGTTTTGACTCTTCCTCGGTCCGGGAGGATTTTTTCGCGCGCGGCTTCGTCAGCTTTTCTCTTCGCTAGATTTTCTGCTCTTTTGTTCCAGGTGCCGCTTGTATGCGTAAATCACCGCCAGGAGTGGCGGCGCCAGGGTGGGCGGATCCATTTCGATTTTGTCACAAGGGCATGGCGCCTGGATTTCTGAATCCTACGATAAATTGATGAACGGCACGAGCGTCATTTTGTTATAGCACGCACAACCCTTATTTGGATTGGGAGGCGTGGGAGATGGTGGAGATGACGACACGCTTGGTGCGCACGCGATACAAGAGGGAATACGGAGTGCCGCCAATGATAAGTTCGCGGATTCCCGGCTCAGGACCGATGCGGCCGAGATAAGGATGAATTCGCAGGGCTTCGACGACGGAAACGATGCGGGTGGCTAAGTGTTCAGCAGCATCCGGCTTGTCCAATGCGACGAACGCGCGAATCTCCTGGAGACGGGCCAGAGCCAGAGGCGACCACACGATCTCTTGCGGGCCACGTTTTTTGGCCATGTTTATTGCTGGGGACGCTTTCAGCCGCGCGAACCTGAACGCGACGGCTGGTCATCGTGGACTTTGCCGCAGACACATTTGGGCGGGGGCAACTCACGATCGGTGCCCCAGGAGAGAAGCCAAGCTTTCATGTCTTCGTGCCGGATGTAATGGCCGGACTTCACTTGGCGGTCCGCTTGCCGCATTTCCGCCAGGATGCGCTCCTGGTCGGCGACGTAGGATTCGACAGCATCGGAAATCAGGAAATTGGAGCTGCGACCCGAGGCTTCCGCCAATTTTGCGAGGCGGCGCTTGGTTTCGGGCTTGAGGCGTATGCTGAGGGTGGCGCTTCGTGTGTTCGCCATGAACACAGTATAACACGGCAAAAGGCGAGGAGACAAAGGGAACCAGGAAGCTCGCTATCAGGTGGGGGATGTCGCGGGCTGACGGATCGAGCGGAAGCGCCGCAGGCGGGAGAAGAATCTGTTAGCAGCGGCGATGTCGCGGGCGATTTGGGCGCGGAGCTCTTCGGGGCCCGCGAATTTTTTTTCATCGCGAAGGCGCTCCCAGAAGCGCACCTCGATGCGTTTCGCCGTGGAAGTAAATGTAGCGCCGTGCTTCAGCACGGCATCTTCGCTTGTTGCTTCGCTCGTGGTGAGCACATGCGTTTCGATGCTGAGGGCGGAGCCATTGAACGTGGGGCGCATGCCAATGTTGGTGACCGAGCGGTGGCTGCACGTCTCGCTTTCCAGCAAAGTACGCGTGACATAAACGCCGCGGCAGGGAAGCAGGCTCTGTTCGGGAGCGAGATTCAACGTGGGGAACGTAAAGCGCCGGCCGGTCCCCGTGCCGGAAACGACTTCGCCGGTGAGGACAAACTGGCGTCCGAGCAGCCGCGCCGCGCGAGACACGTCTCCATCTGCAATTTCTTTGCGAATCAGCGTGCTGGAAACCACTTCGCCCCGATGAATCACAGGCGGCAGAACAACGACGTCGAAGGCATGCTCGGCGCCGAGTTTGCGCAGGAGGTTCACGTCGCCGGCTTGCTTGTGGCCGAAACGGAAATTTTCTCCGACGAAGAGCGCGCGAACGTGCAGGTTGCGAAGAAGAACCTGCTGGACGAACTCCTGGGGCGTGAGGCGCGACAATTCCAAAGTGAAGGGGAGCACGACAGCGGCTTCGAGTCCGACCGCGCTGAACCCCGCAATGCGCTGCGCAATGGTTGAAATTTGCGGTGGCGCGGTTTCCGGGCGCAAGACTTTGCGCGGCGAAGGATCAAAAGTAAGCGCTGTAGGCACAGCGTTCAGCGCCCGGGCGCGCTCGGCGACGGAGCGCAAGATGGCTTGATGGCCGAGGTGGATGCCGTCGAAGCTGCCGATGGCGAGCACGCTGCTTTGGTCGAATTTGCCGAAGCGGGAATGCCATGCTTCGGCCGAAGTGAACGTAGAAAAGCGCGGCGGCTGCACGGTTGGGGAGGAGCGCTTTTCGCCGGAGATTTTGCGCGCGCTGCTCGCCGCCTCGCCGGTTGGATCCACGCGAACTTCGAATTGCAGACCGTCGTAAGCAAGCTGCACGTGTGGAAAGCCCATTTTCGCGAGGCGTTCGTTGGTCTCGGCGTGGGGCAGGTCGTGCGCAATGTGCGTGAACCAGGCGCGGCACGGCTTGAGTTTTTCAATGAGCGCCAGCGCGGAATCCACGGTCTGGTGCATGGGGTGAGGAATATCGCGAAGCGCATCAAGAATGAGTTCGTCGAGCCCGTGGAGAAGCGCGATCGAGGAATCGGACATGGTGCTGAAATCGGTGAGATAAGCAGCGCGGCCAAAACGGAAGCCGAGCACTTTCATGTCACCGTGAAGCAGAGGCACAGGAACAAAAGGAATTCCGAGCAATTCGAATGGACGATCGTCAATGGTGTTTAGCGTGACGCTCGGCACCGTGCTCAGCGTCGGCTTGTCGTCAAAAACGTAGGCAAAAATGCGCCGGATGATTCGAAACGTCTCTTCGTTGCCGTAAACGGGAAGCGCCGCCCGCTGCCGAATGTTGTATGGCCTGATATCATCGAATCCCAAAATGTGATCGGCGTGGGCGTGGGTGAGCAAAATTGCGTCGAGGCGATCGATTCCGGCGCGCATGGCTTGCTGGCGGAAGTCGGGAGTGGTGTCGATGACGACGTTTTGGGCGTCGCGAGAGAGGAGAATGGAGGGGCGGAGGCGTTTGTCGTGCAGGTCATTAGAATGGCAAACGCGGCACGGGCAGCCCAGTGTGGGCACGCCCATCGAAGTGCCGGAACCCAAAACCGTTGCTTTGAGCGGAGTGTTAGTCATGGGGAAACATCCGAATTGCAGCAGAGGCACGGGCAGCCTAGCGTGGGTACGCCCATCGAGGTGCCGGAGCCGAGAACAGTGATTCTTAGCGAAGCGCTAGGCATCTTGCAATTCGTTCTTGGGTCAGTTTGACTTTTGACCCGTTCATCCCGCAAGAATACGCGGGATGGCAAAGAGAGTGTGACGATTCATAAAATTCTCCTCGCAAGAGGCGCTCGGAGACAAAAGAAGTTCAAACTGACCCACTACCCGCAATTCGAAATGAGGGAAATGGGCCGTTGGAACTGTCCCCGGGGAGTAGGCGAATGAGAGAGCGACTCAGCGCGGCTTGCTGTGGATTGCATGCGCTCACCACGTTCTCGCCTTAGCCCACACCGCTTCTCGATGCGGCAAATCGAGGGCGGCACAGCGCGACCTGTCGCGCGCGTGGTCAGCGCGCCTTGCCCTTGGCTTGCGTTGCTGCTTGAGCCGCGACGGCCTGGTTAATCTCGACGTAAGTCATCTTGAGTTTGCCGAGCAAGTCGAGCAGCAGATCATCTTCTTCGGGGGCCAGGTGGCCTTTGGTTTTTTCGTGCAAGGCGTCGAGCATGTCGATCAATTCGCGGGCGGCGTCGGGATCGATCATGGGCTGGCCGGTGCGCGGATCGGCGTAAGCGCCGAGGACCATTGCGGCGTTTTGGCCGAGCATGCGGACGAGGCTTTCGAAAGCGGGCAGACGCTTCGGCGCATCAGCATCGGCGGGCGGCGCGTTGGCTGGATCTTTTTTCTCGGGTGCTTTGGCCGGAGCCTTAGCAGCTTCCAGCTTGGCTTCGCGCTCCTGCTCTTCGACGACGTCTTGGCGGAGCTCGCCCTCCGAAGTGAACGGGCGGCGGTCGATTACGCGAAATGAATCGTCATGGTTATGGTCGGACAAGGCCTATTCCCCAGTGATAAATTCGAATCTCAGTTTAACATGGCTGGCCAGTGTGGGTCGCTGGAGGCCCATTTAGGCCTGCTTTGTATTAAAGTACCGCCAATAGTCATAGCTTGTAAAACCAGCCGCTGGCAGATAGAGTGGAACATTTGATTCACTTTGGAGATTGCTGAGAAAGCCGATGCCTGGACGCATAAAGAAAAAGAGAGAAAAAGCCAAGAAAGGCGCCGGAAAGACGCGTTTCCGCAAAATGAAACATTTGACTCCCGGTGAATGGTTTGAAAGACTCGTGGCCGTGCAGGCGCGGCTGCGGGCGCCGAAGGGATGCCCGTGGGACCGCGAGCAGACGCACCAGACGCTGCGGACGTACCTCCTGGAAGAGGCTTACGAGGTGTTGGAGGCGCTCGACGCGGGGAATGACGCGAAGTTTGCCGAGGAGATGGGAGACCTGCTGCTCCAGGTGGTTTTTCATTCGCAGATTGCGAGTGAGGAAGGGCGATTCACGGTGGCGGACGTGATTCGCAAGATTCACGACAAGATGATTCGGCGGCATCCGCATGTTTTTGGGGAGACGAGCGCGAAAGACTCGAAGGAAGTACTGAGGAATTGGGAGCAGATCAAGGCGCAAGAGCGGCGAGCGAGCAAAGAGAAAGAGGAAGGGGGAGGCGATGCGAAGAGATCACCTTCTTTGCTGGATGGAGTTTCGCGGGCGCTTCCGGCGACGCTGGAGGGTTTTCAACTGACGAGGAAGGCGTCGCGAATAGGATTTGATTGGGACAACGCGAACGGCGTCATTGACAAGATGCGGGAAGAGACCGCAGAGCTGGAAATCGCACTTAATGACAAGGACCAGCGGACAATCGAAGAAGAAATGGGCGATTTTTTGTTCGCGGCGGTGAATCTTGCGCGATTCCTGCACGTGGACCCGGAAATTGCGCTGAAGAAGGCGAACGCCAAATTTTCGCGTCGGTTTCGGGTGATGGAAGCAAAGGCGCACGAATCGGGCCGCGAGTTTAAAGACCTTACGAGGGAAGAGATGGAGGCTCTTTGGGAAGCGGCGAAAGGCGCTGAGGAAGACGCCGATCAGGCGATCGGCGATCCCGGGTCGGCGAGGCGCGAACTGGCAAAGGCGCAGGCGCGGAAATGAGCGGAGAAATCCGGGTCCGCAAGTGCGAGAAGCTGGAGGAGTTTCAATGTTGCGTGGAACTCCAGCGGCAGATTTGGGGCGAAGCGGACCTGGAAGTTGAGCCGGTGACGGCGTTTGTGGTGGCGGCGCACACCGGCGGGCAGGTGCTTGGCGCGTTTGATGGCGGCCGCATGATCGGCTACACGCTGGCAGTGGTGGGCGTCCGCAACGGTGGGCCGTATCTGCACTCGCACATGACGGGGGTGCTGAGCGATTACCGCGACAAGGGCGTAGGCCGGATGCTGAAGATGTTTCAGCGAGAGGAAGCCCTGAGCCGGGGAATCCGGCTGATTCAATGGACGTTCGATCCGCTGGAGCTTCGCAACGCGCATTTTAATTTGAATAAGCTCGGGGCGATTTGCAGGGAGTATCTGGCGAATCTGTACGGTGTAACGACGAGCCCGCTGCACCGCGGCTTGGCGACGGACCGGTTACTCGTTGAGTGGCGGCTGGATTCGGCGCGAGTGGTGGCGGCGATCCAGAATCTCGTAAAGGATCCGGCGGAAGCAGCCGCCACTATTGAATTGCCCACGGAATTGGAACGATGGCAAGAGGAAAACACGCAGGAAATTCAAAGTGCGCAGGCGCGGATGCGGGAAGAGTTTACGAAATGGTTTGCGAAAGGGTACGCGGCAGTTGGGTTGCGCACTGGAAAAGGCAATCCCGCATATTTTCTGGCTCCGTGGAGCGATTTTTAGGATTTTAAGAAAGGTTGCAGCCAAGCACGAACATGCAAATCCAAGGAATCACACTTCGCGAAATATCGATGAAGCTGCTGACGCCGTTCGAGACCAGCATGGATCGTATGGACGTCCGGCGCATCATTCTAGTCGAAGCCAATGTGGATGGTGTGGCCGGTTGGGGCGAATGCGTGGCGGCGGAGGCGCCGTACTACAGCCCGGAATATGCGGATACTGCCTGGCCGGTCTTGCGCGATTTTTTATGGCCGATGGTCAAGGGGAAAAGATTCGACTCCGCCTGCGAAATTTGGGGACTGCTGAAGCACGTGCGCGGGCACAACATGGCCAAAGCTTGCCTGGAGGCAGCGGTATGGGATGCGGAGGCCCGGCAGAAGGGAATTCCGCTGTGGAAACTGCTGGGAGGGACGCGAGAGGAAATTGCTTCGGGCGTTTCCATCGGGATTAAGGACTCGCTGGATGAGTTAGTGGCGGCGGTGAAAAAGGAACTGGCGGCGGGCTACCAACGCATCAAGGTTAAGATCAAGCCGGGAAAAGATTTGGAACAGGTGCGACGGTTGCGGCAAGAATTTCCACGGATTAAGCTGATGGTGGATGCGAATTCTGCTTACACGCTGGCTGATTTTTCACTGTTGAAGCAGCTTGATGGGTTTTACCTGATGATGATCGAGCAGCCGCTGGGCTGGGATGATTTGTACAGCCACATCGAACTGCAGAAACAAATGGAAACTCCTATTTGCCTGGATGAATGTATACACAGCGAAGAGCAGGCGCGCGCGGCCGTGGAGCTTGGAGCGTGCAAGATCATCAATATCAAAATGGGCCGCGTAGGCGGGCACGGGATGGCACGGCACATCCACGATATTTGTCAGCAACACGGCGTTCCGGTGTGGTGCGGGGGGATGCTGGAAACCGGAATCGGCCGCGCGCACAACATTGCGCTTTCGACGCTGGCGAATTTTTCGCTTCCGGGCGACGTGACAGCGAGCAAGCGGTATTGGGCGGAAGATATCATCTCGCCGGAAGTCACGGTTTCACCTCAGGGAACGATTCGCGTTCCCACCGGGCCGGGTATTGGATTCGAGCCGAAGCGCGACCTTATCGAGAAACTCACGGTTCGCAAAGAACGCCTGGTCTGACAAAGTGAAGGTCGAATCGTCCACGGGGCGCGCTCCCGGCCGCCCGGCTATTGCCGCCTCCATCGCCGTACTCGTGGTGGTCTGGTCGGGCAATTTCATCGCCGCCAAAATCGGGCTTCTTTATCTGGCGCCGTTGGCCATGGCTTCTTTCCGCGTGGTGCTGGCGGGAGTGGTCATGATTCCCGTGTATTTCTCCTGCCTGAGGTTCAGTGCGTTTGGAGAAGCGGCGGAACTTCGGCAGCGCGGATTCGCTGCACGGAATTTCTGGGTCTTTGTTTACCTCGGCTTCTTCGGCGTTACGGTCAATCAGATGTGCTTCACGATTGGCTTGCATTTCACGAGTGTCAGCCATTCGGCGGTGATTGTTGGCCTTAGCCCGATCTACATTCTGGTGCTGGCGGTTCTCTTCAGGATGGAGCGAGCGACGGGGCATAAAGTCGTTGGAATGCTTATTGCGCTGGCGGGAGTGGCGGTGCTGGCGTCGGAGCACGGCGTTTCGCATTCGGCATCCATCGAAGGCGATGCGATCACGATGGCGGGTTCGCTGGGCTTTGCCATGTATGGTGTCCTTGGAAAGCGCGTCGCGGGAAGATATGACACTTTGACGATGACCGCCTTCACGCATTTTGCCGGTTCGCTGATTGTGCTTCCACTGGCGATTCATGAAGCCGGGGTGCTTTATCGGGCCAGTCATTTACTGCAGCCTTGGCAGGTTTGGGCCGCCTTGTTGTACATGGCGGTGTTTAGCTCGGCGCTGGCGTATGTGTTTTATTTCTGGCTGCTGCGCTACCTGGAAGCATCGCAATTGAGCGCATTCACGTACTTGATGCCCGTGCTTGCGACCGTGCTGGGAATCATGTGGCTAGGCGAAAAGGGCTCGTGGATGCAGGTGCTCGGAGCGGTTATGTCGCTAGGCGGAGTGTATTGGATTGAGTCGGGCCGCACGGCTGTCGTGAAAGCTAATACTGTTACGTAAACGCCGCAGCGCAACTTCGTTGACGCGCTTCCAAAGAGGTTCCACCATCGTTGTAAGTCGGCGTCGCCCTCTTGGTGATTCCCCTACAGAAACTGGTCAGAGGATCCGGCTGGGGCGCACGTCTTACTTGAAGCCGGCCCCCATTCGCACAAAGGTTGGTTCGTGTTTTATGAGGACCAAGCTCTTGCTGGTCGGGCTGTTTCTAACCCTGCTTGTGGCGGGAGGCTTCTGGTATTCCGGAAACAGTGTCAGGCTTACAGATAAAGACATACTTCTCATCGGTGACTTTGAGAACTCAACTGGCGATGCGGTTTTCGACGGATCTCTCCGCGAGGCTCTGTCCATTGGCCTGGCGCAGTCGCCGGTGCTGAACCTGGTCTCCGCGGAAAAGGTTGCGGAGGCATTGCGCTCCCAGTCGTTCCCTGCAAACACTCTGGTTAACCGCGAACTTGCTCCGAAGGTTTGCGGCCAGGTGGGCGCCACGGTGTTCCTGACAGGCGCGATCTCCAGGGAGGGAGACACGTACCGTTTGAAACTCGGCACGTTCGAATGCGCGTCATCGAAGGAGATTTCCAGTGCGAAGGGCGAGGCCAGTGGCAAGATCCAGGTGGTGCGTGCCTTGGGCGAAGCCGCTACGAAACTGCGTGGTCAACTGGGAGAGAATCCGGACTCGATAAAGAAATTCAATTTGCCGCTGGAGCGTGCCACAAGTTCGTCGGTCGAGGCCATCAAGTCGTTTTCAGAGGGGCGACGGCTTAGCCGCGAGCAAGGTCCGTTGGATGCGGTTCCTGCACTGAAGAAAGCCATCGAATTGGATCCCAGGTTTGCGCTGGCGCGCTCCAATCTGGCGGTCAGCTATTACAACCTGAACCAGAACGCCTTGGCGGCGGATAGCATCCGGCAGGCGTTCGAGTTGGCTGACCGGCAAACCGTGCGAGACCGTCTGCACATCACGACGCTTTACTATGATCTGGGTACGGGCGACGTGCAGAAGGCGATTCAGAGCTACAAACAATGGGTGGAGCTCTATCCGCGGGATGACATCGCGAAAGGGAATCTGGCGTCGGAATACTTTTTAGTTGGCGATTATGAGCAGGCCGCCAGGTTCGGGTCGCAGGCGCTAAGCCTCGATCCGGGCAGTGTCGCGTGGTATGAGAACGTGGCCACCGCCGACATTGCGTTGCTGCGTTTGAAGGAAGCCCGGTTCGTCTTGAACCTGGCGGCTTCGAGGAAGCTGGAAGATTCCGCAATCCACACCGACGTTTATGCGCTTGCTTTTTTGCAGGGCGATACAGAGGCAATGCAGCGGGAGCTGGAATGGTCGGTGGGAAAAGCCGGCGGCGAAGACGCTATGCTTGCGTTGCAGGCAGATACGGAAGCGTACGCGGGGCATCTTCAAAAGGCGCGGGAACTGTCCCAGCGTGCTGTGCAAGTTGCGCAGGCAGCGAATCTTGCCGAGCCGGCGGCCATCTGGGGAGGGATCTCCGCGCTGCGTGACGCAGTTTATGGCAAAACGCAAGAAGCTCGAGCAGGGGCGGACAGGGCCCTTACGATTGATCCGAATAGCCGCGATGCACAGACGCTAGCGACTCTTGTGCTAGCGCGAATTGGTGACTATCGTCGAGCGCAGCGTATGCTGGATGATTTAGCGGCTGCAAACGTGTCGAACACCGTGGTGCAATCGGCGTGGGTGCCGACAGTTCGCGCGCAGTTTAACTTGGTGAACCAGAAGCCGGCGCAGGCGCTGGAGCTGCTGGAGTCGGTGAAGCCTTACGAGCGGGGGCAGCTTATCGGCAATCTGAGTTACGCGTGCATGATACCGGTTTATCTGCGCGGGGAGGCGTATCTGGCGACCAAACAGGGGACGCCAGCGCTCTCCGAATTTCAGAAGCTGAGCGACAACAAAGGGATTGTAGGCAATTGCTGGTCGGGAGCTTTGGGGCTGTTGGGGCAGGCGCGAGCGCAGGCGCTGGCCGGTTCCACGAATGCTGCGCGCGGCTCTTATCAACGATTCTTTGAACTTTGGAAGACCGCGGACCCCGACCTTGTCATCCTGCGGGCTGCGCGGGCGGAATTCGCCAAGCTGAAATAGAGAACATATCCTGAGCCATGTTTGTGCGTTACGCGGATACTGGTGTAGCGCTCCCTTTAGTGAAAGAATAGCGCGCGTCAATTCAAGTAGAACTTTAAGTGCGGCGGCATATCGGGGCCGTCGAGGAGGCTTGACTTGCCAGGTATTCCCATGCGAAGCGGCGGCGCCAAGGCCCGCATTGCGGTAATCCCGGGTGACGGGATTGGCGCCGAGGTTACGCCGCAAGCCGTGAAGGTCCTGAGAGCTGTCTGCACGCCGACAAATCGAACGTTGGAGTTCGTCGAGTTTGATTGGGGCGCGGACAAGTATTTGCGCGAGGGCGTGACCCTGCCTCCGGGCGCAGTCGAGATGTTGAGGGATGAGTTTGATGCCATTCTTTTTGGCGCGCTCGGCGACCCGCGGGTTCCATCAAATCAGCATGCCGCAGACATTCTGTTGGGGCTGCGATTCAAGCTCGACCTTTACGTGAATGCCCGCCCAGTGGAATTGCTGCATGACCGGCTTACGCCGCTTCGAGACCGCGCGGAAAAAGACATCCGCCTTATCGTTTTCCGCGAGAACACAGAAGGACTGTACGTTGGCGTTGGCGGAACCTTTAAGCAGGGCACTTCAGATGAGATTGCCGTGCAGGAAGACGTCAATTCCCGCAAGGGCGTTGAGCGGATCATTCGCTATGCGTTTGAGTATGCGCGAGAGAACGGCTTGAAGCGCGTATGCATGAGCGACAAGTCGAACGCCATGACGTTCGCGCACGGACTTTGGCAGCGGGTTTTTAAGGAAGTCCGCCAGGAGTATGCGGACATTGAATCGCGGCATCTCTTCATTGACACGCTGGCGATGGAGATCGTGCGCGATCCGCGCCAGTTTGACGTGATCGTGACCTGCAATTTGTTTGGCGACATCGTTAGCGACCTGGGGGCGCAGCTTGCCGGCGGGCTGGGGTTGGCTCCGTCAGGAAATATCCATCCCGGCAGGACTTCACTGTTTGAGCCGGTACACGGCTCCGCGCCGAATATCGCGGGGAAAGGCATCGCCAACCCGCTGGGATCGGTTCTGACTTCGGGAATGATGCTGAATTTCCTTGGATGGAAGGCGGAGGCAGTGGTGATTCGCGCTGCGGTTCGCGAGGCTCTGCGAGAAAACTGCGTTACCCCCGACCTTGGCGGGAATAAGGGCACGGTGGAAGTTGGAGACTGGCTCGCTAGGTTCGTGGAAAAGGGCAAACCAACAAAGCAGTTCAAGTAACACTTGAGAATAAAGCGGCCTTAAGCGGAGGAGTCTTTCATTAGCGCCATCGAATGATGGCCGTAATCAGCATTCCCAGCAGAAAGCCGCCGATGTGCGCCATCACGGCGACCCCACCCGAACTGCCGCCGCCGAGAACATTCATGCTCGCCAAGAACTGCCCGAGGAACCACTCCCCCAGAACAAATACTGCGGGGATGGGAAGCAGAAAAACAAAGACCAGCGTCAGGATGCGAGCCCGGGGATAGAGCAGGATGTAAGCCCCCATCACGCCCGAGATCGCGCCGCTGGCACCCAAGGCTGGAACGTGCGAGTAAAGGTTGAAAAGGATGTGAGTTAGCCCCGCGCCGATTCCGCAAACGAAATAGAAAAACAGATAAGGGATGTGGCCGAAGAAGTCCTCCACGTTGTCCCCAAAAATCCATAAGAACAGCATGTTGCCCGCGAGGTGCAGAAAGCCGGAGTGGAGGAACATGCTGGTCACGATTGGGAGGAAAGCCATCGCAAAGGTGCCGTGGCCGGCAAAGAAAGACGGAAGACGCGCTGGCACAGTGGAATAAGTTGTCAGGAGAGAGGCATAGGCTTTCGGCGTCATCGAGAACTGCAGGCTCAATTCATAAAAGAACAGTGCCACGTTCGCGGCGATGAGGCCGGTATTCACGAAGGGGTAGCTTCGCGAAGGGTTGATGTCTTTGAGCGGGATAAACATGAGATTTGGCCGGGAGCAGAGTAGCGAACCTTCGGGAAAATGAAAAGCTGGCCAATGGGTCTGATAATATTTGTAGTGGAAGGTGGCTGGTTAACAGAACATTTTGACCGCGGAACTGCTTGAATGCGCTGGCGTTACGGGGAAAGAAGGCCTTTTTTTCGGGAACTCGCGAAGGGCTTGGTTTCGAGAACTGGCCAGGAAGATTAGCGCTGCTTGGAAGTTGGGCATTTCGGCCCAGTGGATCGGGGTTTATTGGAAAGGTTTTGGAGTTATCGGAACAGTGCCTGGAAGAAGGTAGCCGAGAGTGGTTTTGTTTTTCGCGGGGATAATTTTATTTTTGAGGTCAGGGAAAGATTGCGTCTGGCGGAGGCGTGTGGTAAGTAATTGAGTTCTGCGTGTGCGTGCGATTCGGACGGAGTCTCGGAGTTGTCCGGCGCAGCGTCGGCGCGCCGACTGCCCATGCCTGCCCGGGAAACGGAAGCCATCATCCTGAAAACATTTCCGCTGGGCGAGGCGGACCGCGTGGTGAGTTTTCTCGGTCGCAGCTCAGGGCGGATTCGTGGTGTTGCCCCTGGTGCCCGGCGCCTGAAGAACCGCTTCGGCTCGACGCTTGAAATCCTGTCTCACGTCAAGATTTGGTATGTCGAGAGGGAGACCCGCGAACTGGTGCGGATCCAGCAAGCGGAGCCGCTTGAGTCCCTGCACAAGGCGCAAAGCGATTACGGCCTGAGCACGGGGCTGGCAGTGATCAGCGAGATTGCGGAGTTGGTTCTGCCGGAGCGCGAAGTGTCAGAGGCGATGTTCCGGCTGGTGCTGCTCGCGGCGCGGGAGATTGAGCGGACAGGGAGCTGGGAGTTGCCGCTGAGCTATTTTGCCTTCTGGACGGTGCGGCTGGGTGGATGGTTGCCGCGGTTTGATCGATGCGTCGGGTGCGGGACCGCTTTCGGTGCGGATCTGGCTTTCTATGATGCGCACCGCGCGGGCCTGTTTTGCGAAAAGTGCCGGAGGGCGGGGATGAAGCCACTGCATGCAGAGGCAAAGGCGCTTGCGGAGAGATTTACGGGTGAGAGCTTGGACCGCATAACGTTCGACAAGTTCATGCAGGCGAGCGCTGGGGAGTTGCGACGTGCGGCGCTGGCGTGGATTGCATTGAATGCAGAGCGGCAATTGAAGACGCCGGAGCTATTGGAGACTCCTTGAGAGTTAAAGTAAAACTTGAACTGAAGAACCCGGGCCTTACGTTTCAGGATTTGATTCTGAGGCTTTCGGAATTCTGGGGGAAGCAAGGTTGCGTTCTCCAGCAACCGTATGATGTAGAGGTTGGGGCCGGCACGATGCACCCGGAGACCTTTCTTCGCGTGCTCGGCCAGCAACCCTATCGTGTAAGTTTTGTGCAGCCGAGTCGTCGGCCCGCCGACGGTCGCTACGGGGAGAACCCCAACCGGCTTTACAAGCACACGCAGTATCAGGTGATCCTCAAGCCTTCGCCCGTCGACGTGCAGGACGTTTATTTGAAAAGCCTTGGGGCAATTGGAATCGACTTGAAGAAGCACGACATTCGATTTGAGGAAGACAATTGGGAGTCGCCGACCCTTGGGGCATGGGGGATTGGCTGGCAAGTTTTGCTCGATGGTTTGGAAATTACCCAGTTCACCTACTTCCAGCAAAGCGGGGGGATTGATCTCGACCCAACTTCCGTGGAGCTTACCTACGGTCTTGAACGGATCTGCGCGTTCCTGCAGAACGTGGAGAGTGTATATGCCTTGCGCTGGTCACGTGACAAGACGTACGGCGACATCAGGCTGGCTGAAGAGCAGCAGCTTTCCGCGTACAGCTTCGATCGCAGCGATGCGGTGGCAATTCGATCCGAGTTTGAATTGCACGAAAAGCAGGCCAAGGAGCTTCTCGATGGTTTCAAGGCAGTGGAAGGGAAGGCCCGGGAGAGGTATCCGCTGCTTGCGGCATACGACCACTGCCTGAAGTGTTCCCACCTGTTTAACCTGATGGACGCGCGCGGCGTGATCTCCACAACGGAGCGTGCGGGGTTGATGGCTCGCGTGAGGGCCCTTGCCTGCCGTACGGCGGCCGCGTACCTCGAACAGACGCACGCGTCAGAACGGGCTCTTGAGGTGCGCGCGTGAAAGCGGCTGCTAGAAGAGGCTCTTCAGAATTGCTGTTCGAGATTGGATGTGAAGAGATTCCGGCGGGGATGCTGCCGAAGGCCGAGGAGGATCTGCGAGTCAACATCGAGAAACTGCTGGCGGCGGAGGATCTTGCCAAAGAAGCGACGGTCGAGACGTTCAGTACTCCACGGCGCTTGACCGCCTGGGTTCGGGGACTGCCTTTGAGGCAGGCGGACGTTGAGTTTGAAGTGACGGGGCCGCCGAAGTCCGTGGCCTATGATGCTGTCGGCGCGCCGACCAGGGCGGCGCTGAGCTTCGCAGAGAAGCAACGCGTTCACGTTAGCTCCCTCTATCTGGTCCAAACGCCGAAAGGGGAGTATCTCGGGGCGAAGCAGGTGAAGGTAGGCCGCGCCACTGAGCAGATTCTTACGGCCATCTTGCCGCGGGCGGTCCACGACCTAACCTGGCCACGCTCGATGACGTGGACGGGATTGAGTGGGCCGCGGTTTATCCGACCGATTCGTTGGGTGGTAGCCGTCTTCGACGGCAAGCCGCTGAGGGTCGAAGTGGCAGGAATCGCGGCGGGGGGCTCGACGCGGGGACACCGCTTTCTCGGTTCGGCAGCGATTCGCGTGAGCAGTTTTCAGGATTACGAGAAGAAGCTGCAAGAGAATGGCGTGATGGTGCGCCCAGCACGTCGGCAGGAAAAGATCGGCCGGGAGTTGGAAGGTTTTGCAAAGCGAGGCGGCTATCGCATCCACGAAGACTCCAGATTGCGCACACTGGTGACCCATCTGAATGAGTACCCGACCGTAATTCAAGGCGACTTTGACCCTGCCTTTCTAAATTTACCGGATGAAATCCTGGTCACCGTGATGCGCGACCATCAGAAGTATTTTGCGGTGGAGAAAAAGAACGGAGAGCTCGCAGCCCAGTTTTTGGCGGTCATCAATACGGACAAAGACGCCAAGGGAATTATTCGAGCGGGGCACGAGCGCGTCCTGCGGGCGCGTTTTGCCGACGCCCGGTTCTTCTGGGAGTCCGACCAGAAATGTCGGCTCGCCGACTATCTACCCAAACTGGAGCGGGTTACCTACGAATCGCGTCTGGGCAGCTACCGAGATAAAGTGGAGCGCGTACGCGACATCGCTCGGTGGCTTTCCGAGCAGTGGTTCAATCTCGGAATGCATCAGGCGCATGTCGCTGAGGCGGACCGTGCTGCAGAGCTGGCCAAGTGCGACCTGGTCACCGAGATGGTGGGGGAGTTCCCTGAACTGCAGGGCGTCGTGGGCGGTCTCTACTCGCGGGCGCAGGGCGAATCCGTAGAGATCGCTGACGCCGTCTATGACCACTATCGCCCGGTGGGACTGGATGATCCGATTCCGCGCAACTTGACCGGATGCGCCGTGGCTTTCGCAGACAAACTGGATTCCGTTGTGGGATGCCTCGCGGTAGGAATCGCCCCAACGAGTTCCAGTGATCCGTATGCGCTGCGACGCGCGGCTCTGGGGATCGTGAAGATTATTCTAGAGAAGAAACTTCCGGTATCGCTCTCGTTGGCAATTGGGGCGGCGGGAAAAGCCCTTCTGACGCACAAGCCGAAGCGGGGAGTCACTCCCGATCAAGAATCGAAGATTCTGGACTTCATCCTGGATCGCGCCAGGTTCATATTCCGGGAAAAGGAACAGTTTGCCTACGATGAAGTTGCTGCGGTATTCCGGGCCGGTGCGGACGATTTGGTGGACACCCAGAAACGCCTTCTTGCTCTCCGAGCTATTCGGAAGTCCCGGAACTTTGAGCCGTTGGCGGTTTCCTTCAAGCGCATTCGGAAGATTCTGGAGAAGGCTGGCAGTTCCGAAAGGGATCGCCACGTGAATCCAGAGCTGTTTGAGAGTGCGGCCGAGCGCGAGCTTCACTCCGCAGCTCAGGCGGCGGCGTCCAAGGTGCAATCGCTGAAGCGAGGAGGGAAGTATCAGGAGGCGCTGGAGGCGATAGCGAACCTCCGACCGGTGGTGGACAAGTTTTTTGATGGCGTGATGGTGATGGCCGAGAAGGAAGAGGTGCGAAAGAATCGGCTTGCGTTGCTTGCGCGACTGCTTGGCGAGTTCACCACCATCGCGGACTTCTCCGAGATTGGCGGAGAAGAGCGATAAGCGCAGTTAAAGTTTTACTTTAACTTGGCCGCAATCAACAAAGTCGGCGTGCCGACGTTTCGTTTTTGGGCCATACAAGAAGTTCCCCGGCTATTACAATTAAAAGCCGAAAACAGATTAAGGGAAGCGAGGACGAACGTGAAAAAGTGGGTGTATTTTTTCGGTGCAGGTAAAGCAGAGGGAGACGGCACTTGGCGTGATCTCCTCGGAGGGAAAGGAGCGGGGCTTGCCGAGATGACCAAGATCGGCTTGCCCGTGCCGGCGGGCTTCACCATCTCGACGGAAGCGTGCGATTACTACTACAAGCACGACAAGAGGTTCCCGACAGAGCTGAAAAAACAGGTGGCGGATAACGTCGCGAAACTCGAACGCGCCACGAAGAAAAAGCTTGGTGACCCTAAGAACCCTTTGTTGGTCAGCGTGAGGTCTGGCTCAGCGAGGTCGATGCCGGGGATGATGGAAACGATTTTGAATCTTGGGCTGAACGACCGTTCGGTCGCCGGGCTCGCCGCCGCCACGAAAAATGAACGCTTTGCGTACGACGCTTACCGCCGGTTCGTGCAGATGTATTCCACCGTGGTCATGGGCCTATCCAAGGAAGACTTGGAACATCGCCTGCGCGGCATGAAAGATCGCCTCCGGATCAAAGAGGATACGGCTGTTCCCGCGAGCGGATGGAAAGAACTGGTTGCTGAATACAAAGAGTACTTCCGCAAGAAGTCAGGGACAAACTTCCCCGATGATCCTATGGACCAGCTTTGGGGAGCCATCGGCGCAGTCTTCGGGTCGTGGATGGCGGAGAAAGCCGTCACTTACCGTCGCGTGGAAAAAATCACCGGCCTTCTCGGTACGGCCGTTAACGTGGTGCAAATGGTGTTCGGCAACACTGGAGAAGGTTCAGGAACGGGAGTTTGCTTCACGCGTGACCCGAGCTCTGGCGAAAAGATTTTCTACGGCGATTATCTAGTGAACGCACAGGGCGAGGACGTTGTCGCGGGCATCCGCACGCCGATGCCCCTCAATGAAATGGCCAAGACCATGGCCAAAGTCTACGGGCAACTCCTGAAAGTGCGAGAGAAACTTGAAAAGCATTACCGTGACATGCAGGACATGGAGTTCACCGTCGAAGAAGGCAAACTCTACATGCTGCAAACGCGCACCGGCAAGCGCACGCCCGCGGCGGCGTTCCGCATGGCTGTGGACATGGGCAACGAAAAGCTCATCACGCGCGAGGAAGCTCTGCTGCGGATCAAGCCCGAAGACATCGAGCGCCTGTTTTATCCGGTGATCGATTCCAAGGTAGACCGAAGGTTGCTCTCCTCCAAAGTACTCGCCACGGGTATCAATGCGGTTCCTGGCGCTGCGGCGGGGCGCGTGGTGTTTTCAGCGCCGAAAGCGGAGGAGTGGGCGGAGAAAGGCGAGAAAGTCATCCTCGTTCGCCGCGAGACCAGTCCGGAGGATGTGGGCGGCATGGCCGTTGCGCAGGGCATCCTTACTGCTACGGGAGGAAAGACGAGTCACGCAGCCGTCGTGGCGCGCGGATGGGGCAAGTGCTGCGTAGTGGGCGCCGAGAAGCTGGACATTGACTACAAAGCGCTTTCTATGTCCACCAACGGGCATATAGTTCGCGAAGGCGACTGGATCACGCTCGACGGAAGCGAAGGTGTCGTCTACACGGAGGCCTTGCCTCTCGTTGTGCCACAGCTTCCAAAATCGTACGAGATCTTTATGAAATGGGCTGATGAAGTCCGCCAGCTTCGGGTCCGCACGAATGCGGATACGCCGCAGGACGCCCGCAAGGCGCGCGAATTCGGGGCGGAGGGCATTGGCCTATGCCGTACGGAGCACATGTTCTTCACTGACTTCGAGTTCCCGGAGAAGAGCCATGAGCGCCAGCGGGCCATCCAGGAAATGATCCTTGCCGACAACAAGGAATCCCGCGTGAAGGCGTTGGACAAGCTGCTTCCGTTCCAGCGCCGGGACTTTGTCGGCATCTTCAAGGCGATGGATGGATTTCCGGTCACCATTCGCCTGATTGATCCACCGCTCCATGAGTTCGTCCCACATGAGCGCAAGAAACAGGAAGAATTGGCCAACGAATTGGGCATTAGCGTGGAGGTTGTTGCTCGCCGAGTGGAGCAACTCCACGAAGCCAACCCCATGCTAGGGCATCGCGGCTGCCGTCTTTGCATCACCTATCCGGAAATTCTCGAGATGCAGGTGCGGGCCATCATCGAGGCGGCTATCGAATGCCAAAAGGCAGGAGTTAAAGTTTTACCTGAGATCATGCATCCGCTCGTTTTAGACAGGAAGGAACTCTGGATCCTCGAGCAAGCGACGCGGCGCGTTGCGGACGAGATCATCAAGAAGTCCGGAACGAAGCTGAATTTTCTTGTCGGCACGATGATCGAGCTTCCCCGCGCAGCTTTGATGGCCGGAGAAATCTCCGAAGTCGCGGAGTTCTTCTCTTTCGGTACAAATGACCTCACTCAAACCACGATGGGGCTCTCTCGCGATGACGCTGGTCGCTTCCTTCCAGACTATGTGGACGAGAAAAAAGCCGGTGTTTTCAGGGCGGACCCGTTCCAGTCCCTCGACACCAAGGGCGTGGGCATGCTGATGCGATGGGGAATCGAACAGGGCCGCAAGACACGCCCCAAATTGAAGGTTGGGATCTGCGGTGAGCATGGCGGGGACGCTGACAGTGTCAAGTTCTGCCACACCCTTGGAATGGATTACGTCAGCGCTTCGCCATACCGCGTTCCGATTGCGCGTTTAGCTGCAGCTCAAGTAATGGTTGAACTCAAGCAAGCGAAGCAAAAACGAGCGAATTAAGGGAGAAAGGCCAGTTAAAGTTTTACTTTAACTGGCCTTCTTTGTGTTACGCGCGCGATATTTGCCCTCATTTGCGAAGACTCTTTGCAGAGCATCCGAAAACCGCTGAGGGGAACCCAACGCTACGTCGGCATCCTGAAAAAAAAGTACAGCCCCAGAAAAAAGAAAATAATGTCCGGCGACCATCCTGCCATCAACGGCGGCAGTTGCCCCACCCCGCCCATAGCTTCCAAAAGGGCGGCGATCGCCCAGTAGGCCACGCCGATGGCCACGCCGAGGGCTACTCCCCCGACTGCCCCACGCGTTCCAACCAGAAATGCAAATGGAATCGCCAGCAGCATGCTGACGGGTGCCATCAACGGATACGCCCATTTCTTCTGCCACTGCACCATCAGCGTGGCCACATCGAAGCCCGCCCGGTGGAGTCCGTCTATGTAGTTGCCCAACTCTCCCACATTCATTTGGAAAGCCTGCTTCACTTCGCGGTTGAAGTAGCTCGGCGGCTCGGACAGTTCCGGCGGCGCTGATGCGGTGAAGGTCTCGAACTTGGCCACGGAGCCGTCTGAAAAATCGCGAACCCAGCCGTTTTCCAGTACCCACACGTGTTGCGTTTCTGACCAGCGGGCTCGCGCGGCAAAAATCCTGCGCCGCAAATGAAAGCTTGCAGGTTCAAGCTCTAAAACACTAAGCCCACCGAAGAGGTTTTGCTCTGGATCGAAAACATCGTAGTTGTAGATCTTCGAATTCTCACCAAAGATCCATCGCTGGGGATGAGTGTAAGTCTGCGGCGGCCGTCCTTTAATCTGGTTGTGAAGTTCGTCCTGGCGCTGGTTGGCGTAAGGCAAATACGTATAGTCCAGCAACATCAGCGTGCCCGCCATCGCCGAACCTGCCAGGAGCAACGGAACGGCTACGCGAAAAAGACTGATACCAGTGGCCTTGATGGCGACGATCTCGTTGTTCTTGCTCATGATTCCCAAAGTCACCAGCACTGCCACCAAGCCCGCCAAAGGCGCAAGGTTGTAACCCAGATATGGTGTCAGGTACCAAAAATAGTCCTTAACAGTCACAAACGGGATGCGCCGACGCCCGATATCGTCCAGAAGCTCAAAAAACGTGAATGCTTCGAAAAGGAAAATGAAAACAACCAGCAGCACACTGAAGTGAAAAAGGAACTTTCGTAAAATGTAAAGGTCCATCAACCGCGGGAAACTCCCGCTCGAAGGCGCGGGCAAGTCATTGTCGCTGCGTTCTCCGTTTGGGGCCACCGCAGCCGCAGCGCGCGCCCGGGCTTGCGCTCTTCGCCGGCGTGCCAACTGGAAGCGTCTCGCGAGATACCCTAACCGACGCAACCAGCGGTTTTCTCCGCGGAACTGCTCCATTCTCGGCAACAGGGCAAGGCCAAGAGCCGCCAGGATGGCGTTGGCCATCCAAATTCCCGCTGCGGGCGAAAGCTTCCCATGGCGCGCCAATCCTGCGCCCATGATGAGCAGAAGGTAGTAAGAAGCAATCAACACAACTGCTAAGAGAGAACCGGCGGCGCGTCCGCCGCGTCGTGGCTGTGCTCCCAGAGGCACTGCCACGAGCGCGAATACCAGGCACGCCACAGGGAAAGCCAGACGCGTGTGCAGTTCCACGCTCGCGTCGCGCGATCCCGCATTGCTTTCCGCGACCAGTTCCCGCATCGGTTGTTCCGGGATGCTGAGTTGCCGCGGGCGTGTTGAGCTGAGCCCGCTGACTTCAATCGGCCAGTCGCTTTGTCCAAAGGATGTGACGGAGTAATGATTGGCATCATCGCGGGAAAACTCATGAGTCGTGCCGCCTTGTAAGTGCAGTTCGAGCTTGCCCTGCCGCGGCTCAGCAATCACGATGGCGCTATCCGCCAGCGTAACTTGCGAACCGCCCTCTCCGCCGGTGTCCGCGACGAAGACCCCATGCCATTGCGTTCCGCTGGCGGAGACGTCGTTCACATACAAGACCTTCTTGGGAAACCGCTCGTCGAACACGCGCGGCTGCACTTGAAAGGAGATCTGCGAACTGGCGAGGTCGGTCTTGATAGAGTTTACAGTCCGCAAAGCGGCAGGCCCGATCCAGGTGGTTATCATTAGCGTGAGCAGCGCACCCGCCATTGCTAGCATGCCTACCGGAAAAAGAATGCGGCGACGACCGATTCCCAGCGAAGTCAGCGCTATGATTTCGCTATCCGCTGACATACGGCCGAGGCCCAGGAGCACGCCAATCAGGGTCGCAATCGGCACCGTGAACACAAAAACACCGGGGAAAATACAGAGGAAAAACTTCAGAATCTGGACGTCCGAGCCCACATGGCGCACATAAATCTCCATGAGCTGCACCAGGCGGGGAACGAGAAACACGAACGTGAAAACGGCCAATCCGAGAAGGGCGTGGCGGGATACCTCGCGGACGATATAACGATCCAGAATGCGCATGACGTGAAAATTCAGTGTATCACGCCGGTAGTTTTGTTCGATTTGTGCTCCAGGGTTGAACAGCAGAGCATTGACGAGATTGTCGCGAATCGAACGATCGGCTCTCCTACTGGCGATCTTGCCTGTATACTTTGACTCTGCCTATGCCAATGGACCGCTCACGGAACCTAGATCACGCGCGCTTCCGGACACCCGCCGAATGAATCGCATTCATCTGGTAGTGCTGTGGCACATGCATCAGCCGCAATACCGCGACCCGGAAACCGAGCGCTACGTTCTCCCTTGGACGCGGCTGCACGCGCTGAAGGATTACTACGGCATGGTGGAGATGCTCCGCGAATTTCCGAAGTTTCATGCCACCTTCAACGTGGTTCCCGCTCTGGGTATTCAGCTCGAGGAATACGCAAGCGGCAAATTCGATGAGCCGTGGCACGCGCTTGCCTTCAAAAATGCAGACGAGCTGACGCGGGAAGATAAGGCTGAGATTCTTTCCCGCGCTTTCCAGGTGAATCACGACCACCTGATGTCCCGCTGGCCGCGCTTTGTAGAGCTTCACGAATGGTCGCGTCCTGCCGGAGGCGCACAGGCTTTGGTGACATTTACGCCGCGCGACTGGCGCGACCTTCAGTTGCTCTCACAGCTTGCTTGGATGGAAGAATCCTGGTTCCAGAACGATGAGGTCATCAGCCGCCTCGCCACGAAGGGCAAGGATTACTCGGAGAATGACAAGGCTGCGCTGAAGGAGAAGCAGCAGCAACTCTTGGGCTTAATTCTGCCGGCATATCGGGACGCGGCTTCCCGGGGGCAAATCGAAATCAGTACTACGCCATTTTATCATCCCATTCTGCCGCTGATTTGCGATTCGGACGTTGCGCGCATTGCGAATCCCGCGACGCCGCTTCCGCGCCGCGCGTTCCGCCGGCCTGAGGACGCTCGCGAACAGTTGCAGTTGGCGCGCCAATATCATGAGAAAACGTTCGTTGCTAAGCCGGCGGGCCTGTGGCCATCCGAAGGCTCTGTTTCAAATCAAGCGCTTACGATTGCGGCGGAGGAGGGGTTCCAATGGTTTGGCACGGATGAAGGCGTGCTCGGCCGAACCCTAAACGTCGGTTTCTTTCGCGATTCAAACGGTATTCCTGCCAATGCCGACCGCATGTTCCAGCCCTGGCGCGTTCAACTCGGCGAGAAATCCATCACCGGGCTGTTCCGCGATCACCATCTCTCGGATCTCATTGGCTTCGTCTACAGCCGAATGGAAGCGAAAGCTGCGGCGGCCGATCTCCATTCACGATTGCGCCAGCTTGGCGAAAAAATCTCCGGCAATCAGCCGCTCACTGTGTGCCTTTTTCTCGATGGCGAAAACGCTTGGGAGTACTACCCTGGCAACGGACGCGAATTCCTTCGCGAGTTTTACCGGCGCATTGAATCGGATCCTGATTTTCGAGCGCTCACAGCCAGTGAAGCCATTGCTGCTGCAGAAGCGATCCCCGTGACGGGCGAAATTTTTCCAGGCTCTTGGATTAACGCCAACTTTGACGTGTGGATCGGCCACAGCGAGGATGTGACTGCCTGGGAGCTGCTGTGGGACGCACGCGAAGCTTACGCGCGCGCGTTAGAGGCGCACAAGAACGGGAGACCAGGCGCTCCGACAGAAACTGGGCTGAAGGAAGCTCACGAGTCGCTTCTCGCCGCAGAGGGTAGCGACTGGTGCTGGTGGTTCGGCCCCGAACACAGCACGCCGAACGACGCGGAGTTTGATGCGCTTTACCGCAAGCACCTCACGGGGATTTATCTATCGCTAGGTCAGGTTGCCCCGGAGGACCTTGCGAAGCCAATCAAGCGGCGTCCGGAACATGCGCTTCAGCTCCCGCCGGCGGGCTTCTTGCGCGTCAAGGTGGATGGCCGCGAAACCTCCTATTTCGAATGGCTCGGTGCTGGTTTGTATTCTCCAGAACGCCGCGGCGGGTCCATGCACGGTCGCGTTTTTTACTTGCACGAGATGCGTTATGGTTTCGAGGAAGGCCGCTTTTGCATCCGTATCGACACCTTTGCTGAAACGATGAATGAACTCGAAGACCCCGAATTCCGGATTACCGTTAGCGGCGCGGAAGAGCTGATCATCGTCGTGAAATTGCAGCGTGGCCGCATTCAGGAATTTGCCGTAGAAAAAGCTCGAGTTTGTCTATTGAATCTCGAATCCGTCGCCGTGGTTGCGTTTGACCGTATTCTTGAAGTGGCGATTCAGCGCGATCAACTCGACCTCAAAGGCCAAACCAAATTGAAGCTCGGGGCAGCTTTATGGCACGGCGGATTGCCTGTGGATGTACTCCCGGCCGAAGGCTTCCTCGACATTCAACTAGGCGAAGACAATTTCGCTTGGTCTCCTGAATAGGTTATCTCTATCTGTTGATTCTCTATTTTGTTTCTTCTTTGTTTCCATACAGCTTTACCGCCAACTCCTGGGGCCGCAACCCCACTGGAATCATCGTCACCAGAAAGTTCGTCCGCACGCGAATCACTGCAAGGTCGCCGGAGCCTTGACTCACTACCAGCAACAAAGTTTCATTGGGGTCAAATTGCAAGGCGCCGGGTTCGTCCACTGCGGGAAGCGGCTTCCCGAAAATTGGAAAGCCCTTCCCGGGGTCCCGGATGATCCGCCGGTTTGCAATATCCACCGGCGTAACGCGGTCCGCAGCAGTGTCTGACACATAGAGCAAGCTGGCGTCGGTGCTGAGCAGTCCTCGCGTGGGCGCAGAACCCAACACCATCGTGTCGCCCACTTCGTGTGTCCAGGTATTGATGGCTTGCAACCCATGTGCTTCGGGCGAAATAACATAGAGCTCTCCGCCATCCGGCTTGAGCAGCATGTCCGTCGGCTTGCCCGCCAGCTCGAGGTTGGTTACCAGCACGCTACGCTTCAAATCAACGACAGAGAGCCTCGATTCCGTCCGGCTCATCACAAAGGCAAGGGAACTGTCTGGCGACACCGCGACGTCATCGGGCTGGGGCACCACGGAAATGCTGCTGCGCAGCGCAAGCGTCGCTGCGTCATGGATGCTCAAAGAACCTTCACGGTGATTCACCACCAGCACGGACTTACCATCTGGTGTGGCCTTCGCAAGAATGGGTTCACGGTCTGTCCGCCCACGCACTACAATGGCTCGCGAGCGGATATCAATGGCGAGCACGGTGTCGTTTCCGGAAGTCGTGGTGTAGAGACGGTATCCATCGGGCGAGAAATCCAGAGCGTAGGGAAGCGGGCCCACCGGAATGCGCGCGCTCACCTGGTAAGTGCGTGCGTCGAGAATCCAGACGTAACCTCCCAGCGAGCTGACGCCCAGAATTTCCGGGCGTGTGGGATGTTCACGGATGCCCGAAGGCCCCGGGCCCACCGGGATGTGCGCCACCGCTTTGAGCTTAACTAGGTCCACTACGACAACGGAGCCATCTGCAGTCGTGACGTAGGCGCACAGGTGCAGGTCCGGCCGCAGAAACGAGGGGCGGTCCTCCCGCAACAAGACAATGAAGGCGCCAATGGCCAGCAAGACGGAAGCGAAATAGACACGAAAATTTCTCGGGCGGTCCATATTGGCGTCGAAATTCTCCCATGCATGCCGCCTTGCTGGCTAGACATTCGGGAAATGCCTAAAAAGCATCTCCATAATGTCCGGTTTTAGCGTTTTCATTTGTCGTGTGGATAGAGACCAATGAAGGCCTCGAGAGGCGTAACGTCGTCTAACCGCCAAGAATCAAAACGAATAGAAGGGAAGGTACAATCATGGAAAGCATGACTATGGATCGCTCCAAAGCAGAAATCATAAGTGTGGACACATTTCTTCCGCCTATTGAAAAACCCAAAGGGCTGATGATGAAGCTGGCGTATTACTTCACCCGGAAGCAGTTTGGTAAAGTGCTTACACCGCTCAAAGTGCATGCAGCGCGTTTGCCGATTGGCTTCGGCCAGTTCTACGGTAAAATCGGCCAATTGGACAAGGAGCTCACTCTGCCGGCTGAAACCGTCATGATGATTCGTGAGCAAGTGGCGCGGATCAACGTTTGTCTTTTCTGCATTGATATCGGCCGGTCGTTTACGATCAAAGCCTCAATGAATCAAGCCAAATTCGACGCTCTGGAGCAATATCAGACGAGCCCCTTGTTCTCAGATGCAGAGCGCGCAGCGTTGGATTACGTGACAGAACTGACGAAAACAAAGAGCGTGAGTCCCGAGACGTTTTCGCGGTTGCGCCGTTATTACTCCGAGCGTGAAGTGTGTGAAATCGTCTGGCTCGTGGCCACGGAGCACGTCTACAACATGACCAACATCGGCCTTAACATCCACTCGGACATGCTCTGCGATCTCACGAAGAAAAATGCTCAGAAGCAGAATTGAACCCTTGTGCTTTTTTGAGCTCCTAGGCTTCGGCATGGAGAACTGGCAATTTTGCGGCCTCCCATGCGGCAATGCCGCCGGCAATTTCACCGACGGAATTAAATCCGCTGCCTTGCAGCAAGCTTGCGGCAATGGAGGAGCGGTAGCCGCCGGCGCAATACACCAGCATGGAGCGGTTCTTGGGCAACCTCTCCAGGTTTTCAGCCAGGCGATTCAGAGGGAGGCTCAAGCTCCCGCCAATGTGTTTTTGTTCGCGTTCGCGCGGCGCGCGGACGTCCACGACCAGCGGAGGCTGATTCGACGAAAGGAGTTCTGCGGCAAACGGGGCGCTCAGGCGCTCGGTAATCGCAACCAGTTCGGGATGTGATTCGAGGCTGTGCAAACCGTCTTGTAGATATCCGGCCACGTGATCGAACCCAATCCGTCCAAGCCGGATGGCCGATTCAGCCTCGCGCCCGGGCGCTGCGATGATCACAATCGGATGCTTTCGATCGAGTATGGTTCCGGCCCACGTCGCATATTGACCGCCTAGGCCGATGTTGATGCTGCCGGCCAAATGCGCGGCCCCAAATTCGTCTGCCTCTCGCGTGTCGAGGATCTGCGCGCCTTTTGTCTTTAGCTCCAGCACTGCATCGAGCGTCAGCGGCTTCATCCCTTGTGCCAGAGCTTGGTCCAGCGTGGGCCTTTCTTCGCTGTTCAACACCGCGTCGTATGTAAAATAGGGCGGAGCTTCTGGCTGGTCTGCGGTCACCACCTGGATGAACGCCTCCTTGCTCATGGGTTGCAGCGCATAGTTCAACCGCCGCTGCTCTCCCAGGGTTGAAACGGTCTCTTTGCTGATAGCTTTTCCGCACAACGAGCCCGCGCCATGCGCTGGATAGACCAGGCTCGCATCCGGCAGAGCGAGCAACTTCTTGTGCAGCGAATCAAAAAGCATGCTACCCAGTTCCGTTGCCGACCATCCCAACGCGGCGCGCAGGTCGGGGCGCCCCACGTCGCCTATGAACAGAGTGTCCCCTGTGAGCACTGCGTGCGGTTGCGTGTCACTGGCGTTCAGGTCATATACAAGAATGGAGATCGACTCTGGCGTGTGGCCCGGCGTCTCTAGAGCCTTAAGGCGTACGCGACCGTATTCAACACAATCTCCGTCGCGAAGCGGAGTAAAGCCATAGCCTGCTTTGGCCGCGGCTCCCAGATAAATAGTCGCACCCACCCGGTCGCGCAGCTCCAGGTGCCCGGCGACAAAGTCGGCATGAAGGTGCGTCAGGAACACGTGCTTGATCTGGAGTGCATGCGCGGCCGCAAAAGCGGTGTACTGGTCGGTGTCTCGCTGCGGGTCAACGACCGCGGCTGCCTTCGTCGTCTCGTCCCCAATCAAGTAGGAGGCGTGCGCCAGGCACGGCAGGTAAAACTGTTTGAAGATCACGCTGCACCGTCCTCGTTCGCACTACGCTACTGTGGTTGAGGGACAATCCTTATATAAGGCCGCGGCGATTTCCAGCCGCCGGGGTACTTCTTCCGCGCATCATCATCTGAAACGTTTCCGCTGATGATCACGTCATCGCCAGGTTTCCAATTCACGGGTGTCGAGACCTGGTGCTTGGCCGTGAGCTGGATCGAATCAAGCACTCTCAGCACTTCGTCGAAATTGCGCCCGGTGCTCATCGGGTAGCTGAGCATGAGTTTGATCTTCTTGTCGGGTCCCACTACGAACACGGTTCGCACAGTGGCGTTAGTGGCGGCGGTACGCCCTTCGCAGGTGTTGCCCACGTCTGCAGGCAACATGTCATAGAGCTTTGCAACCTTGAGTTCCGGGTCGCCAATCATCGGGTAGTTCACCTTGTGTCCTTGAGTTTCCTCGATGTCCACGGCCCACTTGCTGTGACTACTTACTGGGTCCACGCTCAAACCGATGATCTTGCAATTTCGCTTCGCGAAGTCCGGCTGCAGTCCAGCCATATAACCCAGCTCCGTGGTGCACACGGGGGTAAAGTCCTTGGGATGCGAGAACAAAATGGCCCAGCCGTTGCCGATCCATTCGTGAAAATTTATCGTGCCTTGCGAAGTCTCCGCAGTGAAATTGGGAGCCTCGTCGTTGATTCGCAACATGTTCTTTCTCCTGAAAGATGTGAGTTATAGGGACTGGTACGGCAAGACACTTTCTGGCCTTCCGAGTAGCGAAGGGGAATCGTTGCATCCTACGCTTCTCTTGCCTTAGACACAACACGTTAGGCGACGAAGCGAAGAAGCGCGGTCCTTCGCGCTTGGTCGAGGAACCAGTTTGTGGTACGCCTGATTGACCGCGCGGCCTGCTGACCTAAACCTGTCCCTCTGGCCGTTGCTTTTGAACCGCTATTCAGCTATTTATTTACTCACTAGTTGTAATTCGATAGGTCGTTTCTCGTTCGCAATCGATCCAGGATAAGTACGTCCTAGTAGGAGTTCTCGGCCCATGAGGACCCGGCCATCAAGCATTCCCTCCGCAGACTGGCGACACCGTTCCTCGGGGTTGCCGTCCTTCAATGCTGGAAGCGCCTGGGCAAGTCTTTAGCTCAAGAAGGAGACCCATGTTTCGTAAAACGGGGTTCCTCGCCGCAGTTGTCCTTGCAGCTCTGACCGCCGTACCTTCCGTTCTTGCGCAGATGCAGTCCGGAGCGACGGGTCGCCCGCAAATCGCGCAAACCCGAGTTACACAAGCCAGAATCACCCAAGCTATTGATGGAACGAATCGCATCGCGCTCCGCGGCAATACGCGCCCTGAAGCAGCGGTTTTTGCGAACGATCGCGGCCTGGTGGCAAGCGACTTCGTGATGGAGCACATGCTTCTGCAATTGAAGCGCTCCCCGGAGCAGGAACAAGCTCTCCAGCAGTTTCTCGGTGAACTCCACACTTCCGGTTCGCCCAATTTCCACCACTGGCTCACGGCGCAAGAGTTCGGCGAAAGGTTCGGTGTGGCGAAGTCCGATCTCGCTGTGACTACTACATGGCTGGAGTCTCACGGCTTCCGAGTCAACGTGGTTTATCCCAGCGGCATGCTCATAGATTTCTCCGGAACTGCCGCTCAAGTACGCCAGGCCTTTCAAACGGAAATCCACCATCTGGTGGTCAAAGGCGAGGAGCACGTTGCCAACGTCAGCGATCCGCTAATCCCCGCCGCGCTCGCACCCGTTGTGGCAGGCATTGTCTCCCTGCACGATTTCCGGCCTAACGCGATGCACAAGATGCACCAGGCCCGTCCGCAATTCACCTTTCAGGATCAATTTGGCTTCGATACCTACGCGGTTGTCCCTGCGGACCTGGCCACAATTTACAATCTGAACCCTCTCTTCAATGCCGGGATTTCCGGCCAGGGCCAGACCATTGTGCTGATTGAAGACACCGACGTCTTCGCTACGGCGGACTGGAGCACTTTCCGGTCGACGCTTGGCCTCTCCGGTTACACTTCAGCTTCGTTTACGCAACTCCATCCACCTGCGCCACCCTCGCAACCTGGCAACAATTGCGGCGCTCCGGGCGTTATTTCCCCCAATGACGCAGAAGCCATTCTCGACGCCGAATGGGCCAGCGCCTCGGCACCCAGTGCCGCTATCGAAATGGCCGCGTGCGCGGACACCACGACGACCTTCGGCGGCCTCATCGCTCTTCAAAACCTAATTAATGCCAGTTCTGCTCCTCCATCCATCATGAGCATCAGCTACGGCCAGTGTGAAACGGTCAATGGCGCCGCTGCCAACGCCTCCTTCAATTCGGCCTATCAGCAGGCGGTGGCAGAGGGCGTCTCCGTGTTTGTCGCTGCGGGCGATAGCGGTGCGGCGGGTTGTGACAATAGCGTCGCCGTAGCCACTCAAGGCATCGCCGTGAACGCCTTCGCTTCCACTCCGAACAACGTCGCTGTCGGTGGAACGGATTTCAGCGACACGTTTTCAGGCTCCAATGCCACGTATTGGAATTCCAGCAACACGTCGGCATTTGGTTCTGCGCTTTCTTACATTCCCGAGATTCCCTGGAATGATTCTTGCGCCGGCCAACTCGTCTCTGCCTACGAGGGCTATACTCTCACTTACAGCTCATCGAGTCTCTGCAACGATCCCACCATTGGATCGCTCCTGCAAACTACGGTTGCTGGCGGAGGCGGTCCCAGCCAATGCGCGACGGGTACTCCATCCATCAGTGGTGTTGTAAGCGGCACTTGTGCTGGCTGGCCGAAACCTTCGTGGCAATCGGTCCTCGGCAATCCCAACGATGGTGTGCGCGATACTCCCGACGTGTCGCTTTTTGCGGCTGATGGTTTGTGGAGTCACTTCTACGTCTTCTGCTGGTCGGACACCAAGAATGGTGGCGCCGTTTGCGGCTCCGATCCCAGCGCTTGGTCAGGAGCGGGAGGAACTTCTTTCGCTTCGCCGATCATGGCCGGCATTCAGGCGCTTATCAACCAAAAGGCCGGTGGGCCGCAGGGGAATCCTGGCCCTGTCTACTATCAACTTGCGGCTGCAGAGTACGGTTCGAGCGGTGGCAGCTCCTGTAACTCAAATAACGGCAATGCCATCGGCGCGAGCTGCATTTTCTACGATGTGACCATGGGCGACATGGATGTGGATTGCACCGGTCCTAACTGTTTTCTCTCGGATGGTTCCGTCGGCGTGCTTTCCACCTCCAATACGTCTTTCGCGCCAGCCTATGGCACGACTACGGGTTGGGACTTCGCCACTGGCATCGGCACCGTCAACGCAGCAAACTTGGTCAACAACTGGCCCTCGTCCACAACGCAGCCCAGTTTCCTGCTCGCTGCTTCTCCGTCTAGTGTCAGTATTCTGCAAGGGAGTTCCGGTTCCACCACCATCTCCATCAATCCTCTAAACGGTTTCAGTGGCAGCGTCAACTTAACGGCGTCAGGCCTGCCGAGCGGCGTCGTCGCCACGTTTGGCGCGAATCCCGCAACCGCCGGCAGCGTCCTGACGCTATCCGCTGCGGGCACAGCGGCCACCGGCACCTTCACCGTGACGGTGACAGGAACGTCAGGGAGCTTAACAAGCACCACGACTTTTTCTCTTACCGTGAATCCTCAGGGGAACTTCGCGCTCTCCGCTTCGCCAAGCAGCTTGACCATCGTTCAAGGAGCCAGCAGCACCAGCAGCATCGCGGTCAACGCGCTAAACAGTTTCAACGGCAGCGTTAGCCTGGCTGCTTCCGGTCTGCCCGCTGGTGTGACCGCGGCGTTCAATCCCGCAAGCACTACTGGCGCAAGCACATTGACCCTGACAGCAAGCAGCTCCGCAACGACGGGTCCCGCCACCGTGACGATCACTGGTACCGCTGGCAATTTGACGAGTTCGACGACGCTTTCCTTAACGGTGAATCCACCGCCAAACTTCACGCTTTCTGCCTCGCCCAACGCCCTGACTATCACCCAAGGATCGAGCGGCGCGAGCACCATCACCGTCAATCCGCTCAACGGCTTCAATGGCAGCGTGGCGTTATCTGCATCCGGTCTGCCCAATGGCGTTACTCCTTCATTCAGTCCTGCCAGCACAACCGGCACGAGTGCATTGACGTTGACCGCCAGCAGCACCGCGACAACAGGAACTGTCACAGTCACTGTCACAGGAACGTCTGGTGTGTTGACCAAGACCACTACGATTTCTCTCACCATCCGCGTGCTTCCAACGCTTCCATCAGTCTGGTCTGACGGAGACATCGGTTCGGTTGGCGTCGCGGGAGCCGCCAGCTATGCGAATGGAGCTTTTACGGTATCCGGCGCTGGATCAGGCACGATGATCACCAGCTCCGATAGCTTCCATTTCGTCTACCAGCCGCTTAATGGTGACGGCTCGATCGTGGCCCGGGTGCTGAGCGTGCAGGGAAGCAGCGCCACTCAGGCCGGCATCATGATTCGCGAGACGCTGACCCCCGGTGCCAATCACGTTTTCTTGTTTGACTATTCCACCTCCATTTTGGCCACCGAGCGCACCTCCACTGGCACAAGCAGCTCCTACCAATCGGTGGGGAGTGCCACGCTGCCCAATTGGATCAAGCTCACGCGAAGCGGAAACGTCTTCAACATGTTCGGCTCCTCCGATGGCGTGAACTGGACGCAATTGGGAACCAGCCAGACAGTCACTATAGCCCAGAGCGTTTATGTCGGATTAGCCGTGAGCAATCGCAACACAGCTTCTTTGGCCACCGCGACTTTCGACAGCGTGTCCGTGAACTCTGCGTCCGCGCCGGCGCCGTTGATTACTGCGGTTTCCGCGACCACGGGATCCATTGGTAGCCAGGTAGTGATTAGCGGTTCGGGCTTTGGCGCCACTCAAGGTGGCAGCGCGGTTTTGTTGAATGGCGCCGCAACGACCATCAACAGTTGGAGCGACGCGTCGCTCACGATAACCATTCCCGCGGGGGCGACGACGGGTCCTATGTTCGTTTCAGTCGCCCCCAGCATGAACGACAGCAACGCAATTCGTTTCACTGTGACCTCACAGCCGCTGCCGGTTTCTTGGTTGGACCAGGATGTGGGCGCGGTCGGAGTCTTAGGGAGCGCGAGTTACGCAAATGGCGTCTTCACAGTGGCTGGCGCAGGCAATGGGACGATGATCACCAGCGCTGATAGCTTCCATTTCGTGTACCAGCCGCTCGCCGGCGACGGAACCATTGTGGCGCGCGTGGTAAGCGTGCAAGGCAGCAGCGCGGCGCAAGTGGGCGTCATGATTCGCGAGACGCTTACCGCAGGCGCGAATCACGTCTACTTGTTCGACTACTCGTCGTCGTTGTTGATGACCGAACGCACTACCACGGGCTCCAGCAGCACTTACTCGTCGGTTGGAAGCGCAACGCCCCCCAATTGGCTGAAGCTGGCGCGGAGCGGGAACGTATTCACGATGTACGGCTCGACCAACGGAACGAACTGGACGCAGTTGGGCGCGAGTCAGACTGTGAGCATGGCTCCAAATGTGTACGTGGGTCTGGCAGTGAGCAATCGCAACACGTCTTCCTTGGCCACCGCTACCTTTGACAATGTATCCCTCACTACGCCTGCTCCTCCATCGCCGAACTTCTCGCTTTCGACTTCCTTGAGCAGCATGACCATGACGCAAGGCACCAGCAGCTCTAACACCATCACCATTACTCCGCAGTTCGGCTTCAACGGTAATGTCAGTTTGTCAGCATCGGGCTTGCCCGCTGGCGTGACGGCATCGTTCAATCCCAGCAGTACAGCAACCACGAGTACTCTGACCCTAACTGCCGCTGGCACCGCAGCCGTGGGGACTTTCCCCGTCACGATAACGGGTACCTCGGGCACCTTGACCAACACTGCGACGATTTCTCTCATCGTGAATCCTCAGGGGAGCTTTACAATCTCCGCCGCACCAACCGGATTGACGGTTCCGCAGGGCTCCAACGGAACAAGCACCATCACTGTCGCTCTCCAAGGCGGTTTCAACGGCACGATCAGCTTGTCCGTTTCCGGCCTGCCCAATGGCGTTACTGCTTCGTTCAACCCCGGCAGCACAACCACCACAAGTTCCCTGACGCTGACCGCGAGCGCCACGGCAGCCACAGGAACCGTCGCGGTAACGGTCACAGGATCGTCGCTCGGCTTGACCAGCACCGCCACGATCAACCTGACCGTAACTCAAGTCATCTTGCCTTTGCCTTCGGTCTGGTCGGACGGCGACATCGGATCGGTGGGCGTAGCCGGAAGCGCCAGCTACTCCAACGGAACGTTTGCGGTGACCGGCGCCGGTTCAGGCACGATGATCACCGCCGCCGACAGCTTCCACTTTGTCTATCAGCCGCTCAACGGAGGCGGCGCGATTGTCGCGCGCGTGCTAACGGTGCAGGGAAGCAGCGCCGCACAAGCGGGGATCATGATTCGTGAGACGCTGAGCCCCGGTGCGAATCATGTCTACCTGTTTGACTATTCCTCGCAGTTGCTGATGACCGAGCGCACCACCACAGGCGCCAGCAGTTCGTACACATCGGTGGGTAGTCTCACGCTGCCCTATTGGATCAAGCTGACGCGCAGCGGTAACGCTTTCACGATGTACGGCTCTGCCGACGGCGTGAACTGGGCGCAGTTAGGGACAAGCCAGACGGTGACGATGGCGTCAGGCGTGTACATCGGCCTGGCCGTCACCAATCGCAACACCACAGCTACAGCCACTGCGACTTTCGATAGCGTGTCCGTCAGTTCGGCGCAATCGCCAGCGCCGGTGATTACTGGCGTTTCTGCTACGACAGGATCGGTTGGCAGTCAGGTGGTGATCAGCGGGACCGGCTTTGGCGCCACGCAAAGCGGCAGCACGGTTCTGCTGAACGGCGCTGCGGTGACTATCAACAGTTGGAGCGCCACGTCACTCACAATCACGATTCCGTCAGGCGCGACGACCGGTCCGATGCTGGTATCAGTCGCGCCAGGCATGAACGACAGCAATCCGGTGCGCTTCACAGTGACCGCGCAGCCGCTCCCAGTTTCCTGGCTGGACCTGGACGTGGGCACAGTTGGCGCATTCGGGAGCGCAGGTTATTCCAATGGGACGTTCACCGTGGCGGGAGCAGGGAATGGGACGATGATCACCACTTCCGACAGCTTCCGCTTTGCTTACCAGGCGCTGACGGGCGACTGCACAATCATCGCTCGGGTGGTGAGCGTGCAGGGAAGTAGCGCGGCGCAAGTAGGCATCATGGTGCGCGAGACGCTCAATCCGGGCGCAAACCATGTCTTCGTCTTTGACTATCCACCGTCATTGCTGATGACCGAGCGCACCAGCACAGGAACAAGCAGTACCTATGCATCGGTAGGAAGTGCCACGCCGCCAAACTGGTTGAAGCTGGTTCGCAGCGGGAACGTGTTCACGATGTATGGGTCTGCGAATGGGACGACTTGGACGCAACTTGGAACGAGCCAGACGGTGACATTGGTTCCGAACGTATACGTTGGCTTGGCGGTGAGCAACCGCACTACGGCCTCCTTGGCCATTGCGACCTTTGACAACGTAACCCTGACCACGCCTTAAGGGAGGTCCTGCACTCTCTGGGACGGGGGCATTCTTCGCGGTTTGTGAGGCATTGTCCCCTTTGCCCTTCACGGCCTCCTGTCATAATCTATTCAGGGATATGCTTCTGAACGGACCATTTTCTGGGCTGCTCACCGACCTTTACGAACTCACGATGGCGGCGGGATACGTCCAGAAGCGCTTCGAAGCGCGGGCCACGTTTGAACTTTTTGTTCGCCACCTCCCGCAGCGCCGCAATTACCTGGTAGCCGGGGGATTGGAGCAAGCCCTCGACTTCCTTCAGAGTGTGCATTTTTCGAGCGAAGACGTTTCCTATCTTCGCGCTCTGCCTTTCTTCCGCAACGTTCATCCAGATTTCTTTGATTATTTGTCGCGATTTCAATTCACGGGGGACGTTTGGGCGCTGCCCGAAGGAACGATTTTCTTTCCGGGTGAGCCGCTGCTTCGAGTGACCGCTCCCATAGCCGAAGCGCAACTCGTCGAAACCGGTCTTCTCAGCATTCTTCACTTCCAAACTCTGATCGCTAGTAAGGCGTCGCGCGTCACAGCTGCTGCCGGCGGCCGCCCGGTTGTGGAATTTGGATCTCGCCGTGCCCATGGCATTGAAGCGGGAGTCCTGGCAGCGCGCGCTGCGTTCGTCGGTGGTTGCGAGGGTACATCGAATGCTTTTGCGGGCCGCCGCTTCGGCATCCCCGTTTACGGCACACAGGCACATTCGTGGATTATGGCGCACGAGGATGAAGCGAATGCATTTCGCGATTTCCTGGACGTTTTCCCCGAGCAGTCCACTCTTCTCGTCGACACTTACGACGTTCACGCAGCCATCGAGAAAATCATTTCGCTGGCACGCAAACCCAGCGGCGTCCGCCTCGACAGCGGCGACGTTTTGGCCGACAGCCAATGGGTGCGCAAACGGCTCGACCAGGCCGGATGGAATGAAGTAAAGATTTTTGCCTCTGGCGAACTGGATGAGCAGCGCATTGAGACTCTGTTAACGAATGGCGCGCGCATCGATGCCTTTGGTGTAGGCAGCGCTCTTTCCACATCGTCAGATTCACCCAACATCGGCGTGATTTATAAACTGGTCGAAGTCGATTTTGGCGATACCGTTCGAAATGCCGCGAAGTTCAGCCACGAGAAAATCACTTATCCCGGGCGCAAGCAGGTTTTCCGGTTTGCCGAGAAAGACGGGAAATTTTCAGGTGACGTCATCGGTTTGGACAGTGAAACTTTCCCGGGGAGCGAACCCATGCTGGTCCCGGTGATGCGTG
Source organism: Candidatus Acidiferrum sp. (assembly GCA_035280045.1). Lineage (GTDB taxonomy): Bacteria > Acidobacteriota > Terriglobia > Acidiferrales > UBA7541 > Acidiferrum. The sequence goes on from DATEGP010000081.1 coordinate 40,895, forward strand.
ACGGCGGACGCATTGCGATCACGGAACAGGATTCTTTCGCGGCGATAAAAAGGGCACAGAGCCGTCATCTTGCCGATCGCGCGCGTTTGCCGGAGAGTGTCTCGGTCCTTCGTGCCGCCGAACCGCCGTTTCCCGTCCGCTACAGCGAGCGGCTCGAGGAGTTGCGGGATCAGGTGCGTCAAACTGTCGCAAAATCGGTGCGCATCGGGTGACGAAGGGATGGTAGCTTTCTGGCCCAATCGGGAATCTAATTTAGTGGTTTAGGCTAGAGTCCTGAATTGGAATTCTCAATGAGACGAGTTCTCTGGGAAGTGGACGCACAGGCCGACTTCATGCTGCCGGGAGGCAAACTCTACGTTCCCGGCGCTGAAAAAATCATCCCGAATATCAATCGCCTGGCCGAACAGGCCCGCCAAGGTCATGTTCTCCTGGTTTCTTCCGCTGATGCTCACCAACCGGATGATCCTGAATTTCGGCAGTGGCCCCCTCATTGCGTGAAGGGAACTACCGGCGCGGAATTGATCCCCGAAGCGCGCGCGCCGCGCCTGCTTACTATTCCAAACCAGCGCGATTTTGTTTTTCCTGCTGATTTCATCGCCCACCAGCAGATTCTTTTGGAAAAGAACACGCTCGATGTCTTCGACAATCCCAACACGGACAAACTGCTTACGAGCTTGACGTCATCGAAAGGTCCCGACGCCGAGCGTAGTCTGGACGTTCTCGTCTTCGGGGTCGTCACGGAACACTGCGTGCTCCGCGCGGCCGATGGTCTGCTGCACCGCGGCCATCGCGTCAGCATTGTGGAAGACGCCATCCAATCTCTCGATGACGTAAAAGGGCGCGAGATTCTCGACGAGTTGCAATTGCGAGGTGCTCAACTCATTAGCACAAAGCAAGCGTTGGCGCTCATCGCCAGCGACGCAGCCCACTCTGCCGAGGGCGAGCTTGGCAAGGCGGCGCGGAACTGAGGCCTCAAACGGAACTTCTGCCCGCGCTTCTCATCGCTCATCCCGTTGGTCACAACTGGTAAAATGCTCTAAGAACAACCATCTCGACAGAAAAATAAGTTTCACTATAATGGCCGCAGAAATTTAGCCACACCGGCAAAACCTAGCGTACGTACCTTCGCGGAACATGGAGAATCCCCGCAACCATGAACCAGCCCCTTTCCCTCGAGTTTGTACTCGTGTCCAGCGACTATGCCCTGATGCAAGCGGTTTCCAAGGCCGTGAAGAAATATGGCGCCAAGTTTGTGCTCGTGCCGACCGCCCATGAAGCGCGCGAATGCTTGAACCGCAGGAAGATTGACGGCCTTTTCGTGGACATGGAAGTCCCGGGCGCGCTGGGCCTGATTGAGTCCACGCGCAAAGGAACCTCCAACAGCAAGGCGGTGATTTTTGCCTGCCTCGCCAATGCCAGGGAATCCACACAGATTCTTGCGGTGGGCGCGAACTTCTTGTTGCGCAAGCCTTTGACCGAAGACGGCGTCGCAATGCACATCACTATTTCGAAAGAGTTGCTCTTGCGCGAGCAGCGCCGCTATTTCCGCCATCCCGTGAATCTCCCGGTGGTCCTGAAAGAAAGTGAGGTAGAGCAGCAGGCGCGCATCACCAATTTGAGCGGGGGAGGCTTGGCCCTTCGAACGATAAAGCCTCTCAAGCACGGTGCCGTTCTGGACTTTACGTTCGAATTGTTTATGGGGGTGCGGATCAGCGCCAGGGGACAAGTGGCCTGGGTGAATTCCGAAGGAATGGCCGGGATTATGCTGCAAACTCTGCGCGGGAAGGGAAGCGAACAACTGAATGCCTGGCTCGCTGCGCGCGAGAAGCTTGATCCGAAGGAAACAACACCAGAAGAGTAAACCGCGCGCGCATGTCCCCGGCAGGGAATCTTAGCCTTCGATTTAGCTCACGAATCGATGCCGAAGGGCCACTCCTTGCGTATGGCCTGCGTATTTCAGGTAAATGGACCAAAGGACGGCGTCATTCTGGAAGTTCAAGCCTACGGCATATTGGTCATTGCCATGTCTGCGGCAATAAGCCACCTTCCCGCGCATGGGAATGCGATCCGGGAACGAAGTGACCTCAGCAATCTCGCCCGGTTGCCATCGGTGATTTGACACCACGCACGCTCCATGGGCGCTCACGTTTTCCGTGTAAGTCATCTCGGCAGCATTGACCGTTTGCGCGACAGCGGGCGCCAAATTCACAACCATCGCGATGGGGAGCCGCTTCTCCATTTTTTCTGTCAAAGCAGTTCAAAGACTTGGCGGGACCTTCCAGCCGATGGGCGGGTAGGCCGTTACCACACAGCTTGCTCCAGTTGTTCCGCTGGGTCTATTTCTTAGCACGTGCCTGATGACCTGCAATCGAACGTAAACCCGGAAAGCTCTTCAGGTAAATCCCTGGCTGGTGAGGAGCCAGGTTTGCGCCTGGGCAGGAAAGACCTCCTGGGAGGTCTCAGTTGACGGCGCGATGGAGGATCCCGGCGATCTGGCGCATCTCGTCCGCGAGTTCAGTGAACTCTTCTGGCAGGATGGACTGCATGCCGTCGGAGAGGGCCTTATCCGGCTCGTGGTGAACTTCGATAAGCAGACCATCTGCGCCAACGGCGACCGCCGCCCGCGAGAGTGGCAATACCTTGTGCCTCTTGCCTGTACCATGGCTGGGATCCACAAAAATCGGCAAATGGCTCCGCTTTTTGACCGCGGGGACCACCGCCAGGTCCAGCGTATTGCGCGAAAAGTCCGAAAACGTTCGAACGCCGCGCTCGCAAAGCATTACGTTGTAGTTGCCCTCGGACAGGATGTATTCCGCGGCCATCAGAAATTCATCCAACGTGGCGGACATGCCTCGCTTGAGCAAGACCGGCTTCTTGGCACGCCCCGCGCGCTTGAGCAGCGAGAAATTCTGCATGTTGCGCGCCCCAATCTGAATGACGTCGGCGTATTCCTCGACCAATTCAAGTGATTCGTTGTCGATGGCTTCGGTAACGATGCCGAAACCGTGCGCCGCGCGGACTTTCGAAAGAATCTTCAGACCGCTTTCACCAAGGCCTTGAAAGCTGTAGGGAGAAGTGCGCGGCTTATACGCTCCACCGCGAAACAGCCGCGCTCCCGATTTCTTCACGCGCTGTGCGATCGCCAGACACTGCTCTTCGGTTTCCACCGCGCAAGGGCCTGCCACGAGCGCGACGTGCTTCCCGCCAACCAGCACGTCTCCCGAGGGCGTCGGGATTCGAAGGACGGTGTCCTCTTCCTTGGCGTCTCGGCTAACCAGCTTGTAAGGCTTGCTGACAGGGATACATTCCGCGACCCCGGGGAGCGACTCGAGCACACCTAGGTCAATTTCGCCTTTGTTTCCGGTAATTCCGATTGCCGTTCGAAGGGATCCAGGGATCGCGTGAGCTTTTAAGCCTAGACTTTCAATGCGCTTGCAGACCGCGCGCACCTGCTCTTCGGTTGCATGAGAATGCATGACCACAAGCATGGAAGATCCCCCGATTCGAGAGGTTAAGTCTACGGCAAGGTGGCAGGAGCCGCAAACCCGATGGGTGCCATTGAGCTAAAGCCTTGATTCCGCAGCCCTAACCAGTCACAATGGCTTCCTACGACGTGGAATAGCCCAGCCGGGAGGATAAAGAGTGCTCTCGGACTACCCCTTTCATTTGTTTGGCCGAACCATAAACATTACCGGGCAAGAGCAGTTCTTGGCGCTGGTGTTCATTCTCGTCGCCGTGGCGACGTGGGGCGTGCTGCAATTCCGGGCCAGGCGCGCCGTTGTTTTACACCGTTCCGCAGTGACCGACCAGATGGTGTATGAGTTGTCCCGAATCGCCGACGGGTTGGATCGCCTCGCAAGCCGCCCCGTGGAACAGACCTTTCATCAGCCGATCCAAACAGCGGTCAGCGCCTTCAAGGAAGATGAACCGCGCACCATGCCGTTTTCTATGTTCGGCAGGGAACGGTAAACGTCTCTCCAGCGACGGGGTTCCTAGCCCTCAATTCGTTCGAATTCATCTTCAATGAGCCGGTTGATTCTTGCAGTTTCCTTGCGAAGATGACGCAGTTTGCCGAATGATTTCATCCAAGGTTTCTCTTCAGAGCCGTGTTGGACTTTGAGCTTTTCGCCCAGGGCTTCGGTCACTAAATGGCTCAAGGGGATACCCTGTTCGGCGGCCAAGGTCTTCGCTCGCCGCAGGAGTGCGTCCCGGAATCTCTAGCGTCGTTCTCATTCGTCTATTCTCAAGTATTTCATGCTTGGCCACAAATAGATTCGGGCAGCGCCGCAAGGTGCGGGTTGGCACATGTGCTAGAATTGGGAGTTTATAACGGAGCTGAAATCCCGACAGGCATGCCCGAAGATCAACGCATCGCTGTACCCACTGAGTTCGATCCCGAAGACGAATACCGCCCCGAACCTGAGCCCGAACCGCTGCCGCCTTCCTGGATGGATGGGCGGATTCGTATCGGCATTCATACCTCCATCGCCGGGAGCTATCTCAACGCCCTGGAGTCCGCGCGGAAGTTGGGCTGCAACGCCCTCCAAATCTTTTCCGCAAGCCCCCGGATGTGGCAAGGCGGCCCTGCGCGAATTCCGGATGTAGACGCTGCCGCGTTTCGCGCCAGAAGAGAATTGCTGCGGCTTGGCCCGCTGGTAATTCACGCGAATTACCTCATCAATTTGGCCGCGGCCCAGCCCATGTTGCGCACTCGCTCGATTCAAGCTTTTCACGACGAGATCGTGCGAGCTGTCGCGTTGGGAGCGGACTTTCTGGTCGTTCATCCCGGCGCGCGGGGCGAGGGCGGCGCCACCCAGGCAATCTCGACTATCGTCGAATCCGTGAAGCAGGCCACCAAGCGCGTGCCTATGGGCCGGCTTAAAGTTCTAATCGAAAACACCGCCGGCATGGGAACCGCCATCGGCTCCCGGCTGGAAGAAGTGGGAGAGATCGTCGCCGGGTTGCTGCGAGACTTACCCGTCGGCGCATGCCTGGACACCGCCCATCTCTTCGCCGCAGGCTACGACATCAAGAGCGAAGCGGGCTTGGCGTCCACCATTTCGCAAATCGAAGATACGGTCGCGCTGGAAAACGTTCCCGTCTTTCATGTAAACGACTCGAAGATTCCGCTCGGCGGACGCGTGGACCGCCATGAGCACATCGGCAAAGGGAAGATTGGCAAAGAAGCTTTCGCGCGGATTTTGCAACACCCGAAGTTGAGCGCGCCAGTGGAGGGAATGGCTGGGCGCGCGTTCTTGGCGGAAACGCCGATTGACGATCCGGGTGACGACCGTCGAAACGTCGCGACGCTGTGGGAGTTGGCCGGCTTAAAGGAGCAGGCGCCGGAAGCGGACAAGGGATTTTCCATGCTCACGCCCGCATTGAAGAGAAAAATGTCAGCACACAAAGCTCAGAGGTCGCGGAGTCCGCAAAGGAAAAAGCGGAGTCTGGCAAAAACGAAAAGGAAGCGGAGATAAGCAGCGTGGCGGAACAGACCCAAACTGGAGCGGGCGGAGCCGCAGCAACCGGCTACGACCCGCAGAAAATAGAAGCCAAGTGGCAGAAGCGCTGGGCAGAAGAGCGCGTCTTTGAAACCGAAGCCGATCCTTCCAAGCCAAAATACTACGTCCTGGAAATGCTTCCGTACCCCAGCGGGACCATGCACATGGGCCACATGCGCAATTACACGATTGGCGACGTGGTCGCGCGCGTCAAGCGCATGCGCGGATTCAACGTGCTGCATCCCATGGGGTGGGACGCCTTCGGTCTGCCAGCGGAAAACGCAGCAATCAAGAACAACACGCATCCACGAATTTGGACAAACAACAATATTGCGCAATTCCAAAGAGTGTTGCGCCGCTTCGGTTTCAGCTACGATTGGCGCCGCGAGATTTCCACTTGCGAGCCCGAGTATTACCGCTGGAATCAGTGGTTTTTCCTGCGCATGCTGGAACGCGGCCTGGCATACCGCAAGAAGAGCCGCGTCAACTGGTGCCCCAAATGCTGCACCGTGCTGGCCAACGAGCAGGTCGTCAATGGCGGTTACTGCTGGCGTCACGAAGACACCTTGGTCGAGTCGCGCGAAATCGAGCAGTGGTTCCTGAAAACGACCGCGTATTCCAATCAACTGCTCGACGATTTGAAGCAACTCGAAGGCACATGGCCCGAGCGCGTCGTCCTGATGCAGCAAAATTGGATCGGCAAATCCCAGGGCGCGAAAGTGAGATTTGCCGTTGCCGGCGCAGCAGGCGCGGGGCCGATAGAAATCTTCACCACGCGCATTGACACGATTTACGGCGCGACGGCGATCATTCTCGCGCCCGCGCATCCGCTTGTCACCAAACTTCTCGAAGGTTCGCCTGCGCGTGCCGAAGCCGAGCCGAAACTCGCAAAAATGCGCCTGACTTCCGTCAAGACCGAAGACCTTGCGACTATGGAGAAGGAAGGCTTCTTCACCGGGCGCTACGCGATCAATCCATTTAACGAGGGAAAAATCCCCATCTGGGTCGGAAATTTCGTGCTGATGGAATACGGCACGGGCGCGATCATGGCCGTCCCCGCGCATGACGCGCGCGATCTGGAATTTTGCCGAAAATACAAATTGCCTGTGCGCGTGGTGATTCAGCCCCTTGAAGGTGAAGAACTTATTGCAGACAAGATGACCCAGCCTTTCGACGAGCACACACAAGGGAAGCTGGTGAATTCGGGCCCGTTCAACGGACTTTCGCCGACAGACGCCATCGCCAAGATGGCGGCGTTTGCGGAGCAAAAAGGCTTCGGCAAGGCGGAAACTATTTATCGCCTGCGCGATTGGGGCATTTCCCGCCAGCGCTACTGGGGAACGCCCATCCCCGTCATCTATTGTCCCAAGGACGGCATGGTCCCCGTGCCCGACAATGATTTGCCTGTCTTGCTGCCGCCCAATCCCAAGCTCACCGGCGAAGGTGAATCACCTCTTGCCGGAACCCCAGAGTTCGTGAACACAGCTTGCCCGAAATGCGGCGGTCCAGCACGCCGCGAAACGGACACGATGGACACTTTCGTGGACTCGTCTTGGTATTTCTATCGCTATTGCGATCCGCACAACGACAAAGCACCCTTCGACTCTGCGAAAGTTGCCTACTGGTTTGAGTCACCTGCCGCTGGGCCAGCGGGGATTGATCAATATATCGGCGGCATCACCCACGCGATTCTGCACCTGCTCTATTCGCGCTTCTGGTGCAAAGTGATGCGCGATCTGGGATTGATCAAGCACGATGAACCCATTGCCCGCCTGTTCACCCAAGGCATGGTGCAAAAAGGCGGCGTAGCCATGTCGAAGTCGCGCGGGAACGTTGTCGGCGCGGAAGAGATGGCACAGAAGTACGGCGCCGACACCGGGCGCCTCTACACGCTCTTCGCCGCGCCCCCGGAAAAAGATTTGGAGTGGAGCGAGGAAAGCATCGAAGGCTCCTGGCGCTTTCTGAACCGCGTCTACCGGCTCATCGAACGCCACGCGGCCGCGGTCCGTGACATAAAAAAAGGAAAAGTGGATGCGGCCGCCGCATCGCTGAAAGAAAAGGCACTCCTGCGCAAAGTGCACCAGACGCTTCGGCGCGTCACTAGCGACTTTGAAACGCGTTGGCATTTCAATTCCGCGATCGCTCTGATCATGGAGCTGACCAACGACGTCTATGCCCAAGAGCCGCTCGAACAAGGCGTGCGCCCCGAAGTTCGCAAAGAAGTGCTGGAGCTGCTGACCCTGATGCTCGCCCCCATGACTCCTCACCTCGCGGAAGAGCTTTGGGAAATGATGGGCCACACCGACGGCCTTTGGAAAACCGGCTGGCCTGCGTTCAACCGGGAACTCGCGCGCGAAGACGAAGTGGAAATCGTTGTACAGGTAAGCGGCCGCGTCCGGGGCCGTGTAAAAGTTACGGCAGGTGCGGGCGAAGAAGAGGTGGTGAAGCTTGCCCTGGCTGATGCTGGAGTGGCGCACCACGCTGACGGAAAACGCATCATCAAAAAGGTTTTCGTTCAAGATAAATTGCTGAACCTGGTCGTAGCGGGATAGGAGGCAGCGTGGCGGAAACTGCAGCGAAGCCCGTGGCGGAACGGACGCAAGAGCAGGGAGGCAGGATGAAGGCGGAACTCGGCGGAGTGGTGGTGCTCGACTTCGGCGGGCAATACACGCAATTGATTGCGCGCCGCATCCGCGAGCAGCAGGTGTTCTCCGCGATCCTGCCGTGCACCGCTCCAATCGACGAGATTCAGAAGCTTGAGCCCGCGGGAATTGTTCTGTCTGGCGGACCCAGCTCTGTCTATGACGCCGACGCTCCAAAATGCGATCCGAAGGTGCTGGCACTGGGAATCCCCGTCCTTGGAATTTGCTACGGGATGCAATGGATCACGCACGCACTCGGCGGCAATGTCGAAAAGGCCGAGCGTCGTGAATACGGCCGCGCGCACCTTAAGGTTGATTGCGCCGGCGGACCGGATAGTTCCGAGTTGTTTGCAGGTGTCCCCGCCGTGCTCCGCATTTGGAATAGCCATGGTGACCACGTGAAGAATCTCCCGGGAGGCTTTCGGGCGACGGGACATACGGAAAATGCTATCGCCGCACTCGAAGATCCCCAGCGGAAGATTTACGCCACGCAGTTCCACGTCGAAGTAAAGCACACCGAGCTGGGAACCGAGCTGCTGCGAAATTTCCTGTTCCGCATATGCAAAGCCCAGAGGAAATGGAGCGGCGCTGCATTCATCGAAGAAACCGTCGAGGCGATTCGCGCGAAAGTCGGGGACAAGCGGGCAATTTGCGCACTCAGCGGCGGCGTGGATTCGACAGTTGCTGCCGTCCTGGTGCACCGCGCTATGGGCGATCGCCTCACTAATATTTTCGTGAATACCGGGCTGCTCCGGAAGAATGAATTTGAAAGCACGCTGGAAATGTTGCGCGACCGGCTCAATCTCCACGTCATCGGCGTAGACGCCTCCGACCGTTTTCTCGCTCAACTAAAGGGCATTACCGATCCCGAAGAGAAGCGCAAGCGCATCGGCAGGGAATTCATCGCCGTCTTTGCCGAAGAAGCGCAGAAACTACAAGCTGGCGAAGCTCACGGCGAAATCGCCTATCTTGTCCAGGGAACGTTGTATCCCGACGTGATTGAGTCCGTCTCCGTGAAGGGCCCGTCCGCCACAATCAAGACACATCACAACGTCGGCGGCTTACCTGAGAACATGCCGTTTGCGTTGATTGAGCCGCTTCGCGACCTTTTCAAGGATGAAGTTCGCCGCATTGGAAAAGATCTCGGCCTGCCTTCCGAGGTCTTGGTGAAACATCCGTTTCCTGGCCCCGGACTCGCCGTCCGGCTGCTCGGCGAGGTCAGTCATACACAACTGGTTACCCTCCAAGAGGCCGACGCCATTGTCGTTGACGAAATTCGCAAGGCCGGCCTTTACGAAAAAGTGTGGCAGGCCTTTGCCGTGCTTCTGCCAATCCGGAGCGTCGGAGTAATGGGAGACTTCCGTACCTACGGCCTGACCATAGCCGTGCGCGTTGTGGAGTCAGACGACGCCATGACCGCAGACTGGGTCAAATTGCCCGCGGAAGTCCTCGAGCGAATCTCAACAAGGATTGTGAACGAAGTTCCGGGTGTGACTCGCGTTGTCTACGACCTTAGCTCGAAACCCCCCGGCACCATAGAGTGGGAATAGACACGAACGCCCCGGGGCGTGGGCTATTCTTTTCGAATGGGAGACAGGAAAGCTCGCAGCGGTTCAGAAAGAGGGTTCTTGCAAACAGCTACCCTCTTCCTTCTTTATCACGTCCAAGCCGAATGGGGGACGACCAAGATTGCGAAACTACCGGTTCGCCATCTTTTGCGCCATGTAAAGAATCAGCTTGCGGTCGCCTTCTTCCGCCTTGCTCAGCAAGCGGCGAAGCTTGTTGAGGAAGCGGGCTTCTTTGCCAACGCTGCCCCACGCGATGTCGTCGGACGACTTCCGCTTGGGAAGATTCGGCAGTTGCGGCGGTTCTTCACCGTCATAGAACAGTTGATAAAGAGGCACTTCAAGAGCGCGAGCTAGCTTCTCAAGTGTTTCGATCGCGGGGACCGTATGGCCGTTTTCCACGCGCGAAATGTAGCACCGAAGCAACCCCGTTCGCTTCTCAATGTCACCTTGGGAGAGTTTCTTTTCCTCGCGCAGCGCGCGAAGACGATCACCGATAATCATAAGGGTATTATTCCATAACGTTGAAAAAAGAAGCAAGAGGAAACTTTGTATAGAATCAAACCGAAACAGATGATGCAGGACACGTCAATCCGGAGATAATAAGCGTAACCAAAAATCCATGCCACACGTCCCAAAACCAGAGCCCCTGGAAGGGCCTCCCCCGGCTAGAGCCGGGAGATATCGCCTTGCCCACCCCGTGGGAGCTGCCGACGACCGCGAACTGGTGCGGCGTGCCCAGCGCGAGGACAAGGAGGCGTTCGAGGAACTCGTTCGCCGGCACCAGCATCGCGTCTTTGCTGTAGCCGGAGGAATCTTAAAGCGGCGCGAGGACGTCGAGGACATCGCGCAGCAAGTGTTCGTGAAAGCGTACTTCTCGCTGAAGCGTTTCGACCAGCGGGCGGCATTCAGCACCTGGCTCTACAAAATCACGGTCAATGAATGCTGGGACATGCTAAGAAAGAAAAAGGTCCGGCCGCTGGTTTACGAAGCGGACTTGAGTGAGGAGCAGGCACGGCAGGTCATCAGTTCAGCGGAGAAGCGCAAGGACGTTCCGGACATCAGCGAAAGGCTCGAGGCCCGGCAGCGCGTCGAGCGCTTGCTGGAAGGATTGGATGAACGGGATCGCTTGATGTTGATCTTGAAAGAAGTGGAAGGATTCTCGATCGAGGAGATTGCAGAAGTTTTAGAGTTAAATCCGAACACGGTGAAGGTAAGGCTCTTCCGGGCACGGCGCCGCGTGGTTAGCCAAGTCAAGGCGCACGAAAGCTGAAGGGCGCAAGACCCGGCAGTTAGGAGGCTGGGATGTGGGACAAGCTGAAAGCGAACGAAAACTGTAGAAAATTCCGCGACAGTCTCGAAGAGGCCGCTCCGCAACTTGAAGGTGCTGCCCGTATCGAAGATTTGCTCGCGCTTTTGCCCGAACAGCAGCGCAGGCACGTTTCTGCATGTGCAGACTGCCGGGAAGCTGCAGACGATTTTGTTAAGGTGAAAGCTCTCTTCAACGGAACTGCCGGTCTTGCTGAAGAAGAACGGCCATGGTTTGCCGCGCGCGTCATGGCCGCCATCGCCTCGCGCGAAAGAGACCTTGCGGAGCGTGTAAGCACGTGGACCGAGTTCCCGCGTTTTGCTTCGCGCCTTGCCTGGGTTTCCGCAATCCTGTTATTGGCGGGCACCACGTGGTTTTACGAAGCGGTTGTCCGCGCTCCGAGTTATGTTCCCGCGGGACAAGAATCCATCTTCGAGGCGCCGCAGCAAACCGCCCCCGACGACGTCTTGGTCAGCATGGCGGGTGATCATCGATGAGTCAAACCATGAGCGAAACCCCGGCAACGCGCAAGGCGGCCATTTGGGTGGTCATTGTATTTCTACTGGGGGCCGTCGGCGGCGCAATGCTCGGCTACGGGTATGCACATCATTCCGTCTCGGCCGCAAATGCGCCTCTCTCCGAGCCCGAGCGCCGTGCCAAGCGAGTCGCGGAACTGACGCAAGAGTTGGGCTTGACGAGCGATCAAGCAAAGCAGTTGGATGCCATTTTGATGCAGCGCCACGGGGAAGTGAAAGTCGTTCGCGACAACGCCGACGCGCAGGTTGATAAGATTCGCCAGGGCGGCCGCGACCAGATTCGCGCGATTCTCACTCCTGAGCAAAAACCGAAATTCGAAGCGTTTATCCAGAGAATGGACGAACAAAGGAAACGCAGCGCTCCAAGATAACTCGTATCTGAGTAGCCTTTCGAGCGTTGCCCTTTGCAGCTATTCTGCTTTACTCCCTCCTCTTTCGGATTTTTCTGTGAGGCCGCAGCCCGGTGGTTCGCCGTAGAACGCGTTGCCCTTGTAGTCGAGCTCTTTCAACCCGATGCCCGCAGTGTAAAATCCTCGAACGCATTCCGCTTTGAGGAAATCAAAGTGTCGCGTGCCCGCGTTAACGGCAGATCTGTCGGAGCGCGCGTCGCTGATGGCTTGAACAATCTCGACCTGCGCTGTTGAACCGGCATCCAGGAAACTCTTCGTGAAGCGCCGCTGCGACTCTTCCTCAAGCCATGCGAGCCCTTCGCGGCAAATCCGTTCGGGTTCGAAGGTTTCGAGTTCGCGCACCGGCTCCTCGCTGCCAAAATATGCGACCGCAAGCGCGCGATGTTCCGCCGTGAGATTTCGCGCCAGCTCCCGTGTTTTTGGGGCCGTCGCCACAACCAGATCAATCCATTCAGCAACTTCGTCACAAATGCTGGCGGAACCGCCGCGCTCCGGCTTGTCCTGCGAACTCTTCAGGTCATCGCCCAAAATGATTTCGGTCAGCCGTCGGACAACAGGAAAATCCGCCGCCGAAAATCCGCTGGGTTCAAAGGGTACTACTCGCGGCCGGACGTATTCTGTCTCGCAGCCGGGCGGGACGAGCAAAAAAGCGCTTTCGTTCGAGAGCATGTGGCTCAGATGATCGAACGAAGGCGCGTAGAGCCCGTTGGGTAACGCAGCATCGGCTGCTCGGTGTTTCTGCAAAGCTTTCTGCAGCGCCTCCGGGAAGTTCGAGAGTACAACGGCAGGCCCAAGCCCGTGTAGCCACTCGCGACGCGAGAGAGGCGTACCTCCTTTTTCGTTTTTCTCTTTTTCCTCACCCATAGCAGGAATCCGCCTTTCCTTTCATGAGCTGCAGCCACTCTGGCTTTACAGGTTTCCCTTGAGGCTCTCGTCCGCGATGTAATCTCCGGCGCGCGCTGAAATTGCCATGATCGTGAGCGTAGGCTCGTAGCAACCCTGTGTCACGAAGACTGCGCCGTCAGTCACGAAGACGTTTTTCGAGTCGTGGAGCTGGCCGAAGCTGTTGACCACGCTTTTCTTCGGATCCTTGCCCATTCGCGCCGTTCCGCATTCGTGGATGTTTTTGCCGAAAACACTTATTTCTCCGGGCGGCTGAGAATTCTCCAGCTTCATCGCGTCGAGGATTCCCATCACGTCATCGCGCATGGTCTTGGCCATCGCACGTTCGTTATCGCCATAACTTGCCACCACATGAAGGGCGGGGACTCCCCAGGCGTCCTTTTTGTTAGGATCCAACTTGACGTAATTCTCATAACGCGGCAGGCACTCTCCTTGTGCGGTAATTCCGAAATAATACGGAATCTCCGAGCAGACTTTGCGCCGCCAGTCGGAGCCGAAACCCGCCAGCCCGAATGCATGTGCGTACAACTCCTGGCTGCCGTCTCCATCAAAGCGATACCCACGCACAAAGTTTTTGTTCTCGTGGCCTGCCGTATTCGCATACTTGGGGATCAGAAATCCGCATGGCGTGCCGCGAGGCTCGCGCTTTGAAGATCTAAACTGCGGTAAGAATCCTCCTGCCCCTTCCAGCGTGAAGTGGTCCATGAGGTAATGGCCGAGCTGGCCGAAAGAGTTCCCAAGTCCCTCGGGGAAGCGCGGGGAACGCGAGTTCAGCAAAATGCGCGTGGACTCGAGCGCGCTAGCAGCCAAAACAACGATCTTGGCGTGCACCTTGCGGTGCGCATGCGTGGTGCGCTCGACGTAATAAACGCCCTCCGCTCTGCCGTCGGCGTTTACCACCACGTGGCTGACGACCGCGTCACTGATCAGCGTCAACCGCCCGGTCCGCGCCGCGGCCGGCAGCGTCACCGAAGGACTGTTGAAATACGAAGCCGTATGGCAGCCGCGCTGGCACTCGTCACAGTAATGACACGCCGGGCGGCCATTGTGCACAAGGGTCAGGTTCGCCACCCTGTCGGGGATTACTTTCCAGCCGAACTGTTGGCCGATGACTTCGCGTGCCAACTGCCCGCCGCAGGAAAGATGCATCGGCGGCAGAAATTTGCCATCTGGCATCTGTTCAAGACTTTCATACGACCCGCTCACTCCGATGAATGACTCCACTTTGTCGTAATACGGCTCGAGATCCTTGTAACTCAGGGGCCAATCCTCGCCGTAGCCGTCGCGGCTCGCGGCTTTGAATTCGTAATCGCTGTAGCGGTAGCTTTCGCGCGCCCAACAAAATGTTTTGCCTCCCACCTGGCGTCCGCGAATCCACATGAACGGTTTCTCGACCGGAAACGTGTACGGATTCTCGCGGTCATCCACGAAGAACTGGTGGCTATATTCGTCGCACGCGTAGCACAGCCGCTGAATGGGTTGTCGCTCGAGGAGCGCTGTGCGGTTGCCAAAACCGCGAAATTTGACCTGGTAAGGCCGCACGTGTTCCGTGAAGTCGCGCGTGGGCAGGCGTGGTGGTCCGGCCTCCAGCATCAGCACGCGCATGCCCCGCTCGGCGAGTTCTTTGGCGACCCAACTGCCGCTGGCTCCCGAGCCGACAATTAGGGCATCGTAAATAGTTGGACGGCCAATGGGCATGCTATACAGGCGCTCGCCGCGCATTCTGTCATGGAGCTTGATGTGTGGGCAAACGGATTAAACTTTGACGATGAGCTTGCCGATGTTTCCGCCGGTGAAGAGCATGTTGATGGCCTCGGGAACCTTCTCGAGCCCCTCGACAATCGTTTCGCGATCTTTGATTTTCCCGAACATTTTCCATTGCCCCAATTGCGTCGCCGCTTCCATAAACCGTGAAGCGTAGTCAAGAATAATGAAGCCCTCCACGCGAAGGCGCTTCACCAGCACCATGCTGAAGCTCGCCAGGCTGGGATCTTCTTTCGTGTAGCCGGAAATCAGGCCGCAAAGAATCACGCGGCCATGCAAGTTCATGAGATCGATGACCGTGTTCATCACTTCGCCGCCGACATTTTCAAAATCGATGTCAATGCCGTTGGGAACGGCCGCGGCCAGCTTTGTCTTCCAGTCTGCATGCTTGTAGTTGATGGCCGCGTCGAAGCCCAACTCCTTCGTGATCCAATTGCATTTCTCGTCGGTTCCGGCGATGCCCACCACGCGGCAGCCGCGAATCTTTCCGATTTGTCCGGCGATGCTGCCCGTCGCGCCCGCCGCGGCAGAAACGACTAGCGTTTCGCCTTTCTTCGGCGCGGCGATCTCCATGCCGAAATACGCCGTGAGTCCATTCATGCCAAGCGCGCCAAGAAACACCGTGTCTGAAACGAACGGAATCTTTGGCACTTTCTGGAATGCGTGCTGGCTCGCACTCACGTCGATAACGACGTGTTCCTGCAAGCCGGTCAGGCCCGTGACGCGATCACCCTTTTTGTAACCCGGGTGATGGGATTCGGCAATTTCCGCAAAGCCTATCGCGCGCATCACCTCGCCAATGGCCACCGCGGGAAGATAGCTGTCCATCGCCATCCAAATTCGCATCGTCGGGTCGATCGAAAGATATTTCACGCGTGCCAGCGCCTGCCCGTCTTTCAATTCCGGCAGCGGCGTTTCCTTCAGTTGCAAATCTCCCGGCGCAAGCATCCCCTTCGGCCGCGATTGCAAAACAAGTTGGCGATTGATCGTGCTCATGTTGAATTTCAGGCTGAAGCCCTTGGTGTTGTCATCCTGAGGGCATCCGATGAGGATGCCCGAAGGACCTCAACGTACAGATTTAAAACGCAGCATCCTAGAAGGGAATATCCTCGTCGGAGATTTCGGGACTGCCCGTTGCGCCGCCGCCTCCGCCACCGTAGCCGTCTTCGGCGGGAGCGGACTGATCCATCTCGTCGGCGCCCCGCGACGCGCCTCCGCCCGAGCTGGCTCCTGCCGCAGCACCTTCGGCGCGGCCGCCGAGCATGCGGAAATTTGTCGCGACAATCTCGAAACTCGTGCGCTTCTGGCCTTCCTTGTCCTGCCACTCGCGCGACTGAATTCGCCCCTCGATAAAAATGAGCGAGCCCTTCTTCAAATACTGCTGCGCAATTTCCGCCTGTTTGCCCCACACGACAATCTTGTGCCACTCCGTGCGCTTTTGGCGCTCTCCGTTGCGGTCTTTGTAGGATTCGTCGGTGGCCACGGAAAAATTTGCCACTGCCTGGCCGCTCCCGGTGTAGCGCGTTTCGGGATCGCGGCCCAATCGGCCGACTAAGATAACCTTGTTAACGGACATGCTTGCTTCCCCCTGAGACGGCGACGATAGCACGCAGAGAAGAAAAAGGGAAATTGCTTGCTGAGCGATTGCCGCGCGTATTTCGTCCTGTTGCGTTGGAGCGGCTCCTGTTGCCGTAGGAGCACGATATATCGTGCCTCTACTAAAACGGGTGCTTGGCCCTGGTACAGCTTTGGGCTGTACCAGGGCCAAATTGACAAGTGGCGCGAAGGCAGCCTAAGTTCACGGTTAACAAATCGAAGGTAGAGGAGTGCCCTGTGAAACACGAAACACCTGTCGAATCGCCACTTTGGAAAAAGCTTGCTCAATGGGCCGCCGCCTTGGCGGAAATCCTTGCCGTCGCCGCAATTCTCGCGATCGCGTTCACGGCAGGGAACTACATCGCGGCGCAAAGAGCCGCGCTGCAAGCCGCCAGTTCGACCAATGGCGCTAGTTCCGCGAACACGGCCGGAATCTTTGAGTCGCATGGCGACGTCGGTACAGTGCTGCATGCTGGCTCCGTGGACTTTGACGCGGCGAAGCAAACCTACACGATTGCCGGCAGCGGCGAGAACATGTGGTCCACCAAGGACGCCTTCCAATTCGCCTGGAAGAAAGCGTCCGGCGACGTGACACTCACCGCTGACATTGCGTTTCTGGGCAAAGGCGCGCAAGAGCATCGCAAAGCGGTGCTGATGGTGCGCCAGAGCCTCGACGCAGACTCCGCCTACGCTGATATCGCGCTCCACGGCAACGGGCTCACTTCACTGCAATACCGCGACGAAAAAGGCGCGGCCACCCACGAGATTCAAGCCAACGTCTCTGCGCCGAAGAGGCTGCGCCTCGTCAAGCACGGCGCCTACTTCTCGATGTGGCTGGCCGACGAAAACGGCAAGTTCCAACTCGCCAGCGGCTCGACGCGCATTGCTCTGCAAGAGCCATTCTACGTGGGCATTGGCGTGTGCAGCCACGACGCAAACGTCGTCGAAAAAGCCATCTTCTCGAACGTCAGCGTAGATGCGAAGCCCGAAGCGCCGCCGCTGCCCGCAATCGCCGAGGGCGAAACGCCTCCGTCTTCGATCACGCTGTACAGCGTTCTCGAAGTCGTCACCGTCGCCTCGACCGATCGCCGCGTCGTTTACATCGCGCCGGAGCGTTTCGAGGCGCCCAACTGGATGCCCGATGGCAAGCACTTGCTCTTCAACCGCAACGGCCGCATCAACATAATTCCCGTCGCTGCTTCGCCTCAGAGTGGCCAAGTGAATAACTTCCCGGTGCCGCAGGTCCTCGACACCGGACTCGCCACGCGCTGTAACAACGATCACCTGATTTCGCCCGACGGCACGCGACTCGGCATCAGTGACAATTCGCAGGAAGACCACAAGTCGCTGGTCTATATCGTTCCCGTCGGTGGAGGCGCTCCGCGCCTCATCACGCAGAAATCGCCTTCCTACTTGCACGGCTGGTCGCCCGACGGCAAGACTCTGGCCTTCGTCGGCGAACGCAACGGCGACTTCGACATCTACACGATTCCCGCGGCACCCGAGCCCGATGTGAGCGCAAAAGAAACGCGCCTGACCACCGCCAAAGGCCTCGACGACGGCCCGGAATACACGCGCGACGGCCAGTACATCTATTTCAACTCCGAGCGCACCGGCCACATGCAAATCTGGCGCATGCGCGCCGACGGCAGCAATCAGGAGCAAGTCACCTTCGGCGAAGACAACGACTGGTTCCCGCACATCTCGCCCGACGGCCAGTGGATGGTCTTCCTCACCTACGACAAATCCGTCTCCGGCCATCCCGAAAACAAAGACGTCTCCCTCCGCCTCATCAATCTAAAGGACGCAACCGTCGTCGCCGGTGGAATTGCAACGCCTACGAACTTCAAAAACGCCAAGATCACCGTCCTTGCCAAACTCTTCGGCGGGCAGGGAACCATCAACGTCCCCTCGTGGTCGCCCGATGGCAAGCAACTAGCCTTCGTCAGCTACCAGCTAGTCCCCAAGCAGAATTAAATGTAGCGTCGCACTCTTGCCGCCCCTTTCTCTGCGGTAGGGGCACGATACACATCGTGCCCTCTCCGAGGGTTAGTTGAGCGACGATCGATAAGGATCCTCGCGAGGGTGCCAAGGAGAAGAAATGAAAAAGAGTCTGATGATCGGTCTTTTCATAGTCTGTTCGATGGCAATTCTCGGACACGCCATGCACTCAGCGACTTCTCCAGTCGCTCCTCCAGTCCAGCCCGGAATGATTCCCTATACCCCGACGCGGCTCGAGTGGCTCGCTCTAGACCTTGAGGCTTCGTATCACGAGGATTTTGCCCGCGACAGCGCCTATAGCCTTCACTACCTGCCCAAACCGCCCAATACGGTGCTGATCTTTGTCCACTACAAGAGCGAAACCCCCGCAGAAACCGTAAATCATGCAGTCGATAGCGCGAAGGAAGTCGTGTACCAAGACGCTGCCAGTCATGGCTGGCGGTCCTGGGTGAAGATTGAGGTTCAGCGAAAACTCATCCAGAAATAGCTAGCCGCGACTTCAAGGAATACTTGAAGTGTCCGGGGTCTCTGATACCCCCACCCCGGTAGTTTTCGTAAGAGTGGCAAACAAAGGACTTAGAGCATACGGAACTTGGAAGAATATACGGAACTTTGTAGGTCGCGAATTTTCGCGGATGCTCGCGGATTAAGAAGGTGCGCTCAGGTACCCCCACTCCCACTATCGAATGAAAAAGAATGGGGAAGTGATTGATGGCAAAGGAGTTGAAAGTGCTCCATTGCGCAAAAGAGTGCGGAACGCCATGAAAATAAAGGCGTTAGATATGGAAGAGAGGTCCTTCGAGTCACTACGGTCGCTCCCTTCGGCTGTGCTCAGGACTCGCATCCTCGGATGCTCGGTTTTCAAAGAGCGGGCGGCAGTGGCGCATGGCCCTGCGGGGCGTGTGTCTTAGGAAAGAGGAGCGCGCCCAATGAAACCATAGACTAGCATATGTTTATTATTCTGTCAAGTCGCTTATGCATATTTTTGATTTTATTTTCGAGATACGGGAGAGGGCCGGTCGCGACTCAAATTGAGAAAGTCAGAGCCGCCCGACAAACCGAGACCCGAGGCGTTGCGCAGCAATTTCAGAGGCAACTAAACAACTACCAAGGCATCCTACCAAACCGAGTCACAAGCGTGCCGTCAAACAATTTGTTGACGCTTACGCAGCAGAGGGTCTCACGGAGAATCGATGCAAATTCGCTTTTGTCGTTGTGGCGCTGCTCGGGTGTTTGTTTGAGGCGGCGTATGGACAAAGCAGTGGGCAGTCTCCGGAGGCTTCCCAGAGGACAGCCACCGCAATAACGGTGCGGTCCAACCTGGTTTTGGTTCCGGTTCTCGTTAAAGACAGGACCGGCGAGCCTGTTCTTTCTCTCAACGCTGAAGATTTCGTCCTCACCGATAATGGTGTTCCTCAGTCGGTGCGATTGGAGCTCGACACCGATTCCCAACCCATGGCCGTGGCTCTGATAGTAGAGACTGGGAGAGAGGGTGCCTTGCACCTGAGTGATTATCAGAGTCTCGGAACGGTCCTGGATGCCGTCATTGGGAATGTCCCTCATCGGCTAGCTGTGATCGGGTTCGACAGCAAACCTCACCTCGAAGAGGACTTTACGAACGATACAGATGCGGCGGCCCAGACGGTCGCAAACCTGCAGAGAGGTGATGCGGGCGCGGCGATTCTCGACGCGCTCGACTTCGGCATCGGTCTATTGCGCAACCAGCCGTCATCCTATCGTCGCACGGTTTTGCTATTCAGCGAGACTATAGACAACCGCAGCGAAACCCGGATTGAGGATGCCATACGTGAAATCGATGACACGAACACGGCGGTCTACAGCTTCGCTTTTTCGAGCGCGAAAACAGGGGTGAAGCACGAGGCATCCAAAATCCCGAGGGAAGGCGGTAGTCCCTACATGGATGAACCGTACGCGCCGGGTGGTTGCATGAGCAAAGACCCCAATGCCGACCCCGACGCTCACGGCAATCGGAGTGTTCAGGCGCTGGACTGCGCGAGCGATCTGCTCCCTCCGTTGCGGCTGGCGAGAATGATGTTCATTGCAGCTAGCGACGGTTTCAAACAGAACGTACCTAAGTCCGTTGCGCGATTGACAGGTGGCGAATACTTCACATTCAGCGGAGCCGACACTCTTAAACAAGATCTGATTACCGCCTCGCACGACGTGCCCAACTATTACCTTTTGAGCTTTCGGCCGCAGTCACCAGCCTTAGGTCTACATGCGCTTGGACTAAGTCTCAAGGAGAAGCCGAGACTCCGCTTCAGCACCCGCAAAGCATACTGGGTAGATGCAGAGGCGGCGGCCAACAGCAAGTAGCTTCCACTTGCCGAATCTCAGCAACGAGGAGTGGCCTAGCGAACGGGGACGCCGAGTTCCTTGAGTTGGGCGCGGGCGTAGCGATCTTCTTGGCTGCCCGGGAAGAGTTTGACGATTTCGCGCTGCTCGCGGATGGCGGAAGATGGCGGCTGACTTCTGGCCGTTTGCGTTGCCTTTGACGGGGCCGGAGGCAGGGAATAGACCGGCGTTATGAAAGTGGATTTTAAACCGGAACTGCAAGCGAAGATGGATCGGGTTGCCGCCGAGCAAGGGCGTGACAAAGAAGCGGCTGATGCGAGCCCGCTGGAGGGAGCCCGCGGCCCTCGACCTCACCTCCTCAATCATGTATCGTGCTAGACTCCCCAAGAGGCGATTCCTTGAAAGCGAAGCGAAAATTTACCGTGTTGATCGAGCAGGACGAGGAGGGGTACTACGTCGCCACCGTTCCCGCTCTCCACGGCTGCCACACGCAGGCCAAGAACCTCGACACTCTGATGAAGCGCGTCCGCGAAGTCATCCTGCTTTGCCTGGAAGAGCAAAACGGCGATCCGGGCTCTCTTGAACTGGTTGGTATCCAACAAATCTCCGTATGACCCGCCTTCCTCGTGCGACAGGGAAGGATGTCATGCGCGCTCTTCAGAAAGTTGGCTTTGTGGTTGACCGAACCCGGGGAAGCCATGTGTTTCTGAAACACCCCGATGGTCGCGCTACCACTGTCCCCGTACATTCCGGCGAAACTCTCGGCCCCGGCCTGCTGCGTTCCATCCTTCGCGATGTTAAGTTGACCAGCGAAGACCTTGTCGACCTGCTGTGAACGCTGTGCAGATTCAGGTCTGAAGATCCGCCACTACAAAGCGCACAGGCAAGAATGCCTGTGCCACTACGAAGGCAAGATGCCGCGCTGAAGACCGCGGCGCTACGTTGAAACCTGAAGAGAGATTCCTCTCTCCGCAGGCCGAACGCGTTCGCAGGAAGCGAACGCGGAGGAAAAAGTCGGCCTGCTCCGTTCGGAATGACAGTGTCGTGTGGTGTCGGGGCGGGGGCTGGGCGAGGAGTGGAGAACGCGAGGCTACTGGGCGAGGGCGGGGAACGAGGACGGGCGAGAGAGGCTGGGAAGCGGAGCGGAGGCTGGGGAATGAGGGCTGCGAAGGGGGAATGGCCTAGCGAACGGGAGCGCCGAGTTCTTTGAGTTGGGCGCGGGCGTAACGATCTTCTTCGCTGCCCGGGAAGAGTTTTACGATTTCGCGCAGCTCGCGGATGGCGGAAGCTTTCTGGTTGAGCTTGAGCATGGCCGTGGCGCGGTGAAGGCGCGCGGGAGCGAGCTTGAAGCTTTTCGGATAGTTGTTGATGACTTTGTCGTATTCCGAGATGGCTTCCTGATTCTTGTTTTCCTTGTAATAGATTTCGCCGATGTAGAACTGCGCGTTGGAGGCGAGATCGGTTTTGCCGTAATACTTCAAATAGTCCGTGAATTCGGAGCGCGCCAGGTCGTACTTGCCGCTTTGAATGTCGCGCAAGCCGTTGGAATAGAGCATGTCGGCGGAAGGAGCGCCCGCAGGAGGCGCGGATCCAGCAGAAGTTCCCGGGGAAGTCGAAGTTGGCGGCGGAACATTGCCAGCGGTGGGCGTGGTAGATCCAGCTCCGGTAGCAGGAGCGGCCGCGCCGGAAGAGATTTTGGCGTCGAGACTCTGCACGGCATTTTGCACATCCACGAGTTGCTGATTGAGCTTGCCGAGCCGCGACTTGATTTCCTCAAGATTGTCCGAGAGCCCCTGGACCTGCGTGGACATGCTGTCGAGGCGCGTTCCGGAGTTGGCCTGCACGTCCTGCACGGACTTTTGCAGCGAGGACATCGTGGTGCCGAGGCGGTTGATGTTGTCATTGAAGCCGCCGACGATGGTTTTGATCGCGGTGTGGTCCTGGATATTTTGCGTGGACATGTCTTTTTGTCCTTGCAAAATGGAAGTGACGTCGCGCTGCAGGTCAATGATTTCTCTGGCGACGGCTTCCACCGGGCGCGGGCCCATGAGGCTTCCAGCGATGGCTCCGGCAAGAACGGCTCCGCTGAAAATCGCGATATTGCGTATACGCATGACAAATCCTCCTAGAGGGTGCGACAGGATCCAAGATTAAGTTTAAACGAGCCCAAGTCCAAGAACGAAGCCGGGGAAGCAGCCTCCACTCTAATTAAGAGGGCCGCAGGTGGGCAAGAGTTTGCCCGGCCCTGCGGCCTTAATTAGTCACGAGTCGGCTATGGCCACAGACAGAAGCGAAACGCCTCAGTTAGCCTGGACGAAATGGCCGCGGCGGTTCTTCTGCCAGCAAGGCTCGCCGTGCTCCTGGCAGACTGGCTTCTCTTTGCCGAAGCTGACGGTGGTGAGCTGGCTGGCCGAAACGCCCAGCGAAACCAGGTACGCCTTTACCGCGGCGGCGCGGCGGTCACCGAGGCCGAGGTTGTATTCCGTGGAGCCGCGTTCGTCGCAGTGGCCTTCGATGGTGGCTTTCACGGACGGATGAGCCTTGAAGAACCCGGCGGTTGATTCGAGCGCCTGGCGAGCGTCCGCGCGGATGTCCGCTTTGTCGGTGTCAAAGTAAGCATCTTGAACTTCTCTGTTCCAAATGTCGCTGATCGA
>DATEGP010000082.1:0-3827 GCA_035280045.1 Candidatus Acidiferrum sp.
TCACCCGCGCCAGCACTTCCACCCTTCCCAACTCCCTCTTGCTCATCTCCGTCCGCCCCAATCTGACCTCCTCTCGGAGGTCCTATTAAGGGGACATTTCTATCGAGGACAAAAGGGGACATTATCATCGAGGTTCAACACACTCAAAATGAAGACTTGACACTCGGCACGCCCCGTTCTATGAAGGTGTTTCCGCAGGCGCAATTCCCTGCCTTAACCTTCCTGCGGAGGGGGCCTCTGATGAACCCTACCCGCCGGGATTTTCTGAAGCTTACGACCGTTGGCGGAGCTGCAGCCGCGCTCTTCGGCTTTGATTTGAAGCCAGCCTACGCGCAGTTGCGCACGTTGAAGATCGCGCGCGCTAACGAAACGCGCTCGACGTGTCCCTATTGCTCGGTAAGCTGCGGCGTCATTATCTATACCATCGGTGACCGCGCGAAAAACGTCACGCCCCAGGTTGTGCATGTCGAGGGCGATCCCGATCATCCCATCAATCGCGGTACGCTGTGCCCCAAGGGCGCGTCGCTCGAGCAGGATATTTTGAACGAACGGCGCTTGCTGAAGCCGCAAGTACGGCGCCCTGGCGGAGTCGAGTGGGAAGACATTCCGTGGGACGATGCTATCAGCGAAATCGCACAAAAAGTGAAGAAGACCCGCGACGACACCTTCATCGAGAAGGATGCCGCGGGTCACACAGTCAACCGGCTCGAGTCTATTGCCTTCACTGGCGGCTGCACGGACACCAACGAGTTTAACTACCTCGTCGTCAAAACCATGCGCTCGCTGGGAGTCGTCCACTTAGAAAACCAGGCCAGGGTTTGACACGGCCCCACGGTCTCAAGTTTGGGACCAACGTTCGGCCGGGGCGCAATGACCAATGGGTGGATCGACATCAAGAACACCGACATGATGTTGATCATGGGCGGGAATCCTGCAGAGAATCATCCCTGCGGATTCAAGTGGCCCGTTGAAGCGAAACGTACGCGCAACGCCAAGATGATTGTCGTGGATCCTCGCTTCACACGCACGGCTTCCGTTGCCGACTTGTTCTGCCAGATTCGCGTGGGCTCGGATATTGCTTTTCTCGGCGGCCTCATTTATTACGCCATCGAAAACAATCGCATCGCTAAAGACTATTTGCTCAACTACACGAACGCCGCGTTCGTCATCAAGGACGGTTTCAAACTGCCTGAAGATGGGCTCTATTCGGGTTTCGATGCCGCCACGCAGACCTACGACAAATCCACGTGGAATTACGCGGAAGGCGGCGACCTAAGCGGCAAAGGTGCCGCCGCAAGTCACGCGGCGCCGGCGAAAGCTGCCCTTGGCAAGGACGGCAAACCGCTGCCGCCTCATCTGCCCGAAAATGTAGCGTACGACCTGACTTTGCAGCATCCCGACTGCGTTTTCCAACTGCTGCGCAAGCAATACTCGCGCTACACACCGGAGATGGTCGAGCGCATCACCGGAGTGCCCAAGGATCAGTTCCTCAAAGCCGCCGACCTCTTTACTTCCATTCGCAAAGACGGCGACACCAAGAAGGTCGCCACGATTATTTATGCCGTAGGCTGGACGCAGCATACGTCAGGAACGCAGACCATCCGCACCGCCGCGATGCTGCAACTGCTTCTCGGCAACGTCGGCCGGGCGGGCGGCGGCGTTAACGCGTTGCGCGGCCATTCCAATATTCAAGGCGCCACCGACTTGGCGGGAATCTTCGAAATCCTTCCCGGCTACCTCAAAGTTCCCGTGCCCGCCGACACCGATTTCAAATCCTACCTGGAACGCATCACACCGAAGGCCGCGAAACCGCACGTATGGGATTCGTGGAACTATTGGTCGAACACGCCAAAATTTGCCGTCAGCTTTATGAAAGCGATGTACGGCGATGCGGCGACCAAGCAAACCGATTGGGCCTTCCACTATTTGCCCAAGGTGGATCGCAATTATTCGTGGACTTACATCTGGGACGACATGTATCGGGGCAATGTCAAAGGGCTTTTTGCTTTCGGCATGAATGGCGTGGCCATCGGTCCAGACTCGAATAAAAATATTGAAGCGCTAAAGAAAGCGGATTGGCTGGTGGTCGGAGAAATCTATCCCGACGAAACGAGCGAATTCTGGAAATCGCCCGGAATCACCGAAGACGAAATGAAAAAGATCCAGACCACCGTCTACCGGCTGCCGTGTGCGGGCTTTGCGGAAAAAGACGGCGCGTTCGTCAATTCCGCGCGGTGGTTGCAGTGGAAGAACGCCGCTCTGCCACCGCCGGGGGATGCAAAGCTCGATCAAGAAATTCTTGCGCGCATCTTTTTGAAAATCCGCGAGCTGTATCAGAAGGAAGGCGGGAAATTCCCCGACGCGATTTTGCACGCTACGTGGGGCTACACGAATCCCCAGAATCCGGCTCTGGCCGAAGTGGCCAAAGAAATCAACGGCAAAGCGCTCGCGGATTTGCAGGACCCGGTCACCAAGCAGGAGGTCAAAACAGGCCAGCAAGTCCCTGGCTACGCCTGGCTGAAAGACGACGGCACCACAATGTGCGGCAACTGGCTGTACTCCGGTTCATTCACGGAAGCCGGAAACATGATGGCCCGCCGCGGCACGGAAGATCCGTCTGGCCTTGGTGTTTATCCCAACTGGGCATTTTCTTGGCCCGCCAACCGCCGCGTCATGTACAACCGCGCCTCTTGCGACGTCGAAGGCAAGCCCTGGGATCCATCGCGCAAACAAGTTTGGTGGAACGAAGCGACCCAAAAATGGGCTGGCAACGATGTGCCCGACTTCAAAGCCGACTCGAAGCCCAAAGACCACATGGGCCCCTTCATCATGAACCCCGAAGGCGTCGGGCGCTTGTTTGTTCCACTCGGGGCCGTCGCTGACGGCCCGTTCCCCGAACATTACGAACCGATCGAAAGCCCCATCGAGAATCCGCTGCACCCACAGCAGTCCAACAATCCCATCGTGAAAAAGTTCACAACCGACGCGGACAAGTACGGCACAGCCAAGGATTACAACATCATCTGCACTACCTACCGTCTGACCGAGCACTACCACTACTGGACGAAAAATAATCCGATGAACGTGCAGCTGGTTCCGGAGCCGTTCATCGAAGTGCCGGCGGAACTGGCGGACAAGATGGGAATCCGCGGCGGCGAGATGCTGAAAGTTACAAGCGCGCGCGGGGAATACCAAGCCAAGGCGATGGTGACGAAGCGCATCAAGGGGATGACTATCGACGGGAAGAAAACGTACCAGATCGGCATTCCGATTCACTGGGGCTATCGCGGAATCTCCGAAGACGACGGGAGAACGGCGAAGACCGCGGCGAACCTGTTGTCGCCGACGGTGATTGACCCGAACGCGTGGACGCCGGAATTCAAGGGCTTCCTCGTGAAGGTCGAGAAAGCGTAGGAGGGCAGCGATGAGCCAAGCCACACTACGCGTGCAGAAAATATCCGGCCATGCCGGGAGCGTTCCGGGAAAAGACACGCAGCGCGAATACACAGTCTGCAAACTCATCGACACCACGACATGCATCGGATGCAAGGCGTGCGAAGTGGCGTGCATGGAGTGGAACGACCTGCCATTCGGCAAGACAGTCTTCGACAACACGTACCAGACGATGCCGGAGACTCGGTGGAATTACTGGAACTTGATTCTCTTCAACGAGCACGAGAAGGACGACGGCTCGCTGATGTGGCTGATGCGGAAGAACCAGTGCATGCATTGCGCGGATCCTGGATGCTTGGCAGCATGCCCGGCGGATGGCGCAATCGTGCAATACACGAACGGAATCGTGGACTTCCAGCAGGCGAATTGCATCG
>DATEGP010000083.1:0-3698 GCA_035280045.1 Candidatus Acidiferrum sp.
TAAACCCTTGTGGGACAAGGGATTTGCAAGTTTCGCATTCAGCGCACCGTGTGCACTCCGTGTCAAAGAGTGCGGCTGTTTCCGGCGCAACCGCCCCCAAACCGCCTACAAATCTGTGCGCGCTCATGCGAGATTCATACTAACACGGAAGCGGTCCTCCGTCATGTCATTCACGTTTTTTCGCATGGCCGAATAAGCATGGAGCAGGGAAGTGACAAGAGATTTCCGGAGGAGCCGCTCCTGCAAACCCAGCGCGGTATTGCGCAACGTCACATCAACGAAAACCCGACCTTCCAGCCAAGTGGCCGCTGTAACGCTTGCCACCAGCAGCTTAAACCCGGGTGGTTGTGAACGACGGCTTGTGCTCCGGAGTGCGACGGTCTAGGGAAGATCCCTCTAAACTGAGAGTTTGAGATGCTGCGGAACGCAACGGTTGTTTGAACCGTTGTCGCTCGATCAGGCTCTCGGCAGCGGTCTGTTCAACCGATATCTTCTGGACGGTAATGGTGTTTGAAACCATTATCTTGCATGGTCACGGTTCAGCAACGGTTGGGCGGACCGGCCTGGGGATAGAAGGTCATCACTGCATGAGAAAGCCGCGGTCGTCGCAATGTTCACAGCATGGGTTCGATCAGAGGCTCCCAACTTGAGCATAATGTTTTTCAAGTGCGCCTTTACGGTTGCCTCGGAAATGGAAAGGTGCGAAGCGATTATCTTGTTGGACGTACCACGAGCAACTTCGCGAAGCACTTCGATTTCGCGTTCGCTGAGATCATCTTCCGAGTAATGTTCAGCGAGTTCTGCCGCGATTTTCTGAGGTATATATCCACGCCCGAGGTGAACGGCGCGAATGGCCTCCAGCTGAGGGCCCTCCGACGAGAACGGCAAAGCGGACTGCAGGCGGTAACGCCGAGAACGGCTTCTGTTCGATTCCTTCCGGCAGGATGGACTTTGGAATCGGTTGGATTTCCCGGTTTCCTGTGGCATATAAACCGTCGGACTATCGCCGGAGTTTGATCTGCACTTGATCGTTCACAATCTTGCAATCGTAAAGAGGCACGCCGGCGCAGGCCGGGCCTTGGACCACCCTGCCATCCTCAAGCGCAAATCGCGAGCCATGCCACGGACACTCGATTGTGCGTTCCACGATCTTGCCTTCATTGAGCGGTGCGCCGTAATGCGAGCACACGGCGCCCAGTGCATAAACTGTGCCGCCCAATTTTAAGAACAGCACCGGTTGTTCTTCGACGAGGACTCGCTTCAGTTCACCTTCCGCCAGTTCACGTATTTCCGCGGCCGGCTTAAAGTTATCCGGACCGGAGCGATACGCATTGCGGTTGATCATGACCCCCTTGTAGAACACCATCGCCCCTCCCAGATAGCCGCCGATCATTACCAGGAGGTATCCCACCAAAGCAACAACAAAGGTCGTCCACCCAAGCTTCCAATGGCGGCCCCAGCGCATGAGGAATGAAATCAGAAAGAGGATGGTGGCGCTGACGTTCACACTCGCGTGGAAGACTCCGATAGCTTTCTCGGGAGGATCGACATCCATCCAATCTGCCAACCCCGCAGCGGCGGCGGCCAATGCTCCCGCCACCCCTATGCTGGCAGCAATGCTGGAGGCCAGACCCAGTTGTGGAAACCCGAACAACAGCCCAATCAGATCAATAAGAATCGTTAAAGTCCACGCCCCGATCGGTATATCGGTCAGCATCGGATGCAATGGATGGCCAATCCATGTTCCGTTCAGAAAAACCTTGAACCGGCGCATCGCAGGCGCCCCAAGGCAACGCTGCAAAAGCTTATCCAGGAACGCGCTGGTCATCGCGACCGAATTTGACTTAATGATCCGGGCTGAAATCCGTTCTGTGAAATCCCGTTCCATAGTGGCTATCTCCCTACCTGTCCTCCCAGGGGCAGCTACCTAACACCCGTCTGGTTAGGCTATTACGTCCGGCAACTCGGGCGCAAAGCACATATCCCACTCTGGTTCAGGTCCGGACTTTCGGTTCTGGCCTCGCATCGCCCCCTGGCCAATATCATGCGCGCTCGCTTGAAGTCTTACCAGGCATCCAGCGATTTTCGCCGTACCGCCGAGGGTCGCCCGGCGGTGGAACCGCGATCGATCGAAGAACTGCCCGACTAGGAGCGTGCGCCAATATGAGAGTTCAAACGTATGCCGAGAGGCAAGAATGGCCCCTTAAAGGTGTTCAAGCCACCGTATCGTACGAGAGAGTGCCGGCTGAGACTGGTCCGGACTCTGAAGCGACCATCTTTCTGGAGGTGAAGTTGTGTCCGCACCGGCGGCACCGGCCCTAACTGGGCATCGGCCAATTGAAGGTTCGTTCGAAGCCTACAAACGCGAGCAATCGTGCATTGCGCGGAAGCGGCTCTATCCGCTGACGGCTTTCTACACTGTGTACGCCCTCGTTGTGGCGGTCGCTGCCCTGCGCAGCAGGCATCCGTTCGTTGGAATTCTATTTTATTTAGCGGGCATCCCAGTCTGGACCGTAGTCGAAACGCATTTCATCGCTACGTCCTCCACGGCCGGTTTCCCCCCCCGGCGAAGGCATCATTCGTCGCTTTCTTCATGAACGTCTCGACCCTCTTCATTGGGAACACCATGAGCGGCCTTTTGACGGCTGGCACATCAGTGGTGAGTTAAAAGATATCTTGCCGCTCTTCTTCGTGGCTGCGCCGTTCAGTTTCCTGTTTCCCGTGTATACGCTCCCGGCGCTGCTTTCGGGAGTGGTGCAAAGCTATGTCGGCGAAGAGTGGACGCATTATTTCCTCCATTTCGGAAAGTTTCGCAACGGCCTGTTCCGTCGTTTGAAGCGTTATCACTTGTACCATCACAGCCCCCGCGGGATGGAAAAGGGTTACGGCATCACAAGTGGGATTTGGGATTTGGTATTTCATACGCAATACCCGAAGCCGATTCGCAAGTCCCTTTTTGAAAGCGGTCGTGGCGGCTTTCACCCAAGGAAGTTGACGCGGTCGGAGGCTTTGAGACTCTTCCGTGAAAGATTCAAGCAACAATGACTGGAAAGCCTCCGCTGGAAGCAAAGTTCTATTGAATCAACAGAATTCGTCGGACACTTTTTCCCGGAGCAACGGCAGGGCGCGTGGTCCACAGGTACCGACAAACAGTGTAGGGAACTACTACCGTGGGTTCGTCATCTTCAGGATAGGGGAAAAAATAGCTTCGGGCAAGTCGAATGAAGCTTCCGGTTGGAGGACTGCACCCTTACGTGAGCGCGGGCGATATATATAATGATAGTGCCGAGCGACGGACCGTGACAGTGCGGGATTCTAACCAGCGACGGGGCAGCGTTCTAACCAGCTGAACTACGTCCCCAACCGTGGAATCAACGACTTAGCGTAAAACCCTGCAAACAAGGGCGTTTGCAAGATTCGCATACAGCGCACCGGCTGCCCTGAGTGCCCCTGACTGCAAGCTCTCCTGGCAAAACCGCCTGCGTCGTCGTGCGGGGAGATGTACGTACAAATATATTGACACGAGGGAATGAACGCCATATTCTGTCTTGGTCGCAACCAGCTATGCGATTTGAATGGGATGAACAGAAAAACCGGCAAAACCTTCGCAAGCACGATATTCGCTTTGAAACGGCCACGCTCGTTTTCGATGATCCCTACGCTCTTACGCAACGCGACTTCACTTTTGAGGATGAGGA
>DATEGP010000084.1:0-43662 GCA_035280045.1 Candidatus Acidiferrum sp.
GGAAGAAGCCATCCATTCCTTGCGCTTCCTCCGGGCATCATCAAACAGATGTAGATGATGATAGCCCAAGACCAAGGCGGAGCAAGCCCTCATGTAACTGTAGACCTGATGCCGCCGGGTCATGATCTGGCCATAGGTCCACGGATGGCTCACCAGATGCCGGAAGTACTGCCACCGCCCAGGCGCCTCGAGTTGAAAACCGTCGCATTCCTGCGCTCTCTTCCATTGCAGGAAGTAGGCCTGCAAGTCCGCCGAACGCAGATCGTGGCCGTTCCTGTACAGCCATTTTTGAATTTCCGCCAGCAGTGCCGCGCGCATGGCCATGCGGTGTTCGATTTGTGGGAATGCAGGCTTCGCCGCCGAGGTCTGAAACAGGTTCGTTGCGTGCAGGCGGTATTTCCCAAGGTAATCATCCACGGCCAGAACCTGCGTCACAAAAATGACCAGGGCGGTCAGGAATGCGTCGGCCTGCGAACGCAAAGTTTCCGGCACGGGTAGTAGCTTCTCTACCGCGGTGCGCCGAAACGCGAGGCAGGATGTGCTGGCTATCGGATATTGCAGAAGGGCGGTGCGGCTTTCGGGCACGCGCCCCGAAATCGGAATGAAGCTACCGTCGGGTTCAGTTGTGTTTTCGCCGTCCCACCAATACAGCCTGTGATATGCCATTCCTGCATCCGGATTTTCTTCGAAAGCTTCCCGCAGGCGCGCCAGTTTCTGCGGTAGCCAAACGTCGTCAGCATCCAGGAGCGCAATCACTTCGCCACCCGCATTAGAGAAACCGTAATTGAAAGCGGAAGCCTGCCCGCCATTTGCCTTGTACAAATAACGAATCGCATTTCCGAACTTGCGCAAGCGGGCGGCGGTGTCATCGATTGAGCCGTCGTCCACGACGAGAATCTCGCGCTCTTCGAGCGGGAAATCCTGCGTGAGCACGCTCGATACCGCTTCCTCAACGTAGCGGCCGTAGTTGTAGGCGTCAATGACGACCGTGAAGAACGGCGCTTTCATAAATGCTTTCCTGACGCCGAAGCGGTTCGGCTCAAGAACCGCCGCACATTCTCCGCGTTCCATCCAAACTTCCGCCGCACCGGCCGCGTCAGCCCCAAAAGAAAAAACCACGCGCGTTCGATTCCGCTGTGAAGAAGAACGCGCCCCGCCTGACGCGTGTAACGCTTCGCACTTGCCCAATGGCGCGAGCGATTTGTCTTCAAGCCGTCCTTGCTCAACAGTTCGGTGGCATCCGCGATTGTTCGCAGATGCCTCCAGCCACCCGCCAACGCGTAGTTCCGCGCCGCTTCCGCCCCACTAAAAACTCCTTCTTTGCCTTGCGGGTGATAGCCGTAATCGTGGTTCTGATGCACGGCGAGGACGCTCGCGGACAC
This sequence comes from Candidatus Acidiferrum sp., assembly GCA_035280045.1. Classification (GTDB taxonomy): domain Bacteria; phylum Acidobacteriota; class Terriglobia; order Acidiferrales; family UBA7541; genus Acidiferrum. Next base: position 1,383 of record DATEGP010000084.1, read on the forward strand.
GTCAATAACGGAGTGACCTTCTGCGAGTGCCTTCCAAACCAGCCAGTTGTCCCAAAACGCGCGCCCCACGACGAAAGGAGGCACGTCCTCTCCGTAGATTCCGCGAGAAAAAACAAAATAATCAATCCACTCCGGCCCGCGCTTCCGACCGTTTCGCAATGCTCGCTGTCGCAAGAGCGACTCCCAATCTTTGTTTCCGAAGCTAAGGGGTAAGATGATTTGGGCGTCCCAACGGCGCCCCACCATCAGGAACTGTGCGTGCTTCTCCTGAACGCGCTTCACCGCATCGCCAAAATCCTGCATGAGCAAAATGTCGCAGTTGATGTAGCAGAGCAGATCGTGGCAGGCGATGGTTTGCGCGCGCCAAAACATGAAGTCCAGCCGCTTCGTTCCAAATTCGTTGCGCTCGACGTGCGCTTCGTGGCGCAACCCGAACTCGCTTGCCGTTTCTACCGCACCTTCCTCATCGCCAAACAAAATCACTTCTACATCGGGGTGCAGCTGTGTCCAACTGTTCAGCGCATTTCTCTGGATGATTCCGTGGTGTTCGCGGAAGGGTTTCGCTGTGGTGAAGAACGTGAGCATTAGTCTGCGATTGCTTCTAGCTGAAACTGCTGTCCCGGTTACCGTGTTTCCGCCTGCTTCTTTCCCACTTGCGCTACTTCAATTGCTGTTTCTGCGACGCAATGATCTCTTCGAGAATCGTGTCCAGCCCGCGCGTGATCTTCCAGTTCGGATAGTCCTTCTTGAATTTTCCCAGGTTCGAGATGTAGCAGATGTGATCGCCCTTCCGTGCTTCTTCCACGTACCGCCAGGCGAGCTTTTTCCCGCTCATTTGCTCGATGCGCTCGATGGCTTCGAGCATCGACACGCTGTTTTCGCGCCCTCCGCCAAGGTTGTAAACTTCGCCGGGCCGCGGATTCGCCGCAAACTCTTCCATTGCGCGCACCACGTCATGGCTGTGAATGTTGTCGCGCACCTGCTTGCCTTTGTAGCCAAAGACCGAGTACGTTCCCCCGCTGAGCGTCACTTTCACGAGGTACGACAAGAATCCGTGTAACTCGACGCCGGAATGTGCGGGCCCCGTCAAGCATCCGCCGCGAAAGATTCCCACCTTCATCTTGAAATACCGTCCGTATTCCTGCGCAACGAGATCCGCGGCCGCTTTGGATGCGCCGAAAAGTGAGTGCAGCGTGCGATCGATCCGGCAGTTTTCGTTGACACCGTCGCGATCTTCAGGCCGCGCGTATTCATAGCGCTTATCGAGCTCCTTTAGCGGCATCTCGTTTGGTGCATCGCCGTAAACCTTGTTGGTGCTCATAAACACAAAAACTGCCTCCGGCGAATGCTGCCGCGTAGCTTCGAGTAGATTCAAAGTCCCCAGGGCATTCACCTCGAAATCCAGCAGGGGAATTTCTCTGGCCTTGTCGTGCGAAGGCTGCGCCGCGCAATGCACGATCAAATCGAACTGCCGCCTTTGAAACAGCTGCATGATCGCGGCACGATCGCGAATATCCAGCGCCGCGTGCACGAACCGCTTGGTTGCGCGCTTCAACCGTTCCAGGTTCCACAGCGTGTCTCCTGCCGGGCCAAAAAATTCCCGACGCATGTTGTTGTCCACGCCGGTCACTTCATGGCCCTGGCGATCAAAATGTTCCACTGCTTCCGAACCGATCAAGCCGCTGCTTCCTGTAACAAGTACTTTCACGTTAGCCACTCTCCCGCAAAAGGAGGATAGCAGCACTCCTCGTGTTTTCTTAGCGGCCGCAAAGGATCTCGTTACGCTGGCGAATCGACCTCCTGCTCTCCGATTCCCTCTGAAGAGTCTTCAAAATCTCCCCCTACTTTTGCCCTAGCAGGCTCAGAAATTCTTCGGTGCGTTCGATCGGAAACGCGACCAGGTTTGCGTCATAGGTTTCCAGGTCGCAGGGAATCGGCAACAGGGCGCCTTTTGCGGCAATCGCAAACCACTGGTAATCCATCCGAATTAGGAATTGCAGGATCCCTCGAGCTGCATAGCCCCACGGCTTGGTTCGAATGTCCTGCACTTCCACGAGCATTGCTGGCCGCGGATTGCGGCTCAGAAGCTTCATGGCCCCATACAAAACCGAAAGCTCCGCGCCTTCTGCATCCAGCTTTATGAAATCCACCTTGGAAACGCCCAGTTCGGAAAGAATGTCGTCCAACCGGCGCACATTCACGCGCACAGTTGTTGCTGGTTCGGGCGTAGCTGGGGGCTGCAAGCTGTTGCACCCATCTTCGAAGCGGCCCACCACATAGAGTTCCGCTTCTCCGGCATTTTCGCCTGCGGCACAAGAAATCAATTCCACATTGGAGGATCGGTTGAGCCTAAGATGTTTTTCGAGCCGAGCGAGTTCGCGAGGTGACGGCTCAATGGCAACCACGCGGCCGCGCCACCCTACGCATTTTGACGCCAGCAGCGTATAGAGGCCGTGATGCGCGCCGACGTCCACAACCGTCATGTCGCGCCGCAAGAGCCTTTGTACGAATTTTCGCTCCATGGTTTCAAATTCGCCGAAGAGAAGTTTCTCGTCGAGGAAGTCTTCTTCGGCCAGCCACCACACCCCGCAGGGCAACCGCAAAGGAATGGGCAAGCGCGGAAAAATGCGCCGCGCGCGGTTAGCCAGCGTGATGTATTTGCCGCGAAGGGGGCTCTTTAGAAATCGCAGAATGCGCTGAGGTAACGCCCTGCTTGGCGGAAGATTCTTTGCCCAGGGATCCCCGGTTTCCTGGGGCTCGAGAAGCAACCGGAATCCCGCAACGTCAATCGGCACCCGGGAAGCCACCAAGATGGTGCGGCGCTGCCTGTGTTCGCGAGTCTCGCGGAAATCGTCGTGGTCGGGCAGGGGGGTAACGCGATAGACCTTTGCAAAACCGGCGCGGTAAAGCACTTTTACCAGAGTGCTCTCGCTCGGGTAACACGCCATTTCTGTCAGGCTTTGGTCGTCTTGCCGCGGCTCCTCTCGGAGAAGCAAGGAGCACCGCTCTTCCGGCAGGCACATACTTTCAAGAACCAGGCATTTCTCGGTAATGGCGCTAAGGTTTCGAATCGCTTGCAGTGGATTTTCCAAGTGATAGAGCAGGCCGAAACAAAGAACGAGATCAAACGATCCCAATTGGGAGATTGCGCGCGCTTCCAAGTCCGCTTGTTCAAAAGGAATTCCTGGAAAGCGCCTGCGGGCTTCTTCGATGTTTTCCGCGCGTGCGTCGAAGCCGCAACTGTCCAGACCGCATTCCGCAAGTGTTTGAGTGAAGAAGCCAACACCGCACCCCGCATCCACCGCGGTGGAAAGACCCAGCGCGGGCTTCAGCTGCTTCACGATTCGCCGAAGGGTTTGGTCGCGAGCAGCAATGAGAGCGCGGTACTCTTTTCGATCAAACGGCGTAAGCTTGATGGTGATTTCCGCGGCGAGCTGAGTCGGTTGCGAGGGACTCGATTCGAGACGTAGGCTGGGTTGCATATGATCTCCTTCATCATCTTGCGGCCATCGCCAGATTCTGTTTTGGCTCCCGGAGCAGGTGCTGTCTGCGAGAAGTACATGTATAGTAACTAACGAGAACGCCTAATGCAATAGCTTTATTTATCAGTACATGATGACGGCGCCTTTGTGGGATTCTGCGCCAGGAAAGTGGAAATTGAGAAATAGTACCGCTTTTGCTAATTGTTTTCGTCCGGAACTTGGAGGATGCTGATGCGCTAGCGAGCGACGGAGGGAATTAGTGCTCCCAGTGGGTGGATCCACATGCATTGGTGGATGTTGATTCCGATTGCGGCGGTCATTGGGACTGCTCTCTACGGGTTGTTCCGCTGGGCTTCCGGTGCTCCCGAGATCGACCTGGAGAACGCCAGGGAGCATTTTCGTACCGAGCAGGATTGGCGCGGCCTACACCGCTCAGGGATTGACGCTGCGCCCCATCGACAGCGATGACTTTCGAAGAAGCCCCATCTTTAATCGGCACGATTTCGATAAGCTCCCCGCGTATCCTAACCTGCTTAGAATCAATTGATTAGATTCGAGCCAGAAAACCCCGCTTCCGGTTATCCAATGCGTTAGCTGTTCCTTGGGAGTGCATCCGATGTACTATTGGAGGCTCCCAACCTATCTTCCAGACTTGCCCCAGGCCAAATCCCTGTTGTTTGGGACTTTATTACGCATTGCAGGAGGGTGCGATGGGTAAGTTTTCTCGAACCTGGCAACTGGTCAAGCAGAGCTTTGTCATTCTGCGCTCCGACAAACAGTTGATGCTGTTTCCCATTCTTTCAGCGATCAGCTGCCTGATTGTCACGGCGATTATCGCCACCGGTGGAACTATCCTGATGCTGCCTTCGATTACCACGGCGGCAGCCGCAGGCCATCGGTTTCAACCGAACCACTCGCCGATGTTCCTCATTGGCATGTTCACGATGTACGTGGCCAATTATTTCGTCATCGTGTTCTTTAACGTGGCGCTCGTAGGGGTGGCCAACAGCCGTTTAATGGGCGGCAATTGGACCTTCCGCGACGGCATCGAGCTGGCCTGGGCGCGAAAAGGAACGATTTTTCAGTGGGCGCTCGTAGCCGCTACGGTGGGCATGATTCTGCGAACTGTAGAGGAGCGAATGGGACTGATCGGCCGCCTCGTGATGCGCGTTATCGGCATTGCCTGGGCGCTGGCGTGCTACTTCGTCGTGCCGGTGCTGGCGTTTGAAGATCTTTCTCCGGTCGCCGCGGTGAAGCGCTCTTCGAAGCTCTTCCGCGACACCTGGGGCGAAAAGGTGATTGGCGGGCTGAGCTTCAGCCTGGTGTCGCTCGTCCTGATGCTACCGGGCTTTGGTCTGTGGTTCATGGCCATCGTGCTCGGCGGCGTTAAAGGGATGCTTGCTGGCTTCGCCTTGCTGATTCTTTACGTCCTGATGCTTTCGGTGATGATGTCCGCGGTGCAGGGCATCTTCAACGCGGCGCTCTACCGTTACGCTTGCTTCAAGCAGGTTCCGGCGGCATTCGACGCGGACCTGGTAAAGTCTGCCTGGACCGCAAAGACGTAAGGAAATCGGTCCCACGTACCGTCGAGTAGAACGGATTCTTGGGGCCGCCCTGGTGCAGGCCTGCCCTACTCGAACAACCTGAAACCCGCGCAGCGCCTGGCGCGTCTCATGCCCAAGCGCGTGTGTTGGCTGCTTATCGAAGTGGCCGGGCAAGACATGGAGTCCTCCAACCCTTGGAGCTTCCTGTCATCAGCCTGGCCACTATTTTTTTGAAATTCCTAATTTCCCAGCGCGGAGTGAAAAGCGTAAAATAAGTTGCCCAACAATCGGATTCGGGCTTGCAACCTCGAGATGATTCGCCTTCTCAAAGAACGAATTCTTAGCGGCAATGAAAACCTTGCGGGCGCTACGCTGGGGCCGTTGGAATTGGAATTGATGCAGATTCTTTGGGCGCGCGGCGAAAGCAGCGTCCGCAACGTTGCGTGCCGGCTCGACCGCTCGCTTGCCTACACTACGGTGATGACCACGCTTGACCGCCTGTACAAAAAAGGTTTTCTGGACCGCCGCATGCCCGATCGCGCCTTTGTTTACTCACCGCGATTTTCCCAGGAGGAATGGGAGCGGCACCGCGCGGAGCGCGTTCTTGCCGGATGGCTTGCGGGTTCGCAGCCGTCGCGCGAGTTATTGTTCTCTTCGTTTCTCGATGCCGTGGGGGAACATGACGCCAGGCTCCTCGACGAACTGGAGAAGAAGATTCGCAGGAAGCGCCGCGAAATGCGGCGACGGGAGCGCTCATGAACGCCGCCTACTTCTTTCGGCTGGTGTGCCTGAGCTTGGCCTCATTCCTCCTGGTCAACGGCATGTTGGGAGCCGCCGCGACTCTGTTTTCTGGGGCGGCAATTCGAATCGCCGAAGCGATGCGGCCCCGCTCCGCCGCGCGTTTCCTGTTTATTTTGCGAATGCTTCCCTCAGTTCTTGGGTTGACCGTTGTCCTCGGGCTTTGCGTGCCCAGTTATCTGTGGCTTGAACCGCAAATCGCTCCCGAACGCATGGGCCTTGCCTGTCTGCTGCTGGCGGGGCTAGCGGGAATAGCGTGTTCCCGCTCCTTGGTGCGCACGGCGCGGGCTGTCAGCGCCTCGGCACGCCTCACGAACGAGTGGCGCGATTCCCCGAACGAGGCTTTGTGGGCAATGGAATCGCAGGCCGTGGTGGATGAAAGGGCCATTGTCGTCCAGAAGAAGGAGCCGCTCCTGGCCTTGAGTGGCGTCTTTCGGCCACGCGTCGTGATTTCTCGCCGTGTGCTGGCGGAGCTGTCGAAAGAGCAGCTGGATGTCGCCCTGCGCCACGAAATCGCGCACCGCGATTCGTACGACAACCTGAAGCGACTCCTGCTGGTTCTAAGCCCGGAGTTTTTCCCTTTCGCCAATGGCTTCGCCGCTCTGGAAAGGACGTGGGCAAGATTCTCCGAATGGGCCGCGGATGACGATGCAGTTCAAGGGGATTCTCAGCGCGCGCTTTCCCTTGCCGCAGCGCTCTTGCGAGTGGCGCGAATGGGCGCGCAGCCGCCGCTTTCCACTCTGCATACTTGCCTGCTTCCTGCGGATGACGATCTTTCAGCTCGAGTGGGCCGGCTGTTGTCTGCGGAGTCCCTTTCTGCTGAGAAGGTTCGCCATAATCCGGCTCGCGTCATCGTCAGCAGCGTGTGCTTTGTCGTTTGCGCCCTACTGTTGACGGCAGCTCCTGCGACCCTCTCTTCCGTACATCGTTTGTTGGAGCTTTTTCTCCGCTAGCCAACTCACCCTCAAAAAGCTACGACCTGTGGTAGTAGACACCTGCATTTCATAGTCTACCTATAATCATGACCATTCAACTGCACCGCTCTGCAACTCGCTGCTCGACGGTGCTCACCCTAACCATGATTCTTGCATTCTTTTCGTTAGCCATGAGTGCGCAAAACCCGCTCGGCGCGCTTCGCGGAGTTGTGCAGGACAGCAGTGGTGGCCGCGTTCCAGGCGCCAGAATTGTGGTTCAAGCGGCGGGCTCTTCGATTCAGCGCGAAGCGACTGCTGACGATCGCGGCGAATTCAGGATCGAAGGTCTGGCGGCAGGTCTTTACCGCGCGACGGTGCAAGCCAAGGGTTTTGCGGACGCCACTTCTGATGTAAGAGTCGCTGTCAGTTCCGTCAGGGAAATCACAGTCACACTAAGACTTCCTGCTCTAAGACAGGAAACCGTCACGCTAGACGGCTCACAATCCATCACTACGCAGGCGATCGACACTTCCAGCGCGGTCCATCAGACCATCATCACTTCTCAGGACCTCAGCACCGTTCCACTTGCCGCGCGCAGCTTTGCCAATATTGCTTATATGGCGCCCGGCACGGAACCGGTGGAGCCTTCCGACCCCACAAAAGCACGCATAACCGCCGTTTCCACTGGGGGCAGTTCGGGCTTGAACAACGATCTTTCCGTAGACGGCGCCGACAATACGGACGATTGGATCGGCGGCTTTCTGCAAAACTATTCTCCCGAGGCGATTCAGGAATTCGCCGTTGCCACCGCTCAGGAGGCCGCCGAAGTAGGCCGCACCACGGCAACTTCTGTAGTCATTTCCACGAAACGCGGCTCGAATGAGTGGCACGGCGACGAGGCCTTCTACGAGCGCGATGCTTCGTTGAATGCGCGTTTCCCGATTGACAACCCCGCTCCCGATCCCAAGCAGCCATTCTCGCGGCAGAATTACGTGGGAGCGCTCGGAGGGCCCATCACGCCAGACAAACTCTGGGTTTTTGGCTCTCTGGAATACGTCCATGAAAACGCCAGCATTCCCTATAGCCCGAACAGCCTGACGGAATTCAACGCGCTTTCGCAGCTCGCGCAACAGGGACTCATCACTGTGAACGGCACGCCCGTGAACTCGATTCCCGTTCCAAACAATACGCCCGTCCCTTTCCGTGATTATCTCGGCATGATGCGTCTTGACTGGGCGCAATCGCAGCGTTCGAACTGGTTTTTGCGCTTGTCTTTCGATACTTATACGACCCACAACGCCTTGGTCCAGCAAGCCATGCTTCCTTCTACGGGCGCGACCACGCACAACAACTATTTGAGCCTCGTCGCTAGTAATCAAATTACCTTCGGTCCATCTTGGGTTGGCTCATTCCTTTTCGCCGGCAGCGGCCTGCACTTGACGCAGTCGCGCAATTCGAATCTCGGCTTCGCATTGGCCTTTCCTTTCAGCACAACAACGAGCACGATTTCCGGTTTTGAAACTTTTGGCGACCAGCAATTTGTTACGGGGATTACCGCGTTTCCCGTTTTGCGCAATCAAGAGAAGTATCAGCTCCGGTACGACTTGAGCCACGTCGCGGGCAAACACGCCATGCGCTTCGGAGTGAACTTCATTCACGAACCTGTGATGAGCGGCGCGCTGACGGCCAATGCGGAGACGGTTCTTAATTACCCGCAAGACCCGAGTTTCTATGTTGCGAATCCAAGTGTCCTGACAACCTGCGGGTCCCCAACGCCCGATCCAAACTGTCCAGCGGTTAATGCGGCCGGCCCAAGCGACGGAAGCTTCTCTCAAAATGTGCAGAGGCTCGGCCTCTACGCGGAAGATTCCTGGCGCGCCACGAGGCAGCTCACCGTCAACTATGGGTTGCGCTACGACACCACTTACGACCTTTTCACCGCTTCCGGCCAAACCCAGAGCGCCAATCCCGCGCTCCCCGGCAATGGAATCATCTCCGGCATACCCCACGACTATAGGAAAGCGTTCGCGCCGCGCCTCGGCGTAGCCTACGCGCTGGGCCACTCTGGAAAAACCGTTCTACGCGGCGGTGCTGGACTCTACTTCGCGGACCTCGCGCAGAACGGCTGGGTCGAGGCGTTCATCGCCGTTAATCCAGGCAATCTCGTCAAAGGCACGAGTCCGCCCTCTCTTATCGATCCAAACTACCGCACGCCCTATGCCTTGCATGCTACAGGCGGCGTCCAGCACGCCTTCAATGCGGGCTGGAATCTGAGTGCGGATTACACTCTGGAAACCGGCGTGCACGGCTACCGGCGCTACGATTACCTGAACGTTTCCATTTTCCGCACGGACAACCGCTCCAGCTACAAAGCGCTCATGTTTCATTTGCAGGGGAACATTGCGAAACGGCTCAACTTGGTGGCCAACTACACGCTTTCCAGCGCCAAAACGTGGGGCTGCCAGATCGGCGAGTTATTTGACTACGTCAATGGAGTCTGTGATCCGTTCAATCCATTCGCGCCGGGCGACTATGGACCTTCCGGCGAAGATGTGCGGCACCGCGGCGTGATTATTGGCACGGTACACGCGCCCGCCGGGCTTGAAGTCTCGTGGCTGTTCCAGGCAGAAAGCGCTCGGCCCATTACTTTGATCACGCCCGCTACCGGCAATCGCGCGGTAATCAATGGTGTAGAAACGTCGCTCGATGAATTTCGCGGCGCGCCGTATGTCCAGATGGACATGCGCGTCACCCGCCCGATCAAGTTTCGTGAGCGCTGGACGGTTTCGCCCTTCGTCGAGCTTTTCAATCTTTTCAATCGCAACAACCCCGGGAACAACTACATCCCCGACATCAGCGCGATTCCGACCCCGGTGAACAACCTTGCTAACGTCACCTCAGTTTGCTTGGACCCGCCGGCTTGCACCCAGAATCGCCCCGTGACCACCGGCAATCAGTTGCTCTTCCCTGCGGGAGCGCTTGGCGATTTCTTTGGCCCCGGTAGTACCGTGGGCATTCCCTTCGCCGCGCAAATTGGGCTTAAACTTACTTTTTGAGACGAAAACTTCCACAGCCGATTCGAATTGCCATGTAGTAATATTAACTTTGTACTAGACAGGCATACATTCCCCGTGCTATCCTCGCACGTGTTTGTCATCACTTATCGCCGCGCCTTGGATTCCCCGGTTCAAAATCACGGTCCCATGCATCCACTTCCTTTGATGCCATTAGGCAGAAGCGGATCCATTCGCCGGTTGGGGGGACAGGGATTCGCGTCCGATAATAAGTCCTGTAAGCCATTTAGAATCAACACTTACAGTTTTCCTCGCAAGTGTTCATTTTAAAGGGCTTAGGGAATGGCCTAAGTCCTTTAGAATGCGCAGTTACGCAAGAACCAGGGGGGAGGGGGCGCTTATGGTTAACCAGCCTATGGTTAACCAGCTGCGGACTGGTCGCCGAAATCGGCCGAAATGCTATTCTCTCAGTCTGGACCTGAAGAGCTGAATACCACTGAACCGGTCGTACGCCTGAACCATGTTTGAGAACCTGACAGAGAAGCTGCAACGAGCCTTCAAAAACCTGCGCGGACAAGGCAAGCTCTCCGAAGAGCACTTGGACGCCGCGCTCGGAGAGATCCGCGAAGCGCTGCTGGAAGGCGACGTGAATGTGGGCGTGGCGGATGAGTTGCTTGCCAACATTCGCAAGCAAGCCATCGGCAGCGAAGTCATGCTGCAGCTTTCTCCCGATCAGCAAGTTCTCAAGGTGGTACGCGACGAACTGACTGCACTGCTGGGAAAGCACGCGAAGCCGCTCTTTGCCTCGCGCCCACCTTCGGTTTGGATGATCGTTGGCTTGCAAGGCTCCGGCAAAACGACGACGACCGGAAAACTGGCGAAATGGCTTTCGCTGCACGGCCACCGGCCTATTGTGGTTTCCACGGACGTCTACCGTCCTGCCGCGCGAGAACAGTTGACTCAAGTAGCCAAAGCGATTGGCACAGCGATCTGGCCCGGTGCCGGCGCGGACAAACCGCTCGAGATCGTCAAAGGAGCTATCAAGGAAGCGAAGCTTTCTGCGAGCGACGTCATCCTGGTGGACACCGCAGGCCGTTTACACATCGACGACGAATTAATGAACGAACTGAGCATGTTGAAGAAAGAATTGCAGCCCAGCGAAATCCTGTTCATTGCCGACGCCATGATCGGCCAGGATGCGGTTCGCTCCGCCGGCGAATTTCACAAACGGCTGGGCCTTACCGGAGTGATTCTGACCAAGCTCGACGGCGACGCGCGCGGCGGCGCTGCGCTGAGCATCAGCAAAGTCTCTGGCGCGCCGGTGAAGTTCGTCGGGCTCGGCGAAAAATATGAGGCGCTGGAGGGATTTTATCCCGAGCGCATCGTTTCGCGTGTTTTGGGAATGGGCGACATTCTGTCGCTGATTGAACGCGCTGAACAAGCTGTTGATCGCAAAGCCGCCGAAGAGCTGGAGCGCAAGCTTCGCAAGTCCGAATTTACTCTGGAGGATTTTCGCGATCAGCTCCGGCAGGTCCGCAAAATGGGCCCGCTCGAGCAAATCATGGACATGCTGCCGAAGATGGGGCCGCTCGCAAACCTGCCCAAAGACGCCAGCGTGGACGAAAAAAAGCTCAAGCAAGTGGAAGCGATTATCAACTCTATGACCAACGAAGAGCGGCGCGACCACAACGTCATTGATGGCAAGCGTCGCAAGCGCATCGCCAGAGGCAGCGGCACCACGGTTCAGGACGTCAACACCGTCCTCAAGCAGTACCTTCAAATGCGCACCATGATGAAGCAATACGGCGGCATGATGGCCCGCAGCAAGATGAAAGGACTCGGCAAGCTCTCAGGTTTATCCTAAACCCTTAAAGTAATAGCTTCTGGGCTCAGCTGCGCAAACATCACCAAGAGAGTGCGCGGAAAATGGCGATCGGTCCGAGGATGCCCACCGCGATGCCGTATCCCAGGTCCGCCCAAACGACGCGGGCATAGTTCAGGACAACCAAAACAGCGGCCAGGGGAAGACTCACGATCGCTAGAACATTGCCCTTCTTTGCTAAGGCCGGGGCTGACGCCCAAAGATGGGAAAGATCCGTTGTAGAAGGAAACGCATGCATCCCGATGGAGAGCCCCAGCCAGTAGAAGAAATACGCCAGGGGATCGAACACCTTCAGCTCCCATACCGGCAGAAATGCTGCAGTACAAAACAACACGCAAAGAAGTGTGTTTGCGAAGAAGGGGCCCATGCTGACAAAAAACTGGGCGGTGAAGTCTGTAATCTCCTGGTGAATCACGTATCCGGCGGGGTTTCCGAAGCGGAAAAAGCAAACGTCGAAAACCTTCAGCTTAAAGAGCCGGCAGAAAAAAAGATGTCCGGCCTCATGCACGATGACGCCGGGGAAGGTAAGGGCGGCAATCACAGGGCCTGGAATAAAGAACACTTTGTTCTCCCCTATTTCTTTGAAGTTTCCGCGCTTCGAAACCGCCGGTCGTATTCTTGTCTGGTTATGATCTGCCTGGTGTCCAGCCGATACCGTATGCGCGGCAGATATTCTTCCAGGTTTTTTAGCGCTTGCGCATCTCCTTGCGCCATCTGCTGGGATTTGGCGAGCATCTCTTCCGATTGCTGTCGGTAGCCCGAGTCACCGGTTGCGGCAAACTTGCACGCCAGCGAACTCGCAAGCCCTGCAGCCGTCGCCGCCGAAGGGTGCTCATTCCACTGCTTCCGTGTGATGGCGACAAATGTGTCGTAGTCCTTGCGCAAAAAAGCCGCTCCCGAATCATAGTACTCGGCCGCAGCGGCAAGCCCATGAGCTTCCGGATAAGCCGCGGCCGCCTCATGCATAAGACGGGCTGCTTCGATCTCCTTTCCTTCTTGCTCCTCGAGTTTGGAAGCTTGATCGGCCTTAGTCAGGGCGCCAGTGGCCCGGTTCCACAGACTCTCCACTTCTCGGAAGTCGTTGTCGTTTGCATCTTCAAAATGTCCACCGCTGTGCGCTTGCAGCGCCTTGCTGGCAGTCTCAACGTCGCCACTCAGCAGGGCAGCTTTTGCGGTGAGCAGAACCGCTTTGTCCGAGTTCGGTGCAATTCTCAGCGTCTCCTGAAGATGGGGTAAAGACTCGGTGTAGTGGCCCTTTGCCACCAGGTGTTCCCCGACGTACATCTCGCGTCCGGCATGAAAATACTTTCGTCCATGGGCCAGCGCAACAACGAGCAGGAGAAGCAACGCCGCCAGGCTCAGCTTTAGCCATTGCGGATAGTCCCAGTCCTTTATTAGAGGGCCGCACTTGGCGCAAAAGCGAAGCGCGCCAATCTGAACGGCGTCAGGAGCGCTTCCGATGTAGGTGTTGCAGCGCGCACAGATGGATTTGTTAATGAGGGGAGCGTAAGCGGAAGGCTGGCCTCTTTCCTTGGCCTGCCGCGCAGCGTCCTGCACGCAAGAGGCGCAGTATGCCGCGCCATTCAAGTCGTAGAGTGAGCGGATCGAGAAACTCTTGCCGCAATGAGTGCAATTGGATTCACTCATAGGGCGAATTATGCACCGGAACGGCGCATTAAGGGAAAATATCCGAGATGCCAAGAGGTTGTGCAAACCGCACGCTTAATCAATGCTGAACGAAGAGAAGTTCGGCGGCTTGCAGTGACAGCTTTTCAGGACCGAGATCCGTTCGGTTCGAGAGGATGATGATAGTGAGATTATCGCCAATGAAGCACTCGATGACAGTGCGAAAACCCATTGTGCTTCCCGTATGCCACATGCGCTGGCGTCCATTGTAAGAATCGACGAACCAACCAAAGCCGTAGGAGACGGCCTTGCCGGGATGGAGATTGTCGTCGTTGGGTTCTGTGGGCCAGTGCGGTTCGGAGCCGTCGTTGAGCTTAACGGGCGTTAGCGCGGGCTGCATTTCTTTGTCGCTGAGCAGCGTGTGATTCCGCAAAGCATCGTCCCATTTTGCAAGGTCTTCCAGATTCGAATAAATGCCTCCGTCGCCAAGGGTTGCCGAAGTGGAACTCTGGTCGGTTTCCTTGAGCGTGTCATTTTCTTTGGAGTGGCCGAACGCGCGGTTCACCACTTCGTTTTTCCCTTTTTGATAGACGAGGGTGTGGTTCATTTTCAGCGGAGCAAAAATGCGCTTGTTCAGAAATTCGCGGTAGGTTTTGCCTGAAGTATTGGCGACGATTAGGCCCAGGACGACATAAGCGGAATTGCTGTAGGACCAGCTTGTTCCCGGCGCGAATTTTCCGCTTTTTTCTTTTTCTAGCAGCTCTAGAACCTCAGCGTCTTGAATCTGTTTTTCCGATGACCAAATCGGGCCATTTGCTTTTTCCGCCTTCTCCATCAAGTCTTCGTAATCAGGCAAGCCGGAAACATGATTCAGAAGATTGCGAACGGTGATCGACTTTCCGTAGACAGGGAAATCCGGAAAGATTTCTACCAACGTTTCGTCGTAGCGGAGTTTGCCGTCGTGCACCAGAAGCATAATGGCCATAGCCGTGAATTGCTTGCTAAAGGAAGCGAGCCGAAAGTTCGTGCGCGCATCAATCTTGGATTTTGTGCGGAGGTCGCGCACACCGTAGCCGCGTTCAAAGATAGTTTTGCCATTCTGGCGCGCCAGCACCGCGAGGCCCGGCAAATCCGGAGAAGTCACGCCGGAGAAAAGCGCATCGATCTTCTTCTCCATCGAGCTTTCAGTAGCTTGTGCTCGCGACTGGCTTGCTGCGCTTGCGGCGAGAAGGACAAGAGCAAGACAAAAGAAAATCCGGGTCACTAATCCTCCTTGAACATGCCGAAGGATATCACGAGCATCTTCAACCCGCCTCTTTCAGGCTTACTGCTCTTCTCAGGTTCAGTGCGTACAATTTTCGCTACAGGCCTTGCTTTCCTCGCTCTTCTTGCGACCACCTCCTTCTATCCTATTCATAGGAACCACGACTCGCTTTCGGCGATCAGGATTACAAGCCATGACAAACATGCGGAGCACCCTCTTTCCTACTCTAATTCTCATTTACCTTTTTGGCCCGGCTAACGCGCTTTGCACGCCAGTTCCACAAGGGAATCCGCAGGCGCCCGCTACGGCAAATCATCCGCCGCAAGCGCAGGTCCTGCTTGCGCCCGCGCCAATCCAGACGGGTGCACTTCTGCTACAGGCGCCGCTGCCTGCCGATGCGCGAAAGCCGGACCAGGTTCTGCACGTCGGGCATACTCAGCGCATCCAGGCGCTGGCGTTTAGTCCCGACGGCAAATGGCTGGCTTCTGGCGGCAACGACACATCCATTATCGTGTGGAATCTCTCTTTGGGCCGCGAGGAATTTCACCTGGGTGGACTTCCTGTTCCTCTTGCGGCTGCCAAGCCATCAGGGAGCATGCACGCCGTGAGCGCGCTTCTTTTCAATCCCGATGGAACACGGCTCGTATCGGTGGAAGTTTCCGGCGCGGTGAAAGTGTGGAATCTACAAACGCACAAGATCCTCTTCACCATCCATCCACCGCGTGTTCATTACTACGGAGGATCAATCGCTTACAGCGCTGATGGAAAATCGTTGCTCATTCCCCTCGAGAAGCGCGCGGCGAATGCGAGTGAGATGGCGGCGATATGCTTTTACGACGCAGATACCGGGAAAATCACGCGATCGATACCAACAAAATGGGATGACGTGTCCGCTATTGTGCCAACCAAAGATGGGCGGCTGCTTGCGGCGGGGACAGTCGGCGGATACGATGACGACGATCCACCGGGTTCGGTGCAGTTATTCGATCTTGCTTCCGGCGAAGCACAGAAAACGTATCCGATTGTCGTTTCGGCCATCAGCGCTGATGGGCGATGGATGTCGAGTTTCGATAACACCGGAATTTACCATCCCGTTTTGTGGGACTTGAACGATGGAAAACGCATCCATGACCTAACGCCGAAGAATGCAAGCCGCATCATTTTCCGGCCCGACGGCCAGGAATTGGCCGTTACCCACGGTGACTCCGAAGCAATCGATTTTGTGTCCACGTCTTCTGGAGAGATTACCAAGTCCCTGCCCGGAGGCGGCTACGGACTGGGAACTGCGGCATACAGCGCCGATGGGAAGTTTCTGGCTGCCGGGTCCTATGCTTACGGAACGATCAAAGTGTGGGACTTGGCCAGCATGAAGGAGAAACTAACTCTCTACGGACAGAGCCCGGTGCAAAGCGTGGCGTTCAGCCCTAATGGAAAATTGCTGGCAGCGACTTCCGGCGAATTAAGAGTGTGGGACGTCGCGAACGGGACAGAAGTCGCCACCGTGACGGATGGGCCCGTCAATCGAGCGGTTTTTAGCGCGGACGGAAAATGGCTGGCGGCCAACCCTGGGGGACAGTTTGCGGGATACGCGGTCAAGATATGGGACACAACCACTTGGAAAGAGCTGGCCAGCGTACCCAAAGAAAAAGGATTCCCAGCTTCTTGGCTGGCGTTAAATGAAGCAAAGTCCGCCCCGCAGAAGATTGGCAATGTCCAGTCATTGCACGTGGTTGCAGGGGAAGAATCACACACACTGTGGGGATCCTTTCAGGCGATGGCCATCAGTCCCGACGGCAAGTTGGTTGCGGAACCTGGCGGAATGCTCATCGGCAACTTGGAGATATGGGATGCCACAACGGGCCAAAAGCTGCAAAGCATTCCTGCACACAGGCTAACCATCACCAATCTGTTGTGGAGCCCCGACGGGCGCAGGCTAATTAGTGTAGGGGAAGAAAGTAATCCCATGATGGTGCAGGGACAAGCTGACAGAATGATTGCTCCTTTTACCTTCGCAGTTTGGGACACATGGACGTGGAAAAAGGAATTTGCCTTCACGTTCCTTGTCGAGGGCGGTCCGGGGGCCGATATTTCGGCGGACGGCAAGATATTTGCTTTCACGAAGGGAGGTGGGGCGACGCAACTTTTTGATCTGGAGCAAAAGAAGCCCATCGCCGTGCTTGCTTCGCCAAATGCGTGGCCGGGAAACCTTGCTATCAGCCCGGATGGCACCGTCGTGGTTCAAGGGGCGGGGGAGGGGGTTCGTTTATGGAGGCTTCCTCCAATTAAAGAGGGTTCGAACTAGTTCTACACTACTCCTCGCAAAGGCGTTCCAGGACTCTGCTTCTCTCGCGGCGCAGGGTACTGCATGCTACAATTTCCTCGACGGTTATCCCTCAGTTGAGTTAGAGTTTAGAGACGAACCGGGGAGAATACTAAACACGGCCGTCAGATGGCCAGAATTGAGGGCAGAGATGATTTTAGGGGAGCGGCTGCGCACCGTGCGGGAGCTGAAAGAGTTATCGCAAGGGGATATCGAGAAGCGTTCTGGTCTCTTGCGCTGCTACATTTCTCGCGTCGAAAACGGACACACCGTACCGGCGGTGGAAACTCTGGAAAAACTTGCGCGCGCGTTGGAAATTCCGATGTACGAACTGTTGTATGAGGGGGAAGAGCCGCCTAAACCTCAAGTGACCGGTGGAAAAGCCGGCCAGAGACTGTGGGGTGCCTCCGGAAAAGACGCACGATATTTAAGAAAGCTGCAGCAATGCCTCTCCCGCATGAACGAAGAAGACAGAAATCTCCTCCTCTTTACCGTTGCAAAAATGAGCAAGTCCAAGAGGCGCGAGAAGAGTCAATGAGTGCTAGAGTTGTTCTTTAAACGGTACCTCGTTTTTTTGTTCATGCTTACAACCTGTCGAAAAGAGTCAGTTGCGCCAGCCTTCGGACTCTTGAATCTGCCGTATCGTATCATCGTAGGCCTGCATGGCCTCATCTACAAGCGGCTTGGCAGTTTCAATTGCTGCCTGCAAGTTGTCCCTGTAACGGATCATATCTGCGCGCCCGTGCAAGAAAGTGCGTCGTATGGCCGCGACATCGGTCATCAATGCGCTTAGCGTGGCGTGCAAAGCCCGCACTTGCTTGACGGTCGACATAAGCAGTTCGTGCACATTCTGGGTTTCGTGAACTTCAGGGGCCGGGTTGAGCATGACGGTCTCCTCTTGCGTTGCTTTTTTGGGATTTGCGGATCAGGGTTCTGTGGCCAGCTTATGTGCCTGCGGACTAGCATAGCTCCGGGGCAGAGATTCCGCCCGGAATGGCAGAATTCTCCGTAAGACCAGGAATCGCTCCTAAAGTCAAAGCAAGAGCAAAGAGAATTCAGCCAGCCAAGGCTGCCCGAGAGAGAATCGAGGACAGGAACTCCCCGGGCAATTGGAAGCGTCGAAACCACAGTGACCTCACGGTGCGCGCATCATTGTCCCAGGGAACTTTTGAGGGCAATGCCGTAATCCACTTACGTAAGAACCCTTACGGGCTTGATGCCTGCACTTGACGAAAGCTCGTAGTACCCCTTTCAAGATACTTGACAACTAGTGGTATTACGACATAACTTACGTGGTATTCGCTACAGTATTGTTCGAGTTATCTTCGTCCGATTTTATCTACCCTGTGGGATAACTCGATCGGAAGTCACTCGGACAAATAGCTGCCGAGGAACGAGAGGATGCTATGAATGCGTTCCAGGCTCTTTTCTGCTCCGAAAGTCTGCTTCCGCATGGTTTTTGCTATCTGTGGAACCCTTTGCTTATATGGCTCCATGGGCTATCTGACGCGCTCATCGCGCTGGCGTATTTCTCGATTCCTCCAACCTTGCTCTATCTGGTCCGGAAGAAGAGAAGCATTCCGTTCGACTGGATGTTTGTTTGCTTTGGATGCTTCATCGCTGCCTGCGGGGCAACACACCTTATGGAAGTCATAACACTTTGGACCCCGGTCTATTGGATTTCCGGCGGAGTGAAAGTCATCACGGCGTTTGCCTCAGTGCCGACTGCAATTCTTCTGGCACGCGTCGTTCCTCAGATCCTCGAGATGCCGACAGCTGAGGAAATGCGCGCCGCGAACGAAGAATTGAAGCTGCAAGCGCGCATATTGCGCGAGCAAGCGGCTCTTCTGGAGCTTTCCCATGATGCCATCCTCGTTCAGGCCATCAACGGAGAAACCTTGCTCTGGAATCAAGGGGCGGAGCGTGTATATGGCTGGACGAAGGCCGAAGCGATTGGCAAGAACTCCCATGAATTGCTGAAAACATCTTTCTTGCTGCCGCTGGCCGAAATTATTCAGGATTTGGAGAGAAAAGGGCACTGGGAAGGAGAGTTACAAAAGGAAAGGCGAGACGGGCAAACTCTCGTCGTGTCCAGCCACTGGGCGCTGGGCAGGGACTCGGCGGGGCGCCCCGAAAAAGTCCTGGTGATCGACACCGATGTTACGGAACAAAGACGCGCGGAAGGCGCCTTGCGGGAAAGCGAAGATCGTTACCGCGATTTGGTCGAGCACAGCCTCGATCTCATTTGTACTCATGACCTTGAAGGTAGGTTGATGTCAGTGAACGAATTGCCGGCCGAGATCCTGGGTTACTCGAAGGAAGAGTTAATCACGAGGCCGATGAAAGATTTTTTGCTGAAAGAGGGGCATGCGTCTTTCGACGAGTACCTCAAGAACATTCAAACAACCAAGGTTGCCAAGGGCGCGATGGTGGTACTTACGAAAAGCGGCGAACGCCGAATTTGGGAATACCACAACAGCCTTCGTACCGATGGAGTAAGCGTCCCCGTGGTTCGAGGGGTAGCGCATGATGTGACGGAGCAGAGGCTTGCGGAAAGAGCTCTTCGGCAAAGCGAAGAAAGGTTCCGCTTGATGGCTGAAAACATTGACGAAATCTTCTGGCTCCTCGATCCAAAGACGCTGGATGCGATTTACGTTAGTCCCGCGTTTGAGCACATCTGTGAGCGGCCCGTCGCCAGTCTCCTTTCAAATCCAACCTCTTATCGGGATCTCATCCATCCAGAAGATGCGCCTCGTGTGCTGGAACAACTGGCGCGCCTGGGGGAAACCAACGAATTTCACGAGCAGTTTCGCATTCTTTGTCCTTCTGGCATGAAATGGGTCGAGGTCTGGGGGTTCACGGCAAAGGATCATTCAGAGACAGTTTCTGCTCTCGTCGGAACGGTAAAGGACATCACCGAACGCCGGCGCGCGGACGAAGCATTGCGCCAGAACGAAGAGTTGCTCCGGGCGGCCTTCGACCAGGTTGCAATAGGCTTTTCAATGACCGATCTAAAAGGCAATTTCCTCAAGGTGAACGAGGCTTATTGCCGCATAACCGGTTACTCGGAGCAAGAACTTCTCGGGATGAACTCTCCATCCATCACTCACCCAGGAGATCTTCCCGCAAGCTTGAGTCTTACGTCACGCCTGATGGCGGGGAAAACGAAGACTGCCGTAATTCAGAAGCGGTACGTCCGCAAATCGGGCGAACTTGTCTGGGTCCAAAATAGTGGATCAATTTTGACGGATGGCAACGGCAAAGTTTGGGGGTTCGTCCGTCTTACGGAAGACATCACGGAACGAAAGAAGGCGGAAGACGGACTTCGGCAGCTTTCTGGACGCTTGTTGCAATCACAAGATGACGAACGCCGAAGAATCGCGCGGGATCTGCATGACGAAACCGGCCAGAACTTGGTGGCTCTTTCCAGCACGCTGGGTCACTTACGCGGGTCAATCCCATCCGCAAGTCGGAGGCAGCGAAAAGAGATTTCGCAGTGCCAGAAACTGGCGGACGTTTGTGTCCGGCAGATCCGCACGCTGTCCTACGTTTTGCATCCGCCTATGCTGGATGAGGCAGGACTGGAAGATGCCATTCGGCACTATGTGGGCGGATTCGCCGAACGAACAGGAATCGAAGTGAAACTGGAAATATCGCCGAATTTCGGCCGATTATCGCAGGAGGAGGAAATGGCACTGTTCCGTGTGATGCAAGAGAGCCTGGTAAACACCCAGCGGCATTCAGGGAGCCTGAGCGCAACTATCCAATTGCACCGCACACCGCGGGGAATCGTGCTGCAGATTAGCGATCAGGGGAAAGGG
This sequence comes from Candidatus Acidiferrum sp., assembly GCA_035280045.1. Taxonomy (GTDB): domain Bacteria; phylum Acidobacteriota; class Terriglobia; order Acidiferrales; family UBA7541; genus Acidiferrum. The sequence goes on from DATEGP010000084.1 coordinate 22,048, forward strand.
ATTCAAGGAAACGGCAAGAGGAATTTCAAAGGCACCTTCGCTGGTGGCGTGGGCATTCAAAGCATGCGTGAACGGATGAAGCAAGTGCGGGGGCAGCTGGAGGTTGAAACGAGCCCGAACGGCACGACCGTACGCGCAATGGTAGCGGCACATGACCAAGAATAAAAACACGCTTCGGATCGTGGTAGCCGATGACCATGAGCTAGTTCGCCGGGGAATACGCGACTTACTTCAGGTACAACGGGATTGGAGAGTCGTGGGGGAAGCGGTGGATGGCCGCGATGCGATTGAGATCGTGAAAAAACTGAAACCTGATATAGCCATCGTCGACATTACCATGCCGGGTTTGGACGGTCTTGAGGTGACGCGGCGGATCCGGGACCTCTCCGGTGAAACTGAAATTATAATTCTCACGATGCACGAGTCTGACCAAATGGTGCGCCGGGTATTGGAAATGGGGGCGCGTGGCTACGTATTGAAATCGGATATGGCCTCGCATCTCGTCCAGGCGGTCAAGGATTTGGCAAACGGAAAACTCTCCTTGACGCCCAAAGTGTCGGCGATGGTTTTGGAAGGTTTTTTGAAGGGAGGAGCGTCTAAACAATCGGAAAATGGCCACGCACGGCCTACGCCGCGCGAAGTAGAGATTATTCGGCTGTTGGCCGCAGGAAAAACAAACAAGGAAATTGCGGCGGAGTTGGGAATTACGCTAAGGACGGTGGAGACACACCGTGGGCGAATCATGATGAAGATGGGGCTTCATTCACTGACGGAACTGATTCACTACGCCATTCGCGACAAAATCATAACCACACAGAACTTGTGAACGGTGCGAAGATTTCGTAAGACGATGAATGCCTGCAAACGGTAATTCGTCATTGTTGATGCAATGGAAAAAGCCATCGCTCTGTCCCGATGCCGGTAACTAGCGTGGAATTGAGAGTCGCCTTTTGAGGACGCTTTTGATAGAGTGCAGCCTTCCGGAACGTTGAGACCCTCTCAATGGGAGGTTTGTATGGCGGATCTCGACTTGCGTCCTCTCTCGCTCGGAGAAATCTTAGATCGGACCTTCTCTCTATATCGAAGGCATTTTTTGCTATTTGCTGGAATCACTGCAATTCCGCAGTTGCTGGTCCTTGCGTTGAATCTGGCGCAGACTTTATTTATAAAAATTCCCGCTGGGCGCACAAACGCGCCAGTCGAGCAGTTGCAAGCGGGCACATCCGGTGGTCTCGGTGGTTTGGTGATTTTCGGAATTGTCGGGGTGATCGTCGGCGTGGTCGTGTACCTGGTTGCGTACCTCTTTGCTCAGGGCGGAACAGTATTTGCGGTCTCCGAACTATACCTGGGAAGGACGACGACGATTAGCGCATCTCTGGGACGCATGCGCGGCCAATTGGGGAGTCTGTTCGGAGTCATTTTACTCAACGGGCTGGCCACGATGGGCGCATTTATCCTTCTAATCATTCCCGGTTTTTACGTGATTTGCCGGTTGCTTATTTGTGTGCCTGCTGCGCTTTTGGAGGACCTCGGACCGCGAAGTTCTCTTGAACGGAGCTGGGGACTTACGAAAGACTATGCGGGGCGGGCTTTCGTGATCTATTTGCTTTATTTAGTGCTCGCTTACGCGGCAGCATTTCTGTTCACCCTCCCCTTTGGCGTCGCCATTGCCATGTCGGCGAAGAATCCCGAAGCATTGCGTTTGTGGTCTGCCCTGAGTCACGTGGGCCAGTTTTTTGGCGAAGTTTTGGTAAGTCCGATTCTCACAATTGCCACGGCTGTGTTCTACTATGACCTGCGGGTTCGCAAAGAGGCGTTCGATTTGCAGTTCATGATGAATCCAACAGGTCCGATTGCACCGGGGGCTCCGGGCGTGGCGAAAACGTTTTCTTGAGATTTCCGGGCGAGAACAATTCCTGCCTCAGCTTCGCGCAGGTGCGCATGCATCGCAGCGTCTTGTCGTTGCTTATCCTTCTGGGAGTTGCCGCAGATCCCTCCACATTCGGCCAGGGACAACCGGCCACTCCCCAAGCTAGCGGCTCGGTGAGCCCTGGATATGACCGCGCTTCTTTCACCGCGGAACTTCGGCGGATTGCGGGAATCCTGAAGAAGAAGCCTTCCAGGAATGAGATGTTAGCTCTACGCGAATCCCTTCCCAGGCGCTGGGCAGTTTCCACTTCCGAGGGCTCATTCTCCATTTCGTCTGAGCCGCTCCGAAATCAATTGACGTCCCCTTCGAACGAGAAAGCGCAGGCTTGGGTCAATCACTTGGAGCAAGAGGTTGAGTTCTCTGGGCAACCGGTTTCTGGCTCACCAAACGCGCGCGCGGAACTCGACCGGATCCTCACGCGATCGGAGTTTGGGGCCGTCAAGCCGCCAAATGCATGGGACTTGTTCCGGCAACGTTTGGCGGCGTGGATCGAAAGAATGCTGCTGAAACTCTTGGGTGGTGCGTCCAGGCATCCAATTGGCGGACAAATTCTATTCTGGCTTCTCATTGTCGCCGCCGTGGGATTCGTTGCCATGTGGGTGTTTCGCTTCTTTGCCACCAGGGACCGGGTCAATGCGCTGGTGCCAAGCGCCGACGTCGCTGTCGTTCGCACATGGCAGGAGTGGGTTCGCGAGGCTCGCGAGGCGGCAAGCCGCGGCAATTTTCGAGAAGCCGTGCATTCGGCCTACTGGGCCGGAATCGTTCGCCTTGAAGATCTTGGCGCCATCCCGAAAGATCGGACAAAGACTCCGCGCGAGTACCTGCAACTAGTAGTTGAGGGCGCCGACGGCGAGTTTGCTCCCGTGCCAGTTCGCCGGGAACCCCTCGCTGCCCTTACCAAGGGACTCGAACGAATCTGGTACGCCAATCGCGGCGCAGGACCGGAGGATTTCCGCGAGTCGCTTCGCCACCTGGAGGCCATGGGATGCCCGCTGGAATAGCCGCCTCCGACCGAAAGATTCTGCTCATTGGGAGCGCGGTGCTTTTCCTGCTGCTTACCGCAAGCGTGGTATTGGCCCCCCCTGACGGGGAATACAATTCAATTCCCTCCACGTACTCAGGGCAACCCGGGGGTGCAGAGGCGGGTTACCTGCTGCTCTCGCAACTCCATTACTCGGTAAAACGCTGGGAGAGTTCTCCGGTCGAGTTGGAAGCCAATCCGAGAAGCGTCGCCCTGCTTATTCTTGCAGTGCCGCTTCAATCGCCAAGCGAGAAAGAAAAAAAGGCGCTGGCAAGTTTCGTTGAAGGTGGCGGGCATGTCCTTTTCATAGGAGCAAATATCAGCACTTTCTTTACCGAGGCGAGTGAGCCGAAAATTTCCGAAAATCATCCCCTTGAGACATATCGCCCAATAGTTCCGAACCGTCTTGCGCGCGGAGCGCAGGTCGTGAGTTTTCAACCGCTCGCGTACTGGGGCACGTTTAGTCCCTCACAGCTTGCCCTTTATGGCGAACCGGACTTTGCGACGGTTGTAAGCTGGAAACTAGGACAAGGAGAGATTCTCTGGTGGGCCGGCGCAACACCGTTGACAAATGCAGGGATCACCAAGGACGACAATCTTACTTTTTTCCTGAACACACTGAGGGATTGGTCTTCGGGAAAACCTTACGAAATTTACTGGGACGAATATTTCCACGGGCAACGCAGCTCGCTTTGGAGTTACGTAGCGAAAACTTCACTTGTATGGGGACTGCTGCAAATCGGAGTGATTGCGTTCGCGCTGCTTTTCACGTTCAGCAGACGAAGCGGTCCGATTTACGTTCCCGCAGAGGTTTCGCGATTGTCCCCGCTGGAATACGTGGAAACGCTAGGTGGGTTGTACGAAAGAGCAGGGGCCGCGTCATCCGCAGTGGCCATATCCTATCAACGGTTTCGTTCATTGTTGACCCGGCAACTTGGTTTGTCTTCCACCACGCCGGACCAGGAACTCGGTCAGGCTACAGAAGAGCGGCTCGGGTGGAAGGAATCCGGAGTCGGTGAGTTGCTCCTGCGAGCCGCCAATGCGAGCCGCGCAGAGAAGTCACCGCGCGGCGAAGCTTTAGATCTCGTGCAGAAACTGGAACGAAATGCCGCAAGGCTGACGATACGCCCGCGGAATCGGAAGGAGAAAATGTAACCGTGCAACATCTCTCGCAACTCGCTTCGCAAGTGCGCGCGGAACTCGCAAAGATCGTGATCGGCCAGCGCGAGTTTGTTGACCAGTTGCTTCTGGTGTTGATTTGCGGCGGTCATGCGGTTGTCGAAGGCGTGCCCGGGCTGGCAAAAACACTCGCAGTGAAGTCATTGGCCCGCATATGCGCGCTGGGCTTTCAGCGTGTCCAGTGCACCGCAGACCTGATGCCGGCGGACGTGACCGGCACCAATGTCTTCAACTTGAGCACCAGCACGTTTTCGCTGCATCGCGGGCCTGTGTTCACGGATCTTTTATTGGTGGATGAGGTCAACCGCACGTCCCCGCGGACGCAAGCAGCGCTTCTGGAAGCGATGGAAGAGCGTCAAGTGACAATCGACGGTGTGCGCTATCCGCTCTCTGAAAACTTCACGGTTCTCGCCACGCAGAACCCGATTGAATTTGAAGGCACTTATCCTCTCCCTGAAGCGCAGCTCGACCGTTTTCTGCTGAAGATTCGCGTCACCTATCCCTCCGCGCAAGAGGAGATGAGCATTCTCTCGCAGTACGAGAAGGGATTCGATCCACGCCGCTTCGAGGAAATCGCGCTGACGCCATTGGAGCCGGGCCTGCTTCCTGCAGCGAGGAAGGAAATCGAGTCCGTACGCGTGGAGCCTACGCTCCATTCCTACGTGGTTTCGCTGGTTCGCCGGACACGCGACTGGCCGGCGATTTCACTGGGAGCCAGCCCTCGCGCGGCCGTTGGTCTTTTCTTCGTGGCGCGCGCGTTGGCAGGCATGGAAGGCCGCGACTACTTGTTGCCTGATGACGTGAAGGCCGCGGCGCTGCCCGTACTGCGCCACCGCATTCTGCTCAAGCCGGAAGCAGACCTCGAGGGACTCACCACTGACCAGGTGATCGGGCAAGTCTTGGCTGCTGTGGAAGTGCCGAAGTGATGTGCTGTCGATGAATCCTGTTCAACCACTAATACCGGCGGAAGTTGGAGCCAGGGCCCGGCGGTTAGGCAGGTTGCCGTTTGGTTTCGGGCCGCGCTTTTTTGTGATGCTGCTCTTGGGACTGTTGTGGCTCGTGCCAGCGTGGTGGTCGCCGCGCCTCATTGGGGCGATGTTTTTGTGGGATGCCGTCATCGTGCTGGTATTTGTTTCGGATTTGTTTCGAATGCCCAAGTCCGAAGAGCTCGAAGTACGCCGGTCCTGGGGAGCAGCGCCTGAACTAGCCCGGCCCAGCGACGTGACGCTGAGCATTCGAAATTTCGCCGGGACAGCCGTTCGGTGTTTCGTTACGGATGAAACGCCGGCGGCGCTCCGCACCGCTCCTCCCACTCTCGAACTCGTCGTACTGGGAAGAAGCACATCGCGCGCGAACTACAAGATTCTCCCCCGCCAACGCGGAGACCATCGTCTGGGACGCTTGTTCTTGCGCTACCAAAGCTGGCTGGGACTCGCCCAGCGATGGGCCGTCGTAGAAATTGCGCAAACCGTCCGGGTCCTTCCTGACCTGGAACAGGCTCGCCAACACGCTCTTTATCTGATTCGCAGCCGCCAAATCGAAATGGAACGGCGGCGTCGCCGCCAGCGCGGCCACGGCCGCGAGTTCGAAAGCCTGCGCGACTACCAGAAGGGCGACGACACTCGCGACATTTGCTGGACCGCAACAGCACGCCGCCACCAACTCACAACGCGCATTTTTGAAATAGAGCGCAGCCAGGCCATCTGGATTGTGCTTGATGCCGGTCGTCTGTTGCGCGCCGAGGTACAACAAGAGGCCCAGAAAGAAGACCGCCAAAAGGGACAGCAATATGGTCAGCAAGAGCAAGGCCGTCTCCGAATCTCGAAACTGGATTACGCCGTCAACGCCGCGCTCTCTTTGGCACAGGTCGCAACGCAATGCGGAGACCGGGTTGGCCTGCTCGCCTACGGACGCGCTATTCAGTTCAATGTAGCGGCCGGCCGCGGGGCGCTGCATCTTCGCTCGATTGTGGATTGTCTCGCGCAGGTTCGGCCGGAAGCTTCGGAAGCGGATCATTCTCGCGCCGCGCGCGTCCTGCTGACGGAGCAGAGCCGCCGCAGTCTGGTTGTTTGGGTTACGGACTTCGCGGAAACGCCGACAACTCCGGAAGTGATCGAATACGCCATGCAAATGACGCAGCGCCATCTCGTCGTTTTCAGCGCGATGAACCAGCCGGACCTCACTGCTCTGGCGGAGTCCGCTCCGCAAACAGTGGAGGAAATGTACTGGCACGCTGCTGCGCTCGAAATTACCCATCGCCGCGACCTGCTCCTGCGCGGACTCCGCCAGAGGGGAGTGTTCGCGTTTGAACTCGTTCCCGGCATGCTGGCTTCTTCTCTGGTGAATCAGTATCTGGACATCAAAGAGCGGAACTTGCTCTAGCGGGTTGTGGCTGGCTTCGGCTTACGAGGAACAGGTAGGAGAGCAGTGCTGCAAATAACGCCGCAGCTAGAAGAAACTTCATTTTGACTGGCGCCCCGCTGGGGGAAAAGAAGCCTTCAATTACACCTGCGACAACCAACATCGGAATCGTCCCTAGCAATAGGCGAGCCCCTCGGCCGCCGGCTTGAGCCAGAGATTGCCGTCTTGGAAGAAAACCGGGGAACAACAGTCCTCTGGCGATTTCCAATCCAGCCCCTCCGGAAATGAAGATCGCGGGCAACTCCAGCACGCCGTGCGGCGCCACGAAGCTCCAGAGCTGCAACGCCATGCCTGCTTTCCAGGTGGCGGCGCCAATCACGCCAATGAGCACACCATTAAAGGCCAGCATCCAGATCGTTCCCAATCCCGCGGTAATTCCCAGAGCAAACGTGCTGAATGCCACGGAAAGGTTATTTGTCATGATCCCTGAAGATGCAAGCGGTTTGATCGCGACCACGGAATGCGTCCACATTTCCCGCCGCTCGATGGTCTCCACCATCCCCTGGCCTAGCAATCGGTGCGCAAAGCCGGGATCATGAATCGTCACTATCCAAGCGGCAATTCCCGTCACCGCAAAGATCGCCAATGCAATCAGTGTAAGCGGCAATGTCTCGCGAAAAACGCGCGGATACGTCTCGCCATAAAAGCGAACGATGCCGCTGACTTTGTTCTTTTGGCCGTGGTAGATAAGATTGTGGCTGCGTCCAAGGAGCTGATTCAGATAAACGGCCAGTTGTTTACTCGAAGCATCTTCCCGTACTGCCGCTAAATCAGAAGCGGTTTGGCGATATAATAACCCCAGCTCCTGCAATTCGCTGTGACGGAGGGCGCTGACACCGCGGCCCGATATCTGCACGAGCTGTTCCAGGCGCGCCCAATAGGGCTTGCGTTTTTCCAGCCAGCGGATGGAGATCATGTCCTCGAACCTTCCAAACCCGGAATCGCTGGGGTCTTACACCGAGAAGCTTACCATTGAAACGCCGGAGCAAACCTCGCTCGACTTCGCGATCGCGGGAGTGGGCAGCAGATTCATTGCTCTTGCTTTGGACACGCTGATCCAAACTTTGGTCGGCTTCATCGTGGGGATTGGCGGGGGCATGGTCGTTGCTGCTTTGACGGCTGCTGCACCGAAGTCCGCACTTTGGGGAATGGCCATTCTGGTTCTGTTTTTCTTTCTTCTCTATTTCGGCTATTTCGCGTTCTTCGAAATCATTTGGAACGGCCAGACTCCCGGAAAGAGGAAGGCCGGCATTCGCGTTATCAAAGACTCAGGACGCCCTTTGACGCCTGCGGAATCCGTCGCCAGAAACTTGCTTCGCATCGTCGACTGGCTTCCTGGTTTCTACGCGATCGGAATCGCGAGCGCCCTTCTTACCAAAGAGAACAAGCGGCTTGGCGATCTTGTTGCAGGTTCATTGGTGGTGAGGGAGTCTTCGTTTAGCGACCTGAAACCGGTTTCGGTTTGGCAAACGGCTCAAGCGCCAACAGCTCAGGTGGCCTCTCCGCTTGGCGCGGCGAATCTCACTCATGAGGAAAGCGCTTTAATTGACTCGTTCTTGACTCGCCGCTCTGAGTTGGATTTTGACGTGCGTGTCCGAATGGCCGAGCAAATTTTTCAGCGGCTCAAACCGAAGCTCACCCTCCCTGCCGAGAACACGCTAACCGTGGAAAAAATTCTCGAAAGTCTTGCCTATGAGCGCCGCGCCACAGGGGGATACGGCTGAGGCTTCGACGATTTGTATTCTCTCTCAGAAGCGCCATTGGCCTGACTGCTTGCCGCTGAATCAGCCTACGGTTGCGCGCCAAGCCCTCAAGACCTCAGCAACCGTCCAGGCTTGCGCGATGCAGCCGCGCGGCGTAAAGGGAGCATCCCCGTCGTAGATTTCGCTGAGAGTACCTAGGCCATCAGAAAAAATCTGCGTTCCTAGCGGCTCGATAAAGCTCTGCGCCGCTTTGCGATCGCTGTAAACTCGCAAATGAGCGAGCACAAAGGGCCCCATCAGCCACCCCCAAACGGTTCCTTGGTGGTAAGCGCCGTCGCGCTCGCGCGGGCCCCCGCCGTAGTGGCCCTGGTATCCGTGTTCATCTTGCGCCAGGCTGCGAAGGCCGTACAACGTAAGCAAGCGGCGCGCGCAAACATCCACGACAGCCTTTTGTCGTTCGGGAGAAAGAGGGCTCTCCGGCAGCGACACTGCAAAAATCTGATTGGGGCGGAGAGAAGCGTCCTTTCCGAGGCGCGGCTCATCGATTACGTCATGGCAGTAGTTGCCGCCTGAGTTCCAAAACTTGTCGAAACTCTCTCTGGCCATTTCTGCCTTTTCAGCGAAGGCCTTCGGGTTTTTTCCAGTGATAGACGCAAGCTTGGCCATGGTTTTCAATGCGTTGTACCAAAGCGCATTCACTTCCACAGGTTTGCCGATGCGAGGCGTGACCACCCAATTCCCGACCTTCGCATCCATCCAGGTGAGTTGCACTCCTTCTTCGCCTGCATAGAGAAGCCCGTCGGCTTCATCCACATGAATGTGATAGCGAGTGCCTTTGAAATGGGCGTTGATGATTTGATCCAAGACTGGATATAGCCTCACAATGGTTTCCGCGTCCTTAGTTGCCTCGAAGTATTGGCGCACAGCCTCGAAATACCAAAGGGCCGCGTCCACCGTGTTGTATTCCGGCGATCCGCCAGCATCCGGAAAATTATTCGGCAACATTCCCTTATCTACGTATCGGGCAAATGCAAGGAGGATCTTCTTGGCGATTTCAGGGCGGCCGGTTGTTAGCGTGAGCCCGGGAAGAGCAATCATGGTGTCGCGGCCCCAATCGCCAAACCAGTGATACCCCGCGATGATCGATTTTCCGTCAGGTTCGTCGGGCAAACTTCTCTTCACCACAAACTGGTCGGCGGCAAGAATGAGTTGCCGGACCCAGGCAGGAGCAACGGATGCTCCTTGCGCATCGCTTTCCTGCCATTTTGCGCAAAGTTTTCGTTCTCGTTCGATGTGTTCCGCACACGCCTGCGCGCCATTCAAGTCCGCGTGATCGTTCGTCGTAAGAACAAAAGTAGCGCTCTTGCCGACTGCAAGTTCCAGGTTCGCCGTCGCAGCCAGCAGATGATCCTCTTGATCATCGAGCCCGCGCTCTTTCTCCATCGGCAAGGAGTAATCTCGATACCACTCGTGTTTTGGCTCAAATCGGGCGTCGGGGCTCACCAGATAGAAGGGAATGGCGCCCTCATACGCCGTAATTTTTATTCCGTGTTCGGCGGACTCGATCTTCATCCGCCAGTTTCCAGCGTGGGTCGCGGAATGGAAATCTCGGTAGTTAACAAGCGCTTTGAGCGCGAGCCGAACTGGTCCGCTCCCTTGGAGCAGCGAGTATTGAACGTAAGTCGAGTTCTCCCCATGGCGCATCCAGATGCGCTTTTCGAGCAGTGCCTCGGCAAGTGCAAACTGCCACACGGGAGTTGTGCCTTCCAGGCAAAAACTCTCGATCTGCAAATAGCCTTTGGGCTCCACAGCGCCGCTGGCCCAGCGATTTGTCGCAAGCGCATAGTCTGTCCCGTCGTAGCTCGCGCTTTCTTCCAGCTTCGCGACCAGTTGCGTTCGTCCGACAGGCGGATGGAGCGCGGCAACCAAATATCCATGATAACGGCGGGTCAAGTTATCGCTTACAGTTCCGGACGCATATCCTCCGATGCCGTTGGTGACCAGCCATTCCCGGCGCTCGGCAATTTCCAGGGAGCCGCAAATCTTGCGGCCGAATTCAACTGTTTTGTTGCAGGGCATGGTCACGACCTGTAGGACTCAGTGGAAGAATATGCTGCGGATCTCCAAGGGGACACTGGCAATTCCACCCGATGCACAGGAAGCGTTCTGTAGATCTGGTTCTGGCGGAGACGGGGGATTCCGTCCGAGCACCCTAAGAAATTCCCAGTAGTGATGGTAAAACGCAAGTCTTTTGGAATCAATGAGCAATTTCTCGAAAAACCATTTTGCCAGTGTCATTGGGATTTCTGAGGTCTGGGATTTCGGTAGAAGTCTTAGGAAAAGCATAGGAAATTTGGGAGATAGAAGACCCCCCCAGAAAACACTGCCAGTCGGTACTAGCAGCGAAAGGTGGGTCGTAGAGACTTGCTCAAACTCTGAGACCCTCGCTCGCGCACAACGGCCTAGGGTCTTACCGTCAGGACTGACAGTATTACTTCCGGATTGCCCGTGCTCCGGCCCGAATCACAATCCGCCTACGATAGCGGGTATAGGATGTTAATCCTTCGATTAATTTTTGGTGCTCTCTGCCTTCGTCAATCGCCGATTGACACGACTCACCGTTGGAGACTACGCTTCGGCCAAAGACTGGTTCATCGAAAGGGATCCTTGGGCGAAACGAATCGATAAACGTTTCCCGCAACAAAAGGGTAACGGAGCAGGGATTGGTCCGCCGGACATGATTGCGGAGGGATCCAGTTCCTTTAGTTTCCGCCCTTGCAAATGGTGGTACACTCTCGCCCGATAAGCTTAGTGTACCGGCTAGTGCCCAACCAAACTGGCGGCCACTCTGGCCAAGGTTCCCTAGGGAGGCAAGTTGGCCATCGCAACCCAGGAGACCCACACAACCTCAGTAGCGATGAAGCTCGGACTTCCGGAGTCTGCGACGGAACCGAAGCGCTACACGTCCCTCGATGCCTACCGCGGCTTCATTATGTTGATCCTCGCTTCCGAGGGTTTCGGCTTATCCGCATTGCAGGGCGATCCCCGGTGGGGCGGAATTGCTCGCTGGTTTGACCATGTGCCTTGGGAGGGCGGCGTCTTCTGGGACATGATTCAGCCGGCCTTCATGTTTATGGTGGGCCTGGCCATGCCGTTCGCGCTGGCGAAGCGCGAAGAGCTGGGTGCGACGGAAAGAGATAATCTTCGTCACGTCCTGTCGCGGTCCCTGCGCCTGATTATCCTGAGCCAGATTATTATCTGGGTGGGGGCGGGCGCTATTAAGCCGCAGCTCATCAATGTGCTGTCGCAAATCGCGTTCACTTATGCCATCACATATCTGCTTCTGAAATTAAACTGGAAATATCAAGCTGTTGCCAGCGTCGCGCTGCTGGCCGGATGGACCGCTTTATTCTTTGCGTTCCCGGGTCCCGACGGCCCTTTTTCCCACCGGAATCACATCGGGCTCGTAGTGGACCGCGCGATTTTTCAGTATGACTATGACCCGGCTTATTCCACGCTGAACTTCATTCCTAGCACCGTGTGGACATTAAGCGGCGCGTGGGTGGGACGCTTGCTGATGCAATCCAAGGCGCACGCGGACAATTTGAAAAAACTTGCGGCCGGAATGGTTTTGTGCTTTGTGGCAGCGTTTGCGCTGCGCCCGTGGATCCCTTTTATCAAGCAGCTTTGCACGGCAAGCTTCATGGTGTATAGCCTTGGGTGGGTGGTGTTCATGCTGATCGGGTTCTACGTGACCATCGAGGTTCTCGGATACCGGAGATGGAGCTTCCCGCTTCTTGTTGTGGGGATGAATTCGATTTTTATTTATTTCGTAAGCGAAGTTCTGCACAGGTGGCTTGACCGGGCCGTTGGCGTGTTCACGTTTCATTACAGTTTTATTGGAACGCTGGCTCGTGTCGCGAAGGCAACAACAGTACTGCTGGTGATGTGGTACCTGTGCTACTGGCTGTATCAGCGGCGAATTTTTCTCAAGCTTTAGCTGTTCGATCCAAGGAGAGAGGTGAGCTATGCATCAGGACAAGAAAGTCTTGGGCTACGGAACTCTTCTAGGTGTGGTGGTGGGTCTCGTGTTGTTCGTTCTGGCTGGGGCGAGCAGTTATGCGCAGATTGGAACGGGCAGCATCACAGGCATTGTTCTCGATTCTTCTGGTGCTGTGATTCCCGATGCGGAGGTCACAGTAACCAATGTTGAGCGAAACACACATTTCGTGACGCGGACGAACGCCTCGGGGGATTACACCGTGCCGGCCCTCGAACCCGGCCACTATTCCGTGACGGTGAAACACGCAAACTTCAGGACGTCCAATGTTGCCGCGTTTGAACTCCAGGTGGATCAGAAAGCCCGTGTGGACGTGACCCTTGTGGTTGGACAAACGACTGAAACGGTGACGATCACAGCGGAAGCCCCATTGCTCTCAACCGAATCGAGCACAGTCGGCCAGGTGATAGATAACAAGCGCGTAGTTGACCTCCCGCTGAATGGACGCAATTTTCTGGACCTCGCCACACTCGCGCCGGGCGTCACTTTCACCAAGGATTCGAACACCTCGTTTCAAGAAGTTCGCGACGTCGGCCGCCGCGTCACCGACCAGTACTCCCTGGGCGGAGCGCGCGCTCAAGATACCAATTTCCTTCTGGACGGGGCCACGGACACCTCCCCCGACTTCAACACCGTGGCTGCGATTCCCGCCATCGACGAAATCCAGGAATTCAAAGTGCAGACGAACTCTTACACGGCGGAGTACGGACGTGGCGCCGCTCAAATCAACGCCGTAACCAAAGGCGGCACCAATCAATTCCACGGGACCGCGTACGATTTTCTACGAAATGACTTTTTTGATGCCAAAGACTTTTTCAACGATATCAACGCCGGAGGGCCAGCACCCAAGCCTCCTTTCAAACGCAATCAATTTGGCGGGACTGGTGGCGGGCCTGTTCTGAAGAACAAGTTGTTTTTCTTCGCAGCCTACGAAGGACTGCGAGATCACACAAATTCCAACGACCGGGCCACCGTGCCAATGCCCAATGTGAAAAACGGCGACTTTTCTGATTATGGCATTCCCATCTACATGCCGCACACAACCAACGCGAGTGGTTCGACGTTTTTTGCTGGCAATTCACTTCCGGCTGGTTGTTTCAACTCCAATCCCAACACAGACGTGCTGTGGCCCGGGATGAAGATTCCGCAGCAGTGTTGGAACGGTGCAGCCCAGGCATTTCTGGCCTCCTCTTATGTCCCTGCGCCTAATCTTCCCGGCTTAACGAATAACTACACGGGTGTCGTTAGCCAGCCTACGGATTACGACCAGGGAGCTGGTCGCCTCGATTACACGCTCAAGAGCAACATGAGCCTGTGGATGCGATTCTCCACAGGACGCGAGGACGCGATCAACAACAACGTGTTGCCCGTCAGGGATTTGACCGAGTCTGTAAAAACAATGACAGGGATGGTGCATTATTCATGGACCATAAGCCCAACCATGGTCAACGAAGCCAAAGTAAACTACATACGCGCGAACGGCAGCCGTGTGGGCCCGCTGGCTGGCACGACGAATGTTGTGCAAAAGCTTGGCATTCCCGGCGCGTCCAGCGACCCTGTCGATTTTGGGACACCGAGCTTTTTCGGAGCCGGCGATAATTTTGAAAGCTTGGGCGAGGACGCGTTCGGTCATCCCCTCCGAAAGATACAAAACACGTATGAATACGGGGATGATTGGTCGCTGAGCAAGGGTCGCAACGTCTTTAAGGTCGGAGGCAATTTCCGACATGAGAATTTAAATCTGCTTTCCCACAATCTCGCGCGGGCGTCATTCCAGAATCCAGTTTCGGCGACGCAGGCAGTTACCTTAGCATCATGCCCGGACCCCAACTTCCCCCCGCCGTGCGACGGGCTTTCGTTGGCTAGTATGCTGCTGGGCATCAGCAACGATTCCGAGGTAGCTACCGGAGATTCCCACGTGCATCTCTTTCGCTGGACCCAGGCTTACTACGCCCAGGATGATTTCAAGTTCCGGCGAAATCTCACGCTGAATTTTGGGTTGCGTTACGAGGTTGCGCCTTATTGGCACGACCTTAAAGACTCCATGGTCAACGTAGACTTCAGGGGTGCCACACCTGTCGTCGTGCGCCCTGGCTCTGGCGATCCCTACCAAGGTTTTCCCAGCGTACAATTTGATTCAGATCCGAACTCTCCGACGTACCTTCCGTTCGTGCGCGATAACCGCCTCGGCCACAACTTAGTGTTTACAGACAAAACGAACTGGTCACCACGCTTCGGTTTCGCCTGGACGCCGGGATTCGGACACAACAAAACGGTCATTCGCGGTGGCGCCGGCATCTTTTATTCACCCATGAATGCAGATCCCTGGTTTGACTTTGCTCGCAATGCTCCCCGCTCCGCGAAATTCATTCGCAAGGGATCGTTTTCCGTCGTAGATCAGATTTTTGCGAGCACTTCACAGCAGATCATTCAACCTTCCATGTTCACGGTCGAGCCCCACCTGAAGACGCCACGCATTCAGCAATGGAGCTTGAATGTCCAGCAGGAAGTGGCTCCAAATCTCGTCGTCGAGGTGGGCTACGTGGGTTCGGCGTCCACGCACTTGCCCCATCTTACCGATCAAAATCAGACTTTCCCTGTTATGAATGGGGACAAGGTGGTGCAGCCCGTGACCTTTTTGCCGCCGAAGATTGCTTCCCTTGCCTCGTATTTCAATCTCTTTGAAAATGCCACTTCCGCCAACTACAATTCGTTGCAGGCAAAGCTGGAAAAGCGGGTCTCTCAGGGATTTTCATTTCTGAGTTCGTTTGCATGGTCGAAAACGTTCGACACTGCATCCTCAACGCGTGATGGCGGCAACGGACAGGCAACGCCCCACTCTTACGACCTCAGACTGGATTACGGGCCCTCGGTATTCGACGCTAAGATCAATTGGGTGAACAGCGCCCTCTATGAGCTGCCCTTTGGTAGAGGCAAACGTTGGGGCTCGAATTGGTCTGTTTTTGCCGACAAGTTGCTGGGCGGCTGGCAAATCGGGGGTATAAGCGTAGTGCGAACTGGCTTCCCGGTATCCTGCCTTACAACTAGCGACGCCGCGGTCGGCGACAACTTTGGCAGCGTCAATTTCGAGCAGGACAACTGTGACGTCAGCGGCAACCCAAATAACGGCCCCAAGCAGCTTCTAAACTGGTGGAACGCGTCGGTTCTCACTCAGCCTACAGATCAAGAAGTGTTTGGGAACGCTGGCCGCAGCATTCTTCGAGGCCCCAAGTACGTGAGCTTTGATTTTTCCTCGATGAAGACCACTGCAATTAGCGAGCGGTTGAGACTTCAATTCCGTTTCGAGGCTTTTAATTTCTTCAATCACCCTATCTTCTCTATGCCCAACCCGTTCGTAGATCAAGGCGGCAGCTCTTTCGGCTCTTTCAACACCATTAGCAGCACAGCTGCTGCCAATCGCGAACTCCAGTTCGCGTTGAAGCTGATTTGGTAACTGAAAAGTTCCGGCAGAGTGTGAGCCGCCGTTGTGTGTGGGGCTTATAATTCAAGGCGGGGAGAAATGGCTATGGACAGTTCAGACGGCAAATTGAACCGGAGGGAGTTTCTGCAAAAGAGCGCGGCGGTGGCCGCCGGAAGTGGGGCAATGACTGCCACAGCGCTCTCGTACTCGCGCATTGTGGGAGCGAACGACCGAATTTCCCTCGGGCATATCGGCGTCGGCGACCGCGGTACGGAGCTCGATGGCATTGTTGCGTTTCTAAAGGACAAGAAAAACGTTGAGGTGTCGGCGGTTTGCGACGTGTGGACGCACAACCTCGAACGGGCTGTAGCCAACAACCAGAAATACTATAGCAAGGCGCCGCGTGCCTTTAAGAAGGCTCAGGAGTTGCTGGCGCTCAAGGACGTTGACGCAGTGATGATTTCCACGCCCGAACATTCGCATTCGCCTATGCTGAAGTTGACGGCTGAAGCGGGCAAAGACGCCTACTGCGAAAAGCCCATGGGCAACGTTCTCGAAGAGGTCCGGGGAGCGCGCGACGCCGTTCTTTCTCGGAATCTCATCACGCAAATTGGCACGCAACATCGGAGCGAGCCGTATCAGATTGCGGCGCGCGACCTGATCCGAAGCGGCGCTCTCGGCGACGTCACGAAATATGAGATTGTTTGGAACTATCATGGCCCACGCTGGCGGGGCCGTCCAGAAGTGAAGATGATTCGCGAACAGGACACCGACTGGCGCGCTTGGCTCATGACCAAGCCGTACAGGCCGTTCGATCCTCAGCTTCATTTTGAGTTTCGCCTCTACAAAGATTTTTCCAGCGGGATCGCAGACCAGTGGATGAGCCATGGCATAGATCTCTGCCACTTCTTCATGGACGTGGATTACCCGCAATCCGTCGTGGCGAACGGCGGAATATTTGCGTGGCATGATGGCCGAGAGAATCCCGATACCTTCCAGGCTCTTTTCACTTACGCGAATGGATTCATGGCGAGCTATTCGACCAGTTTCGGCAACGACGCGCCCAGCTTCACGCGCATCATGGGGAAAAAGGCCACCCTGCTCAATACCGGTGGCGAGGGCAGTCCGCGATGGCAGCTTGTGGAAGAGAAAGGCAATCACGAAGACGACCTGGCGGTGGACTCCAAGCGAGCCGTGAAAGACCTCTTGTTGTCCGGAGACACGAGCCTCCCGCCGATGGGAATGGGTGATGAAGAACCCTCGCACATGACCAATTGGCTGGATTGTTTGCGCAGCCGCAAGCAACCAAATGCGACCGTACACCATGGATTCGCACACTCCGTCGCATGCATGATGGCAACGCACTCCTATTGGACCGGGAAGAGAATCTATTGGGATCCAAAAGCTGAATCGATCCTTGACGAAATTCCAAAATAGCGCAGCCAATAGAAGCGACTGATAATGTAATCTGTCCCGTGGGGGCAACTCTTCGCGTTTCTCGAAAATCGTGTAATTCGTTTGGAATCTGGTGGACGAGAGGGGATTCGAACCCCCCGCCTCCTCGTTGCGAATGAGGCGAAGTCTAATCCAAGGCGTGGTGCTGCAATCACTTAGGGCACGCAATTTACATTTAATTGGTCTTCCGATTCTCGTAAGTCCTGATTAACCGTGCCGGTTCAAACGGTCGATGCAACACCCCTCTAATCGTTTGATTCCATAATACTTTTCATAAAGAACCGGCCTACCGGGCCGTAGTCAATTAGACCTGATCAGGACGGGGTTTTCTTTGAATCAACGCTCGCGAACGAATTTAGCCCTTGAAAATCCTGCACGGAGGCTTCGAGCTAGTGTTGCGTCGACCCATTGAAACCACCCGACTAATCAGGCATCTATAATTGCTTCTGGTTTGCCGTCATTCGGGAGGAGTGCCTTGGGCGCGCCTTTTAGTGTAGGTTTTTTCATTCGCACCACCACCTACAACCAAAAGCGCCCTCATGAATGATTCTTGTGAGGTTAGCGTGCACAGCTCCGTTGATTTGTCCCTACTTGGCCCTTCCTAGAAGTACGCGGTTACTCGCGTCAGCGTGACTACTTCCAAGCCTTGGTCGCCCAGCTTGTTGATCTGATCGACTTGACCGGAGCAGCCGGCGCCGCAGCCGACTATCTGGTATTCCCATTTCTGGGAGCTTTGGGCAGGCTGCTGTGCGCGAGTAGTGTTGTCCCGCGATGAAGGCGCCCATCAACATCTTTTTGATTTTGGCGTGCCGCAAGCGTTTGCTATAGTCGGCGTCTTGAAAGCGCGGTCTGCAAAAATCGTGTCTCGGGAGTCGGGGAGTTTTTCGGCATGGCGGAACCGGAAGTAGACCTCAGCAAAATTTATGACGCAATTGTCGTGGGATCGGGCGCTGCCGGCGGCATGGCGGCGCATGTGCTCACCAGCCACGGCATGCAAGTGTTGTTGCTCGAAGCCGGAAAGAAGCTGCCCATCGAGCAGGAATTGCGCTCGATGGAATGGCCTTACGACAACGCTTACCGAGGATATCTACCTCCGGATTCGCATTCGCTGACGTTCAACGAATACACGGTTCGCAATCCGCCTTACGGTGCTGGGTTTGAGAAAGCCAAACATCTCCGCGGCAACGTGGGCAGCAGCGATTACGTCAAGAATATTGTTGTCGAGGAGCGCGAGAATCCCTACACGGGAACGAACTACGCTTGGCTCCGCGCGAGATGTCTCGGAGGGAAAACGAACATTTGGGGAAGGCTGGCGCTGCGCTTGTCCGATTACGACTTCAAGGCTAAGAGCCGCGACGGGTTTGGAGAAGACTGGCCCATCAGCTATAGCGACCTCGCGCCTTACTACGACAAGGTGGATTTATACCTCGGAATCATGGGCGTGAAGGAGAATTTGCCACACCTCCCTGACAGCATATTCCAGCGCCCTCAAAAATTAAACTGCGCCGAAGTCACATTAAAACAAAGTCTGCAGAAAATGGACCGCGTGCTGACGCACTATCGCGCAGGCGTCACCAGCGAAGGACTGAAGCACAACAAATACCGCAGCCGGTGCTATGGGCGTGGAGCTTGCGAACGCAAGGGCGGCTGTGACATTCACGCCGCGTTTGACTCCCCCACCGGGCTAATCCTTCCCGCAATAGACACTGGAAATCTGACGCTGCGCACTAATGCCGTCGTGCGCGAAGTCACTGTCGATCCTGGCACCGGCAAAGCCAGCGGCGTGCATTTCATCGATTCCCACACGATGAAGGACTACACCGCGCGCGCCAAAGTTGTCGTTTTGTCGGCATCGACACTCGAATCCACACGCCTGTTGTTGCTCTCCAAATCGCGGCTTTACCCAAATGGGCTCGCAAACTCCAGCGGCCACGTCGGCCATAACTTTTGCGAGCATCTCATGGGACCTGGGGTCACCGGCCGAGCTAAAGATTTGGTTGGCAAGCCACCGACTCTGGACGATGGCCGGCCTGGAGGCTTCTATCTCAGCAGGTTTCGCAACCTTGAGGAAAAACAGCCAAAATTCATTCGGGGCTACGGATTTGAAGGCGGAAGCGGGTGCGGGATGTTTCCGCATGGGACCGACAAGCACGGCTTTGGCGCATCCTTCAAAGAGGAAGTTCGCAAGAACCAAGGCGCGTACATCAGCATGGGAGCCTTTGGCGAAGTCCTGGCGCGTTACGAAAACTACGTGGACCTCGACCCAGTGGTGAAAGACAAATGGGGCATTCCCGCTCTGCGGTTTCACTACAAGTTCGGCGACAACGAACACCGCATGGCCGAGGACATGAAAGAGACAGCCCAAGAGATGTTCGAGGCCGCGGAATTCGAGATCGTGAATGTGCAAAGCCACGTGCTCACCGAAGGCTGGTCAATTCACGAGCTCGGCACCGCGCGGATGGGCAACGCTCCGAAGACGTCAGTTTTGAATCAATTCGAGCAGTCGCATGACGTGAGGAATTTATTCGTCGTCGATGGCAGCGCGTTCGTCAGCGCCAGTTGCCAAAACCCGACGTGGACCATCATGTCCTTGTGCTGGCGCTCTTGCGACTATTTGGCAGACGAGTTCAAGAAAGGCAACCTGTAGGTGGATTCATGTCACCGAAGAATCCGATTGATCTGAGACAGGATCGCCGGGAGTGGCTGAAGACTTCGGCCGTGGCATTCGGCGCAACGCTGCTTCCCCTACCTGCGGTAACCGGAGAGCAGCCGCAAGCAGCAACACCACCGGCTAAACCGGCGGCGACGGCCGCGCGAAGCAAGCCTAGAGGGCGTTTCTTCACTGCTGCCCAGCACGCTTTGGTCGAGGAATTGTCAGAGGCGATCATCCCGGCCGACAGTCATTCCGGCGGGGCGAAAGCGGCAAAAGTAGCCGACTTCATCGACGAGTTCCTGGGCGAAACCTACGACGAGAATCAGAGAGCACTGTGGCGTGAGGGCTTGCGCCTCGTCGATCTGATGAGCGGGCATTACTGCAGCAAATCTTTCGTCGAGGCGACTCCCGAGGAAAGGATTGCTGCGCTCAAGGTGCTATCGGATAACGACCACATGACAGATCTAGCCGAAGTGCGATTTTACCTGGAGCTGAAGCGCCTGACGGTGCGGGGCTATTACACCTCGAAGATTGGCATTCACGATGAGCTTGAGTACAAAGGCAATCGAATCCTGCAGGAGTACGTCGGCTGCGATGACCAAGGTGCATCGAAGTCGTAGCAATTTCGATGCTTAGTGGAGGGGCGATGGCGAATGGAAGAGTGATGGCGCTCCTCCACATGACTGCCTCCTTGCTTGAAGATCGAGGGATAGGGATCGACAAATTGCCACCACACGCTGACAGTTTTCCGGCTTGACTGCTGATTAACCGCATAACCATCCATCTTGGTCCGAGGACCAAACTTTTTTGCGGCTCAGATTCGGTCGGTTGGCTAGAGCCAGAGCGCTAGTGCGTTTTCAGCGCGGCACGCGACTAAGGTTTGAGTTCGAGGACATCCGCTGTAACGCGATCTACAGCCGCTTTCGAGTAGCTCATCGGGAAGTAGCGTCCTTCGCTCCACAGCGGCAGCAGATCGCCATAGTGCTCGCTTCCCGGCTGGCCGCTTTGCCCTGGCACGTTCACTCCTACGGAGTTGTCCCAATCGCCCAAGTCAAATATCTCGCGGTAACTTGCGCCCGCCACCTGGTAATACGATCTCCCGCCAAACGCCGTGGCGTTCACGGTGTTGCCGTCTCCGGGCCGCTCCACGGGGCCGAGATCAAACAGCTTTGTCGTCGCATCCGTCACGTCGAGCGGATGGTTAAACACGACCTGGTGGAGCTTCCCCCACTGCCAGTTATGCCGGTCGTGTCCGAGCGTTGCGACGAGCTTCTGTTGCGCGGCTTGTAGCGTATCGAGCAGCAGTCTATCGCGCGCGATTCCGGGTTGTGCGCCGAATACGTCTGGGCTCGGGTGCGACAGATCACCGATGACTTGTGGTAAGTGACGCCGTTCTCCTGCTTTCACTGCTTCCGCGGGCACGACAAGCTTCGTGAGCGCATCCTGCAGCTCTGCGGCCCAAAAAACGTACAAAGTCGCCGCTGGGGAATCCATTTTCATCGTGCAGTCCCAATCCAAGAGCAGCTTCGCCGCGTTGCTCGGCGAATTCGCGGTCGCTCGCTTCAGCAGCCCTTGCAAGTCCCGCGCCGGCAGCGACACGACATCGTTTTGCAGGTTCTGCATGTCTGCAACGGTCAGCTTGTGGTCGCTCTTTGCCGCTCCGCTGAGGACTTCCACAATCCGCTGGAAGCGATCCGGCGGCGCCCACTGGAATCCCACGGCGTAGCCGTAATGTTCGGGAATCATTTTGTGGTTTGCAGTAGCGATAAAGC
>DATEGP010000085.1:0-30116 GCA_035280045.1 Candidatus Acidiferrum sp.
CTTCAAAGTCATCGACTACGAGTGTTCGAAGATTGCGCACTGTTCAACACATGTTGCTGGATAAGTCGAGGCCTCAACAAATGTTTCTAGGGTAGTCCGAGTTTGTGCCGTTCAGCAGCGAAAGTCAATCAAGAATCCTCATCCAGCCGGACGTTGAGCAGCCCGTTCTCTGGGCCTGAGAGGGACACGAACATGAATGGTTGTGCCCTGCATGGGCTTTGATTCAACGCGGATCTCTCCATTAACTAGCCGAACTCGCTCCTGCATACTCGTCAGGCCTATACCGCTACTTCGCTTTGCCGCTTGGACGTCGAACCCACTACCTGAATCTCTCACCGTGAGAAGCACTTCATTTGACTGCTCCAATAGTTGCACCTCGACATGTTTTACTCCGCTGTGCTTGATGACGTTGTGGAGGGCCTCCTGCAGCACTCGAAATAGGGAGAGGCCGACTTCGAAAGGCAAAGCACTAGACACTTCACATCTGAAATCGATCTCCATTTTCTGCCGTTCGCCAAATTCCCTGCACCAGCTCTTCATACCAGAAACAACACCTAAATACTCTAGCTTTGAGGCGTGCAGCTCGTGAGAAAGCCCTTGCACCTCGCTCGAAATGGCCATCGTTTCTTTCCGTAGCCCTTGAACATATCTCGGGACTTCCAGGGGATTGTTTTGCAGTTGTTCTAGGCCTATCGCCAACATCGCGAGTCGCTGGCTAATGTTATCGTGGAGCTCTCTCCCAATCCGGGCTCGTTCTTGCTCCTGCGATTCAATCAATTTTCGGCTCAGGCTTGAGAGCGCCTCTTCCATATGCTTGCGCCGCGTAATGTCCTCAGCCAGGATGAGAATCCCCCCAATGGATCCATCGGCGCCCTGCCAGGGCCGAACTTCCCATCGTACCCACGTTGTGCTCCCTTCGCGATCCCACCGGTCTTCGTCGGCTCGCAATGTTTCTCCACCAAGAGCGCGGCAGTGAACTTCTTTCCAACGGTTGGGCATATCGGGAAAAACTTCATAGTGCAAACGCCCTAGGACTTGAGAGCTTTCAACCGAGTAATCCTCGCAGAAGCGGTCACTCACCTGGAGGTAACGCATGTCACGGTCGAGCATTGCAACGCCCGCTGGTACGTTTTTGACGAAGATTTTGAGTAGTTCCTCTCGTGATTGTAGGATTTTCGCCTGCGCTTCTAGAGTGCGGTTCGCTTCCAAAAGCGCCTCTTCTGCCCGCTTTCGCTCAGTGATGTCACGGGAGATACCGGAAAAGCCCACTATTTTGTCGTATAAATCCTTAATTGGGGAAATACTCACGGATACATTGATTCTTTCCCCCGTTTTGGTGACACGAACCGTTTCCAATTGATCGATGCGGCCACCAGCATTCAACGTTTCCAGGATCTTGTTCTCCTCATCCGGCCGCTCAGGTGGGATAAGAATCTTGACTGACTTGCCGACGGCTTCACTCTCGGTGTATCCGAAGATGCGCTGCGCGCCCCTATTCCAACTCTCGATAACCCCGCCCAGAGTCACCGAAGCAATCGCATCTTCAGACGATTCCACAATTGCGGCGTGCCTGAATCGAGCCTCTTCTGCTATCTTCTTTGCCGTAATGTCCTCCACCATCGCAAGCACCAAGGGAGATTGACGGCCTTTCAATAAAGAGATACTCAAGTTTCCCCAAACCAACGAGCCGTCTCGCCGGAAATAGCGTTTCTCCAACTGATAGTGGTCTATAGAACCTGCCCGTAATTGCTGAAAAAACGCCCAGTCCTTTTCAGCGTCTTCAGGTGGTGAAAAATCCACACAATGTTTGCCACTCACCTCCTCTTCGCTGAAACCTAGCATTTCGCAAAAGGCGCGATTCACGAAGAGAGGTCGCCCTTCCAAATTCTCCACCGCAATTCCGATGGGGCTCGCGTTGAACACATCACGGAACACCTGAGTGTCGGGGGTGAGGGTATGTGGTGCCTCTTCCATAGGCTCCTCCATGCCGGGCGAAGCGTATGCTGCAGGCGCGCTAGGGCCGCTCCGAGGTACTGGCGGAGTATAAGCCACAAACTTGGCTATTAGCCAGCCTCTGAGTTAAAACTCGCCAGGCCGTTCCCAACCTTCGAGCATCGCCAACCGAAGAAACTACCTGTAACTTTTGACAGGTGCTGTATTCGCAGTGAGATGGTTATTACTGGGAAGGCTGAGATCGCTCGTTCGCAATCAGGTTGTGGTCGAGTTGTGTCATGGGTGTCGCTAAAAAGTCAGGAAGAGCATGTAGGTTCCCTTTGGCTGCTCTACCAACCCCTGAAACTCCTTACATTTCAGCCCTAAATCGGTAAACGGCATGCACAGCGCCAAAATCCTTCCTGTCGCCCTGGTGTTAAGCGCGATGCCGTTAGTCACAACTGGGCAACAACTGACAAGCCCGAACGACGTGGTGGACAAGATTGTGGCACAGGAACAGACGGAAGTGCAGTTACTTCGCCAATACACGCCACTGGTGGAGACATATATCCAGTATCTGCGGGCAGACAACGAAGCGGGGGCAGTGCCGCACGGCGACAAATACTTTCTTGGCCGAGCTGAGTTGGCGAGAGGAGTGGAGCTGGAACCATTGGGCCGGTCCACAGGCGTAAGCAGTCACTTGCTCGGAGGCTTGAAAGAATTCTTTACAACGGAGTTTGTCCCACGTGGGTTCCTGCAAATGATTTACGTGGACATGAACGGCCTCGATCGCAGTCATTATCGGTTTGACTATGTGCGGCGCGAGTTTTTAGGTGAAGTGCGCTGTCTGGTGTTTGACCTCGATCCATTGCCGAAGGCGGGCAAAGGACGCTTCGTCGGCCGCATCTGGGTGGAGGACCAGGATTATCACATCGTCCGCTTTAACGGTGCTTATGGCGGGCCGTCTTTGGTCAGCAACTATTTCAATTTCGATAGTTGGCGCATCAATATAAGGAAGAATCTCTGGCTTCCAGCGTTTATTTATGCCGAAGAAGGCAGCGTCAACGACAAGAAAACCAGGAACATCGGATACAAAGCGTTTCGCACGCAGACGCGCCTTTGGGGCTACAACCTCGGCCATGGGCGGCAAGAGCAGGAACTGAGCAAGGTACTTGTCGAGGCCCCCACGGGAGTCACGGATCAGTCGGAAGTTGCCAACGATTACTCGCCACTGCAGTCCGAGCGTTCCTGGGACCGCCAAGCCGAAGACAACATCGCCGAACGTTTGGAGCAGCAAGGGCTGCTGGCGCCCTCTGGAGAAGTGGACCAAGTACTGCAAACTGTAATCAACAACATCGAAGTAACCAATGGACTGGACATTCAGCCAGAGATTCGCTGCCGCGTCCTCATGACTTCAACCCTGGAGTCGTTCACCATGGGTCACACTATTGTCCTGAGCCGCGGGTTGATCGACGTCCTACCCGATGAAACCAGCCTGGCGGCCATTCTGGCCCGCGAGATAGCGCATGTCGTCCTTGGACATCGCATAGATAGCCAATTCGGTTTTTTCGATAATCTGCATGTCAATGAAAAAGAGATGTTTCGCCACTTCGACTTTGCCCGCACACCGGAAGAGGAGCGGGCTGCGAGCCGAAAGGCGATTGAATTGCTCAGCAATTCGCCGTACAAGAATTACCGAAGTGGTGTACATCGCTTCCTTCAAGCGCTCAAGAACAGGTCGAAGCAAATCCCCAACCTCATCAGTCCAAACCTGGGCGACAGTGTTCCGACAAGCTGGATCATGGCGTCCACGGAGTCTTCCGCGGAGTCCGATCAGAAGACGCCAGCCGGCGTCATTGCTGCTCTGCCAATCGGGGGGCGCATCAAAATCGACCCGTGGAGTGACGAGCTCCGGATGCTCAGGTCCAAACCGGTGGGAGCTATCGCCGAGAGTGAGAAAATGCCTTTCCAAATAACACATTTCTTGTTCTATCTCACGCGCCAAGGAAACAACTCAGTGGTAGGTCCGGCTGCAGCAGCGGCGAAGTCGCCCGCACCAACAGAATGAATTGGGCACGGTCACCGCGCTAATCAGGTAGCTTGCGGGCCCGGGCGTGGTTTTGACTTCTAAATCATTCAGAAGAAGGTGCAGAGTGTGACGCTACGCCCTTTCAAATACGATGCTTCTTCGGTGCTCAAGAAGAAGCGCACCGCATCCGAGTAGACGCAAGATGAGGCGGCGTGGGACGAATTCTGGGTATCCTGGAGCTAGAGGTACGACAGAGTCGAGCGGCAAACCACAGAGCCAAAAGCACCAAGCTCGAGGCCAGCAGTACGCGTTCGGTTCTTTGGAAACGTCACGGTGTCTTCTCGCGATCGAAAAGCAATTTCACAGTCATCCTGCGCAGTTCGAAGATCCGCGCTAGTAGGCAACAAGCTGTCAGCCACACGTGTTTACCGACTCAGAGACTCCGCTCTCACGCCCATTGCGAAGCGCTGACACGGCGTTTCGGGCTGAATACGAATACGTCTATTTACAGACAACCTCGACCGGTACTTACTGAACTAGCTTGGCGCGAAGACGTCCGAATTCGTCGCCGGTAATCGATCCCGATTTCTTGAGTCGCTCAAGCTTCTCAATCTCGTCCGACACGCTGAAGCCAATCGCACTTCGGATCTCGTCGCGTGCTTGCTGAGCCCGCGCCGCGTTACGCTCGGCCATTCCCTTCCCTTGCAAGATCATATAGATCAATACACCGCTATACCCAGTTAAGAGGACAACAATGATCCAAAGTGCCTTACTCCAACCGGGGATTTCTTGTCGTCGGAACAGATCGTCGAAAACCGTAATGAGCAGCCAGAACCAAACTACAAACACAAACACTAACAAAAGATCCATCGAGAAGTTTGCAAAGCTGAAGCCTCCTTGGAGAAGCATGAACGTCCTCCAACGTTCTCGATTCCACTCAGTCTTCACCCCAGACTAGGAGCGATTATAGGTATTCGAACACTGTTAGAAATGACAGCACGATGACACGCGATATTGTGGTTTGAATGATGTAGTAACCGCGAGGGCGTAAAGACACCCACTCTCCTCTTCGGTTCGAGAGGCTGACGGTTGGCACCTGTAGCGGCAACACGAATGCCGTGGTGGGCGTGGACTTGGCAGGTCTTGGCGCTCGTCATCATGGGCGTCCACGCAATCCTTGGCCCAGGTTCTCCAATGGCTGCCGCTCAGGGCCTCGCCCTCGTAGGCACCGTTTTCGCCGCAGTCTACCATGCAGAAGTCGTCGCCCATTGCGTTGGTGAACCATTTGGGTCGCTCGTGCTAGCCGTGGCCGTCACAGTCATTGAGGTGGCCCTCATTGTTTCCATGATGGTCGCAGGCGGCGTCGAGACGACGGGGCTAGCACGCGACACTGTCTTTGCCGCAGTCATGATTGTCTGTAACGGCATTGTCGGCCTATGTCTGCTCGCCGGCGGGTTGCGCCATCGTGAGCAGATCTTTCAGCTTCAGGGCGCGCAAGCCGCGCTATCTGTGATAATCCCGCTCACAACGCTGACTCTGGTATTGCCAAATGTCACTTCGACCACAGCGGGGCCGACATTCAGCCCATCGCAACTCGTCTTTGTGGCCATTTTCTCACTAACCCTGTACGGCTCGTTCCTGTTCGTCCAAACCGTTCGCCACCGCGATTTCTTCCTGCCCGAAAAGGCCGAAGGAGAGGCTCATGCTCTGCGGCCGTCTAATAATGTAGCCCTTCTAAGCACAGGATTGCTCTTCGTCTCTCTCGTATTGGTCGTGGTGCTGGCCAAGATGCTCACGCCTACTCTTGAACTGGTCATCGACAGAGCTGGCGCCCCAAGAAGTGTTGTGGGCATTGTTATCGCAGGACTGGTTCTCCTCCCGGAAGGGCTTGCCTCGTATCGTGCGGCAAAAGCGAACCGCCTACAAACGAGCATGAACCTTGCTCTGGGTTCAGTGTTGGCCACCATCGGGCTGACCATCCCAGCCGTTGCGGGGGTGTCAATTCTTTTCAGCAAGCCTTTAACGCTTGGCCTCAGCGCAAAGGAAGAACTGCTATTAGCCCTGACGCTCATTATTAGTCTTCTTACGATTGGAACAGGCCGCACTACTGTGCTCCAAGGGATTGTCCATCTCGTCGTATTCGCCGCTTTTCTATTCCTGTCAGTGGTGCCCTAAACCTTAAACGAATGCTCGCAACTCAATGCTGAGACCTAATAAATCGGCAAATGGATAAGTACCGAAAAGGGACGATAATCCCGTCAGAACCCAAAGAGTATCGAGACCAGGGCACTCAGGTAGCTAATCTGCTCGTGGTGTTTCTGGTCAGGCAAAAGTAAAAGTCCCTGCGTGGTGGACCACACCAGATTCTTCAAAGCCCTTGGCCAACGCGTCAAGGAACTCCGCAAGAGGCGGGGCTACAGCCAAGAGGACATGATCGCTTTCGGATTCTCCGCTCGCCATTGGCAACAGATTGAAGCGGGTCGCCCGATTACAATGACAACGCTTCTGAGGATTTGCGATGCATTCAAAGTTCGGATTGCCGTGATTGTCCGGGGCACGGACAAAAAAATCTACTGCGATTGAGCACTGGGGGCTTCTGAGGTAAGTGTCGTAGGGAAAAAGAACGAGATGATTGGCAAGGTTAAATGGTTCACTCATATCGGGGGATATGGCTTTATTAGCCGCAATGATGGACCAGACGTCTTTGTCCATTACACAGCGGTCGCAGGAGTGAGAGGCAAAAGCCTGAATGAGGGCGACGTAGTTGAGTTTGAACTAGTCCAGGGCGCGCATGGACCGCAAGCTAAAAACGTATTTGTACGCCCAAGGGGTCAGCGCGGCCTGAGCTAGGAGCACATGGGGAAATTGTGGTTGCAGTTCAAACTTCATCCTGAAGTTTCACCTGCCGGTGAAATACGTCCGCATAGGCCAGGAAACGTGGCCCGAATTGAAGTGTCATCCTAGAAATGAATGACATTGCTCCGGGTCAACGACACCTGTCTACTTCCTCGTTTAATTTTAGTCTATTGGGGGTCGTGGCCCCTGCACCTGATACGCGATCTCGGACTGCGTTACGTTCTTGCCAGGGGGGATAAGGCCACGACCCCGGAAGTCTACCCGCAAGTCGGAGCCATGGGCGCTCGGTGGGGTTTTGCTTGAATGGAGCCGCGTTCGAGCGGAATCGTTAAAGAGTGATGAACAAGACTGACGATAAAAAAGTACTCACCTTCTCTGGCAAACAGATAGAGCAACTCCGCAAAGAGTTACGCGAGAGCTTCCGTGATGAGCACTCGTGGAGACTGGAAGCCTTGGGTCGCATATTAGAGACCGCCCAGGCGAGCCCAACACTCTTTCGTCAGTTTTGGATTCAGCCGCTCCAGGCTGCCGGCCTAACTTTTGAGGTCGCTGTCGCGCGCGTCGTTGACTCCTACTTCCAGCCAAACTAAATCCCAAAGCATACGAGGCGGCCCGATCGATGGCATTTTGCGGGGGCCATAGACGCAGCCATACAACAACACTCTCAATTAGCAACGGGTACTAGAAACGGAAACCATAGTGCAATCTGTCGCATGATTCACAGCGATAAGGCCTCATTCCGAGAAGAATCGTCAACCTCAGGAAACCTTTTGGCTTTTCTCGAAAGACTCCTCCATGACAAAAAGGACAATAGCGACGCTTGTGAATTGTAAGTCTTAGCCGCTCCAAGAAGGGAGGCTGGGCGATGTTCAGGTGATTTTGCTTTGAATTCATTAAGCTTTCCGCAACGATGGCTCGACTAGGGGCGAAGAGCTTTGTTTGCATAGACTGCCGTGTAGGGTCTACTGTCAAAAGTAACAGGTGCAAACGATTTAGACCTCAACCACGTTGTGGGCTCGACTAAATGTAGCGGCTCTTCAGCTTCGCGGACTTACCATGGGGTGGCCTAGACGAGTCGGTTGAGATTGAATGCCTGCGGTGCCCAAGCCGCAAAGGAACCCGTCCTTAGCGACTTGCCTCTCGCTCCTACGTGCTTGACTTGTTTGACGGGGACGCCTTATCCAGCGCCGCGATAAGCGTTTTTGCGCTCGCCGGCGCAGGCGCAGCACCGCCCATCACGATGTCTTTCGCCGGCATTTCCTTTCCGTAGAGGTGTTTGTTTGCATCGTTGTCCGCCCGCAGGGTTGAACCTGTCAACGAGACTCCACCGAAGAGTCCACGGGCGCGCGAATAGGTGAGTATCTCTGCCCTCATAGCCACATCGGTTTCGGCTGATGCCGTCCGTCCCACAGGTCCCGCCGCCGCCGAAGCATCCCCGCCGAGTTTTACCTTGCTGCTCAAAATGCTGGAGGCAGACCGCGAGTTCATAAGCAGCAGCACAAAATCGGTCGCTTGTCCGCCTAATTGCAACCCGACGCTGCCACCTTCGAGGGCCATCATGGTTGGCGCGCCCCACTTTCCCTTAAAATCCTTCCCGCCGCGACAGGTCATTACACCTCTTCCATAACTGCCGCCGATTCCGATCGCAAATTTCACGACAGACGGCAACACCACGATGCAGTCCGCTTTGTCTAGCACGCTCTGTGGGATGCTGTCCGGTGCATTTAAGATCTCATTCATTACCTTGCCTGCGTTTTCGACCCGTTCCTCTTCCTTTTTCTGCGCCGTCGCCGGCAGCGCAATCGCTAAGAGCAACCCAGTTGCGATGCATTCTTTCTTCATGCTGCCTCCTTTCTTATAACCGCTTCCTCGGTAGTCCAACAACGAGCTTGGCCTGTGTCTATGTGCGAGGCTGAGATGTCACGCTCTCACTTTGGAGTTGTCGGCGGTGCCTCGCGGATCTTGCGACTCAAGCCGCCATTGAGTCCTTTTCTCTCGCGAGCAAATGGTAACTTGGCCTCGAAAGCCGTCACCTGTCACTTTTGGCAGGTACGGCGCATGCGTCATAGCATGGCTGCGCTAGGGGTCGGGAGGACGGTACTGTTTCTTTTGACAGGTTCGAAATACCTAGTCGGAGAACGAGAATCCTCTTAGGGACAGCGGGACGGCTCCCTGTCAATCTCCGAGGCTGAGGAGGGCCCTGGTAGGTGGGCCGTCCCGCATTCATTCTTATCGTTCATCCATATATTGGCCAGTGATTGTCCGCACCTTAACACGTTTCAACACGGCTGGATTGAAACCCGGTCGTCGAAGAAGGAAGGACTCGTATTTGTGTATCGCTGGCGGGAACGCAAGCCTGCTGACGGCTACATGAGGCGATCTGAAGTCGTCGGTCCCGTATCAATGCTCAAAACCGAAGCCAATGCCTGGCGGGTGATCGAGCACCGCAAGCTTGATTTGAACCCGGACCGTTTTCAAGGACATACCGTCACAATTGGAATGCTCGTGAACCGGTACCTGGAAACGGAACTTGCCGAATTGCGGCACTCGACCGCCAATGCATACAGGTCATACCTCAACCATCGAATCAAGCCGCGCTGGGGTAGTTGAAAAGAAAAACCAAAGTTGGTGGAGCCGATGGGATTCGAACCCACGACCTCCTCGATGCCATCGAGGCGCGCTCCCAACTGCGCCACGGCCCCACCGAAGGAGTAAACAAAGTTTATCACAGGGGACGAAAAGCCTGTGCGCTTTTCTCCTGCCATTTTCTCTTTTCTAATTTCTATTTTCGTTCTAAACGCGAGATTTCCGGATTCCCCGGCATGGGATGCCGCGCCGTGTTCGTCGCGCAGTACTCCGGATTGTGCAAGAAAGACGACAGTCGTTGCGAGAAAATCACGAGGTCGTTCCGTCCCAACTGATGCGGAGAGACCGTACTGAGGCTTAGGCCAACTTTAGTTCCACGATAGGAGGCTCAGCGCAACAACCGCTTCAGCAAATCGTCCAGCAGCGCCCGCGCTTGCGGCCCCATCGAGGTAAACTCCAAGCCCATTTCTTTGCCCGGGACAACGTTACGCACAACCGCCTGAGCCTGCACCACGCCACCCGGAACCTCAAAGACCAGCATCAAGCTGGAACCGACCGGCCGCGTAATGTCCCCCGAAAGCGACAGGCCTCCGCTATTGAGCGTCTTTACCTGGGAAGTCTGCTGGAACCCGCCCCCATACCATGCCGCAGTCATCCCTTTGGGCAAAGAGATGCGCTGATGCTGCCGCGTTTTAGAAGGCGCTTCGCTCGTCATAGATCGATCCCAAAGTACTACCTCCTTGCGTCCTGTACCAATAGAACAATAGTTCCCTTTTGTCGGTACCTTTTGTCACAGGGATGAAGTCTTGTCCAGCAGCGCGGTCTTCCACCCTGGATTTTCGGCTTTTCATCCCCTTTTCCATTTTCACTTAGCATGCAAAGCATCCTTTTTCGCCTGACAGGTATCTAAGTTTGTTATATACACTGTAATACAAGCTTTAGATACAAGCCCACTGCTCAGCCCACTATGCCCCGTCCCGTGAACGCCTCCCCATCAACGACATACAAACGGCTTCCAACTTTCACCCCGCGTCCACTTTCTTTGTTTTCATGCACTTACGAACTGCCCAATTTCCAAACCCTTTGTTTTGATGACGTTGCAACAGTACCCGGGGGTGGGGGGGCATCTTCCATTTTCTGGCCCACACGAGCGAGTGGACGCCTGCGGTGAAATCGGTAGAATGGCAGGGCTATGGCAAAACTCACTTTTCTAGGCGCGGCAGGATGCGTTACCGGATCGAAATATCTGGTCGAGGCGGCGGGAAAGAAGCTGCTGGTGGACTGCGGCCTCTTCCAGGGCACGAACGAGCTGAAGGAGCGTAATTTCAAACCGCTGCCGGTGGATCCCAAGACCATCGACTACGCCGTGCTGACGCACGCTCACCTGGACCATACAGGTTGGCTGCCGGTGCTGGCGAAGGACGGCTATCGAGGACCGATCTTTGCGAATCCTGCGACCATCGAGTTGACGGAACTCCTGCTAAAGGATTCCGCACACCTGCAGGAGGAAGAAGCCGAGCACGCCCAGCGCAAGAAATACAATCACCACGAGGAGGCACGTGCGCTTTACGGCCCCGAGGACGTAGATCCGTTGCTGAAACTCTTAAAGCCCATGCCTCGGAGCGGCGGCTTCGACATCAGCCCGGAATTTCACGTCGAGTCGTACGACGCAGGCCACATTCTTGGCTCCTCCAGCCTGGAGCTAACCATCAGCGAGGGGGGAAAAAAGATTGTCGTGGTGTTCTCGGGAGACGTCGGTCGCTACGCCCAGCCAATTCTAAAAGAACCAACCACGCCGCCCTCAAACGCCGACGTGCTGATTTGCGAATCCACCTACGGAGACCGCGAGCATCAAGCGGGTGATCCCGAGGAGCAACTGGCGCAAATCGTGAACCGCGTGGCGAAGCGCGGCGGCTCCATCGTGATTCCGGCGTTTGCAATCGGACGCACCCAGACGTTCATGTACTACTTGCATCGTCTCGAAGATCAGCAGCGGATTCCGCGCCTCCCGGTCTACGTGGACAGTCCCATGGCTCTGAGCGCAACGGACCTGTACATCAAGCACAAAGAAGATCACGACCTGGAATTTACGCGCGAAGAAGGCACCGACGGCAAAGGCGATCCGCTGAACGTGCATGAATTTCACCTGACGCGCACAGCGGAAGAGTCGAAAGCCATCAATAATGTGAAAACGCCCTGCATCATTATTAGCGCAAGCGGAATGGTCAGTGGGGGACGCGTGTTGCATCACCTGGTCCAGCGCCTGCCGGACGCGAAAAATGCGGTGATTCTGGCTGGTTTTCAGGCCGAAGGAACCCGCGGGCGCGCGCTTCAAGAAGGCGCGAAAACGCTCAATCTTTTTGGGTCGGCCGTACCCGTTTGCGCTGAAATTGTCGAGATGGGGCAGTTCTCAGCCCACGCGGGAAAGAGCGAATTGTTGCGCTGGCTCGCTGGATTCCCTGCTCCGCCAAAGCAAACCTATCTAACGCACGGCGAACCCGCTGCCGCTCAAGCGCTGCAATCAGCCATTCAACAAATGCCTGGATGGAAAGCCGCCGTAGCCAGATATCTGGATACGGTTCCGCTGGGGGCGTAGCCCGTTAGAAGCAGCCTTACAAAAAGGTTGTCATTCTGAGCGTCCCGAATCTGGGACGCAAAGAACTTCTGCCTTTTCGCGCGACTTGTTGCCCGGAGAATCCTCTACATTTCGCAGCAGTACACTGCTGCCGCTCTACGATGGATGCCAGGGGGAATATGGAAGGTTGCGAACAAGGAATTTTGCGCCCCTCAGGAAACTATTTTAGGGCTGGAATCGTCTATACCAATAAGACCACTCGCGGGGTAGGAGGCTAACCACCACAGGGCAACCGACCGTCAGTCTCCTACCCCTAAAAAGCCCTTCAACCTGATGACAGCGCAAGATTTAGATAATCTTTATCTAAAGCGCGTCTCTGTTAGCGAGACGTAAAACTTGAGGCCGTTTTAACACAAAAGGCAACACGCTGGCGCCGCCTTTAGCGAGCTGCGACCGCGCTTCGTCCGGGAGTCTCGCGCGACATTTGCGGAACTTCCGTCAGTTCCAGGCCGGCGACGAACATTGGCAGCGGCGCTCCGCGGCCCCAGCGGTTGACTTCCCAGCGCGCACGAACAAATTTGATTTCTGGGCGCAACGAAAGGTCGAAAACCATTTTCGTGTGGCCGCGATAAAACTGTTGCGGCATCTTCAGTAGCGGCTTGGGTGTCCAGGTGGCGCCGTCGGCCGAACCGTAGATAGATACATCAAGCGACTCCTGCTCGAGCTGATCGGCGACGGTAAGAAGACAAAGGAAAGTTCTCGTCATGCTGGAAGAGATATCAAAAGACGTGCCGTCGCCGTTCGCTTCCATTTTTGTATTGGCGGGGATCAGAATAAGTTTCGTAGACATGGTGTTTGACGCGGGGATTCTAGCACACTCGACGAGCGACTAGGGATTGGGGATTAGGGGTTAGGGATAGCTATAAGGATAGTCGGTGAACGCTGGCGTTTCACTAACGCTTCAATTACGCGAGAGTTTGGAGAGGCGGGCTTCGGCGGCGGAGAGAGTTTCGTCTTTTTTGCAAAAGGTGAAGCGGACTTGGGAGGCGCCGTCGCGCGGATCGTTATAAAAACTGGAGCCGGGCACGACGGCGACACCGATTTTTTCGACAAGATATTTTGCGAAGCGGACATCTCTTGTATCGGCGGGAAATTTCTCGGGATCGGGATCCGCGAAACGCGAAATGTCGGTCATGACGTAGTAGGCGCCACGCGGCTTGAAAACGGTGAACCCGGCGGCGGTGAGAATTTTCAGGATGCGCTCGCGCTTGGCGGTGTACGTGGCGGCGAGTTTGTCGTAATAGCTTTGCGCGAAATGCAGCGCGATGGATCCGGCTTGCTGGAGAGGGGCGGCGGCGCCGACGGTCAGAAAGTCGTGGACTTTGCGAATGGGCTGCGTCGGTGCCGGAGGAGCGAGCACCCAGCCCACACGCCAACCGGTGACGCTGTAAGTTTTCGAGAGGCCGTTGATAACGATGGTGTGGTCGCGCATGCCGTCGATCGCCGCCATGGAAACGTGCTTCGCGCCGTCGTAAAGAATGTGTTCGTAAATCTCATCGGTGATGCAATACGCGTTCCAGCGCACGCAGAGGTCGCGGATGAATTCGAGTTCGGGGCGAGTGAACACTTTGCCGGTGGGATTGTTGGGCGTATTGAGAATGATGGCTTTGGTGTGGGGGCCGAAAGCGGCTGAGAGTTCTTTCTCGTCGAAGGTCCAATCAGGCGCCCGCAGTTTCACAAAACGCGGACTCGCGCCGCTGAGAATCGCGTCCGGGCCATAGTTTTCGTAGAACGGCTCGAAAACGACAATCTCATCGCCGGGATTGATAATGGCCATCATGGCGGACATCATCGCTTCCGTGGAACCGCAGCAAACGGTGATTTCGCGCTCCGGATCGTAGAGGACGCCCTGGGTGCGGGCGAATTTTTCAACGACTGCGTCGCGCAGCGGCTTCGCGCCCCACGTAATCGCATATTGATTGATGTCGTCAGCGATGGCCTGCCGCGCGGCTTCCTTGATTTCTTCGGGAGCGGCAAAATCGGGGAATCCCTGCGAGAGATTCACCGCGCTGTGCTTCATCGCCAGGCGCGTCATTTCGCGAATCACGGATTCCGTAAACTGCTCGGCCTTCGCCGAAAGCATACGGCGCGAAATTTGAGCCATGGTGGAATCGGGAGCCGTCATTACACCTTCCAGAAAAATTCCGACGAGAAACAAGAGGGCCCGACGTATCGTGGGCCTGAGCAAAGCTAAGTTATGTCAGCCTTAGCGGGCGTCGCCGGTGGATGCCTGCGTGGCCACGCTGGGCTGCCCATAAATCATCCGGTAGAGTTGGGCGTTTCGCAAGACGATTTGCACGTATTCGCGAGTTTCGGTGAAAGGGATGGATTCGACAAGTTCGGGAATCTCTTCGTAATTTCGCTCGGCTTTCCACGCGGTAATTCGATCTTCCCCGGCGTCGTAAGCGGCGGCCGCAGCTTCCGGTGAGCCGAATTGCTGCACCAGGTTGGAGATGTAAACCATGCCGAGTTCGATGTTGTACTCCGGCTCGAAGAGCTTGTTCTTCACGTAGCGGACCTTGATTTGTCGTGCCATAAGCCGGCCGGTCTTGGGCAGCAATTGCATCATGCCGATGGCGTTCCGGTTCGAGACCGCGTCGGGCTTGAAAGTGGACTCCTGACGAATCAGGCCAGCTGCGAACATGGGATCGAAATCATTCTTGGCGGCTTCACGCCGGATGGCCGCTTCGTAGGGCAAGGGGAAAAGTGCCTTCCACACTTCGATGGGAACATCGCTGAATTTCCTGGCGTCCGCATTCGGAACGATCGTGCGCACGTAAGCCATACCCGCTGCAAAGTGTCCTTGGTCGAAAGCTGCTTGAGCTGCCTCCAGAAGAAAACGCGGTGAAGGAGTGGCCAAGTAGGCGTTCCTCAGTTCCTGTTCGGCGGAGGAGTCAAAGGCAACCTCCCGAAGAGCCTGCGCGCGCTCCCAGCGTTCTTCGGCGGCGACGGGAATCGGCTCATCGAACGGGCGAAGCGCAGGCGCAGGCGGAATCTTTTCTAAAAACTCCGCGGGAGTTTCTTCGCCGGGGCCGATCTTGGCAAGGCGCGCGGCCGCCGCGATGCCAAAATAGGTCTCCGGAAACCGCTCGACCGCCTTCATGTAGAAGCTGCGCGCGTGGGCGACATTTCCCGCCCGCTCGGAACTGCGACCAAGCCAATAGAGCGCGTCAACGGCGTTTGAGGAAGTGGGATATTTCAATAAGAAATTCGTCAGGCGGTCGTCGGCATCCGGCTTACGATCGAGGTACGCAACCCAAGCGGTCCGCCACTCACAGTTGAGCGCGTACTTTCCGTTGGGAAAGGAATCGAGCACATGCTGGTACGCTTCTGCGGCTTTCTCGCGTTCCAGTTGAACCCAATGATAATTCCCCGCCGACATCAAGCCGTCTTCGTTCCATTTGCTGACAGGATAAGTCTGCGCGAGCGTATTCAGCGTGCTGAACATCTCCGCTTCTTTTTTGGAGCTCCAGTACGCCTGCGACAATGCATAGAGACGTTCAGCGTCGACGTCGAGGTCCGGAGTCTTCAGCGAGGCGATCAGCGAAGGGGAACCTTTCGGTTGAATCCTGCATTCGGCTATGCGCAACTGTGCGCGCTGACGAACCGGATTCGCCGGATCCTTGAGCATGGTGAGCAGTCTTTCAAATTCCGTTCGTGCTTCCCGCCATTTATGCGCATCATAAAAAATTTGAGCGCGCTGCTCTTGCATCTCGACGCCGGGATAGGTGTATTCCTTGCCCAATGCATGCATCAGCTGCGTGAGGGCGGCCCCGGCGGGCTTGGCTTCGTCGGCCTTGGGGAATTTGTAGAAGATGGTTTGAAAATCCTTGGCGGCGCGCGGAAGCTGATGAGCCGCCTGGTAGGCGCGAGCGCGCTCGATGAGAAGCTCTGGCTTGGAGGACGTGGCGGCATAGGCATTAAGCGCGTCAATCGCTTCCTGCGGGTGGCCCAACTGCACAGCCGTCGGAGCGATAGCCTGCAACATTTGTTCGCGAAGCGCGGTGTTGGGATAGTCATGCTGCAGAGTTTGCAGAACTTTGTAGGCTTCGGCTTTGCGGCCCAGGTTCAGTTGCGCTTGCCCCGTCCAGTACAACGCATATTCGCGCAGAAGCGTGTCATTCTGCGCCTTCAACAGCCAGCCTAGCGCTTGAGGCACTCGCTTGTCTGAAAAATCCTCGTAGCCCAAAGCGAGAGCAGCGCGCGCGCCCCAAACGTTCGTGGTGTTCTTTGCGGCGAAGGCCGACAGTTTTTCGTAGGCGCCGGGGGCGCGGTTGCGAAGCTCGCGAGCCAAGCCTGTGATTTCCTTTTGTGCGGCGTCATCGTCCGGAGTTTCGACGGGAACCTGCGGCGCCGGAGTTTCCGGCTTGCAGCCGTCGCGGCAGGGCGTAGCGGGAGGTTTTTTCCTTTTGTGCTTGTGCTGCGGCGGCTGAGCGAGAAGCCCGAAGGAGCTACTCACGGACAAGACCAGCGCAAGGATGAAAGCAGTCAACGCTCTAATCATGGGAACGAACAATGATACGGCATCCTTCCACATGCCACAAAACCAACGATTGCTTTGGTGCCTAATTTAATTGTGACGCGCGTGCGTCGCGTACGGATATTCACCGAGGGCGTGAGGGTCGCCATCGGCAAGGATTTCGACCAACCAGCGATAAAAGTAATCCACTGGGTGGTCCATGATTGGTTTGAAACGGCGGTCGTATTCCCGATGAGCCTTTTCAATATCGTCTTTCAATCGAGTGCATATGTCTCTATTTTCGCGCCCCAGCCGCACTTGCTCCGGCCGAAGCATCTTGATGTCCTGCATCGAAACCTTGGCGACGCGGTTGGCGCGGCGGTGCAATTCCTGCTCTTCAGGCGACAACCGGTTGACGTCGAACTCTCCCTCGAAGTCTGCGCTGGGAGCGGGCTCGACCAGCTCGATCTCGGTCTCTTCTTCAAAGGAAGGTGCCGGAGGCGTTTCGACGCGAGGAGCTGGCGGTGTGTTGCGGGCCATGGGTGTTGGCGGAGCAGGCGCGGGGCGCTGGCGCGCTGGAGCAGGCTCAGGCGCGGCCCTTCCGACCAAATCCGTAATCTGTGCTTCAAGGGGCGAACGAGGCCCAGTCTGAAGTGACAAAGCGACAAATCTCGACAAAACTTCGAGCGCGGCTGTAAGCGAAGCAGCAGAAGTTTGCGCGCGAAGAAGCGGCGGAAGCGCGTTGGTGGGCTTGTTGCTGGCGCACGCGGAGACTACATCGTTAACAGCATGATGGAGTTCGTCCGAGGTCTGCTTGAGGCGCTCGAGGTTATCGCGAAGCGCCCGCGCAATGGCCTGTTCGACCGAGTTGAGTTCTTGTGCCATACCAGCTTTCTATGTTATTTCGCCTGCGAGCCCCCACCTTGGCATTTTCGAAGCTAGTTGGATTTGAGTCAACGGAGTAGGGGGTGGGTTGTGCTCAATTGTTGCTTATTCGATTCGGGGCAGGCCGTAAATCACGCCAAATCAACAGGTTCGACTCAACCTACAATCCTGCTGGTGACTGGGTGATATAATGGGGAAAGGGGGCGACACGGTTTCGACGGAAGCTGTCGCGACCCGAAGGCATGCCGGGACCCACCTGCCCGCAACTTGGTGGAAAACTAGAACTGCCAACAACAACTTGGCACTTGCTGCCTAATTAATTAGGCGCACGCTTCCCCGGGCTTTGCTCATGGGCCCGGCAAGAGGCGTCGCACAGTGAGCTGGCTCGAGCCTTTCGGTCCGTAAGGTTCGGGCGAGATTCATCGGACTAGCCGGCTGCGTTTCTTGCTCATTCTGACCGCGGCTGGCGAACCTAAACGAATTGAGCTAAGCATGTAGGCTTCGGGCCGTAGCGCTTTTCGGACGGGGGTTCGACTCCCCCCGCCTCCACCATATCAAAGTGTTTGTAATCAGCTACTTACGGCTGGTTGGCGCGTCTAGGCGTCCGAAATAAGTTCCCCTTGCTATCGTACTGAAGGCGGGGGAAGAGAAATCACCTCCACAGTCGACGTTCCGGCGGTGCTCACCTGATATTTCGAAGTGGCTTGAGTCGAGTTTCGCTACTTATAATTAATACTATTATAATTACATTAACTATCCTAATAGACGAGCCTGAACCAGAATTCTAAAGGGAATTAAAGCCGTTCGTTGGTCAAACCGGAAAATCACTGCCAGAGACGCCTGTTACCACCAATATACGGACCTACGCGATTTCACCAGCGTGTCTTCCGTGTTCGAGCGTACGCACAATACCTATGATTCTGTGGGAGTCTGTATGCACCTCAAACTTATCTGTGCGCCCATGTTCCATAGCGCGCCGAACTCCCCACAACCCCGTTCCCGGATAAATCTGTGCGGACCCAGTACGAATCGTGCGAAAGCGTGTTCAGAAGTGCGTGATAGAAAGCGCCCTTGTTTGGGGGTCGCCATGGTTTGTGGAAGTGGTCAATTCACAATGCTCAGCTGTTGGGTTCAGGATGGTGTTAGACTCTCAAGATTGTGCCGCAATTTGTGATCGAACGTGAAATCCCCGGCGCGGGAGCGCTATCTGAAGATCAAGTCCGCGAACTATCCCTGCGTTCATTGCAGACCTTGAAAGAAATGGGTCCACAGATTCAGT
This sequence comes from Candidatus Acidiferrum sp., assembly GCA_035280045.1. GTDB lineage: Bacteria > Acidobacteriota > Terriglobia > Acidiferrales > UBA7541 > Acidiferrum. The sequence goes on from DATEGP010000085.1 coordinate 18,662, forward strand.
GGCTCCATAGCTACGTCACTGAGGATAAAGTCTACTGCGTCTATCTCGCGCCGGATGAGGATAGCGTTCGGGAGCACGCTCGCAGAACAGGTATTCCAGTCAATCGTGTTGCTGCCGTCCGTCGGCTGATTGGGCCCTCTAACTTGGCGTAGCGGCGTCAGATTCCTCCAGCGAATATTGAATAGCTTCTTCCAAACTCAGCGTGAATCCCTCGGCCCAAACTCTTTTACCTTCGGCATCCGTGAGCGATTGCCACGCAGGAAGTAATGTTTGGTCAAGTTTTAGTTGTTCCGCAGGATGTAGAGGAGCACCGATCAACTGGCGTAAATGTGTGGCGGCAGCGGCCAATTTCAGTGCTTGGACCGCTTGCCCTCGTGCCAGAGCGAGACATGCAGAGCCTTCTAAAGCTCTGGCCGCTCCTCGCCGATGACCTAAACCAGCGAAGATTTGCAGGCCTTCACGGTATGCTGCACGTGCGGCCAGATGATCTCCCTCCTGACACTCGATGCTGCCCAGATCGGCAAGTGAACGCGCAGAACCCCAGTGGTCTCCGGTCTCTCGAAAGACCGCAAGCGCGCGCTGATACAATTCCCGCGCGGCAACCATGTCCCCCTGTGCGCGGGCTATATCCCCCTGTTGATTGAGAGACCAGGCCGCCCCGTTGCGATCACCCAGTTCAGTAAAAATGTCGCTCGACTCACGGAGTGCCCACTGAGAACGCGCATAATCGCCGCGAACCTCGACCACATTCGCAAGGTTGTGAAGACACCGGGCAGTTTCCAAGCGGTTCGACAGCACACGCCAGCAAGCGAGACTTCGCTCAAAATTGCTCTGGGCGACGGCGTAGTCTCCCCGATCCCGTGCTGATACGCCTAGAGCATTCAAAGATGCAGCGATGCCGGCGTCATCGGCCAATTCTTCATAGAGGGATAGACTCTGCTGCAGGCAATCCTCGGCCTTCGGATAGTCGCCCTGAGCCGTGGATAAAGCGCCGAGAAAATGCAACACTCTTGCACGTTTTCCTGCGCGCTCAGACCCAGCCATGCGCAGAAGGGTTTCCAGGCGAATACGTCCTTCGGTTAGGTGTTCCCGCATGTCCCAGAATCGAAAGAGCGCAACACACAACCGGAAAGCCCAGTCGAGATCGGCGGTCTCGAACAGCCAGTCAAGGGCAACACGGAAGTTCTCGATTTCCGCGTCGCAGTGCGCCAACCAGGCGCTTCGATCTGACGCGTTTAGTTCTGGGTTTCCCTCCTCTGCTAGAACGAGGCAGTACGCCGCCTGCGCGCGTCGCACAGCAGGTTGTTCGCCCCCATCCACGAGGCGTTCGAGGGCATATTCGCGAATGGTTTCCAACATCGCAAAACGTGGCTCGCTCTGAGACCTGTCCATGCGATGGGCCAGATTCTTATCCACCAAAGAGGACAGCCCTTCAAGAACATCGATACCGAGGTCTTCCTGTGTGTTGCAGACGGCCTCCGCCGCCTCCAGGGTGCATCCTCCAACAAAAACTGAAAGCCGCCGGAATAGCTTCTGTTCTTTCTCGCTCAAAAGACCATAACTCCAATCAATGGCGCTACGCAGCGTTTGTTGCCGCTCGGGCAAATCGACCGCACCGCCGGTGAGCAATTGCAAGCGTCTGTGGAGACGTTCCAAAATTGCGCTGGGAGATAGCGCTCGCGTTCTGGCAGCCGCGAGCTCAATGGCCAACGGCAATCCGTCGAGTCGTGAGCAAATCTCCCGAATCGCGGACGCATTCTCAGAAGTAATAGCAAAGCCGGGCCAAACGGCCGCCGCGCATTGCGCAAACAGCTCAAGTGCAAAGTTCTCCGCAAGGGGTGTCACCGGGAATTCCTGCTCGCCGTAAACACGTAAGTGAAAACGGCTGGTGGTGAGAATTTTCAGTGAAGGGCACGCTTCCAAGATCTCGGCGACAAGTTTCGCGGCTGGTAGGACCTGTTCGAAGTTGTCCAATAGAAGCAGAAATGGTCCGCAGTTTTGTAGGTTGGCGCCGATGAGTTGCGGCAGCGTGCGGTTGGCGACTTGCTGGATTTCGAGTGCGTCGCCGATTGCAGTTCCAACAAGGTCCGGGTCTCTGATCGAAGCTAGGCTGACAAATTGAACTCCCGCAGTGAATTTGTGGGCAATTGCGGAGGCCAGAGCAACCGCCAGGCGCGTTTTGCCGGCACCTCCAGGACCAGTGAGACTTAACAGCCGCACGTTTTCTCGGAGTAGTAACTCGGTGGCGTCGGCCATTTGTTGTTCGCGTCCGATGAGGGAAGTACGTGGGATTGGCAGGCCCGGGCGCTTCCTCGGGAGTCTTCTTGATAACAATGCCCGATCGTCGGATGGGTCATAAGGACTGGCTACTGGCGGGGGGGCTTGGTCTGCTTTCTTCGAGTGCCGGATCACCTCAGCGGCGAACAAATACCCACGGCGAGGCACGGTTCTAAGCAACTGCTGGTCGCGATCATTGAGCGCTCGGCGCAACTCCAGCGCGCACTGCACCAGTGAATCGTCAGTCACAAATGCGTCTGGCCAGACCGCTTGCATCAGTTCCTGTTTACCGACCAGCCGTCCAGGGTGTTCCACCATGTATTTCAGCACTTCATACACCTTCGGACGAAGCTTTACCTCCTGTATTCCCTTGAGAACACAGCCCCTTGCGAGGTCCAGGGTGAAGTCATCGAATTGGTAGCTTAAAGCGCTCGTTTCCAAATCTGCTCCGGTTTTGCCCAAATCTTTTGGCGTTTCTTTGGCTCTCTTTCGTTACTTCGTACTCTGATGCTGCTACTTTGCCATCGTTACGATGCTCGGCAAACTGCTACTTACGTTCATGGCGATCAACCTGGATAAGCCGCTCTACAGCGGATTCTACCGACCTGCTCGCCGAAGAAGCAACGAGCAACGACAACAATCGAAATAGGCACGATACGAAAAGGAGACAAAGTCGATGAGTAGTGCACGAATCCGCAGAAAAGTGATAAGACTCGCCGCGCAAATTCGATTTTCGGTGATTGGCGCGCTCGCTGTCATAGGTGTTTGGCCGTTGCTTGTTGTGGCGCAAGACAGTCACTCGCACACCGCGCAAGCGCAACAAGAAGTAACCGCCGAGCAGAAAGCCAATCAAATCGCGCTGATCAAGATCGTTCGCGATTCGACCGACCGCTTCCATGATGTCGCCCAGGCTGAAAGAGAAGGATATGCCCTTGGTTTCGGCTGCGTGAGCGGACCCGACCAAGGAGCCATGGGGCTGCATTACATCAACATGGAATTGGTAGGCATGGGCATTATTGACCCCACCAAACCCCAAATCATCCTCTACGAACCAACGGCGGACGGACATCTGAAGTTGACGGGCGCAGATTTTCTGGTTGACGCGCAACAGTGGGATAACGACAAGACCCATAAACCGGGGCCGCCAGAACTGATGGGGCAGCTTTTTCACTATTTCGATGCCCCCAATCGTTTCGGATTGAAAGCGTTCTACACACTTCACGTTTGGGCCTGGAAGGACAACCCTAACGGCGCGTTCGTGAACTGGCATCCCGGTGTTGCATGCAAGTTATTCGACGGCCAAACCCGTTGAGGCGTTAGATCCAGCCGCCAGCCCCTTCGTTGTAGTCGCGAAGGGGCTGGGCAGCACAGAGTGATACAAATCCGAAAGTCAAACTTACGAAAAGGAGAAATCTTACATGAGCACTGCACAGGTTCCCGCTTTGAATATGGACAAGCTTAACGCCTTCATCGGTCAGTTCGTTACCGATCTTGGTGCGGCCGTTCACACGGGCATGGTCGTTATCGGAGAAAAGCTGGGGCTCTACAAAGCCCTCGCAACAGGGCCTGTGACGCCTGCGCAACTTGCGGCCAAGACAAAGACTGATGAGCGTTATTTGCGCGAGTGGCTCGCTTCGCAAGCTGCTGGTGGCTATGTCGCGTACGATGAGAAAACCGGCCTATTCAGCTTGACGCAAGAACAGGCGTTCACGCTGGCAACTGAGGATAGTCCCGCGTATCTGCCCGGTGCATTTGAACTAGCTCTAGCGTCGCTGTCCGCAGTTCCGCGAATTGCTGAATCATTCCGTACCGGTGCCGGTATGGGGTGGCATGAACATGCTGACGGTGTGTTCCATGGATGTGAAAAGTTTTTTCGGCCAGGGTATGCTGCGAATCTAGTGAGCGCCTGGATACCCGCGTTGCACCACGTAAAGGCGAAGCTGGAGGCAGGAGCGCGAGTTGCCGACATCGGCTGCGGTAAAGGAGCGTCGACCTTATTGATGGCTAAGGCATTTCCGAATTCTCAGTTTTTCGGATTCGACTACCACGACAAGTCCATTGAAGCGGCTCGCGAGTCTGCGAAGCGCAACGGCGTCGCCGACCGCGTCACCTTTGAAGTGGCAAAGGCGAAAGAATTTCCCGGGAGGAATTACGACTTCGTGGCGGTCTTCGACTGCTTGCATGATATGGGTGACCCAATTGGAGCCGCTGCGCACATCCGGCAGTCTTTAGCTAAAGACGGAACGTGGATGATCGTCGAGCCCTTTGCAAACGACAATTTGAAAGACAATCTGAATCCTGTTGGTCGCGTCTACTACTCTTTTTCGACGCTGCTATGCACGCCTTGCTCGCGTTCGCAGGAAGTAGGACTCTGTTTGGGTGCGCAGGCCGGAGAGGCCCGCATTCGGGAAGTTGTGACCTCGGCCGGGTTCAATCGCTTCCGGCGGGCTACGGAGACGCCCTTTAACATTGTTTACGAGGCTAGGCCATGACACCCCATCCGGGGATCGCGTTGCGCGTGCCAGGGCGCAAGGCATGAAAGGACTGTCTTTAGGATGCGCGCAACGCTTGCTGTTTGTGGCGCCGTTTCTTGGGCTTTTACTTATGAGCGCTGCACCGGGGCACGCGCAAACTGGCACTTATGATTTCAACGATTCCCATTTCCACCTGACCAACAATATTCAGGAAGGCCCGGATGTTCGCGACTTTCTAAACATGATGGGAAACAAGGCTGGACGGGTGGCATTGTTCGGCCTGCCACTTCAGCAAGAGTGGTCGTACCGGGTCGACGGGGACCGTGCTCCGACGTATTACATGCATTCGGATGCTCCGTTGTACTACTACTCGTTTACGGACGCGTGGATTGCGATGGCCTATAAGTCTTTAACCAAGGAACAGCAGATCCGCTTAGACCCTATGATTTCAGGCTTCAATCCTACGGACATGTATGCCGCCGACCACATCCGCCGCGTGCTTCAGGTTTTCCCAGGCGTGTTCACCGGCATCGGCGAATTCACGATTCACAAAGAATTCGTATCGGGGAAGATACCCGGGCAAGTGGCAAGCCTGCAGGACCCAGCCCTCGATCGCATACTCGACTTTGCCGCGGAAGTTGGCCTGGTTGTCCTGATCCACAACGATATCGATGTTCCTTTTGCAAAGGAAGGAGCCGAACCCGCATATCTCAGACAGATGAAGGATCTCTTCAAACGGCACTCGAACGTGACCATCATTTGGGCCCATATGGGCTTGGGGCGCGTGGTCCGGCCAGGCAGGAACCACGCAGCGCAGATCGAAGAGATTTTGCGTGATCCCGGCTTCCGTCACGTTTATTTCGACATTTCGTGGGCGGAAGTTGCAAAGTACGTGGTCGCCAGCACGGAAGCGACGAAGACGATGGCGGATCTGATAGAACACTACCCTGACCGTTTTCTGTTCGGCACCGACGCGGCCGCGCCGACTGATCGGCCAGCCTATTTGAAAGTTTTCAATCAATACGAGCCCTTGTGGAAATCACTCGATGAGCAAACGTCTCGGAAAGTCCGGTTGGGGAACTACGAACGAATCTTCGATGAAGGACGCCGCAAAGTTCGGAGTTGGGAGCGCGCGCACTTCGCCTGGTCCGTACGCGAAGATTGAAATAGCGGACTGTTTTGCTCCGGCTTGAGTGAAAATCATCCATCAGGTTTCGGAAATGGGTTATGTTCGCGAATATGTTTTGGGGTTGAATAAACGCCTGATTTTAGAAGTGGGCGGGCCCCCTGGCGACTCCCAGAGCTAAGAAGTTTGTAAATCAAAAGGAAGAACAAAATGGATCAATTAGCTGAAATAACGACCTCCAAAATAGATTCAAACCGTGGCGCATGTGATGCCGGAAGCTCGATTAAGTCCTCGTCGCAGTCAGTCAAGCCTGCGCTCAGCGAAGAGATGCTTGCATGCTTTGCTGCGCGCGCGGCCGACTACGATAGGGAAAACCGGTTCTTTAAAGAAGATTTCGAGGACCTGCGGGTGGCCAAGTACCTTTTGTTGCCGCTACCCGCGAAATTCGGCGGCGCGGGCATGTCGCTTGCGGAAGTATGCCGCCAGCAACGTCGCTTGGCCTATCATGCGCCCGCGACGGCGCTTGCCGTAAACATGCACCTTTATTGGGTCGGCGTCGCTGCCGATCTTTGGCGTCGCGGTGATGCTTCACTCGAATGGCTTCTCCGCGAGGCAGCCGCGGGCGAGATCTTCGCAGCCGGCCACGCGGAGAGCGGCAACGACGTTCCGGTTCTGCTCTCTACGTCGAAAGCAGAGCGTGTTAAAGGTGGCTACAAATTCACTGGTCGTAAGCACTTCGGCAGCCTCACGCCCGTCTGGACCCGGTTTGGCTTGCACGGGATGGACAACAGCGATCCCGCTCAACCAAAGATAGTCCACGCATTTATGCCGCGCGAAACAGCGGGATACGCAATCAAGGAAACTTGGGATGTTCTTGGTATGCGCGCCACACGCAGCGATGACACCGTGCTGGAGAACGTATTTGTTCCAGACCGCTATGTTGCCCGGATCGTGCCGGCTGGCGGAGCGGGAGTTGACCAGTTTGTTCTCTCGCTTTTTGCTTGGGCGCTGATGGGTTTTGGAAACATTTACTACGGACTTGCCAAGCGTGCGCTGGACCTGAGTGTTGCGTCCGCAAAAAGCAAAGGCTCATTGGCACTCTCTCGCTCGATGGCGTATCACCCGGAAGTCCAGCACGCCATCGCCGACATGGTCATCGAACTCGAATCTATCGGGCCACATCTGGAGTCAGTCGCCGAAGACTGGTCCAATGGCGTGGATCACGGAGCCCAATGGCCGTTGAAAATTTTTTCAGCCAAATACCGCGCGGTGGAAGGTTCCTGGCGCGTTGTCGATCTGGGTTTGGATGTCACAGGCGGCAACGGAATTTTTCGCTCGGCAGGTTATGAACGATTGATCCGCGATGCGCGTCTGGGCCGAATCCATCCCGCTAACTCTTTTCTTACACATGAGGTGGTAGCAAAGACCGCATTGGGTATCAGCTTGGATGAACAACCGCGCTGGGGTTAGCGCCACGCTGCAACGGTGCTAGTTGCGCCGACTCCGCAGGCGCTTGCGGGAAGCTAGAAGCTCTATTGGCACTTGCCAGTATTGCGGGTGGATGAAGGGACACTCGGAAACGATTCCGGTCCCCTCAAGGAAATTGAAAAAGACTGCCCTTCCCCGCCTCGATTCCTACTCTTCGTCCCCGTCTTCACGAGTGATCGGCGCTTTACGGCCATTTAATGACCGCGACGTGGCGAGCATATAACTTACCAGGTCGTTGAGTTCCTGCGATGACAGAGTTGAGCCGTAATCGGAAGGCATTGGCAACTTTCCTGTATAGGTCAGGTCCTTGATATCAGACTTGTTTAGGAGATGAAAAACGCCGTCAGCAGTCTGCAATTGCAGAGAAAAGTTGTCTTCGTTGCGCGCAATGCCGGAAAACGTCGTTGAGTCGGTAAGAATGACGGTGACTAGCCCGCGTCGTGGATCGAGACCTCTTTCGGGATTGACGATGCTGGAACGAATATCATCGACGCCCATCCTCGCCGCGTAGGACGTGAGGTCCTGGCCCAAAAACCCGCCTTGGCCGCTGATCATGTGACACTCTGCGCATTTCGCTTTGCCGAGGAACAGCGTCTTTCCTCGCGCAGGATCACCCGGGAGAAGGAGCATTTTGCTACGCCCTTGCAGCACTCGCAGATAGGCAACGAGCGCCGACAATCTTGCAGAACCGTAAGACGCGAATGAAGGCATGCCGGAGACGATCTTTCCGTCGGTCAGAATCTTGACGAGCTGCGCGTCCGTCTTGCGCACGACTTCGGGGAGGGACGCGATGTCCGGCGCGCGCTCGCCGCCGCGCGCGTCAAGACCATGGCACGACGCGCATGCAATCTCAAAAGTTGACTTGGCCTCCGCGCGACCCGCGGCATTCGTTTTGGACGAAGTGGAACCTGGTTTGTTCTGCGCGCCAAGCGCGATTGCAACGACGGCAAGGAAGAGAAATACTGAAGGAAGCCGAATCAGGGTTCCCACGAAGACAGAAGGCTTGCTTTGTTCCTTAGCGGCTTGCCTAAAACCGCACCGAAATTTGTCATTCCGAGGAGCGGAGTGACGAGGAATCTGCCTTTCTCCTGGATTCTTCAGAAAAGCAAATCTCTCGCTTCGCTCGGGATGACGATTACACTCATTTCTCAACAAGCTTTCAGGCATGGCGTATCTTAACAATTCGATTTACGAGAACTTCTTCCAACTCATCGAGGAAGCAAAAGACTTCACCCGATGCTTTCAAAGATGCTAAAGTGCGCCCGTCTTAAGTGCAAGGAGGGTCTATGTGGAAAGCTTTGACTTCTCGTCGTGCCGCTTGGTTCCTAGGCCTCGCTGTCGCTCTGGGCCTGTTGCTTCTCGCACAGGCTGAAAAGATTTCTGCAAAGCAAGATCAGCCCCCAGCACAAGCAAAAGACGAGGCAGCTCTCCTCGATGGTTTCCGCCACGTGGAAGTCGCCTCCGTGTCTGACGCTCTTGAACAGGTTGCCGGCAAGAAGATGTACATGACGCATCGAATGCGCCCGATTTTTCAGACCCGATTTGCGGGGTATGCACTTACGGTTTCCCTGAAAAAAGAAGCGAATCACGATCCTGACGCTCTCAAGGGCATGCTGCATGCCATCGACACGGGCGGACCCAATTCTGTGTACGTCATGGTCGTGGAAGATGGAAACGACATCGCCGGCATGGGTGGATTGATGGGCACGGCCATGGCCGCAAGAAATTTTTCCGGAGCAGTGATCGACGGTGGAGTGCGAGACACTGCCTATTTGCAAAAGATTGGATTCCCGGTTTATGCGCTCGGGGTTGTTCCTTCTACATCCGTCAGCCACTACCGGTTTGTCGGCTCGAATATCACTGTTACTTGCGACGGCGTGCCAGTGAACCCCGGGGACATCATTACTGCGGATCCCGACGGCGTAGTGGTGGTACCGAAGGCCCTTGCGCCACAAGTGCTACATCTGGCGCAAGAAATGGACTTCAAGGAGCACTCCATGTACGCGTACATCGAGAAACTTAAATCGATTGAAGAAGCCGTTGCCAAATTTGGGCGGCTGTGAAAATCACTGGCCTCTCCCTACCTACTTGTTATATATGAAGTTTCATTCTTGGGAGCCGCTTTCATTGTGACGAAGTCCCGATTGTCGCTGAGGAGACAAAGTTCTAGCGATGGCTCGCGGCGACCGTTCTCTTTTTGTTTGACGGGCCTTCTCCTAGCCTCTGCAGCTCTGTCGGCTCAGGACAATCCGATGACTTCAATCGTAACTGCGCTCGACGTGACCCCGAGGCATTTGCTTTCGAAGCCCGTTGAGGCCAACTGGCTGTCTTACAATGGCGATTATACGGGCCGCCGCTACAGCGCTCTTCGCGAAATCAACACGGGTAACGTCGCGCAGCTTCGCGCTCAGTGGGTCTTTCACGCGGCGAACTCCGGTCAGCTCGAGGTAACACCAGTGGTCGCGGACGGAATCATGTTCGTGACGGCCGCCAATGACGCTTTCGCACTTGACGCCCAAACGGGACGGACGCTCTGGCATTACTTGCGCCCCGTCACCGAGGGACTGATCGACGACGCTTCGCAACATCACAACCGTGGCGTGGGAATTTGGCACTCACGCGTGTACATGGAGACAGACAACGCGCATCTGCTTTGTCTCGACGCCCGTTCCGGCCATCTGCTCTGGGATGTCGCTTACACAGATGGCAATCCAAATTATGGGGCGACCAGTGCGCCTCTAGTGGTTCAAAACAAAGTGATTGTAGGTACTTCCGGAGGCGACGACGGCGTGCGTGGCTTTATCGCGGCTTACGACGCAGAGACCGGCAAAGAGGCTTGGCGTTTTTGGACCATCCCCGCTCCCGGCGAGTTCGGCTCCTCGAGTTGGCCTGGGGAAAGCTACAAACTGGGCGGCGGGACCACCTGGATGCCCGGTACGTACGATCCTGAACTCAACACCATTTTCTGGACCACCAGCAACCCCGCCCCGGATTTTGACGGCGCCCCGCGTCCCGGCGATGACCTCTACACCGATTCACTGCTCGCGCTCGACCCCGACACCGGCAAACTCAAATGGTATTTCCAGTTCACACCGCACGATCTCTTCGACTACGACGCAACTGAGACGCCGGTCCTTGTGGATACGACGTTTCGTGGTCAGGCGCAAAAACTCCTTGTTCAGGCGAACCGAAACGGGTTTATTTACGTCCTCGATCGCGCCAACGGCGCATTCCTTTCGGCGACGCGTTTCGCAGAGAAACTGAATTGGGCCAGCGGAATTGACGCGAAAGGCCGCCCCATTCGCACAGGAATCAAGCCCAGCACAACCGGCGCGCGCGTTTGCCCCGGCATGGTTGGGGCTACGAATTGGCACGCGCCTTCCTACAATCCCGAGACTTCGCTCCTTTACTTCATGGCCCTAGAATCCTGCAACATCTTGGTTTTGAAATCTCAGACATTCCAGCCCGGCCAGACGTACTATTCCACGGGTGCTCGTCACAGCGAGGGTGACCACAACCAGAAAGTCTTATTGGCCTATTCTCTCGACGCCGACAAGCCCGTATGGCGATACCCCCAAGCGGGCAGGGGCCATTCCGCAGGCGGCACGATGACCACTGCAGGCGGACTCGTCTTTTTCGGTGACGATGCTGAATCCTTCGAAGCAGTCGACGCGCAGACGGGCAAACCGCTCTGGCACTTCAATACCGGCCAGAACATCGCCGCATCCCCCATGAGCTACGCCATCAACTCGAAACAATATGTGGCGATTGCGGCGGGGAGTGACATTTTCAGTTTTGCCTTGCCATGACGGAAGCATGCACGGCCTCGTAGGACAAAGCTCATCCTGTGCGCTTCCGCAAACCATGGCGGAAAATCCTCCGGCACGCTCTCAGGCTTACTGAATCTGGCTCGTCCGTAGCACGAAAAGAATATGAAAGCGATACATCCCCTGTTGAACCTCGATGATAATGTCCCCTTTTGTCCTCGATAGAAATGTCCCCTTAATAGGACCTCCGAGAGGAGGTCAGATTGGGGCGGACGGAGATGAGCAAGAGGGAGTTGGGAAGGGTGGAAGTGCTGGCGCGGGTG